>NZ_JBHVXJ010000031.1:0-73547 GCF_042881845.1 Streptomyces sp. NPDC058257
GCGCCGCTGAGGGGCGCGGGGAACTGCGCGACCAGCCACAACGCACCCGCAGAGATCCACGCCCCTCACACCACACCCCACACCCGCCACCCCGCCAAGCCCTACCGCAGGTGAGACGTGTCGTTCAGCAAGCGCACCGACGCGTTGCCGTCCCCGTAATAGGCCACCGCCGACACCGACGCCGCCGAGAGCTCCATCCGGAACAGGGACTCCGGCGGCGCGCCCAGCGCGAGGCGCACCAGGGTCTTGATCGGCGTGACGTGCGTGACCAGGAGGACCGTGCGGCCCGCGTACTCGGCGACCAGACGTTCCCGCGCCGCCGACACCCGCTCGGCCACCGCGGCGAAGGACTCGCCGCCCGGCGGCGCCGCGTCGGGCGAGGCCAGCCAGGCGTTCAGCTCCTGCGGCTGACGCTCGCGCACCTCGCCGAAGGTGAGCCCCTCCCAGGCCCCGAAGTCCGTCTCGCGCAGCCCGTCCTCGATGCGTACGTCCAGGCCGATGCGGGCGGCTACGGCCCGCGCGGTCTCCTGGCAGCGCTTCAGCGGCGAGGAGACGACCGCCTGGATCGTGCCCCGCGCGGCGAACGCCGCCGCCGCGCGCTCAGCCTGCTCCCGCCCCACGTCGGAGAGGGACGGATCGGTCCCGCCGCTGCCGGAGAACCGCTTCTGGGGCGTCAGCGCGGTCTCGCCGTGCCGCAGCAGCACGAAGGTCGCGGGGGCACCCAGGTCGGCGGGGGCGGCCCAGCCGACGGGCGGGGCCTGCTCGGCGACATTGCCCGCGGCACGGACGTCCGCCTCCGCGCCGGAGACGGCCCGCGCGTCGAGCTCCGCCGTCGAATCCGACGCCACCCACCGCTCGCCCCGCTTGCCCGCGTCCATCGCCTCGTTGGCGAGACGGTCCGCGTGCTTGTTCTTCTCGCGCGGGATCCACTCGTACGTCACCTGGGACGCCGGGTAGATCCGCGCGGCCTCGGCGGCGAGCGGCTTCATGTCCGGGTGCTTGATCTTCCAGCGGCCCGACATCTGCTCGACGACGAGCTTGGAGTCCATCCGGACGTGGACCGAGGCGGCCGGGTCAAGGTCGTGTGCCGCCTTCAGACCGGCCACAAGGCCCTTGTACTCGGCCACGTTGTTCGTCGCGACGCCGATGTACTCGGCGGTCTCCCGCAGGGTCTCCCCCGTGGTCGCGTCGATGACGACCGAGCCGTAGCCCGCGGGCCCCGGGTTGCCCCGTGACCCGCCGTCGGCCTCGACGATGAACTCCCGCACGGCCACAGGCCCTTACAGACCCGACTCGGACGTGCGGACCAGGATGCGGCTGCAGTTCTCGCACCGCACGACAGTGTCGGGGGACGCTGCCTTCACCTCGTTGACCCCGGTGATGTCCAGCTCGATGCGGCAGCCCTCGCAGCGCCGCTGGTAGAGCTTGGCCGCACCGACGCCGCCCTCCTTGGCGCGCAGCTTGTCGTAGAGCTTGAGCAGGTCGGCCGGGACCGAACCCGCCACGACCTCGCGCTCCTTGGTGACCGTGGCGGACTCACCGTCGATCTCCTCGAAGGCCGCGTCACGGCGGGCCGTCGCGTCGTCGATCTTCGCCTGGACCGAGGAGACACGTTCCGCCAGCTCGGAGACCCGCTCCTGGGCGGACTCACGGCGCTCCATGACCTCCAGGACCACGTCCTCCAGGTCGCCCTGGCGCTTGGCGAGCGAGGCGATCTCGCGCTGGAGGTTCTCCAGGTCCTTGGGGGACGTCACGGCGCCCGAGTCGAGGCGCTGCTGGTCCCGGTTGGCACGCTGACGCACCTGGTCGACGTCCTGCTCCGCCTTGGTCTGCTCGCGGGAGCAGTCGCTCTCCTCGGTCGTCGAGGCGACGTGCAGGTCGCGCAGTTGCGCGAGGTCCTTGCTGAGCGACTCGATCTCGGCGTGCTCGGGCAGGGACTTCTTCCGGTGCGCCAGCTGCTGGAGGCGTACGTCGAGTGCCTGGACGTCGAGGAGTCGGATCTGGTCGGCGGGCGCGGCGTTCAGTTGGGGGCTCCTGTGGTGTGGGTATTCGAGGCCGCGTGGGCGGTCCAGGGGTCGGTGACCGTCTTGGAGACGTGGACGCGCAGTCCCCATCCGTGACGGTCGGAGATCTGATCGAGCTGTGTCGCCGCCAGTTCGCACCACGGCCACTCGGTGGCCCAGTGCGCGGCGTCGAGCAGCGCGAGCGGAGTCTGCGCGCGGGCCTCCGACACCGGGTGGTGGCGCAGGTCGGCGGTGAGGAAGGCGTCCACGCCGGACGCGCGTACGTCGTCGAAGAGGCTGTCGCCGGAGCCGCCGCTGACCGCGAGGGTGCGGATGAGCTGCTCCGGGTCGCCCGCGATCCGGATGCCCTGTGCGGTGGCGGGCAGCCGCTCGGCCGCGCGGGCGGCGAGTTCACGGAGCGTCAGGGGGTGTTCGAGCTCGCAGATCCGGCCGAGGCCGCGGCGCCCTCGGGCGTCGGCCGGGTCCGGTACGAGGGGCCGGACGATCCGCAGGTCGAGTGCGCCCGCCAGGGCGTCGGAGACGCCGGGGTCGGCACGGTCCGCGTTGGTGTGCGCGACGTGCAGCGCGACGTCGTTCTTGATGAGGTCGTGGACGACGCGGCCCTTGAAGGTGCCGGCCGAGACCGTGGTCGTGCCGCGCAGATAGAGCGGGTGGTGCGTGACCAGGAGCTGGGCGCCCAGCTTCACCGCTTCGTCGATGATGTCCTGGACGGGGTCGACGGCGAAGAGGACCCGGGAGACCTCCGCGTCGGGGTCGCCGCAGACCGTGCCGACGGCATCCCAGCTCTCGGCCAGTTCGGCGGGCCACAGGGCGTCGAGGGCGGCGATGACTTCAGACAGACGGGGCACAGAGGAAAGGCTACCTGCCCTCTGCGCCCCACTGGCCATGGCTTACGCAGTGCTGTCGGCCACGCACCGGTGGCGTGGCCGGGCCGCGTCCTACTTGACGAGGAAGCCCTTGAGGTCGCCCAGGACCTCGTTCGCCGCGGTCACGCCGAGGCCCAGGTACCAGGTCTCGTCCGGGACGTCCTTGGCCTGACCGGCCTTGACCGCGTCGAGCTTCTTCCACAGCGGGTTCTTCTCGGCCTCGGTGCGGCCCGTCTTCTCGGCGTCGCCGTAGACGCCGGTGAAGATCCAGTCGGCGTCGGCGTCGTCGATCTTCTCGGTGCTGATCTCGGTGGCGAGGTCGTTGACCTGCTGGTTCTTGGGGCGGGGCAGGCCTGTGTCGTCGAGGATGGTGCCGATGAACGACGCCTTCGCGTAGAGGCGGACACGGTCCGGCATGTAGCGGAGCATGGTGATCGTCGGCTTCTTGCCGCCGTCGCCGATCTCCTCGCCGAGTGCCTCGGCCTTCTTCTCGTACGCGCCGAGCTCCTCCTTCGCCTTGGCCGTCCGGTCCAGGGCGGCCGCGTTCAGGAGGTAGTTCTCCTTCCACGTGAAGCCGGGGCGGATGGAGAAGACGGTCGGGGCGATCTTGGCGAGCTGCGGGTAGAGCTTGGCCGCGCGCAGTTCGCTGCCGAGGATCAGGTCCGGCTTGAGGTTCGCGATCGCTTCCAGGTTGAGGGCGTTGATCGTGCCGACGTCCTTGGGGTTGCCCGCGTCCTTCTTCAGGTAGCCGGGGATGCCGTCGTCGCCTTCGGTGGGGGCGTAGCCGACGGGCTTGACGCCGAGCGAGACGACGTTGTCGAGCTCGCCGACGTCCAGGACCACGACCCGCTTCGGCCGCGCCTTGAGCTCGGTCTTGCCGCGGGCGTGCGTGAGGGTGCGCGGGAACTCGCCCGGCTTCGCCGTGGTGCCCATCTTCGCGGTCTGCTCGGCGGCCTTGGAGAAGTCGTCGCCGCCCTGGGCGACGGCCTTGCTGCCGCTGCCGTTGTCGGACTTGCCGGAGCCGTCGGCGTCACCGGACCCGCAGGCCGCGAGGGAGAGCGCGCCGGCCACGGCGAGTGCGAGGGCCGCGGTGGCGCGGTGGCGGCGCGGTCGCATGGACCGTGCGGGCAGGGACCGTACAGACGGGGACATCGGGGCTCCAGGGGTGTGCTGGTTGATCTGCCGCCCGGACGAGCCGATGCGCCGGCCCGGACCGCCCTTCAACCACTTAGGTTCGCCTTACTTTAAGCGCGCCCTTCTCGCCCAGCACAACCGCCCCCGCCCCCTCAGGCGAATCGGCACATCGCCACCCTTCTGTGTGAAGCGGGCGGCCACAGGTGCCACGGCAGTGCGTACGAAAACTAGCTTCGTGGCCCGGAGGTACCCCCCATGACAGCGCCCACGCTTGAACCCGAGCCCATCACCGCGCCGACGTCCCGTCCCGCGCCCGCGACACCCCCAGTGATCACCACCGACGGCACGTACGCCGCTCGCCTCACCCATGACGGCGGTTCCTGGTTCCCCGAGCGCTGGAGCCTTGACTCCCCCGAGCCCTACGCGGTGCCGCTGCCCGGCAGTCAGCCGGAGGAGCCCGGCACGGAAGTGCTCCCGATGACGGACGGGCGGGTCCTGATCCACCGCGTCACCGACGGGCGGCACGTCTTCGCGCTCCTGTACCCGACGGGCCCGCAGACCGGCGAGGTGCCGCTCGGCGCCGTGGAGTGCGGCGAGTCCCGGCTCACGCTGCTGCCGCCGTCACCGGTGGGCGGCCAGGCCTACGCGCTCGCGGTGGGCAAGGGATCGACGGCCCTGTGGCTGGTGGCGGGCGGCGCCTTCGGGCCCGAGCACGTCGCCGAGATCCCGGGGCGCTGTTCGGGCGGGGCCTGGCTGGACGGAGAGGGGCGGATCCTCGCCCTGGACCGGGAGTTGGGCGGCCGGGTCAAGGCGGTGGCGGTGGATCTGGGGCGGGGCGGCGAGGTCTCCCCCCTCCTCCAGATCGCCGACGAGAGCAATGACCGGGTGCTGCTCGCGGACGCCGAGAGCGGGCTGCTCCTGATCCGCTCGGACGCGCCGGGGCACGACCGGCTGGGCTGGGGAGTCCTCGGCGGTACGCGCCCGGTGCGTTTCCCCGAGTGCCTGCGGCTGCCCGATCTCGCGGTGACGCCGTTCGCCATCCAGCCCGGGCAGACGCTGACGCCGGAGGGCTGTGCGGTGGCGCTGCGGATCGACGGGGCGGCGGGCAGCTGGCTCGGTGTGTGGCGTCCCAGCGATCGGCGCCTGCATCAACTGGCCGCCCCTAGCGGATGGTTGGCCGGTTCGGGGTGGTGGACGCGCGAGGGAGCACTGCGCCTTCCGTACGCCACGGAGGCGGTGCCGTGCGGGGTCGCGGAGGCGGAACCGATCCCTCCGGCGGCGGCGCCCGCGCCGGTCGCCGCGCGGCCCGTTCCCTTGCAGCAGGCGCCCCTCACGGGGCGTACGGGCGTTCGTTAGACTCGCCCGCCTGTACCGAACGACCTTCTTTACAGATGTACACGGTTACACATGTACACGGTTACAGATTTACAGGGTTACAGATTTACCGGTTTACGGGGTGAGTGTGTTGATGAGAACCGAGATGAGCACGGAGTCCGAGCAGAATCCCGAGCCGCGGGAGGCGGCGGGCGCTACCGGTGCCGGTAAGCACCGGGGGCCTGTGGCCGAGCACGACGAGGGTGAGACGCCGCGGGGGCGGCACCGCCGCAAGGACGAGGCGTAGGGCCCTGGCCCTGGGCGCCGCCGATCACCGGCTCCGCCGATTTCGTCCTCGAACGCCGGACCGGCTGGATATATCCAGCCGGTCCGGCGTTTGTCGCGTCAGGCGGGGTTCACCCCCGCTTCAGCCCCAGCACCTCCTGCGCCGCGAACGTCTCCCCGTCCGGCCGCCCCGCGTAATAGGGCGAAAGGACCTCGTCCAGTTCCTCGTACGAGAAGGCGGCCTTCGCCGTGTCGAACTTCGCCGCCACCTTGGGCCGCTCGACCACGGCGACCATGCCGCCGTGGACCACGAGCAACTGCCCGTTGACCCCGGCGGCCGCGGGCGACGCCAAGTAGCCGACCAGGGGCGCCACATGCTCGGGAGCGAGCGCGTCGAGTTCGTCGGCGCCGGGTTCCTGGAACCCCGCGAAGACGTCCTGCGTCATCCGCGTCCTCGCGCGCGGGCAGATGACGTTCGCCGTGACGCCGTACTTGCCGAGCGCCAGCGCGCTCGACGTCGTCAGGCCGACGATGCCGCCCTTGGCCGCCGCGTAGTTCGGCTGGCCCGCCGAACCCGCGAGGAACGCCTCCGACGACGTGTTGACGATCCGGCCGTACACCGGCCCACCCGCCGCCTTGGAGCGCTCACGCCAGTGCACGGACGCGAAGTGCGTCGTGTTGAAGTGGCCCTTGAGGTGGACGTGGATGACCGAGTCCCACTCGCTCTCGCTCATCGAGAAGATCATCCGGTCCCGCAGGATCCCCGCGTTGTTGACCAGGATGTCGAGTTTTCCGTACGTGTCGATCGCCAACTGGACCAGTCCGCGGGCCTGTTCGTGGTCAGCGACGTCGCCGAGGTGCGCGACCGCCTGCCCGCCCGCAGCCCGGATCTCGGCCACGACCTCCTCGGCGGGCGTCGCCGACGCCTCGCCCGAGCCGTCGCGGCCGGGCTGACCGAAGTCGTTGACGACGACGCTCGCGCCCAGCCGGGCCAGTTCCATGGCCTCCGCACGACCGAGGCCCCGGCCCGCTCCTGTCACGATCGCGGCCAATCCGTCCAGTGGCCGTGGCAATGGCTGTGCCATCAGTGATCGAAGTCCTCTCAGATCTCGATGCACGTACGCAGCGCGACGCCCGTACGCATCTGGTCAAGCGCTTCGTTGATCTCGGAGAGCGCCACCCTGTGGGTGATCATGCTCTCCAGGTCGATCCGGCCCGCGCGCCACAGGGCGATGGCCCGCTCATAGGACCGCAGGACGTCGCCGCCGCCGTACATGGACGGCAGGATCTTCTTCTCGTCGAAGAACAGCTCGAACATGTTCAGCTGGAGGTTGTCGTCCATGGCCCCCGCGCCGACGATGACGAGGGTGCCGCCGCGTCGCGTGGTCTCGTACGCGGTGCGGGCGGTGGCGGACTTGCCGACGACCTCGAAGACGTAGTCGAAGCCCTCGCCCCCGGTGATCCGCTGCTTGGCGTCCTCAAGGGCGTCCGGTGCGACCGCCTCCGTCGCGCCGAACCGCAGCGCGGCCTCGCGCCGCGACTCGACCGGGTCGACGGCGATGATCTGCGCGGCGCCCTTGAGCCGCGCGCCCTGGATCGCGGAGATGCCGACGCCGCCGCAGCCGATGACGGCGACCGACGAACCGGCTTTCACATCAGCGGTGTTGATGGCGGCGCCGAGCCCCGTCGTGACTCCGCAGCCGATGAGGGCCGCGATGTCGAAGGGCACGTCGTCCGGGATCGGCACGGCGCAGCCCGCGTCGACCACGACCTCCTCGGTGAAGGTCCCCGTGCCCGCGAAGCCGAAGACGTCACCGCTGGGGCGCTTGAAGTTGGGCGTGCCCGCGTTCATGAACCCGGCGAGGCACAGCTGGCTCTGGCCGCGCTTGCACGCCGGACACTGGCCGCAGGCGGGCAGCCAGCACACCAGGACCCGGTCTCCCCGGCTGATCCCGCTCACCCCGTCGCCGACGTCGATGATCTCGCCCGCGCCCTCATGGCCGGGGATGAAAGGACCGGGCTGCGGAAGTACGCCGTTCATCGCGGAGACGTCGGAGTGGCACAGGCCGGTGGCCCGTACCCGGATCTTCACCTTGCCGGGGCCGAAGCCCACCGTCTCGACGTCGTCGAGGACCTCTAGCTTGTCCTGGCCTATCTCGTGCAGCACGGCTGCGCGCATGGTGCGGCTCCTCTCGTACGAAGATTCAGGCGTGTCCGGAGCTTCAGACGTGTCCGAAGCCTCAGGCGTGTTCGACGATCGTGTCGGCGAGGACCGGCGCGTCGTCCCGTTCGACCGCCGTCACCGCCACTTGGACGCGGCCCTCAAAGCGCCACATCCGGATCCGCAGGGTCTCGCCCGGGAAGACGATCCCGGTGAAGCGCGTGCTGTAGCCGCGCACCAGCGAGACGTCGCCCCCGAGGACCGTGTCGACGACGGCCTTCAGCGTCATCCCGTAGGTGCACAGGCCGTGCAGGATCGGCCGGTCGAAGCCCGCGAGCTCGGCGAACTCGGGGTCGGCGTGCAGGGGGTTCCAGTCCCCGGAGAGGCGGTAGAGCAGCGCCTGCTCCTCGCGGACGGCGCGCTCGACGACCTTGTCGGGCTCGCCCTCGGGGGCCGGGAGGCGGGTGGAGGGTCCGCGTTCGCCGCCGAATCCGCCTTCGCCGCGTACGAAGATCTGGGCGTCGCTCGTCCACAACGGGCCCTCCCCGTCGGCCACTTCGGTGCGCAGGACGAGGATCGCGGCCTTGCCCTTGTCGTATACGGCGGCGACTTCGGAGGTGGTGGTGGCCTTGCCCTCGACCGGGATCGGGCGGTGCAGCGTGACGCTCTGGCCGCCGTGGAGCACCGCGGCCAGGTTCACCTCGATGCCGGGTGACGAGAGCCCGCCGACGACGCCCATGCCCGCGCCGGCGACGGTCGCGAAGCTGGGCAGGACGTGCAGTCTGGACTCCAGGGTGTAGCGCAGCTCGTCGGGATCGGTGGCGGGGACGCCCGCTCCCAGGCCCAGGTGGTAGAGCTGGACGTCCTTGTGATCCCAGGCGATCTCGGCCGACCTGGGCTCCGCGGCCAGTGCTTTCGCGGCATCGATGGGCATGTGGTGGCAGCTCCTTGGCCGGTCTGAAGACCTCGGTGCGACCGTCCGCACCGTCGGTCGCACCGAGGTCGCAACAGGGCCGGAAGGAGCCCGTTCTAGAACGCGTTCCAGTCCGGCGATCCCATGTATAGCCGAGCGTCCGGTAGTTGTGAAGACTCCTGACGTCACGTCAGATACGTCGCCGATCACGCGTGTGACATTTGTACCGGCCGAGTCCGTACAACCGCATCTGCCGCCGCACCGCCCCTGATTCGTAGCGTCTCAGCCATGACGAAGACAGTTCCCTCCGAGCGTCCCATCGGGCTTCCCATCGGGCTTCCCATCGGGCTTCCCATCGGGCTTCCCACCGAGCGGGCCGTGGCGTTCACCGGCGCGGTCAAGGCCTTCGGCCCGCTCCGCGCCGTCGACGGCATCGACCTGGAGATCCACCGCGGCGAGACCGTCGCCCTGCTCGGCCGCAACGGCGCGGGCAAGTCCACGACGATCTCCCTCCTGCTCGGCCTCGACGACCCAGCCACGGGCCGCGTCGAGCTCTTCGGCGGCCCGCCCGAGGACGCCGTGCGCGCCGGGCACGTGGGCGCGATGCTCCAGGAGGGCCGCCTGGTCCCCCGGGTCACCGTGCGCGAGCTGGTCTCCTTCGTGGCCGGGCGCTATCCGGCGCCGCTGCCCGTCGGGGAGGCCCTCGCGCTCGCCGGGATCGAGGATCTCGCCGGCCGGCGCGTCGACAAGCTGTCCGGGGGCCAGACGCAGCGGGTGCGGTTCGCGTCCGCCCTTGCCGGGAACCCCTCGCTGATCGTCCTCGACGAGCCGACCGCCGCCCTCGACGTGGAGGCGCGGCAGGAGTTCTGGGCGTCGATGCGGTCCTACGCGCGGCGCGGCAACACCGTCCTGTTCTCCACCCACTACCTGGAGGAGGCGGACCGGCACGCCGACCGGATCGTCGTCATGGACCACGGCAGGATCGTCGCCGACGGCAGCGGCGAGCAGGTCAAGCGGTCCGCGGGCGGCAACACCGTCTCCTTCGACCTGGCCGGGCACGGGACGCGGGGCCTGACGCTGCTGCCCGGCGTGGCCTCCGTCGAGGTGCGCGGGGACCGGGCCCGGCTGCGTACGACGGACTCCGACGCGACCGTGGTCGCGCTCGCGGAGCTCGGCGCGATCCGCGGCCTCCAGGTCACGGCGGCCTCGCTCGACGAGGCGTTCCTCGCCCTGACCACTCCCGCTTCCCCGCCCGCCCCTCTCACCACGGAGACCGTGTGATGTTCGACTACGCCAGGCTGGAAGTACGCAGGACGCTCCGCGACACCGGCTTCGTGATCGGCGGCATCGGACTCCCTGTCCTCATGTATCTGCTGTTCACCAACATCGGCGGCGGTTCCGGATACGACGACTGGAAGACGACGTCGATGATCGGCATGGCCGCGTACGGGGCCGTGATCGCCGCCATGAGCACCGGCACCGGTGTCGCCGAGGACAAGACGATCGGCTGGCTGCGGCAGCTGCGGGTCACGCCGATGACGCCGCGCGAGGTCGTGACGGGCCGCGCCCTGACCGGTGCGGTGACCGTGCTTCCGTCGATCGTGGCGGTGTTCGCCGCGGGCGGCCTGGTCAACGGCGTACGCCTGGAGGTCTGGCAGTGGGCGGCGGCAGCGGTGCTGCTCTGGCTCGGCTCGCTGCCCTTCACGATGCTGGGCCTTGGCAACGGCTACCGCTTGACCGCGCAGACCACGGGCGTGGTGAACACGGCCTGCAATCTGGGGCTCGCGGTGCTCGGCGGCCTCTGGTTCCCCGTCGACCTGTTCCCCGACTGGCTGCGCGCCCTGTCCGACTACACGCCCACGCACCGCTTCGCGCAGCTCGGCACGTCCGTGACGGACGGCGGCGGGATCGGTTTCGGCACGGTCGCGGTGCTGACCGCCTGGCTTCTCGTCTTCGGTTCGTACGCTGTGACCTCCTACCGCCGGGCTGCGCGGACGGTATGACTACACCGACGAGGCGCCACGGCGCGACAGGAGAAGCAATGCCGGTGAAGAGCTTCTGGCGGGGGCGCACGCGCCTCGCGGCCTTGAAACACAGCAGCAGGGAGCAGCTCGCCGAGATGCGGGCGCATGAGAAGTCGGGCCGGAGCAAGCCGGAGGACCTGGGCCCGCCCAACGGCTTCGCGATGCTGCCCTGGCTCCTGATGGGCATGGGCTCCTTCTCCAACCTCCTCCAGGGAAAGGCGGGCAACCCCTGGCTCGCCGGGATCGGCCTGTTGGCCTTCAACTCCCTCTACATCTCCGTGGTGTTCCGCGCCTTCACCAAGCAGGCCCGGGAGGCGCGCTCCACCAAGTACTCGCTGCTCGGCCTCATCGCGGTCACCTTCGCCCTCGCCATCGGCTACGGCGGCAGCTGGCTGATGTTCTTCCCGCTGCTCGGCCTGGCGACCGGCTCGGTGCTGCGGGGCAGGCAGCTCGCTCCCGCGGGGTTCGCCCTGAGCATCTCCGCGGCGGTGATCGGCGGGCTGAAGGAGGGCTGGGACGCGGCGGGGATCGCGTACGGCACGTTCCTCTCCGTCATGGTGACGGCGGCGATCCTGGCCCTCTCCGAGACGGTCAAGGAACTGCGCACCACCCGCGAGGAGCTGGCCCGCAGCGCCGTCGAGAAGGAGCGGCTGCGCTTCTCCCGCGACCTGCACGACCTCCTTGGCCACACGCTCTCGGTGATCGTGGTCAAGGCGGAGGCCACACGCCGTCTCGCCCCACGCGACCTGGAGGCGGCGCTCGGCCAGGTCTCCGACATCGAGTCCGTCGGCCGCCAGGCCCTGACCGAGATCCGCGAGGCGGTCACCGGCTACCGCGAGGGCAGCCTCGCCACGGAACTCGACCGGGCCCGCGACCTCCTGGACGCGGCGGGCATCGAGTCGGTCGTACGCCAGTCGGGGCCGCCGCTCGCCCCGCAGACGGCGGCGCTGCTGGGCTGGGTGGTCCGGGAGTCCGCCACGAATGTCGTACGCCACTCCGAGGCGACCCGCTGCGAGATCGAGGTGGCGGGCACCGCCGAACGGACTCGGCTGCTGATCACCGACGACGGCCGCGGCGTAGGCTCGACAGCGCCCGGCAGCGGGCTGAAGGGCCTGGCCGAACGCCTCGCGGCGGCGGGCGGCTCCCTGGAGTCCGGCCCCGCACCGCGCGGCGGCTTCCGGGTCACGGCGGAGCTGCCGGTCACCGAGTTCAGCACTGACCCCGTTGCGACCGACGCCGTTGTGGAGGAGCACACCCCATGATCAGAGTCCTGCTCGCCGAGGATCAGGGCATGATGCGGGGCGCGCTCGCGCTGCTGCTCGGCATGGAGGAGGACATCGAGGTCGTCGCGCAGGTCGGCGCGGGTGACGAGATCGTCGACGCGGCGCTGAACTCCCGCCCCGACGTGGCCCTCCTCGACATCGAACTGCCGGGCCGCAGCGGGCTCGACGCGGCGGCGGACCTGCGGGACGAGTGCCCCGAGTGCCGGGTCCTCATCCTCACGACCTTCGGCAGGCCCGGCTATCTGCGCCGGGCCATGGAGGCGGGCGCGGTGGGCTTCCTGGTCAAGGACGGCCCGGTGGAGGACCTCGCGGAGGCGGTCCGCCAGGCGCTGCGGGGCGAAACGGTGATCGACCCCGCGTTGGCGGCGGCGGCCCTGAGCGCGGGGCCCAGTCCACTGACGGCGCGGGAGGCGGATGTGCTGCGGGCCTCCGTGGACGGAGCGACGGTCTCCGACATCGCCGGAAAGCTGCACCTTTCGGAGTCGACGGTGCGGAACTATCTCTCGGGGGCGATCGGGAAGACGGGGACGCGGAACCGGATGGAGGCGGTGCGGGAGGCTCGGCAGCGGGGGTGGCTTTAGTCGGCCCAGGGGCCCTTTCCCCAACCCCGCCCCTTCCCTGAAACCCGCTGCGCGGGGGCGTCCCCAAGCGCCGGACGGCTAAATGATCTCCCCGGCCCGGAGTGAATTCTCAGCCCGTCCGGCGTTTGAGGACGAACTCGGCGAAGCCGGTGATGACCGTGCCGAGACTCCCGCGCCAGCGGGTCAGCGCCTGCTCCCGTCCCGCGGCATCCACAGCAACAGCACCACGACCCCCACCAGCAGAATGCACCCACTCGTCCGGAACGCCATCGCGTACCCGGACGTCAGCGCCTCCGGAGTGGTCGAACCCCCCATCCGCGAAGCGGAAACCGTCGAAAGCACCGCGAGGCCCAACGCTCCGCCCATCGTGCGCGACGTATTGATGAGCCCCGAGACGAGCCCCGCGTCCCCGGGCTCCGCCCCCGAAGTGCCGAGGGACGCGAGCGGCGTCGTGGCCAGGCCCGCGCCGAACATCATCACGATGCCGGGCAGCATGATCGAGGTGACGTAGCCGCCGTCGGCCGTCATCAGGGACTGCCAGCCGAACCCGGCCGCCGCCACCAGGATCCCCAGCACGGAGACGTTCTTCGCCCCGAGCACCGGCATCAGCCGCGGCGCCAGCTTCGACCCGAAGACGATCGTCAGCGACGAGGGAATCAACGCAAGGCCCGCCTTCAGGGCCGAGTACCCAAGGACGTTCTGCGCGTACAGCGTCATGAAGAACCACATGGCGAACATCCCGCCGCCACACACGAACATCGCCGCGTTCGCCGCCGAGACGGACCGCACCCTGAACAGCTTCAGGGGCATCAGCGGCACCTTCGTACGCGCCTCGACCAGAACGAAGAGGCCCAGCAGCAGGAGCCCGGCGGCCAGTGGCACCAGGGTCGCCGAAGCGGTCCAGCCCTTCTCCTCCGTCTGCACGATCCCGTACGCGAGCGTGGCGAGCCCCGCCGTCACGAGCACCGCGCCCGGCACGTCGAGGCGGCGCGCCTCACCGGCCCTGCTCTCGGTGAGCCAGGCAACGCCCGCGACGATGACGAGGGCACCGATCGGCACGTTGATCAGGAGCACCCAGCGCCAGGAGAGCAGGTCGGTGAGGACTCCGCCGACCAGACCGCCCGCGGCGCCGCCGCCCGCGCCGACCGCCGACCAGGTCCCTATCGCCCTTATCCGGGCGGGCCCCTCGGGCACCGCGGACGTGAGGATCGTCAGGGTCGAAGGGGCGAGGACCGCCGCGCCGAGCCCCTGCACCGCCCGCGCCACGAGCAGTTGCCACTCGGCCTGCGCGAGCCCGCCCGCGAGCGAGGCCACCGTGAAGAGCCCGAGCCCGACCAGGAACATCCGCTTGCGGCCGAAGAGGTCCCCGGCCCGCCCGCCGAGCAGCATGAAGCCGGCGAAGGCGATCGAGTACGCGTTGACCACCCACTGCAGTCCGACGGCACTCATGCCCAGGTCGGACCGCATGGAGGGCAGCGCCGTGTTCACCACCGACACATCCAGGACGACGAGGAACTGCCCCGCGCAGGCGGCGAGCAGCACTGCCCAGACGGGTGCGGACTTCCGCGAGGTCGCGGCTATGTAAGTGTCAGGGGGCGTTTGGACCATGACGGGCATGTTCTCAGGGATCGCGTGCCCCGTGCATCGGGGTTTCGGCGCAGAGATCCTCGGCCGCGAGTCCTAGGTCTCTCCCAGGACCTCCCTGGGTCTCAGGCCCCCTGCCGCCCCTCGGCCCCGGCGCCCCACCTCCTATCCCTTACGCAGCAACGTCACCACCGCCGCACCCCCGAGCCCGATGTTGTGCGCCATCCCCACCCGGGCTCCTGCCACCTGCCGGGCCCCGGCCTCTCCCCTCAACTGCCATGTGAGTTCCGCCACTTGGGCGATTCCGGTCGCACCGAGCGGATGCCCCTTGGAGATCAGGCCGCCCGAGGGGTTCACCACCCACCGCCCGCCGTACGTCGTCGCCCCGCTCTCGACGAGCTTCCCGGACTCCCCCGCGCCGCACATGCCCAGCGCCTCATACGTGAGGAGCTCGTTGATCGAGAAGCAGTCGTGCAGCTCGATCACGTCGACGTCCTCGACACCGAGGCCCGACCTCTCGTACACCTGCCGCGCCGCCGCCCTCGACATCGGCTGTCCCACGACGTCGATACACGACCCCGAGTCGAAGGACTCCCCCGTGTCCGTCGTCATCGCCTGCGCGGCGATTTCCACGGCCCGCTCCTGAAGGCCGTGCCGCTCCACGAACCGCTCCGACGCGACGACCGCCGCCGCGGAGCCGTCCGACGTCGGCGAGCACTGGAGCTTGGTGAGGGGGCGGTGGATGGTCTTGGCGGCGAGGATCTCGTCGACGGTGTACTCGTCCTGGAACTGGGCGTACGGATTGTGCACCGAGTGCCGGTGGTTCTTCGCGCCCACGGCGGCCAGCTGCGCCTCGGTCGTGCCGTACCTCTCCATGTGCTCGCGCGCCGCGTTGCCGAAGATCTGGGCGGTGGGCGGGGTCATCTCGAAGCCGTGCGCCGCGGCCATCACGCCGTAGTGCCGGGCGACGGGGGACGTCTTGAAGTCGCCGCCGTCGGACCCTTGGCCCAACGCGCCGCGCGCCATCTTCTCGAAGCCGAGCGCGAGCACGCAGTCGTTGATGCCGCCCTCGACGAACTGCCGCGCCATCATCAGCGCGGTCGACGCCGTCGCGCAGTTGTTGTTCACGTTGTAGACGGGGACTCCGGTCAGGCCCAGCTCGTACGCGGCCCGCTGCCCCGCCGTCGAGGCCTGGAAGCAGTACCCGACCGGGACCTGCTCCACCTGCTCGTACGAGATCCCGGCGTCACCGAGCGCTTCTGTCCCCGCCTCCTTCGCCATGTCCCAGTACTGCCAGTCCCGCGTCTCGGGCTTCTCGAACTTCGTCATGCCGACACCGACTATGTACGCCTTCACTTGCCAGCTCCTTCTAGATGATGGGGCGCGGCTCGGGGTCCCTCGGCAGGCCGAGGAGGCGCTCCGCGACGACGTTCAGCTGCACCTGCGTGGTCCCGCCCGCGATGGTCAGGCAGCGCGACATCAAAAAGCCGTGCAGCGTCCGCTCCCCCGCGCCCTCGCGCACCGCGCCCGCCGGGCCGAGCAGTTCGACGGCGAGCTCGGCGACCTTCTGCTGATGCGGGGTCTGCACGAGCTTGCGGATGGAGGCCCCGGCGCCCGGTTCCGCGCCGGACACCTGCCGCATCGTCGTCCGCAGGCCGATACAGGCGAGCGCGTGCGCCTCCGCGGCGAGCGTGCCGATCCGCGCGCGGCAGGCGCCGTCGAGATCGGCGGCGCGCGCGATGAGCGCTTCGAGGCCGGTGTCGAAGGTCAGCTGGTCGGCCATGTGGACGCGTTCGTTGCCCAGGGTGTGGCGCGCGACCCGCCAGCCGTCGTTCACCTCGCCGACGACCGTGTCGGCGGGCAGCAGTACGTCGTCGAAGTAGACCTCGTTGAAGAGGGAGTCCCCGGTGATCTCCTTCAGCGGGCGGATGTCGACGCCCGTGGCCCGCTTCATGTCGATGAGGAAGTACGTCAGGCCCTTGTGCTTGGGCGCGTCCGGGTCCGTGCGGGCAAGCAGGATCCCGTGGTCCGCCCACTGCGCCGCGCTCGTCCACACCTTCTGGCCGTTGATCAGCCAGCCGCCGTCGACCCGCTCCGCCCGCGTCCGCAGCGATGCCAGGTCGGAGCCCGCCCCCGGCTCGCTGAACAGCTGGCACCACAGCAGCTCGCCCCTGAGCGTCGGCGCGAGGAACCGCTCCTGCTGCTCGCCGGTCCCGTACGAGATGAGCGAGGGCACCACCCAGGTGGCGATCCCGAGATCGCTGACGCGCACCCCGGCAGCCGCCAACTCCTGCTGGACGGCGAGCTGTTGGACGGGACCCGCGCCCAGGCCGTACGGCTCGGGCAGATGGGGCGCCGCGTAGCCGGTCGGCGCGAGCGCCTTGCGGGCGGCGGCCGGGTCGAGCCCCCGCGCCGGTGCGATGGCCTCGCGGGCCGCCTCCCGGTACGCCTCCGCCTCCTGCGGCAGCTCCATACGCAGCTCGCGCCGCGCCCCGCCCGCCGCGAGCCGGACCGCCCGCAGCCGGTGCGTGTCACCGGCGCCGAGCAGCTGCCGGGCAACCAGTGACCTGCGCAGATACAGATGTGCGTCGTGCTCCCAGGTGAAGCCGATGCCGCCGAGGATCTGGATGGCGTCCTTGGCGCAGGAGTACGCGGCGTCGAGCGCGGCGCCGGCGGCGAGCGCGGAGACGAGTCCTCGCACCTCCGGGGGCTCCTGCGCCGCCCGCGCCGCGTCCCAGGCGAGTGCCCGCGCCTGTTCCAGGCGCACCAGCATGTCCGCGCAACTGTGCTTGACCGCCTGGAACTGTCCGATCGGCCGCCCGAACTGCTCGCGCACCTTCGCGTGCTCGGCGGCGGTCTCAAGCGCCCAGGCCGCCACCCCGCACGCGTCCGCCGCGTACAGGGCGCACGCGAGGTCGCGCACGAGCGCCGCGTCGACGTCGAGCACGCGCGCGGCCGGGACCTGAACCCCGTCCGCCGTCACCTCTGCGGTGGGCCGCGTCGGATCGGCGCTCTCCTGGGTACGTACGGTCAGCCCGGCGGCGTCGACAGCGAGCCACACGGTTTCGCGCGCTGACTCGGCGGAGAGGATCAGCAGGTCGGCGTCCGCCCCGGAGAGTACGGGCGGCGCGGTGCCGTCGAGGACCCAGCCGTCCGCCACGGACACCGCGGTGAGCGTGCCCGCACCGAGCGCGACGGCGCCGATCCGCGCCCCGGACGCCAGATCGGCGGCCAGTTCGCGGGCGCCCGCGCGGTGCAGCACCTCCGAGGCGAGGGAGCCTGCCAGCTGCGGCCCCGGGAGCGCGGCCCGCCCGGCCTCCTCCAGGACGACGGCGAGGTCGACGAGGTCGCCGCCCCCGCCCCCGTACTCCTCGGGCAGGTGCACCGCCAGCAGCCCCTGCTCGGCGAGGCCGTCCCAGTAGGCGGGCCTGCCGCCCGCGCCGGGCGGCGCATCGAGCAGTTTCCTCACCTCCTCGGGCGGCATGGCGCGAGCGATCCAGCCGCGCGCCGCCGCCGCCAACTCCCGCTGTTCCTGCGTGATTCCGATGCTCATGCGCGTCCTCGCCAGTAGCAGCTTCCGGGACGGCGACAGACTAGAACACGTTCCAATCTGACGGAAGGTCAGATGCCGGGCCCCTTCGCGCGGCACTTATCCGGCCGGTTAACAACAGGTCAAGACTTCCCCTCGTACGACATCCGTCGGAATAGTCGCCTCGGGAAACAGGTTCCCTCTGCACGTACCCCTGCCACTCCGTCCCTCTGCCAGCCCGTTTTTCCCTGCCAGCCCGTTTCCCTGCCAGCCCGTGTACCACCCCGGAGGCCCCACGCAATGACGCAGTCGACGACCCAACAACGCGGCACCCGCGGAGTCGTCCCCGTACTCGCCTTCGCCGGCATCGTCGTGGCGGTGATGCAGACGCTCCTGGTGCCGGTCATCAAGGACCTGCCGACGCTGCTTAGCACCACGCCGTCGAACGCCACCTGGGTCATGACGGCGACCCTGCTCGCGGGCGCCGTCTCGACCCCGATCATGGGCCGCCTCGGTGACCTCTACGGCAAGCGCCGCATGCTTCTGACGAGCCTGGCCGTGATGGTCGTGGGATCGCTGATCTGCGGCTTCACCGACAGCCTCGTCGTGATGATCGTCGGCCGCGCCCTCCAGGGCTTCGCGATGGGCGCCATCCCGCTCGGCATCGGCCTGATGCGCGACAAGCTGCCCCGCGAGAAGCTCGGCTCCGCGATGGCCCTGATGAGCTCGTCCATCGGCGTCGGCGGCGGCCTCGCCCTGCCGCTCGCGGCACTGACCGCCCAGCACGCCGACTGGCACATGCTGTTCTTCGGCGCGGCCGGCCTCGGCGTCATATCGATGCTCCTGACCGTCCTCTTCGTACCCGAGAGCACCGTGAAGGCCCAGGGCACCTTCGACGTCCTCGGCGCGCTCGGCCTCTCCGCGGGCCTCGTCCTCTTCCTCCTGCCCATCACCAAGGGCAGCGACTGGGGCTGGACCTCGGGCATGACGCTCGGCCTGTTCGGCGCGGCAGCGGTCGTCCTGGTCCTCTGGGGCGTGATGGAGCTGCGCCTCAAGGCACCGCTTGTGGACCTGCGCACCACGGCCCGCCCCGCGGTCCTGTTCACCAACCTGGCCTCGATCACGGTCGGCGTGGCGTTCTACGCGATCTCGCTGGTCCTCCCCCAGCTCCTCCAGCTCCCGACCGCCACCGGCTACGGCCTCGGCCAGTCCATGGTCGTCGCGGGCCTGTGCGTGGCGCCGCTCGGCCTCACGATGATGTTCACGGCGCCGGTGTACGCGCGCCTGTCGGCGAAGTACGGCCCGAAGGTGACCCTCATCCTCGGCATGCTGATCATCGGGATCGGCTACGGCGCGGGCCTCGGCCTGATGAGCGCCGCCTGGCAGACGATCATCATCGCGGTGGTGATCGGCGCGGGCATCGGCCTCGCCTACTCCTCGCTTCCCGCGCTGATCATCGGTGCCGTTCCGCCCTCGGAGACGGGCGCGGCCAACGGCCTCAACACCCTGATGCGGTCGATCGGTACGTCGGTTTCGAGCGCCGTCATCGGCATGGTCCTCGCCAACACGGCGAACCACGTGGGTGGCGTCGCGGTCCCCACGATGACGGGCTTCCGTACGTCCTTCCTGATCGCCACCGGCGCGGTCGCCCTGGGCCTGGTCTTCGCCCTGTTCCTGCCCTCCGCCCGTCGCTCGGTCAAGACCCAGCTCCGGGCGAGCAGCGAGGAGGACGCGAACCTGCGCGCCGCCACGCAGGCGCTCGCCGGTTTCCACGGCCGGGTGCTCAGCCCCTCCGGGGCGCCCCTCGCGCGGGCCAAGGTCACGCTGATCGACCGCAGGGGGCGGCAGGCTGGTGCGGCCCTCACGGACGAAGGCGGGCGCTACTCGCTCTCCGTCCCGGGCGACGGCTCGTACGTCCTCGCTGCGACGGCCGCCGGGCATGCGCCGCTGGCGTCCGCGGCGGCGCATCGCGGAGACGCGGTGGAGGTCGACCTCTCGCTGCCGGGTGAGAGTGGCGTGCCGGCGTAGGGCGGGCCCTGCGGGGCTTTCACCCTTGTTCGAGATGTCCTCAATCGCCGGACGGGCTGAGCTCTCGGCCCGTCCGGCGCTTGAGGACGAACTCGGCGAAGCCGGTGATGACGGCAAGCACGGGGCACATGGCCACTACCCCCGCGCAGCCGCCTTCTCCAGCTCATCGATCGTCCCGGACATAACAGTGCGGACATGCTCGGTGAGCTGCTCGGCGGGCCAGTCCCACCAAGCGACGGCAAGCAGCCGCGCGACCTCGTCCTCGCTGTACCGCGTACGAATGAGCTTGGCGGGATTGCCGCCGACGATGCCGTAATCAGGGACGTCGTCCACGACGACGGACCCGGAGGCGACAACGGCACCGTGCCCGATCCGCACCCCGGGCATCACCATCACACCGTGTCCGAACCAGACGTCGTTGCCGACAACGGTGTCTCCGCGCCCCGGCAGCCCGCTGATCAGATCGAAGTGCTCGCCCCACGAACCGCCCATGATGGGGAACGGAAAGGTCGAGGGCCCGTCCATCCGGTGATTGGCGCCGTTCATGATGAACCGCACCCCCGTGCCGAAGGCGCAGAACTTCCCGATACGGAGCTTCTCCGGCCCGTAGTGGTAAAGGACATTGCGCGTCTCGAAGGCCGTCGCGTCATCCGGATCGTCGTAGTAGGAGTACTCCCCCACCTCGATCAACGGCGACTTCACCAGCGGCTTCAGGAGCACGACACGAGGCTGGTCCGGAAAGGGATGCAGCACCGTCGGATCCGCCGGTACGAGTTGCATGGGTCATGCCGCCTTCCGCTCCTGTGTACGGCCCCGCCTCCGTCAACGGCCGGACCATGCGGCAGCATAAGGCGGCCCGCAGACGAACCCCATCGCATTTATGCGACCGCCTCATACGACCGGGAGGAACCCTCATGGCCCCCATGTCCGCCCCGCGCCCCGAGCCCGAGCCCGAGATCCTGGCCGCCTTCGAAGCGGCCAAGGGCTTCATGCCCGCCGGCGAGGGCCTCGCCCTGTACGCGGCGGCAGCGGAAGCGGGGGCACTCGGCCTGCCGCTCCTGGAGGTCGGAACGTACTGCGGCCGCTCCACGATCCTGCTCGCCGACGCCGCACGCGCGGCGGGCGTCACCGCGATCACGGTGGACCACCACCGCGGCAGCGAGGAGCAGCAGCCGGGCTGGGAGTACCACGATCCGGCGACGGTCGACCCGGAGGTCGGCCGGATGGACACCCTCCCCACCTTCCGCCGCACGCTCCACCACGCGGGCCTTGAGGAGCATGTGATCGCGATCGTCGGGCGCTCTCCGCAGGTGGCGAAGGCGTGGGGCGGGCAGCTCGGCCTGGTGTTCATCGACGGCGGCCACACGGACGAGCACGCCACGGGCGACTACGAGGGCTGGGCCCCGCACATCGCCGACGGCGGCCTCCTGGTGATCCACGACGTCTTCCCCGATCCGGCGGACATCATGACGGGCCAGGCCCCTTACCGCGTCTACCTCAGGGCCCTTGGGTCCGGCGCGTTCACCGAGGTCTCGGCAACCGACTCGCTGCGTGTCCTGCGTCGGACGGGTGCGGGGATCTGACCTCGCCGTCGGCGAGATGACGGGCTCGCGGCGGGGCGACCAGGGACGCTGCGAAGCACGTGAACGGCCCGTAAGGTGTCACCCGTGTCGTACGTCGGTCCGGAAAGCCAGCCCCCACGCCCGCCCCGCCGTTTCACCGGCGGCCCCCTCACCGTGACGCTCGCCGCGCTGGTGCCGACGTGCCTGGCGGGGTGGCTCATCTACGAGGCGACGAGCGGCCCCGGCGGGAGCGAGCCGCCCAGGTCCCTCCCCGCGTCGAGCCAGTCCGCGTCCGCGCAGGGCTCGTCGGCGGACAAGCCGTCCCCGTCAGCGTCCGAGAAGGACGACAAAGGCGACAAGGCCGGTAAAGCCGGTAAGGGTGACGAGGCCGACGACAAGGCCAGCGACGAGCCGAGCGCGACCAAGCCGCCGAAGTCGTCGAGCGGCCCCGCGGCCTCCGGCCCCCTCAAGGGCAAGGTCGTCGTCATCGACCCCGGCCACAACCCGGGCAACGGCAGGCACACGGCCGAGATCAACCGCCTGGTGAACATCGGCACCAACCGCAAGGAGTGCGACACCACGGGCACCTCGACCAACAACGGTTACAGCGAGGCCCAGTTCACTCTCGACGTCTCACGCCGCATGCGCACGCTCCTGGAGAAGCAGGGCGCCACGGTGAAGTTCACCCAGGACGGCGACCGCCCCTGGGGCCCCTGCGTCGACGAGCGCGCCCGCATCGGCAACAACGCCCACGCGGACGCCGTCGTCTCCGTCCACGCCGACGGCTCGGCGGCCGGCAACCGCGGCTTCCACGTGATCCTGCCCGCGTCGGTGAAGTCGGGCTCCGCGGACACCTCCGAGATCGTCGTCCCGTCACGCGCCCTGGGCGAGCGCGTCGCCGGCAAGTTCCTGAGCGCGACGGGCAGCGCCCCGTCCAACTACGTCGGCAAGGGCACGGGCCTCGACGTACGCAAGGATCTGGGCGGCCTGAATCTGTCCACCGTCCCCAAGGTGTTCATCGAGTGCGGCAATATGCGGGACGCCAAGGACGAGGCGTTGATCACCAACGGCAGCTGGCGGCAGAAGGCGGCCCAGGGGATCTCCGACGGAATCGCGAGCTTTCTGCGGGGATAACGCGTCGATAGGTCTTTATCCCGAGCAGACACCCCACCCACGCGGACGATAATGTCCTCCGTACGATGGGGGGCCATCCCCGCGCTCCGCGCCGCGACCTGGGGCGAGCTACGCCTCCACCGACGAGACGACTGACGAAGGACCTGAAGTGAATATCCGCTCTCTCACTCGAGGCGACGGCGTGGTGATCGGGGCAGCGGTATTGCTGTTCATCGCCTCGTTCCTGGACATCATCGACCTCGAAGGCGCCCCGGACTCGACTGACATGCCGAACGGCTGGAACAGCGGGCCGTTCCTGCTGGGGGTCACCCTGGCCGGGATCATCGGTGCCGTCTGCATCATCGTGGCCCGCGGCCTGCCCGCGGCCCCGAAGGTCCTCGGCATCGACCTCGGACACTTCGGCGTCGTGTTCACCGTGGCCGCCCTCTGGAGCGCCCTCGGGCAGACCTTCGACCCGGCCGGCGGCTTCGACAACATGGGACAGGGGGACAGTGGCGTCAGCGTCGGCATCGGCACCATCCTCTCCCTGATCGCCACGCTGGTCCTGGCCGCCGGGGCGATCCTCGCCCTGACGGTCCCCGCCTTCAAGGCCCCCCTCATCGGCGCCCCCCGCCCCGCCGCCCCCCAGCCCTACGGTGGCCAGCCGCAGGGTGGTTACGGATACCCCGGTGCGCAGGGCCAGCCGCAGCAGGGCCAGCCGTACGGCGCCCAGCCCGGTCAGCCCCAGCAGGGTCAGCCCTTCGGCGCCCAGCCGGGTCAGCCGCAGCCGGGGCAGCAGACGCCGCCTCCCGGGGCGGCGCAGGCCACCGGTGAGTTCTCACCGTTCTGGTTCGCCGTGCCGGTGCCGCGTCCGCTGTACGCGGAGGACGGTTCGCCGACGCCGATCGCCGAACTGGCGCCCGGCACCTGGTACTTGGCCGTCGAGCAGCGCGGTCCCGGCCTGGTGGCCCAGACGCAGGACGGCCGTCGCGGCGTGCTGCAGGACACCACGGGGATTCAGCGCGGCTGATCTCGCCCGTAGCTCGCGGCCCCTCGCCCTTCCGGGCGGGGGGCCGTTGTCGTACAGTCGCCACCCTGCACTGAACTGACGGCCCGTCAGAAAGGATCGGGGATGGGCACAGGTATGCGCCTGGGACTCGCTCTCGGCTACTGGGGGCGCGGCCCCGACCCCGGGCACGTGGCACTCGCCCAGGAGGCCGAGCGGCTCGGCTACGACTCCGTATGGACGGCGGAGGCGTGGGGATCCGACGCCTTCACCCCACTGACCTGGATCGCGGCGCAGACCTCGCGGATCAAGCTGGGCACGGCGATCGTACAGATGGCGGCGCGGTCGCCGGTGACGACCGCGATGCACGCGCTGACCCTCGACCACCTCTCCGGCGGGCGGATGATGCTCGGGCTCGGGCTCTCCGGGCCGCAGGTGGTGGAGGGGTGGTACGGGCGGCCGTTCCCGAAGTCGCCGCTGACCGCCACGCGGGAGTACGTGGATGTCATCCGCCAGGTGCTGCGGCGGGAGGGGCCCGTCGCCCTCGACGGACGCTTCCACTCGCACCCCTACCAGGGGGAGGACGGAAGCGGTCTCGGCAAGCCCCTGAAGCCGATCACGCATCCGCTGCGGGCCGATCTGCCGGTGCTGCTCGGTGCGGAGGGCCCGAAGAACATCGCGCAGACGGCGCGGATCGCGGACGGGTGGCTGCCCCTCTACTGGTCGCCGATGCGGTCCGATGTGTACGAGGCGTCGCTCGCGGATGTGCGGGACGGTTTCATGGTCGCGCCCATGGCACGGGCGAAGGTCTGCGACGACGTTGCGGAGGGCTTGCTTCCGGTCAAGGCGATGCTGGGGTTCTATATCGGCGGAATGGGGCACTCCGCGCGAAACTTTCATGCGGATCTGATGGCGCGGATGGGGTTCGAGGAGGAGGCGCGGAGGATTCAGGAGCTGTTTCTGGCGGGGCGGCGGGAGGAGGCGGTCCTTGCCGTTCCTGATGCCTTCGCCGATGAGATCTCGCTGGTGGGGCCGCGGGAGCGGATCGCGGAGCGGTTGGAGTTGTGGCGCAAGGGGCCGGTGACGGATCTGCTGGTACTGGCGCCGGACCGTCATACGCTGCGGGTGCTTGCGGAGTTGAACGGCTAGGTGACGGCTGGGCAGGGGCGGGCCCTGCGGGGCATTCCCCGACCCCGCCCCTTCCCGAAACCATGGGGCTCCGCCCCCTGGACCCCGGTACAAGATGTCCTCAAACGCCGGACAGGCTGAAATATCCAGCCCTCAGCCCTTCGCCAAGTCCCCGGCCGACGGCACCTTGTCCTTGACCTCCGCACCAGCCCCCTTACCCGCGTCCTTCACCTTGTTGATGACGTCATCGAAGGAGTTCACGACCGAGTCCGTCGAATCCCCCTTGCGCAGCTTCGAGGGAAGGTCCTTCAACGCGTCGATGCCCGCAGTCAGCGGCGCCACCGCCTTGGCCAGCGTCGGGTCGCCCTTGGCGTTCTTCGACGCGGCCTTGAGGCGGTTGTAGGCGAGCGTCCCCGCGAGCCCGGCCTTGATCAGGGCGAACTTCCGCCCGTTTGCGCCCTTCTTGAACTTCCCCGCACGAAACGGCTTCACGATCCACTGGTACGTCGCCCCCGCGGCGATCCCCGCGTTCGCCACGAACCGCGTCTTCGCGAACTTCTCCTTCTGCGCGGAGCTGGTCGCGGACGGTGTGGACGACGCGTCCGCGGTGTCAGCGGCATCGGCGTCGCCGTTGCACGCGGTCAGGCCGGCTAGCAGGGCCCCGCACAGCACAGGGGCGACGAGCGACCGGCGTACGGTCGCGGCGGACAGCAACACGGGGACCTCCGGGAGTGGACAGCTCTCCCGGCAGCCTCACCCCGGACGGGCGGGCCCGCCACCCGGGCGAGCCCGTATGGGTTTCAACAAGCCCGACCCCGGTACTCGGCCCTCATGTCCACCCGACAAGCACGTGGCAGCACTGCAGCGAGGATCATCGTCATCGTCGCGGACGTCATGGCCATCATCCTCGGCCTGTGGATCCTCATGTACCTGTTGGACGCGAACCGCGCCAACGACCTCGTCCAATTCATCCACGACGTGGCCCGCTGGCTGGCCGGCTGGTCGCATGACCTGTTCACGTTCGACGAGGCCTGGGCCCGAGTCGTCTGCGGCTACGGCCTGGCAGCCCTCGTGTACGTCTTCATCGGCCACGCCGTCGCCGGACGGCTGCGCCGCTACTGACCCCCCGCGGCCGCCCCGCAGCACTCCGGCGCGAGGCCCACCGGCAGGCGTTCTCCCGAGAACACCGCGCAGGTGGCCTCGTCGCCGCCCAGTGCCGCCACCGCGAGCAGCAGGGAGCCCGCCGTCCACGTGGTCAGTTCCTCGGGCCAGATCGCCTTGTCGTCGAAGACGTAGCCCGTCCAGTAGAGGCCGGACTCCGCGTCTCGCAGGTGCTGGATCGACTGGAGGATCACCAGGGCGCGGTCGGACTCACCCAACACCCATAGGGCGAGAGCGAGTTCGGCGCTCTCGCCGCCCGTCACCCAGTTGTTGGGGATGACGCAGCGCACGCCCAGGTCCGGCACCACGAAGCGGTCCCAGCCCTCCTCCATACGGGACTTGGCCCCCGCGCCCGTCAACGCGCCGCCGAGGACCGGGTAGTACCAGTCCATCGAGTAGTGGTCCTTGTCCAGGAAGCGCTCGGGGTGGCTGCGGATGGCGTGGGCCAGTGAGCCCGTCGCCAGCTCCCAGTCCGGCTGCGCCTCCTCGCGCTGCTCGGCGATCGCCAGGGCGCAGCGCAGCGCCTGGTGGATCGATGAACTGCCGGTCAGGAGCGCGTCGTTAACCGGCGTCCCGTCCGGCTCGCGCTTCCAGCCGATCTGGCCGCCCGGCTGCTGGAGCGTGAGCACGAACTCCACCGCCGCCGCCACCGTGGGCCACAGGCGGTCCAGGAACGTGTCGTCGCCCGTCGAGAGGTAGTGGTGCCAGACGCCCACGGCGATGTACGCGCTGAAGTTCGTCTCGCGGCCCCGGTCCGTCACGTCGTGCGGATCACCGTCGGCGTACGCCGCGTACCAGGACCCGTCCGGGTTCTGGTGCCGCGCGAGCCAGTCGTAGGCGCGGCCCGCCGCCGCGTGCTCGCCCGCCGCGTCCAGGGCCATGGCGGCCTCGGTGTGGTCCCAGGGGTCCAGGTGGTGGCCGCGGAACCACGGGATCGCGCCGTCCTCGCGTTGGACGGCCAGGATCCCGTGCACTGTCCGCGTTGCCTGATCGGCCGTCAGGACGCCGGGCAGGACCAGGTGTTCCGTCCGCTCCGGGCTCGTCACGCGTCGGTCTTCGCGTCGGACTCGGCGTCAGACGTCACGTCGGCCTTCGGCAGATGCGGTTTCGTCGCGTACGCCACGAAACTCTTACCCACGACCGGGTTGAGCAACTGCTCCGCCACCTTCGTCGCCAGTGGCTTCTTCATGATGTCCCAGACCAGGAGCTTGTGGTACGCCCGCACCGGCAGCGCCTTGTCGTTGTCCACGCCGAACGCGCACTTCAGCCACCAGTACGGCGCGTGCAGGGCGTGCGCGTGGTGCGTGCCGTACGGCTTCAGGCCCGCCTCGCGCATCCTGCCGAGCAGTTCGTCCGCCTTGTAGATGCGGATGTGGCCGCCCTCGACCTCGTGGTACGCGTCGCTGAGCGCCCAGCAGACCTTCTCGGGGCCGTAGCGCGGGACGGTGACCGCGATACGGCCGCCCGGCTTCAGGACGCGGACCATCTCGGCGAGTACGCCCTTGTCGTCGGGGATGTGCTCCATCACCTCGGAGATGATCACGACGTCGAACGAGGCGTCGGGGAAGGGCAGGTTGAGCGCGTCGCCCTCCATCGCCGTGGCGGTCGCGCCCGCCGGTGCCTCGCCCGCCTCCTTCATCGCGGCGAACCACTTGGCGACCTCGCGGATCTCCTCGCCGTTCTGGTCGAGGGCCACCACCTGGGCCCCCCGCCGATAACACTCGAAGGCGTGCCGGCCCGCGCCGCAGCCCAGGTCAAGTACGCGATCGCCCGCGGCGAGCGGAAAGCGGGTGAAGTCGACGGTCAGCATCAGCGATGGCTCCCGGAGTACGTCGGGGTGGTGGCCGGGGGGCGGCCGGATTGCGGGGCCGCGTTTTTTCCGGCGATCGCCGCGCGGTACAGCTCTGCGGTGCCCTGGGCGGCGCGGGCCCAGGTGAATTTGGCGAGGACCCGCTCGCGCCCTGCCGCGCCGAGGCGGACCCGCAGCTCACGGTCGCCGAGCAGCCTGCTCAGGCCCGCCGCGAGCGCGCCGGGATCGGCGGGCGGCACGGCCAGGCAGGTCTCGCCGTCGGGGCCCGCGACCTCCGGGATCGCGCCGCCGGTCGTCGCGAGCAGCGGCGTCCCCGTCGCCATCGCCTCGGCCGCGGGGAGCGAGAAGCCCTCGTAGAGCGAAGGGACACAGGCGACCTCGGCCGAGCGGACCAGGTCCACGAGGTCCTCGTCGGTGATGCCCTTGACGAACTCGATGGCGTCCTTGAGGCCGTACTTCTCGATCGCCTGCGCCACCGGGCCGTCCTCGGCACGCTTGCCCACGACGACGAGATGGGCGGCGGGGTTCTCGGCGCGGACCTTGGCGAGCGCCTCGACGAGGTGGATGAGGCCCTTGAGCGGGACGTCCGCGCTGGACGTCGTGACGATCCGGCCCGGCACCTCGGGGATCGAGGGGTCCGGCGAGAAGAGGTCGGTGTCGGCGCCGATGTGCACGACGTCGATGCGGTCGTCGCGTACGCCGAGGTGGTCGATGATCTCCTGGCGCGATGTGCCGGAGACGGTGAGCACGGAGGGCAGGCGGCGGGCCACCCGCTTCTGCATGCGCGTGAACGCGTACCAGCGGCGCACGGACATGCGGCGCCGCCAGCCGGGCGCCGCGTCCAGGTCGAGCCCGCGGTCCACGGTGATGGGGTGATGGATCGTCGAGACGAGCGGGGCGCCGAGATCTCCGAGCAGGCCGTAGCCGAGCGTCTGGTTGTCGTGCACGACGTCGAACTCGCCCCGCCTGGCGCGCAGATGGCGGCGGGCGCGCAGGCTGAACGTCGCGGGCTCGGGGAAGCCGCCGGTCCACATCGTCGCCACTTCGAGCGCGTCGACCCAGTCGCGGTACTCGCCGCGCTTCGGCGTGCGGAAGGGGTCGGGCGAACGGTAGAGGTCGAGGCTCGGCAGCTCGGTGAGCTTGAGGCCCGCCAGGCCCTCGTCCAGGACGGGGTAGGGCTGTGCGCCGATCACTTCGACGCTGTGGCCGAGGCGGGCCAGCTCGCGCGAGAGGTGACGTACATAGACGCCTTGGCCCCCGCAGAACGGGTTGCCTTTGTACGTGAGGAGAGCGATGCGCAGCGGGCGGTCGCCATCGGCGCCCTGCGGCCCCGTCCGGGGGCCCGCCTCCATGGCCTCAGCGGTCACTCTCGGCCCCCTTCTCCCTGCGGTTGTCCGCGAGGTTACGCCGGGACGGTAATCTAGAACAAGTTTCAGACTTGATCGCTGAATGATCGCTGAACGAGCTTTGAATCTACCGGCAGGTAGCCGCGCTGTAAGGCCCGGATCAGGTGATTCGCGCCACGGCGGGTGCCCTGCCATGCTGGCCGACCACCTGACCGGAGCGGGACGACGGAACAACGGGACATATGTCATCGGAAGCCAAGGCAGCGGAAGTCGCAGCAGCTGATCCGGCGTCGCCACCCCTGACCGAACGGCAGGAGGCGCGCCGTCGCCGCATCCTGCACGCCAGCGCCCAACTCGCGAGCAGGGGCGGATTCGACGCGGTGCAGATGCGCGAGGTCGCCGAGTCGTCGAGCGTCGCCCTCGGCACGCTGTACCGCTACTTCCCCTCCAAGGTGCATCTCCTGGTCGCCACCATGCAGGACCAGCTGCAGCACATGCACACGACGATCCGTAAGCGCCCGCCCGACGGTGAGACGCCCGCCGAGCGGTGCGCCGAGACGCTGATGCGGGCCTTCCGCGCCCTGCAGCGCGAGCCCCATCTGGCGGACGCCATGGTCAGGGCGCTGACCTTCGCCGATCGCTCGGTGAGCCCCGAGGTGGACACGGTCTCGCGGCTGACCACGGCGATCATCCTGGACGCGATGGGCCTGGCGGACGCGCCGACCCCCGAGCAGCTCTCGGCCGTCCGGGTCATCGAGCACACCTGGCACTCCGCGCTGATCACCTGGCTCTCGGGGCGGGCGTCGATCGCACAGGTCAAGATCGACATCGAGATGGTGTGCCGTCTGATCGATCTGACGTCCCCCGAGGCCGATCAGAAAACCTGACGGCGCAAACCTTGACGTCACTGACCTTGACGTCACAAACCCCGGATAGTTGCACAGGGGGCGCACGCGCACCGGGCAATTGCGCCCCTGAGCCTCGTCTGGTCCCGCTTGGCCAGTTCTCCGTGTCCGTCAAGTGGTTGACGCCCGCTATGAATGGTCCACGTGCTGAATGAAGCCATCGGAACCAGAAGCGGAGAACTGGGGGATCAGAGCGTGATCCGGGTTCTTCTCGTGCATGACGCCTGTCTGCTGCGATCGGCGCTCGCTGAGCGCCTCGCCCGTGAGCCGGACCTGGAGGTGTTCCATGCACCATGGCGCAACGCCCGCGACCGTACCGGCGCGGTGCGGCCCGACGTCTGCGTGGTCGATCCCGACGGCGAAACGGCTTACGCCTCAGCCGAGTTCGGGGAGCAGTCCCATCCGGTGAGCGGCGGCCTCGGCAGCCCGCTCCTCGTCCTGGTGTCCGGGAACCGACCGGGCCTGCTGCGTCGCTGCATGGAGGCAGGCGCCGTCGGCTACGTGGACAAGGCGAGCCCGCTCGACCGGCTGCTCGCCGGGATAAGGCAGGTGGCGACCGGCCGGAGGTTCGTAGACGATTCGCTGGGGTTCGGGTTCCTGAAAGCAGCTCAGATGCCCCTCACCCACCGGGAGTTACTGGTCCTCTCACTCGCCGCCGGAGGCGCGCCCGTCGCCGAGATCGCGCACCGCCTGCACCTGACCAACGGAACGGTGCGCAACTACATGGCCGCCATCACCCGTAAGACCGGGGCGCGCAACAGGATCGACGCCATACGGATATCGCGCGGGGAGGGCTGGGTGTGACGCCCCGCTCCGTGGCCCCGGACCCGTAGCGCCCCAGCTGCCGGACAGTTCGCGGTAGAGCGAGGAGCTCTCGATGAGCTCGTCGTGGCCGCCGCACAGGGTGTGCGTCCCGTCCATCACCAGGATCCGGTCGGCGCGGCGGGCCGAGCTGATGCGGTGGGCGATCACCACGAGGGTGCCGCCGGGGCGCGCCGCGAACGCCCGCTCGGCGCGGGCCTCCGCCATCGGGTCGAGGTGGCAGGTGGCCTCGTCGAGCAGGACGAGGGTCGCGTACGAGACATAGGCGCGGGTCAGCGCGACGAGCTGCCGCTCGCCCGCGGAGAGCGTGGCCGGCTCGACGGGGGCGGCGAGGCCGCCCAGCCGCTCGATGAGCCCGCCGAGCCCGACAACCCGCGCGGCGTTCAGCAGCTCCGCGCCGCCGACGGCGTCGGCCCGCAGATACTCCAGGTTCTCCCGCACCGTCCCGCTGAAGACGTACGCCTCCTGCGGGATCAACACCCGCCGCCCGACGGCCTCTTGCCCTCGTACGGGCCGCCCCTCCACGCGGACGACACCGCCTCCCGGGTCGAGCAGCCCGGCCACGAGCCCGGCCAGCGTCGACTTCCCGATCCCGCTGGGGCCGACGACCGCCAGATGGCCGCCGTGCGGGACGGTGAGCGACAGGTCGCGTACGACGGGTTCGGCGAGGGGTCCGTAGGCGAAGGTGACGGAGGAGAGCTGGAGGGCGGGAGCCTTTTCAGGGGCGTGGGCCTCTGCTCCGTCCTCCTCACCGGGCGCGGGTGTCGCAGCGCCCGCCCCCGTCCCCTCCCCCGGAGTCCACGTCAGGCGGCGCAGGACGATCGCCAGGCGGGAGCCGCTCGTACCCAGGCCGTGGATCAGGTTGTGCAGGGCCGGGAGCAGCGCCTGGGTGACGTAGGCGATCGCCCCCACCAGGGCGCCCGGGGTCACTCCGTGGTTCAGCAGCCAGGGGGCCGTGACCAGGAGCAGGACGAGTGGCAGCTGGCCGCCGGTCGTCAGGGCCGCCGTGCGCAGGAGGCCCCAGTGGGCGAGGGCACGGGCCGCCGCGTACTCCGTGGCGACACCCCGGTCCAGGTCATCGGCCACGTCCTGCTCGGCGCCGGCGGCCGCGACATCCCGCAACCCCGGCGTGATCGAACCCAGTTGGCCCGCGATGCCCTCGTCCGCGACGAGGAACCTCTCCTGGCGCCTGGCCAGTGGACGCAGGCTCGCCACGAACAGGGCGATACCGGCGAGCAGCGGCAGCGCCACCACAAGAAGGAGGAGCGGGGCAAGCGAAAACAGGCCTATCAGCGCGCCCGCCGCCGTGAAGACGAAGGAGCGGGACACGAGGACCAGGCCGGCGAACGTGTCCCTGGCGATCTCCACCTGCTGGGTGAGCCGGGAGACGGAGGCGCCGTCGGCGTCCCGCAGCCCCCGCCCGACGACCTGCCTGACCAGGCTGTCCCGCAGCGGCTCGACCAGATCGGCGACCGAGCGGTACACCCGCCCCGTGCCGTACGCGGCCACGAGCACGCCGAGCCCGGCCCCGCCGAGCCACCCGAGACCCACCGCCTCACGCCCCGCGAGGAACCCGTCGTCCAGGGCGCGTGCGAGGGCGTACCCGGTGAGGAAGGTCTGCCCGGTCTCCAGGACGGACCAGAGCGCGAGCCTGAGCAGCACCGGCCACCTGCGCCACAGGAAGCGGACACCTCGGCGGTAGGGACCTTGCGGGGCCGTCGAGGACGACTCCACGCGCTCCGCCTCCTCTGCCCGCTCCATGTGCCTCACGCGCCGAACACCTCCCGGTACTCGGGCCGCTCCCACAGCTCCGCATGCGTGCCCACCGCCCGGATCCGGCCCTCGTGCAGCCAGGCCACGGCGTCCGCGCGGGCCGCCGTCGCCGCGCGGTGGGCGATGATCAGGCGGCTGCGGTGCGGGGTGTGGTGGAGGACGGCCTCGGCTATGTGGTGTTCCGTCACCGTGTCCAGGCTCGACATGGCGTCGTCCAGGATCAGGATCCGCCCGCCGCGCGCGAACGCCCTTGCTAGGCCGAGGCGTTGGGCCTCACCCCCGGAGAGGGGCGCCTCCGCGCAAGGTGTCGCATAGCCGTCGGGGAGGCGTGTGATGAAGGGGTCGGCGTGGGCGGCGCGGGCCGCTTCGCGGATGCGGGGCGGTGTCGGGCGCGGGGCGCCGAAGCCGATCGTGTCCTCCAGGGTCGTACCGAGCAGCGCGGGCCGCTCGAAGGCGTAACCGACTTCGCGGCGCAGCTCCTCGCGGCTGAGCGAGCGCAGAGGGACGCCGTCGAGGCGTACGTCCCCTTCGTCGGGGTCGGCGAGGCGGCCCGCGACGGACGCCAGAAGCGACTTGCCGGCGCCGGAGCGCCCGACCACGGCGAGCGTGCCGCCCGCGGGAACCGTCAGGTCGACCCCGTCGAGCACGGCACGCCCACCGCGAGTCACTCTCACGCCACGTACCTCCAACAGTCCGTCTCCCAGAGGTAGTTCAGCTTCCCCGTAGGGGGTCGCGGGCTCCGCGAGCACCTCCCCGAGGCGTCGCGCCGCCGCCCGCGCCCGCACCAGTGCCCCCAGCTGTCCGACGAGCATGCCGATACCGGTGGCGAGCACCGCGTACCGGGAGGCGGCGAGCAACTCGCCGACGGTGATGCGGTCTTGGACCACCAGATGGCCCGCGACCGCGACGACCGCGATCTGCAGGAGGGGCGCGACCGCGACGGCCTGCGCCTGGGAGCGGCCCTGGACCCGCCACATCCGATGTCCCTGGCGGGAGAGTTCGGGCAGCGCCGCGAGGATGCGCCCGGCCTCTCTGTCCTCGGTGTGCGCGGCCGTGACGGTTTTTGCCCCGCCGATCGCCTCGCCGAGGCGGCCCGCGATGTCGCCCTGGACCTGCTGGTAGCGCGCCACGCAGTCGGACGAGACGCGCACGAACGCCCGCAGGAGCAGGACGAGTACGGGTGCCCCGGCGACGAACACCACGGCGAGCCAGCCGTCGATCAGGACGAGGGCCACGACGGCGCCGACGGGCGCGACCAGGGCGGCGAGAAGCGCGGCGAGTGTGGCGGGCGCGACGCCCGCGTGGGCCGCGTTGTCGATGAGGCGGGCCACCAGGTCGCCGGGGGCGAAACGCGCGGTGGCGCGCGGCCCGACGGCCAGCACGTGGCGCCCGACCCGGCCGCGCAGCCAGGCCGTGGTGCGGGCGTTGGTGGTTCCGGTGAGGACGCCGTCGCAGGCGTCGAGAAGTGCGCTCGCACCGACGAGCGCCGTGCACAGGAGGATCCAGCGGGTGGCGTCGGCACCGACGTGACCGGCCGCGTGCCCCGCGAGGACGGTATCGAGGGCGCGGCCGATGGCGAACGGCAGGAGGAGGCTCGCCCCGGCTCCTGCGACGCTGCACAGCACCAGGGCCACGCAGCGGGCGGCACTGTGGCGGGTGGCGGCCTTCAGGAGGCCCGCGTCGTGGTCGGGCCGGGGAGGCCGGGTGGTCGTGGTCGCCATGCGGTACGGGTCCTCGTGTCCGTGGCGGTGCGGCCGGGGCGGAGCGTGACGAGAACGCTGTCCGCGAGGGCCATGGCATCGGTGGAGCCGGGCGGCCCTCCGCGAGGAGGTGCCGCCCGGTCCCTCAGGAACCGTGCCGGTCAGGCACGGACCGGTGTCACAGACAGAGCAGGACGCTCGCGTCGCTCCAGCACAGGAGCAGGCTCACGTTGCTGCCGCCGCCACCGTGGCCGCCACCGGTCATCTCGTCGGACTCCATGCTCTGCAGGTCGAGAAGTGCCATGGGAGTTGCCTCTCTTTTGGGGACGTTGCTGTCCTCATCGGGTGGTGTCACGACCCCGCTGCGTGGCGGGACCGGCTCTGGGGCCGCCTCAGAGGCGGCAGGAAGGGGACGTGTGCTCCGCCGTCCCCCAGGGCGGCGGCGAGGGCGAGAAGACAGCCCGCCGTTCCGGTGTGCAGGTCCATGGAAAGGCGCAGCATCTGGTGTCCGGGGAAAGCGAGTTGGCCGGCGTACGGCATCGCGAACCAGCCGAGTCCCTCGATCTGCGCTGCGACGTCCCCGGGCGTGATGCCGGGTGCGGTGCTGCGGTTGATGTGCAGCAGCAGTCCGGCCCGCCCCTGGAACAGGCCCGGCTGCACGCAGAAGCGTGAGCGCGCGGTGGTCAGGACACCCGGCCGTACCGCCTCGAACCCGGCGTCGTCCCGGTGCGCGAGGTAGTCGTCGACGACCATCCCGATGCCGACGCTGCCGTCGCCGAGGTACGGCATCGTGCGCCACCCCTCGTCCACCCCGATGCTGCCGTCGGGCCGCGACACGCACCGCTCGAGGTCCGCGCGCAGGGCCCGCGCCGCCAGGTCGAGGAGCGCCGGGTCGCCGTTCCTCTCGTAGAGCCGGAGGAAGAGGAGTGCGGGGCCGGTCGCCCCGTGCAGCAGTCCGGCCCGGGGCCGCCCCTTCTTCGGCGGGTCCTCGGCAGCGGTGAGGCGATCGCCGATCAACTCGGCTGCCCGGAAAGCGTGTTGGGCCAGACCTTCCTCGCCTGTGCTGTGCGCGAGGGCGTCGAGGGCGAGGCCGAGTCCGGCCAGGCCGCCGTTCAGGTCCGAGGGCAGCCGCTGCCAGTTCTCCTGGAGGATGAGCTCCATCAGATCGAGCGCGCGGGTGCGGTGACCGAGCCGTTCGAGTACGTGGGCGATGCCCGCGAGGCCGTCGTTCAGCCCGAGCGGCGTACCGGGCGGCGCGGATTCGGTGTGCTTCAGGAGCCAGCGCTCGCCCTCCTCGTAGCGTTCGCCGCCGCCCTCGGCGAGGGCGAGCAGCACTCCGGCCGCACCGTGTGCGAGGCCGAGCCCGCCGCCGTCGGTGAACGTCGCTATGTCGCCGGGGAAGAGCCGGTCGTCGCGCTCCGGGGTGGCCGAGGCGAGGATGGCCTTGACCATCGAGTCCCGGCTGGCGGGCCAGTCGGCCACCTCGACGAGCGGCGCGGACGCGGATGCGGATGCCGTGGCCCCCGCGACCGCCCCGCCACCGGTCCCGTCCTGCCCTCCCCGCTCGATCTCCGCCACCGCTCCGGCGAGGAACTCCGCCGGTACGTCGGGGAATTCGGCCGCGATCACTGTCGCGAGGTGCGCCGCCTTGCCCCGGTCGACCGCGAGGAGCGTGGTGATCGGCAGGAAGAGGGCGAGCCGCAGGCAGGCGAGTGCGTAGAGGTCGACGTCCACGCCCTCGCGGTCGGCGGGCGCGATGAATCCGGGGTGGGCCACGATCTGTCTGCCGCCCTCGCCCACCCGCCCCGCCGCCTCGAAGTCGAGGAGGGAGACGGACTGTTCGTCGGGGGCGACCATGATGTTGAACATATGGAGGTCGTTGAAGACGACGCCCCGACCGTGCACGGCCGCGACGGCCTCCTCGACGGCGCGGTGGATCCGCAGCGCCCAGGCCGTGTACGCGGCGATCGCGTCGGCGTCCGGTTCGCTGACCAACAGCGGATGGCGGTCCGCGAAGAAGGAGTTGAGGGTGCGGCCCTCCAGGAAGTCCATGACGAGGAAGCGGTGGCCGCCGAGTTCGAACCAGTCCCGCACCTCGGGCGCGACACCGAGGCCCGCCAGCTTCCCCAGCGCGTCCCGTTCGCGCTCCAGGCGGGCCACGGCGTCGGCCCCGTCGGATGCCAGGCCCGCGTGCGGCCGGCCTTCCTTCAGGACGACCTTGCTGCCGTCCCTGGTATCGGTGCCCACATAGACCCCGCCGCCGTTGGAGAAGTGCAGCGCCTTCTCCATGCGGTACGGCAGGTCGCCGACCGTCGTGTTGTTGCGCGCCGCCAGCTGGGGTTCGAGGAACGGCGGGAGCGTCACCCACTCGGGGACCCGGAAGGCCGGGTCGCGCGAGTCGGGGACGAGGCGCCCCTGGTCGTCCTCGATCGCGGGGACGAGACCGCCGCGCTCGTCGGCGCACATGCGGCGGGTGAAGGCGCCGTACCTGACGTACAGCGGGCCTTCCTGCCAGCGCAGGTCGGTGAGGATGTAGGGGCCTTCCTGCCCTGCGAGTATTCGCCCCAGCTCATCAAGGACCGCGTGCAGTTGCTGCTCGTCGGCGGGGTAGATCGTCACGAACTTGCCGCTGCCGTCGCGTCCCGCGTACTTGCTGTTGCGCAGGTGGAGCAGGCGCCGTCCCGCGATGAACTTGAAGGGGACGGAGCGCGGCACGCAGTGGTCCGTGACCGCCGCGGCGATCCGGTCGGCGTTCTCCAGCGTGGCGGAGACGTGGATCTTCCAGCCCTGCTGGGGCGCGGGCCTGGCGTGCCCGTCCTCGTCGACGGGGACGAAGGTCAGCCAGTCGCCCTGGCGCGCCGACCGCCATCCCTGCGGGACCGGGCGCCCCGCCGTCTCGAAATCGGGGGCGCTGCCGCCCACGGACAAACGGTCCGGAGTCTCGTAGAAGTGCCTGTCGGCCAGACAGTAGACCTCGTACCGCTTGTCCACGGTGTCCCCTCCCCATGTGGTCTGGGAGAGAGATTTCCAGGCCGCAAAGGGGACGGACAGTCACGGATGTCATCGATCGGCCATGCGGAACGCATGGGTAAAGTCCTGTTCGCACCCGTTCGATCGAACAGGATACGTACAGGACCCATGCAAGCCGGTGTGGGCGGCGTCGCGGAAGTGAAGTCCCGGCCAACACGGACCCGATCAGGCACGGACCCGATCAGGCACGGACCCGATCAGGCACGGACCCGATCAGGCACGGACCCGATCAGTCCTCCGGCGGGAAGACGACCTCCCCGCTGCCGGACAACGTGATCGTGATCGCCTCGACCGGACACCCCTCGGCCGCTTCGAGCACCTTCTCGTTGGCGTCGGTCTCGGGATCCGCGGGGTGCGACTGCCGGGCGGAGTCGAGCGCGAACCCGCCCGGCGCCGTGATCACGCACATCCCGGAGCCGATGCAGACGGAGCGGTCCACCTCGACGTGCCAGCGGTCACCCATCAGGCACCGGCCCCCTCGTACCCCGGCGGCAGATGGATCATCTTGTGCTCGAAGTACTCGCCGTACCCCTCGGGCCCGAACTCCCGCCCCAGACCGGAGTTCTTGTAGCCGCCGAACGGTCCGAGCATGTCGAGACTGAAGGTGTTCACCGAGTACGTTCCGGTGCGCACCCGGCGCGCGATGTCGATGCCGCGCTCCACGTCCGCCGTCCACACACTGCCGCTGAGCCCGTAGTCCGAGTCGTTGGCGATCTTCACGGCCTCGCTCTCGTCGCCGTACGGAATGAGGCAGATGACCGGGCCGAAGATCTCCTCGCGGGCGACGCGCATCGAGTTGTCCACGCCGCCGAGGAGTGTGGGCTCGACGTACCAGCCCTCGTCGAGCCCCGCCGGGCGCCCGCCGCCCGTCAGGATCTTCGCGCCCTCCTCCTGGCCGATGCGGATGTAGTCGAGCGAGCGCTGCTGCTGTCGCTTGGCGACCAGTGGGCCGAGTTCGGTCGCCGGGTCGAGCGGGTCGCCGACCTTGAGCGCTCCGGCCGCGGCGGCGAAGGCGTCGGCGAACTCGTCGTAGCGCGAGTGCGGCACGAGGATGCGGGTCTGGGCCACGCAGGCCTGGCCGTTGATCATCCAGGCGAAGGGGACGATGCCGGCGACCGCAGCCGACGCGTCGGCGTCCGGCAGGATCACCGCGGCCGATTTGCCGCCGAGCTCCAGGGTCACGCGCGTGAGATTGCGGGCCGCGACCTCCATGACGCGCTTGCCGGCGCCGACGGAACCGGTGAAGGACACCTTGTCGATGCCGGGGTGCCCGACGAGGTACTCGCTCACCTCGCGGTCCGCCGAGATGATCGAGAGCACGCCCTGCGGCAGCCCCGCCTCGGTGGCGATCTCCGCGAGTATGTAGGCGTCGAGCGGCGCCTCGGGCGAGGTCTTGAGGATCACCGGGCACCCGGCGAGCAGCGCGGGCGCGAGCTTGGCCGCCGCCGTGAACTGCGGGACGTTCCACGGGACGACGGCCGCCACCACGCCGACCGGCTCGCGCCGGACGAGGATCTTGCCGAGTGCTCCGTCGCGCTGCTCCTCGTAGGTGAAGTTCCGCGCGACCGTGAGCGCCGAGTCCCAGACCATCATCGCGGCGAGGGCCTGCACCATGATGCTGGAGGTGTACGGGGTGCCGTTCTCGGAGCTGATGACGCGGGCGATCTCCTCGTGCCGCACCGCGAACGCGTCCTTGATCCTGGCGATGACCTCGATCCGCTGGTCGAGCGTCATCCGGGGCCAGGGCCCGTCCTCGAACGCCCTGCGCGCGGTGGCGACGGCCCGGTCCACATCGGCGGGCGCGGCGTGCGGCACCCGCGCGAAGACCCGGCCGGTGTGCGGCGAGATCACCTCGATGACGTCCTTGCCGAGGGGGTCCACCAACTCCCCGCCGATGAACAGCTGTCCGTGTTCCACGAGATCGGTCATGGCTGACTGCCTCCTGCGGGATTCCGCCTGCGCGGCACGCTCTCTGACACTGTTTCAGAACTGATACCAGTTCTAGTTCCAGTAGTCCACGGAGGGCAAGGCTCAAGTAGCCTGAGTGAACGGTCGACTTGGGCGATCATTGGAACTAGTTCTAGTTACGGACGAGCGAAGAAGAGGGCTCCCGATGACGCAGGTGACCGAACCGCAGGTGGCCGAGCACGGCGGGGGCGTATGGAGCATCAAGGTCCCGATCCCCGACAACCCCCTGGGCTTCACCCTCGTCCATCTCCTTGACACCGACGGCGGCCCGGTCCTCATCGACACGGGCTGGGACGACCCCACGTCCTGGGACTCCCTCGCCACCGGCCTCGCCGCCTGCGGCACGTCCGTCGAGGCGGTGCACGGCGTCGTCATCACCCACCACCACCCCGACCACCACGGCCTCTCGGCCAAGGTCCGCGAGGCATCGGGCGCGTGGATCGCGATGCACGAGGCGGACGCGTCGGTCGTACGCCGCACGCGCACAGGGCCGCCCGCGCGCTGGTTCGACTACATGGTGGAGAAGCTGACGGCCGCGGGCGCCCCCGCGGAGCATCTGACACCGCTGCTCGCCGCCCGCGACGCGGGCCGCGCGCCCCGCCTCCCGGGCATGGCCGCCGCGCTCCCCGACCGGGACATCACGCCGGGCGAGCTGCTGGAGCTGCCGGGGCGCAGGCTCCGCGCGATCTGGACCCCGGGGCACACCCCCGGTCACGTCTGCCTGCACCTGGAGGAGGAGCACCCGGCGCAGCTGCCCGGTCACGGCCGCCTGTTCTCCGGCGACCATCTGCTCCCCGGCATCACCCCGCACATCGGCCTCTACGAGGACCCCGACGACGACACCGTCACCGACCCCCTCGGCGACTACATCGACTCCCTGGAGCGCGTCGGCCGCCTGGGTCCCGCCGAGGTGCTGCCCGCCCATCAGTACGCGTTCACGGACGCTCCGGCCCGCGTGCGGGAGATCCTGGCCCACCACGAGGAGCGCCTGACGGACCTGCTCGCCCTCCTCGCCGAGCCCCTCACGCCCTGGCAGCTCGCCGAGCAGATGGAGTGGAACCGCCCCTGGGCCGAGATCCGCTACGGCTCACGGAACATCGCGGTCTCCGAGGCCGAGGCCCATGTGCGGCGCCTGGTGAAGCTGGGGCGCGCGGAGGCGGTGGGCGACGATCCGGTGCGGTACCGGGCGGTGTGACGTCCGGCGCCGGGGGCGGGCGCCCCGGGCCGCTCCCCCTACGGGCCGGTAGAGTGGCCCCGTCGTCATCATGCCCGTACGGGGGGAAGCCGGTGGAAATCCGGCGCTGACCCTTCCCCAAGCTCTCGACTCCGCTCGAGCAGGGGAGACCCCATTCCGTTATCCCGCGCCCGCGCGGTGAGCCGGAATGCCTGGTACGGAACATGACCGGCTCGCGTCGTCGGACCCTCCGATGAACGGCACCGTCGAGGTACACGGAGCCGGAGCCGCCCGGTGCCCGTGCCCGCTACGTGCCCGTGCTGCCCCGCTCCCCGCAGGGAGAGGCACCCGCCGCATCATGAACGTTCGCCGCAGCGCAGCGGTCCTGGCCGCCGTCGCCGTGTTCGGTTCGGCCGCCGCCCCGGCCGCCTTCGCGGACACCGCGTCCCCGTCGCCCTCCGCCGGGCTTCCCTCCGGTCTGTACGGCGACTCGGATCCCAAGTTCGACGGCGTGTTCCGGCAGTCGTACGCCCTGCTCGCCCAAGACGCCGTCGGCGTGAAGCCCGCCGCGAAGTCCGTCGACTGGCTCACCGGACAGCAGTGCGCGAGCGGCGGTTTCACCGCGTACCGTGCCGACGCGAGCGAGCCGTGCGACTCCAAGACCATGGTCGACAGCAACATGACGGCGTCCGCCGTACAGGCTCTCGCCGCGCTCGGCGGTCAGGACAAGGCGGTCGAGAAGAGCGTCGGCTGGCTGAAGTCGGCGCAGAACACCGACGGCGGCTGGGGATACAGCCCCGGCATGGACTCCGACGCCAACTCCACCGGCATCGTGATCGGCGCGCTCGCCGCCGCGGGCGAGAAGCCGCAGTCGGTGAAGTCGCGGGACGGCAAGTCCGCGTACGACGCGCTGCCCGCCCTCTCGATGAGCTGCGAGAAGGACGGCGGCGCCTTCGGTCTCGCGGACGTCAAGTCGGGCAAGCCGGCGCCGAACGCGGACGCCACCGCGGCAGGCGTACTCGGCGCCCATGGCAAGGGCCTGGTCGTGGACGAGGCGAAGAAGGAGGCCGCAGCCCCGAAGTGCGCCAAGGCCGACACCGCCGAGCAGGCGGCGTCGAACGGCACGGGCTACCTCCTCAAGACCCTCGCCAAGGGCGACGACCACCTGATGTCCTCGATGCCCGGCGCCAAGAACATGCCCGACCTGGGCAACACCGCGGACTCCGTGCTCGCGCTCGCCGCGGCGGGTCAGCCGGAGCAGGCCAAGAAGTCGGCCGAGTGGCTGGCGAAGAACTCCGCGGACTGGGCCAAGAAGTCCGGCCCCGCCGCCTACGCCCAGCTGATCTTCGCCGCCCACGCCTCCGGCCTCGACGCGCGTGACTTCGGCGGCGCGGACCTGGTCGAGCGGCTGAACGCGACCGGTCCCGCCCCGCAGACGACCGAGAAGGCCGCCGACGAGAAGAAGGACAGCGATGACGGCGGCGGCGTGAGCGTCTGGTGGATCATCGGCGTGGGCATGGTCGCCGGTGTCGGCATCGGTTTCCTGTACAGCGGCAACAAGAAGAAGCAGCAGCTGTGACGCGGGGTCGCGCGCGGTGGGGGCACCTGGTGGTGGGGGCGTTCGTCGCCGCCCTGCTCGGCGTCCTCGCCGCCGCCCCCGCCCAGGCCGCCGGTTACCGCTACTGGTCCTTCTGGGACCGGGACGGCTCCAAGTGGGCCTACGCGAGCCAGGGCCCCAGCACCGCCCGGCCCGAAGACGGCGCCGTCCAGGGCTTCCGGTTCTCCGTGTCCGAGGACTCGCAGGACTCCGCGAAGCCGCGCGGCGCCGCGGCGGACTTCGCCGCCGTCTGCGCCAAGACCCCCGCCGAGGACGGCCGCAAGCGGATCGCCCTGGTCATCGACTTCGGTACGCCGGGTGACGCCCCCGAAGGCGAGACGCCGCCGAAGCCGCGTACCGCCTGCGCCCGGATCGCGGACGACGCGACGAGCGCGGACGCCCTCGCCGCGGTCGCCAAGCCGCTGCGTTACGACAGCAACGCGCTCCTGTGCGCCATCGCCGACTACCCGAAGTCGGGCTGCGGAGAGCAGGTCGCGGGCAACGGGGAGTCCGAGAGGAAGCCGGAGCGGACACCCGCCACGAGCAAGGACGCGAGCAAAGACGCGAGCAAGAAGGAGAGCGACTCCGGTGGTCCCTCCGTCGGCCTGATCGCGGGTGTCGCCGCCATCGCCCTGCTCGGCGGGGCCGCCCTCTGGCAGGCACGCCGCCGACGCGGCTGACCCGCGCCATGAACGATCACCCGAGCACCGCACCCGGTGCGCTGCGGCGGCGGCTCGCCCCCCGAGCGCACCGGAGCAACGCGCTGCACCCGGGCGCCTGGTGGGTGTGGGCGCTCGGGCTCGGCGTCGCGGCGTCCCGCACCACCAATCCCCTGCTGCTCGGTCTCCTCATCGGGGTCGCGGGCTACGTCGTCGCGGCACGCAGGACGTCGGCACCGTGGGCACGGTCGTACGGCGCCTTCGTGAAGCTGGGTCTCGTCGTGATCGCGATCCGGCTCGTCTTCGCCGTCGTCCTCGGCTCCCCCATCCCCGGTACGCACGTCATCGTGACGCTCCCCGAAGTGCCGCTGCCCGACTGGGCGAAGGGCGTGCGGATCGGTGGCAGGGTGACGGCCGAGGGGCTGCTCTTCGCGCTCTACGACGGGGTGCGCCTCGCGGGACTCCTCATCTGTGTCGGCGCCGCCAACGCCCTCGCGAGCCCGGCCCGGCTGCTCAAGTCGCTGCCGGGCGCGCTGTACGAGGTGGGGGTCGCCATCGTCGTCGCGATGACGTTCGCGCCGAATCTGATCATGGACGTGCAGCGGCTGCGGGCCGCGCGGCGCCTTCGCGGGCGTGCGGACAAGGGCATCCGGGGGCTGCTCCAGGTCGGCCTCCCGGTCCTTGAGGGCGCCCTTGAGCGGTCGGTCGCCCTGGCCGCCGCGATGGACGCGCGCGGCTTCGGCCGCAGCGCTCCGGTGCCCGCAGGGGTGCGCAGGGCCACGGCGGTACTGACGCTCGGCGGCCTGATGGGCGTCTGCGCGGGAACGTACGGCCTGCTCACGGCGGGAGGCACGGGCTACGGTCTGCCGGTCCTGGCCGTCGGCCTGCTCGCGGCCCTCGCCGGCCTGCGCCTCGGCGGCCGGCGCTCCGTCCGCACCCGCTACCGCCCCGACCCCTGGGGCGTCCGCGCCTGGCTCGTCGCGGGATCGGGGATCGCGGTGGCGGGCCTGATGATCTGGGCCTCCTCGTACGACGCTGGCGCCCTGCACCCCGGAGTCGTCCCCCTGACGGCGCCGACGCTGCCGCTGTGGCCCGCGGCGGCCGTCCTTGTCGGCCTGCTGCCCGCCTTCGTGGCGCCGGTGCCCGCCGATTCCGCCGCCCCTGTTTCCACCCGCGTTCGCTCCAAGGAGTCCTCATGATCCGCTTCGAGGATGTCTCCGTGACGTACGAAGGGGTCACCGAGCCCACCGTGCGCGGGGTCGATCTCGCCGTGCCCGAGGGCGAGTTGGTGCTCCTCGTCGGGCCTTCGGGGGTCGGCAAGTCGACGCTGCTCGGCACGGTGAGCGGGCTCGTGCCGCACTTCACCGGGGGCACCCTGCGGGGCCGTGTGACGGTGGCGGGGCGCGACACCCGTACCCACAAGCCGCGTGAACTCGCCGACGTCGTCGGCACGGTGGGCCAGGACCCGCTCTCGCACTTCGTGACGGACACCGTCGAGGACGAGCTCGCGTACGGCATGGAGTCGCTCGGGCTCGCCCCCGACGTGATGCGCCGCCGGGTCGAGGAGACCCTCGACCTGCTCGGCCTCGCCGAGCTGCGCGACCGCCCCATCAGCACGCTCTCCGGCGGTCAGCAGCAGCGCGTCGCCATCGGCTCGGTGCTCACGCCGCACCCCCGGGTCCTCGTGCTCGACGAACCGACGTCGGCCCTCGACCCGGCCGCCGCCGAGGAGGTACTCGCCGTACTGCAGCGCCTCGTCCACGACCTGGGCACGACGATCCTGATGGCCGAGCACCGCCTGGAGCGGGTCGTCCAGTACGCGGACCAGGTGCTGCTGCTCGCGGCGCCGGGCCAGGCGCCCGTGCTCGGGGATCCCGCCGAGCTGATGGCGCTCTCGCCCGTCCACCCGCCGGTGGTGGGCCTCGGCCGCCTCGCGGGCTGGTCACCGCTGCCACTGACGGTGCGGGACGCACGGCGCAGGGCGGGCCCGCTGCGGGAGCGGCTGGCTCTCGCGGGTTCCGGGCCCCATGAACGCGAGGAAGCCGCGGCCACGCCGCCCGCGCCGCGCCGCCCGGCCCCGCGCGGGCGCACGAAGCCGGACGCCCCTGAGCCCGCCGCCGCGAGCGTCACCGCCCTCGCCGTCCGCCGGGGCCGCGTGGAGGCCCTGCGCCGCGTGGACCTCACCGTCCGCGCGGGCGAGACGGTGGCCCTGATGGGCCGCAACGGCGCCGGGAAGTCCACGCTCCTCTCGACGCTGGTGGGCCTGCTCGAACCGGCGGCGGGCTCGGTGCGCGTAGGCGGCGCGGTCCCGCACCGCACGGGCCCGCGCGAGCTGATCCGCCACGTGGGCCTGGTCCCCCAGGAGCCGAGGGACCTCCTCTACGCGGACACGGTGGCCGCCGAGTGCGCCGCCGCCGACCATGACGCGGCGGCGCAGGCGGGCACCTGCCGCGCCCTGGTCACCGAGCTGCTTCCCGGCATCGCGGACCACACCCACCCCCGCGACCTGTCGGAGGGCCAGCGCCTCACGCTCGCCCTGGCGATCGTCCTGACCGCCCGCCCTCCTCTGCTCCTCCTCGACGAGCCGACCCGGGGCCTCGACTACGCGGCCAAGGCCCGTCTGGTCACGCTCCTGCGCGGCCTGGCCGCCGAAGGCCATGCGATCGTCCTGGCCACGCACGACGTGGAACTGGCGGCGGAGCTCGCCCACCGGGTGGCGATCCTCGCCGACGGCGAGATCGTCGCGGACGGCCCGACCCCGGAGATCGTGGTCTCGTCCCCGTCCTTCGCCCCGCAGACCACCAAGATCCTCGCCCCGCAGAAGTGGCTGACGGTCACGGAGGTACGAAACGCGCTGCGTACGGAGGCCGGGACGGAGACCGGGACGGAGGGCGGCACCCCGTGAGCCCCGCTCCCGTCACCGGCCGAACCGCTGCCCGCCAGGCCCGCCCCATCCGCCTCGGCCCGCGCTCCATCGGCGCCCTCGCGCTCGTCAGCGCGGTCGGCGTCGTGGCCTTCGGGTGGCCGCTCATCGCGAGCGGGGAATCGGGGCTCAGCGCGCACGCCCAGGACGCGCCCTGGCTGTTCGCGGCGCTGCTGCCGCTCCTCCTTGCCGTCGTCGTGGCGACCATCGCCGATGCCGGGCTCGACGCGAAGGCCATCGCGATGCTCGGGGTGCTCGCCGCGGCGGGGGCCGCGCTGCGGCCACTGGGGGCGGGGACGGCCGGGATCGAGCCGATGTTCTTCCTCATGGTGCTCAGCGGGCGCGTGCTCGGGCCCGGTTTCGGGTTCGTGCTCGGCGCCGTGTCCATGTTCGCCTCGGCGCTCCTGACCGGGGGCGTCGGGCCGTGGATGCCGTTCCAGATGCTGTCCATGGGGTGGGTCTGCATGGGCGCCGGGCTGCTGCCGGGTGCCCACGGCCTGCGCGGGCGGCGCGAGCTGTGGCTGCTCGCCGCGTACGGAGCCGTCTCGTCCGTCCTCTACGGCACCGTCATGAACCTCCAGGGCTGGCCCTACATCGGAGGCCTCGCGACCGGCGTCTCCTTCGTGCCCGGCGACCCCGTCGGCGACAACCTCGGCCGCTTCATCGCGTACTGCCTCGCCACCTCCCTCGGCTGGGACCTGCCCCGCGCCGTCGTCACCGTCCTGCTGAGCCTCGCCCTGGGGCCCGCCGTCCTGAAGGCGCTGCGCCGGGCCACGCGCAGGGCCGCCTTCGAGGCCCAGGTCACATTCCAGGGGCCCAAGGCGTAGGCGACTGCCCGCTCTCCGTCACATGGAGCGCCTCTCGGGGTGAGGCGGCGCACAGGTCTTTGGTCCTCTACGAAGGGGCCTCGTAGATCATCCTTTTTGTCGCGGACGCGTCAACACCCGCCCCGACCTGGGGATTGAGAGCCACGTCACACGAAGGACCTTCTTCCTGCGTGCGACATCCACTAGTAAAAGGGGTCATTGCGGAGACGCGTCAGCCCTGTTTCTCTGGATCGAGTCGCACAGCGCCACCGGCTCAGGCCCCCGGCGCCGACGCATTCCCCCAGCCACACCCCCGTGGCCCACGGCATGCCCGCGACACCATGTTCCCCACGGAAGGTCACGCTTTGTCCGCCACGCTTTTCCGCCGTATCGCCACCCCGAAGAAGGCCCTCGCCGGTGCCGCCGTGGCCGTCGCCACGACCGGCATGGTGTTCAGCGCCGGCGCGGCCCAGGCCGCCGCCCCGACCGAGGCGAAGGCCGCGGCCCCCGCCGCCGCTCCCGCCGCGGCGCCTTCCTCGGCCAAGGCGATCGCGAAGAAGATGATCAAGGACCCCGCTCAGTACAAGGCGTTCAGCAAGATCGTGGAGCACGAGAGCGGCTGGAACCACAAGGCCACGAACTCCTCCTCCGGCGCCTACGGCCTGGTCCAGGCCCTGCCCGCCTCGAAGATGGCGTCGGCGGGCTCGGACTGGAAGACCAACCCCGAGACCCAGATCAAGTGGGGCCTCGACTACATGAACGACCGCTACGGCAGCCCCGTCGGCGCCTGGAACCACTGGCAGGCCAACGGCTCCTACTGAGCCGTCGGGACTCCCTGGAGCAGGGCTCCCTGAAGCAGGGCTCCCTGAAGCGCAAGAAGGCGGCCACCCCCGGAGAGGGGGTGGCCGCCTTCTTCGTACGCGAGGGAGCGGTCCACTCAAAGCCGCTGGATGATCGTGCCTGTAGCCACAGCCCCACCCGCGCACATCGTGACCAGCGCGAACTCCTTGTCGCGGCGCTCCAGCTCATGCAGAGCGGTGGCGATCAGACGCGCCCCGGTCGCCCCGACCGGGTGACCGAGGGCGATCGCGCCCCCGTTCACGTTCACCTTCTCCAGGTCCTGCTCGAAGACCTGCGCCCAGCTCAGGACCACCGAGGCGAACGCTTCGTTGATCTCCACGATGTCGATGTCCTTCAGGGACATCCCCGCCTTGCCGAGGACCGCCCGCGTCGCGTCGATCGGCCCGTCCAGATGGAAGTGCGGATCGGCCCCGACGAGCGCCTGCGCCACGATCCGCGCCCGCGGCTTCAGCTTCAGGGCCCGCGCCATCCGCTTCGACGCCCACATGATCGCCGCCGCGCCGTCCGAGATCTGCGAGGAGTTGCCCGCGGTGTGCACGGCGGTCGGCATCACCGGCTTGAGCCGCTCCAGGCCCTCCATCGACGTGTCCCGCAGCCCCTCGTCCCGGTCGACGAGCCGCCACATGCCCTGCCCGGCGGCCTGCTCGTCCTCCGTCGTGGGGACCTGGACGGCGAACGTCTCGCGTTTGAAGCGCTCCTCGGCCCAGGCGGTGGCGGCCCGCTCCTGCGAGATGAGGCCGAGCGAGTCGACGTTCTCCCGCGTGAGACCCCGGTTGCGGGCGATGCGCTCGGCCGCCTCGAACTGATTGGGCAGGTCTACGTTCCATTCCTCGGGGAACGGCTTGCCGGGACCGTGCTTGGAGCCGGATCCCAGCGGCACCCGTGACATCGCCTCGACGCCACAGCTGATCCCCACGTCGATGACACCGGCCGCGACCATGTTCGCGACCATGTGGCTCGCCTGCTGCGACGAGCCGCACTGACAGTCCACCGTCGTCGCGGCGGTCTCGTACGGAAGACCCATCGTGAGCCAGGCCGTGCGCGCCGGATTCATGGACTGCTCCCCGGCGTGGGTCACGGTGCCGCCCACGATCTGCTCGACGCAGTCCGCCTGAATGCCCGTGCGTCCGAGGAGTTCTCGGTAGGTCTCGCCGAGCAGATAGGCGGGGTGGAGATTGGCGAGCGCGCCGCCGCGCTTACCTATGGGGGTGCGTACGGCTTCGACGATGACAGGTTCCGCGGCCATGGGCGTCCTCTCCATCCACATCCCGCGGGGGCGTCCCGGCACCCACACGGAGAACTAGTACGCGTTCTAGTTCTGCATGCAGTCTGCTGAGCCGGGGCCCGGCACCGCAAGGGGCTTGCACGCACCTTGCGCAGTACCTGCACAGCGGGACCTCCCCCGCTCATTGAGAGTTCGGGGAAGACGGCCCGCCGTGAGCCTTGCCTCTTGTAGAACCCGTTACTACCTTGCGGAGCATCTCCTGATGGACCGTCAGGAGAAAAGTGACGCTGCCCGACTGAGCTCCTGGAGTTGCCGATGCCCTGTCCAGCGCTGCCCGACGGGTTCGACTTCACCGACCCCGACCTGCTCCAAGAGCGCGTACCCCACCCGGAGTTCGCCCAGCTGCGGCAGACGGAACCGGTGCGCTGGATCGCCCAGCCGCCGCGCATATCCGGCTTCGACGACGCGGGCTACTGGGCCGTCACGCGGCACGCGGACGTCAAGTACGTCTCCACGCACCCGGAGTTGTTCTCCTCGAACCTCAACACCGCGGTCATCCGCTTCAACGAGACGATCAGCCGCGACCAGATCGAGGTCCAGAAGCTGATCATGCTGAACATGGACCCGCCCGAGCACACGCGGGTCCGCCAGATCGTGCAGCGCGGCTTCACGCCCCGCGCCATACGTTCGCTCGAGGACGCCCTGCGCGACCGGGCGGGCTCCATCGTCGAGACGGCCCTGGCGAACGCCGCGGCCGACGGCTCCTTCGACTTCGTCACGAACGTCGCCGTCGAACTCCCCCTCCAGGCCATCGCCGAGCTCATCGGCGTACCCCAGGACGACCGGACGAAGATCTTCGACTGGTCCAACAAGATGGCGGCCTACGACGATCCGGAGTACGCGATCACCGAGGAGATCGGCGCCGAGGCGGCCATGGAGATCGTCTCGTACGCGATGAACCTCGCCGCCGCCCGCAAGGAGTGCCCGGCCAAGGACATCGTCAGCCAGCTGGTGGCGGCCGAGGACGAGGGCAACCTCTCCTCCGACGAGTTCGGCTTCTTCGTCATCCTGCTCGCGGTGGCCGGAAACGAGACGACCCGTAACGCCATCACCCACGGTATGCACGCCTTCCTCACGCACCCCGAGCAGTGGGAGCTCTTCAAGCGCGAGCGCCCCGAGACCACCGCCGAGGAGATAGTGCGCTGGGCGACCCCCGTCGTCTCCTTCCAGCGCACCGCGACCCAGGACACCGAGCTGGAGGGCACGACGATCAAGAAGGGCGACCGGGTCGGCATCTTCTACTCCTCGGCCAACAACGACCCCGAAGTGTTCGACGAGCCGGAGAAGTTCGACATCTCCCGCGACCCGAACCCGCACCTCGGATTCGGCGGCGGAGGCCCGCACTTCTGCCTCGGCAAGTCGCTCGCCGTCCTGGAGATCAACCTCATCTTCAACGCCATCGCGGACGCCCTGCCCGATCTGCGTCTGGTCTCCGACCCCCGCAGGCTCCGCTCGGCCTGGCTGAACGGAGTCAAGGAACTGCAGGTCAACACCAGCTGACCTGCCGCCAGGGAGGCAGGGGCGCTCTTCCCTACGCCCCGCCCCTGCCTTCCCTCGGCTGTCGACAGCGGCCAAGGTGGATATCCGGCCAGGTGCCGCCCACAGCCAACGTTTCCGTTGCGTTACGCGTCTTGAGAAGCAAGCCTTTCCTCTTCTTGCCTCTTTCCGCCTCTCCAAGACTTCGAACGGAAACGGTCGCTGTGGTCTCCGCCGATTTCTCCCTCGCGCCGTCGGGCAGCGCGCCCAAGGAGCGGAAGACCTCCCTCCGCGAGTTCCGCCGACGCCACCGCATACCGCTCATCGCCACCCTGCCCACGCTTCCGCTGTACGCGGTGTGGGCGGCGTTCCTCGCCACCGGCGGCGGTGACCTGGCGGCGCAGGAGGCCTGGGCGCGCTTCGCCTCCGAGCACGGGGCGTCCGCGTACGGCCTGTTCTGGTACGGCGGCATGCACACCGCCAACTACAGCCTGATCTCGCCCTACTTGATGGCCGCCCTCGGCGTGAAGACGGTGACGGTGGTGTCGGGCGTCGCCGGGGCCTGGCTGGCCGCCGCGCTGATCGAACGCACCGGGGCGCGGCGCCCGCTGTGGCCCGCGGTGCTCGCCTCGCTCGCGGTGTGGTGCAACGTCGCGTCGGGGCGCACCACGTTCGCGCTCGGCATCGCCTTCGGGTTCGCCGCGTGTCTGGTGCTCGTGCGGGAACGGCGCGTGGGGGCCGCCGTGGTGTGCGCGGCCCTCGCCACCATGTCCAGCCCGGTGGCGGGCCTCTTCCTCGTGGTGGCGGGCGCCGCCTATTTCCTCGTACGTGACTGGGGGCGGGCAGCGGCGCTCATCGTGCCGCCGGTGGTGGTCGTGGGGGCGACGACCGTGCTCTTCCCCTTCAACGGCGAGCAGTTGATGCCGTTCGACCGGATCTTCCCGCCCGTGGTCTTCAGCCTCGCGCTCATCGCGGCGGCGCCGCGCGAGTGGCGGGTGCTGCGGTGGGGCGCCGGGGTGTACGCGGCCGGGACGGTCCTGACGTATCTCATCCCCTCCCCCATCGGCACGAACGTGGAGCGCCTCGCCGAACTGCTCGCGCCCGCCGCGCTCCTGGCCGCGCTCCTGATGCCCTCGCTGTCCCGTGTACGCCGGACCGTGCTCATCAGCGCGCTCGTCCTGTCCACCGCCTGGGTGGGGCAGAAGACGGCGGACGATCTGACGGTGTCGACGACCGTGCCCAAGTGGGCCGCCGACACCAAGGGCGTGGTGGACGAGCTGGCGCGGCTCGGCGCCGACCGGGGGCGCGTGGAGGTGGTCCCGGCCCGCAATCACCGCGAGGCCACGGCGCTTGCCCCGTACGTGAACATGGCGCGCGGCTGGAACCGGCAGCTCGACATCGAGCGTGGCCGCCTCTTCTACGACGGGTCCTTCTCGGCCGCCACCTACCGGGCGTGGCTGGACAAGTGGGCCGTCGGCTATGTGGTGCTGCCCTCCGGCAAGCCGGACGGGTTCGCCGAGGACGAGGCGGCCCTCGTCGCCAGTGGCCCCAAGTGGCTTGAGCCGGTGTGGCGGGACGCGAACTGGCGGGTGCTCCGCGTGAAGGACCCGGTGCCGATGGTGTCGGAGCCCGCGTCCGTCGTGCAGTCGACCGGCTCGGCCATGGTGGTCCGCGTTCCCACGCGTAAGCCGGTGACGCTGCGCCTGGTGTACTCGCCGTGGCTGCGGGCGGAGGGAGCCTGCCTGAAGCGGCACGGCGACTTCACCCGTCTTACGGTGTCCACGCCGGGGACGTACAAGATCAGCTCGGGGTACGGTCCTTCGCCGAGTCCTTCGACATGTCGATGACCGGCTCCGCGCCCATGACCGGCTCCGCCCCCGTCGCCACCTTGAGGGTCCTGCCCACCCGGGGCCCCGCGAGGAGGTAGCCGAGGCCGAATCCGGCGCCCACGACGGTCGCGCCGCCCACCGCGTCGAGGACCCAGTGGTTCCCGGTGGCGACGATCGCGGAGACCGTGAACAGCGGGTGCAGCAGGCCGAGGGCCTTCATCCACCACTTCGGCGCGAGGGCCACGATCACCACACCGCACCACAGCGACCAGCCGAAGTGCAGCGAGGGCATCGCCGCGTACTGGTTGGTGAGCGCGGTCAGTGTGCCGTACTCCGGCTTGCTGAAGTCCTGCACGCCGTGGACCGTGTCGATGAAGCCGAGGCCGGGCATCAGACGCGGCGGGGCCAGCGGGTAGAGCCAGAACCCGACGAGCGCGAGGACCGTCGCGAAGCCGAGCGCGGAGCGTGCCCAGCGGTAGTCGGCGGGGCGCCGGACGTAGAGCACGCCGAGGACGGTCAGCGGCACCACGAAGTGGAACGACGTGTAGTAGAAGTTGAAGAACTCCTTGAGCCAGCCGATGTTCACCACCGCGTGGTTGACCCAGTGCTCGATGTCGATCCGCAGGAACCGCTCGATCGAGTGGATCTGTGCGCCGTGGTGCTCGGCGGTGGCACGCCCGCCCGAGTTCGTACCGCCCGTGGCGGCGAGCCGCGCCTGCTGGTAGGCGGAGTAGCCGACGCGGATCAGGAGCAGTTCGAGCAGCAGGTTCGGCCGTGTGGTGACCCGGCGCCAGAACGGGAGCAGCGGCACCCGGCTCCAGCGCGCGGGCGCGGGCCTGGCGTAGTCGGTGGGGATGGGCGCCTGGTACTGCGGAGCCGTACGGGACAGGAACGGCACGACGGTCGCCGCGGCGAGCGCGGCGATCAGCACGATGTTGTCCCGGATGGGCTCCACGACCGGCATGTTCGGCAGCATCATCTTCGCGGGCAGCGTCGAGACCAGGACGACGGCCACGGGCCACATGTACCGGTCGGACTGCTTCTTGCCGACCCTGCCGACCACCGCGAGCAGCACCCACAGGAGCTGGTGCTGCCAGGTCGTCGGCGAGACGGCGACCGCGACGCAGCCGGTGATCGCGACGGCGAGCAGGAGCTGGCCGTCCTTGGCGTAGCGGACGGCGCGGCGCAGGCCGAGCCCGATGACGGCCACCCCCAGGGCGACGAAGAGGCCGATCTCCAGCGGCCCTTCGAGGCCGAGCCTGAGCAGCGCGCCGTGCAGCGACTGGTTGGCAAGGCCGCCCGGGTTCGCGCCCAGGCCGGCTCCGGCCAGGTGGTGCACCCAGTACGTCCAGGAGTCGTGCGGCATCGCGGCCCAGGCGAGCGCGGTGCAGGCGAGGAAGGTGGCGCCGGTGGAGAGGGAGGCGCGCCTGCGGCCGGTGAACCAGAACAGGGCGGCGAAGAGCAGCACGGTGGGCTGGAGCGCGGCCCCTATGCCGATGAGGACTCCGCTGGCCCGTTCGCCCCGGACCGCGAAGCACCCGAGCAGCACGAGGAGCACGGGAATGACGCTGGTCTGGCCCAGGTAAAGCGTGTTGCGCACCGGGAGCGACAGCATCAGGAGGCAGATCGCGACGGGCGCGGCGAGCAGCGACGTGCGCCGGGCCACGGGCTGCGGAAGAGCGCGGGCCGCTACCAGGCCGAGGATCACGACCAGGGTCAGCGTGCCGAACGTCCAGCCCCAGCCGAGCGCCTGCTCGGCCGCGCGGGAGAAGGGCTTGAGCACGAGCCCGGCGAAGGGGGTGCCGGTGAACTTGTCCGTGTCGTAGAAGGAGCCGTTCACATGGAGGACGCCTTCCGGGCCGATCCAGGTCTCCAGATCGGTGAGCCGGTCCCCTTCCGGCGTGCGCAGGACGACGATCAGCTGCCGCACCGCCAGTACGGCGGCGATCAGCCAGAGGGCGGCACGGACCGCCCCGATCCGTGCCGTTGGTGTATCCGGCCCTCCGGCCCCAAAGGCATTTCCCGGTCCTCCGTGCTCAACATTCGCCACGCGTCGTCGGCCCTCCCGCCCCGCTCGTCATCCTCTGTTCGGTTCCAACGCCCGGTCGGCTCCGGGAGTTCTCCGTCGGCTCCGAGATGTGCCGGTCGGCTGCGGGGTCCGCAACCGGCTCCGGAAGGCTCGCGCCCTCGGGAGAGACGCGCGCAACCCCCATTTCACCTGTCAGTCACACCGCTTTCTACCGGCTTTTGTGTGGACTTCCTAACTGGCTGGATTCGCCCGACTGCCGCCGGATCTCCACAAACAGTCCACCCCCCGCACATGAGATGACTACCGAGACCAGGTCATACGGTTCCCCACCCAAGGCGCGACATAGATCACAAGGACGCCATCTCGCCACCGTCACAAGCGGAACCATTTGCCCTGGATAGCGGCACTTTCCCGGCAGTGTGCGGTTGACCGGGTACCCAACGTAATGATGCTGCCTACACCTATGGTCGTTTTCGAGCCGCCTCTCACCGGGCGGCTCTGTCCTTGTCGTCAACCGAGAGGCAGGCGAGCGAACCCTTGCCGGCAGCCGCATCCGCCGCACCCGTAGCTCGGCAGACCCAGGCCCCGCCGCCCACGTCGTCCGCGTCGCCCACGCCGCCCACGTCGTCCGCGTCGCCCACGCCCTCGTCGGCGGAGGTCACCGTCGTCGACCCTGCGCTGGTCAAGCGGGCTGTGAAGGCGGCCGCTCTCGGCAACGCGATGGAGTGGTTCGACTTCGGCGTCTACAGCTACATCGCCGTGACGCTGGGCAAGGTCTTCTTCCCGTCGGGCAACCCCACGGCCCAGCTGCTCTCCACCTTCGGCGCGTTCGCGGCGGCGTTCCTGATCCGCCCGCTCGGCGGCATGGTCTTCGGACCGCTCGGCGACCGCATCGGCCGCCAGAAGATTCTCGCCCTGACCATGATCATGATGGCGGCGGGCACTTTCGCGATCGGCCTGATCCCCTCCTACGCCTCCATCGGCGTGGGCGCCCCGATCCTCCTGCTGATCGCCCGCCTGGTGCAGGGCTTCTCGACGGGCGGCGAGTACGCGGGCGCGTCCACCTTCATCGCCGAGTACGCCCCCGACAAGAAGCGGGGCTTCTTCGGCAGCTGGCTGGAGTTCGGCACCCTCGCCGGCTACATCGGCGGCGCGGGCCTCGTGACCCTGATGACGGCGCTCCTGTCCTCCGAGGACCTCCTCACCTGGGGCTGGCGCATCCCGTTCCTGATCGCGGGTCCGATGGGCCTGATCGGCCTGTACCTGCGGATGAAGCTGGAGGAGACCCCGGCGTTCGCGGCGGAGCTCGCCAAGGCCCACAAGGACGAGCAGTCCCGTCCGAAGGTGCGCCTGCGCGACATGGTCACGGGTCAGTGGAAGGCGCTTCTCCTGTGTATGGGCCTCGTCCTGGTCTTCAACGTCACCGACTACATGCTGCTCTCGTACATGCCGAGCTATCTGACGAGCGAGCTCAAGTACGACGAGACGCACGGGCTCATGGTCGTGCTCGCCGTGATGGCGCTGATGATGTGCGTCCAGCCGTTCGCGGGCGCGCTGACGGACCGGGTCGGCCGCCGTCCGGTGATCGCCGCGGGCTGCGCGGGCTTCCTGCTCCTCTCGGTCCCCGCCCTGCTCCTGATCCGCGAGGGCTCGCTCTGGGCCATCGGCCTGGGGATGGCGGCGCTCGGCCTGCTCCTGGTCTGCTTCACGGCCTCGATGCCGTCGACACTCCCCGCGCTCTTCCCGACCAAGGTCCGCTACGGTTCGCTCTCCATCGGCTTCAACATCTCCGTGTCGATCTTCGGAGGCACGACACCGCTGGTCGTGACGGCGCTGATCGGGGCGACGGGGAACATGATGATGCCCGCGTACTACATGATGGCCGCGGCCGTGGTGGGCGGCATCGCGGTGTGGTTCGTGAGCGAGAGCGCGGGCAGGCCACTGCCGGGGTCGCCACCGGCGGTGGAGGCATCAAGCCCGGTCGGCGTCTGAGGCCGTCTTTTCGGGGGTCCAGGGGGCGGAGCCCCATGGTTTCGGGAACGGGCGGGGTCGGGGAAAGCCCCGCAGGGGCCCGCCCCACCCCGCAGGGGCCCGCCCCCACCCCGCAAGGGGCCCGCCCCTACCCCGTCGGCACCCCGGCCTGCCAAGCCGTGAACAAAGGCACCTCCCCACCCCCGTCAAGCACCACGACCCCAAAGGGCCGGTTAAAGGCGATCCACTCGATCCGCCGAGGCGCATACGCGCCACCCGGCGCCATAGGCACAGCCGTAACCGCCGCCGCCTCGACCCCCTCCTCCGCGACCTTCACCACCGCCTCCTGCACCACCTGCGATATCGCGAGCCGCTCCGGCGACATCCCGGAGAAGTCGGCCCCCTCGCTCATGGCCCACCGCACACCGAGCGCGGCCAACTGCTCCGTCGCGTCGACCCGTGTCCGCAAGGACAGCCGGGGCAGCGCCATGTTGATCTGCTCGGCGTCGATCCCGGTCCACCGCCCCTCAGGCGCCCACGCGAGCGGCAGCACTTCAGCCGCCCCCGCCCCCGGCTCGCCGAGCACGAACCGCACCCGGGCAGGCGCCCGCCCGCCCTCCGCCCGGCACTTCAGCTCGACGACGCTCGCGCCACCCACCGTCCAGGCGCAGTTCAGCGGAACGGGCCGATGCATGGTGGGCACCCGGTGCCGCACGCCGAACGCGTCCGTGAAGTCCTGGTCGCGTGTGCCCGCCCCTTCGAAAGGGGTCTCCCAACGCGCTTTGAGAGCAAGGGCATTGACGAGGACGAGCAGCACATCCGGAGTGATCACCACCGGCAGCCGCTGGATCAGACCGTCCGTCGCCTCCCGCACCCACGCGTCGACGTCGTCTGGGTCCATCGGCCCGAATCCCACGTCCGGCAGCGCTTCCCGATAGGCGCGGTACACCGGAACCCGGCTCCACACCCGGGTGGCGACGGCCATCGCGTCCGTACCGGCCAGAGCGCGCGCGGCTCCCCTCACCACACCGGCGGCCTCTTCACCCGCGACGCCGAGCAACTCCCGCAGCTCCCCGGCGGTCTCCTCCCGCGCGCCCACCGCGACGGCGGCCAGCGCGAGCCACAACCCGGCGGGCGAGCACACGAAGTCCCCCGCGCTCGCGTCGCTCCCCTGCTCCTTGCCCGGCGAAGCCATCAGCGGCAGCCATCGATCGGCGAGCCCCCGAATGGCCGACGCGGGCAACGCCCGCTCGGTCCCGTACGTCATCCCAACCCCCCGCAGCCCACAGCCCATGTGCGCCGGCCCGGTCCGACAACCCGGCCCGACAACCCCAGTATGCGAGTCCCCACTGACAATCGACCCTCACCCCACTAACATCTTTAGCGAACCTAATGAACCCCGGAAAGGCCCCCATGACCCAGCAGCAATGGAACGCGGTGGACACCTACTTCACCGGCCTGCTCGCCCCCGCCGACGACGCGCTGACCGCGGCCCTGCACGACAGCGACGCCGCCGGTCTTCCGCAGATCAGCGTGGCCCCGAACCAGGGCAAGCTGCTCCAGCTCCTCGCCCAGATCCAGGGCGCGCACCGCATCCTCGAGATCGGCACGCTCGGCGGCTACAGCACGATCTGGCTGGCCCGCGCCCTGCCCGCGGACGGCCGCCTGATCACCCTGGAGTACTCCCCGGTCCACGCCGACGTGGCCCGCGGCAACCTCGCCCGCGCCGGCCTCGACAAGCTGACCGAGGTCCGGGTGGGCCCGGCACTCGACTCGCTCGCCGAGCTGGTGGCCGAGGACGCGGCCCCCTTCGACCTGGTCTTCATCGACGCGGACAAGGCGAACAACTCGCACTACGTGGAGTGGTCGCTCAAGCTCACCCGCCCCGGCAGCCTGATCATCGTCGACAACGTCGTACGAAGCGGTCGGGTGGCCGACGCGGACAGCACCGATCCCAACGTCCAGGGCACGCGCGAGGCGCTCGAACTCATCGCCCGTCACCCGAAGCTGACCGGCACGGCACTGCAGACGGTGGGCACGAAGGGCTACGACGGCCTGGCCCTGGCCCGTGTACTGGACTGACCTCCAGCCCCCTCCCTGCCCCCCACCGCCCTCAACTCTCGTGAAAGAACCCGACGTTCACGCTGCGCGGCCCGGCACGATCGCGGATGACGACATCGCCGGAGCCGCCCCGGGGCAGCGGTGCCGTCCCTCCATACTCAAGAGGCGACGCCACCCCACCCACAGTGAGCCGTACCTCCGCCGCGGGTTCGGGTTGCGATCCGCGCAGCCAGGTGACGGCCCATGCCCCGTCAGGCCCGCAGCGGAACTCCAGATGCGTACGCGACACGAACAGCCAGTCATCGGGCGGCACCAGGCGGCACACGCCACCATCGCGTCCCACCCGCAACACGGCACCCGGCACGCTCGGCGCGTCCGCCATGAGCATGCCCGCGGTCGCCCCCTCATCCGCCCCGGCCAAAGAAGCCATGGTCAACTCCAGCACGTACGCTCCCCCACTCTCGCCGAACCGGACGCGAACCCCCGGAGCACGCCTCGACCCGCTCCGCACCGCGCCGCCGCATCCTAAATCGCCCTTGGCACGAAAGCACGGGTCATCGGAACAATGGACCTATGACCGAACGGAAGGCACCTGGACCGAGCGCGTCGGGGCCATGCGCGAGGATGGACGCATGAGCATCGTAAAGATCAACGTCCTGGCCGTACCCGCCGAGCAGCGGGAGATCCTGGAGAAGCGTTTCGCGTCCCGCGCCGGCGCCGTCGAGAACTCGGACGGCTTCGAGTGGTTCGAGCTTCTCCGCCCCATCGAGGGCACCGACGACTACCTGGTCTACACGCGGTGGCGTGACGAGGAGTCCTTCAAGGCGTGGATGGAAGGCCCGATGAAGTCGGCACACCAGGGCGGCGGGGAGCGGCCCAAGCCCGCGTCGACCAGTTCCGCGGTGTGGTCCTTCGAGGTCGTGACACAGGCCGCGCCCAAGAGCGAATAGCGAACACACCGAGTTGCAGTGTCGTCAGCGCGACTCGGCATCGACAAGCTCCGGCGCGTGCCCCACATCCAGATAGGCACGAGGACACGCGCCGCGGGTGGGTACGGGAGCCAAACTTGAAGAATCTCCCCAGGATGCCTGAGGGGTCCGCCCGCCCCATTGGGGTCAGCACGTGCCGCACGCAAGTCTGTACCCCCCCCTAGCGCCGCTGACTCAAGGTGCGCCTCCGGGGAGCCTCAAGTACTGAACCCAAAGCCCGAGCACCGCAGCAATGACGACAGCCGCAGACTCAGGGAGTTCAGCCCTGATGAGAACGAGGGCCAGTAGCGAGGCAACAACCGTAAAAAGGGTGACGAATAGGCCTCGACGCATCCGGTAGTTGCGTTGCGCGCTCTGCTGAAGCAATGCCGACGGGTCACCGATCGGTGTCGCCAAGGCCCTGACAGAACCGGAGGCCAGAACCTCAATGACACGTCTGACTTCCCGCAGCGCATGGTCACGCTCGCCCTCTCGATCGATCTCCACAGCATCGCGCAGTGATCTGATGTCTTGAGCTGCCGCACCGAAAATCTTCACCACCTCGACCATCGGGGTCCGGCTGTCCGGCAGAGCTCTCTTGAGCGCGTAGTGCTCCATGGAGTACGCAAGATACTCAAGATCTCTAACAGCGGGCGCTTGTGGTGGGCGGAACTCGCGGATGCGCACGTCTGCGTCTCCGTGGATCGCCGTGAGCAGGGTGTTGAAAGCACTACGAGCATTGCCAGACATAGGCCAGGTCGTCCAACGCGACTTCTGCGGTGTACTCGTCCAGAGCAGGACGAGCATGGTCAGAAAGAAGATCGCGAGGAACACAAACTGTGCGAGCGAGTCAGCCCAGACGCCAAGTTGGCTCCTGCTGACCCGTAGGGCCAGCAGTCCCCCCGTGGCCAATGCGAGACATGCCGTCGGCGCCCATCTGACGCCCATGCCACCGACCTCTGCTCCAGCAAGCACGTCTTCACGTCGTAGGTACCTTTGAGCTTCCGCGCTCAGTCGCATTGATTCGTCAAGACTTCGAACTTTCTCGGCGAGAGCCTCGCTCCTGCGCCTGGCCCGCCATCTCGCAACCGGGAGCGCTATTCGCTCCGAAAGCGTCAACGTATCGCGCCCGCCTGCACCAGCCGTCATGATCGACAAGCCGAGCGCGAGCACCCAGAGCCCTGCGAAGAATGCGCTATACACCGCCAACACGTGTTCCCCCGTTGCCTTCAGCCGTGCGCTGGCAAGTCCCGCGTACCGAAACTATGTTGCGCGACGCCCACCTCGCGGTACCGCAAGATCAAGAGATTCCTCCGATTGGGTGGACAGGGTCTATACCTACCTCGGTACCGTCGTGGTTGTGTCCGGCACGCACGGGTTGGTCACCCTTGGTGCGCGTCGGTTGATCGCGCGCGACAAGGGGAGCTGGTACGGGCATGGCGGTTGACGCTGCTCGGGGATCGGGCGAGGGGTTCACGTCGGAACGTGCGGTGCGGGTGATGGCTGTCGCATGCCAGGCTGCGGGACTCGACGACAGAGGGGCGGAGTTGATCCGTCTCGGAGAGAACGCGCTCTTCCGGCTGGCCTCCGTGCCGGTGATCGTGCGCATCGCGCGGTCTGTTGAGTATCTGCCGATGTCGCGCAATGAGGTGGCGGTGTCGCGCTGGTTGGCAGAGGAGGGTTTCCCGGCCGCACGAGTCGTCGATGACCTGGAGCAGCCGTTGCTGATAGACGGGCACCCGGTGACCTTCTGGCATCTGATCGTCGAGGGCGATCGGAAGGCGACCTATGGGGAGCTGGGGGCGATTCTGCGGGATCTGCACTCGATGACGTTGCCCGACGGCCTGGAGCTGCCTCCGTACAGCGTCTTCGGCAAGACGGAGCTGCGGCTCGAACGGCCGGTTGGCGTGCCGCAGGACGACATCGAGTTCCTGCGGAAGCGGGATCGTGAACTGCGGGACAAGTACGCGGAGCTGCGGTTCGAGTCGGCTAAGGGGCCGGTGCACGGTGACGCTCACGTGCAGAACCTCATGGTCGACGATCAAGGACAGGTGATCCTGATCGACTTCGAGAGCTTCGCTTTCGATCACCCCGAGTGGGATCTCATGGTGACGTCCGTGGAGCATCACAGTCTCGGGTGGCAGAGCGAAGCGCAGTACGCCGACTTCGTAGCCGCGTACGGACGTGATCTCTATGACTGGCACGGGTACGACACGGTGCGTGGAATTCAGGAATTCCACATGACGACGTGGCTCATGCAGAACGTCACTGAGGACGAGAAGACGGCGGCAGAGTACCGGCGCCGCATCGCCGGGCTGCGAAACGATGACGGCCCTCGGGACTGGCGGCCCTGGTAGCGGCTACTCGTCGTCCAGGCGGGCACCCGCGTCCCGCACCTTTTCGTTGAACATGGCGACCGTGGGGTTCGTGGAGTGCTGGCTGACCTCACGCTGGAAGTCGGTCACGTAGCGCTGGAAGCGGGCGGACTGGAGGGTGTCGCCACCGTCGACGGCAAGGCCGGCGGTGGTGACGGCGGCTTCCAATTCGCCGTTCAGTAGCTGACTCTGGGCGAGCACCATGCGGCAGAAGCCGAGGGTCCGGGCGTACTGCGGATCAGTGTTGTCCACGGCTCGCTGCGCGTGTTCGACGGCTTCGCGACGCTGCCTGAGATCTCGGAAGCAATGGCAGAACTCGCCCATGAGCTCGGCGCCGTCGAAGTAGCCCAGCCATTCCGGGTCTTCGGCGGTAGCTGCTCGCTCGAAGGATCGCTCGGCCTCGTTCATGGCCTGGCCTGCTCCGACGGGGTCCCCGGCGTTGGACAGAGCGCGGGCCTCCATCGCAGAGAACAGGGCCATGGCGCGCGGGGTGGCCTTGCCTTGGGCGCCCTCGACTCCTGCGCGGGCGAGTTGGATGGCCTGCGCGCGGTTGCCGAGGTAGTTCGCCTGGTGGCTGAGGTTGGACAGGATGCGGGCGCCGAACATCCTGTCGTCGACCACCTTCGTCAGGCGGAGGGTGGAGATCAGGTAGCGGTGTGAGAGCTGGTGGTTGCCGGTGTCGTAGGCCGTCCATGCGAGCAGCTGCGAGATCTCTGCTGCTGCTCCGAAGAGGGAGTTGCCGACCCTCTCGCTGTAGCTGGCGTTGAGCAGCGGCAAGACCTCGTGGCGGAAGTAGTGGCGCAGCGCCTTGTGTCCGTGGCCTCCGCCGTAGAGGAAGTCCAGTCGCATGAACATGTCGGCGGCGGTTCGGACAGCTCGTACGTCGCGCATGCCGACTCGCTGGGATGCGGGCCGGTCGGCCTGGATGCCGTCGGGTCGCGCGACCATCCATGACAGGACGGCTGTGCTCAAGTCTCCCTCAGAAACGATCAATCCGTCACCGGTCACCGACTCCGGACGCTCCTGGGCGAGGCTGTCGAGCGTGGTCAGTGCGTCGGGTAACGACTGTTGGTAGTCGACGTCCATCGGCTTGGTCTGCTCGGGCTGATCAGTGAATCCGAGGTCGGCCGCGGTGACCCTTCGGCCGAGTTTGGCGCTGAGAGCGTCCGCCATGATCGTGGCGGTGCGCGCCTGGATTCCTGAGCCAGCTCGCCAGCGCTGTACCGCAACGTGCGTCGTCCCGAGATCAGTTCCGCACTCCTGCGCAAGGTCACGCATGCGCTTGGCGAGTCCCTTGTTCGAGACTTTCGCCTCGTCCATGACGGAGATCAATTGCGCGTTCGACTCTCGGCTCATGCTCCCCTGCCAACCCGAGATTGACGGCTTGTGTTCATCGTGGCACAGGCCGCTGACCTCAGGGGGGTTCATGGGTGAACCCCCCTCCTCTTTGCCGGTGTTCACGTGAACCCCCTGGTGAACGCTCCCGATTGAGTGGCTCGCGCCGTTCACTGTTCGGCACATGGCGGCGGGTTAAAGGGCTCGCCGGGAATCAGGAGGAACGCGGTGGACACTCGGCAAAGCAAACGCACAGCGAGTACTCCGGAGGTCGCTCGGGCAGTGGCCCATCAGCGTGAGACGGCTCCGTCCTTGGCCATGGGGCACTTCAGGGCGCTGACGCTTTTCGCCGAGTCGGTGGATACCGTGCGTGCGGCGCGCGACATGACGGCGGTAACGCTCCAGAGATGGGGGCTCGGCCGCATGGCTGAGGATGCTCGGCTCGTCGTCTCAGAGCTCGTCGCCAACGTGGTGCACCACGCGGTGCCGGACGACTGCCGGTCTGAGCCCGGTGGCTCGCGTCGGATCGACGTGCTGCTGAAGATGTGGCCGGACTGGTTGTTCATCGGCGTCGTCGATGACGATTCCACGCCCCCTGATCTTCCGGTGGGTGAGTTCGTCTCCCCGGGATTGGCGGGTGACTTCAGTGAAGCCTTGCTGTCCGACCGGGGGCGCGGACTACTGATCGTCCAGAGTCTCGCGGATGCCGTGTGGTGGTCACCGGAGGAGGACGGCGGCAAGACCGTGTGGTGCCGCTTCGACCTCGACGGCGGTCTCATCGCCAGCCCGCCCTAGAGATCGCCGGGCCGTCGTCCCCCTGCAAGCTCCCACGCGATCGGGAGTGTGGGCGAAGGCCCGGTCATCGGCTGGAGTCTGACCGCTCCGGCCAAGGGGCACGGCCTCTCGGATCACTCCGGGGAGCTCGCTTCCCGAATGAGGGGCCGCGCCTCACAACTGAAGACCGAAAACCGGGCCACCCCGTCAGCCGTGGAACGCGCAGGGGCGGCCCCGCAGGGGACGCAGCAGTCTCCGGTGCCTGATGGTACCGGGGCTGCCGTGCTGCGTTTCCGCCTCGATACAAGGGAGTTGACGGCCCGATACCTATAACAGGGCAGAGGCGGGAAAACGGCATGAGGCCAGTTTTGAGCACGGCCTTGCTCCGCCATCCCAGAGCGGTGGGTGCGGGGCTATCGCGAGCTGTCTGCGAACGCCCGCTGGAGCAGCAGACGCAGCGCGGCGAACAACCCGCCGAGCCCCACAAGGAACAGGACTCCAGGAACCGAGGACGGATCAGCGATCCACACCATCAGAATGGCGGTCAGCGAGAGACCCGGATGCGCAGCTGTGAGCCAGGTTCCGAGCCGACTCCTGGGCAGAGTGATCGGCAACAGCGTCCACACGAAGAACAGCGCGATGACCACGATCGGAACAACGATCACGCACCCACCCCCAGGCCGAGAGCAACACCCGAGAGCAACAAGCCGAGAGCAACAAGCGTAGACAGTCGGCCGAGCTCACAGATGAGCTGGGGCTCGGAGGGGAGCGGGGCCCGCCGGGCTCACCATGATCGGGCTCGGCGTGAGCGTCGCCGTGACGGGGCGCACGGACTGAGCGGCGGGCAGGGCGTCGTAATTCGTTTGCGGGGCAGGGCGGTCGCCTCCCGAGAATGGCCCCCATGAGCAGCCATACCGATACCTCCTGGACCGTCGCCCCCGAAGCCGTCGACTCCCCTGTCGCCGCGGCGCTCTGGCGCTCGTACTACACGGAGGTCAGCGACCGGTACTACCTCCTCCACGAGAAGCGAAGGACCGCACCCGAAGAGCTGGAGCGCGAGGTCGCCGCGGAGAAGGGCGATGACCTCCGCCCGCCCACCGGCGTACTCCTCGTCGCCCGTCACGGGGGCGAGCCCGCGGGGACCGCCGGAGTGCGGCTCATGGGCGACATGAAGGGTGTCAGTACCGCCGAACTCAAGCGCGTCTTCGTCCGCGAGGACAAGCGCGGCATGGGCGGCGCCGCGCTCCTCCTCGCCGCCGCCGAGGACGCGGCCCGCGCGCTCGGTGCGGAGCGGATCGTCCTCGACACGCGCCTCGATCTGGCCGAGGCCAGGGCGCTCTACGCTCGGCACGGCTACGAGGAGAGCGAGCCGCTCACCGAGAGGGCGTACGCCGAGTGCTGGTACGCCAAGAAGCTGGCCCCGAAAGCCGGTTGAGAGCCACTGGCTGAAGCCGGGTGAGGGACACCCGCCCCTGAGGGGTGCGTGTCCTGGGAGCTCCTGCGTGTCCGCGGGATCCTTCTCCCTCTCCGGAACTCCTGTGCGTCCGCGGGATTCTTCTCCTTCTCCGCCCTCGTCCGTTGGATCCCTTATGGCCTGTTGAGGCCGGGATCTGCATAATCGCTTGAGTTCTCTAGGGGTGGGGTGCGAAAGGTGAGCAGCGCGGAAAGACGTCCGAACGGCGCCGATGGCGAACGAGGCGGTCGGCTGTGTCCCGAATGCGGTACGTCGCGGGAGCCGGGCAGCGCGCCTGCCTGCGGCTGTACGGAGCGGGCCGCCGACGCGGCGCGAGAGGCGAGGTCCGCGGACGCCGCCGCGGCGGAGGACTTCGATCCGCTGCGGATACGTCCTTATGTGACGCTGCCGGAGCCCGGGTCGGCGGACGGGGCTGTACCTGAACCGGAACCGGCCCCCTCGCTCCCCCTCCCGCCGGAGACGGGGGCTCCACCGCGGTCGGGGGACGTGGGGCTGTTCGCGGAGGGCGGTGCGTCGGAGGAGGGCGGTGCGCCGGAGGGTGGCGCGCCGGAGGGCGGTGCCTCGGAGTGCGACCCGCGCCTGTCCCCGCCCGCGCCCCCTCTGCCGTACGACGAGGAACCAGAGCCGCGGCGCATGCGTATCGGCCTGTACGCGAGCGCGGGCGCGGTGGCCGTGGTGACCGTCGCCGTGCTCGCGGCGGTGCTGCTCCCGCCCGACAAGCCGCAGCGGGACGACCGAGCGCTGCCGGACGTGCCGACACGCGCGGTGAACGCTCCGTCCGGTTCCGCAGCCAAGGAGTCGACGCCGACGACGGTTCTCCCGCCGCCCTCCGCGCCCGCGTCCTCGCCCTCGGACCCGCCCACGTCGCACGAGGCGAGCCCGTCGCAGTCCCCGTCAGGCACGGCCTCGGACAAGGCGAGGCCCACCCGGCCGCCGAGCCGCTCGACGGCGCGGGCGACGGATTCGGCGAAGTCGGACACACCGTCGTCCGACGCAGTCCTGAAGCAGGGCGACAAGGGCCCGGAGGTCGAGGAGTTGCAGCAGCGCCTGCAACAGCTGTACCTGTACGCGGGCGAGACCGACGGCACCTACGACGCCCCGGTCACGGACGCGGTGGCCCGTTTCCAGTTCGCCCGGGGAACGCAGAAAGACGCGAAGGGGGTCTACGGGGAGGAGACGCGGGCGGCACTTGAGGCGGAGACGTCGGAACCGCGGCAGCATCGTCGGCCACGGTAGCCGCGCCATCACGACTCGCCTCCTCAGCCGGGCACCGGGCGCCGAGCGCGGGGCGCGGGACGCCGAGCGCGGGGGCCGAGCGCCGAGCGCCAAGCGCCGAACAGCAAGGCGCCCGGCACCGCGAAGGTACCGGGCGTCAAGAAGCCTGAGCCGGGCATCAGGCGTGCCCGAGCCGAGCCCGAGCCACGCCTCGGCCGGACATCAGCCGAGTAGCCAAACGCCGATCGAGCCTCAACCGACGTCAGCCAAACGTCAGCCGAAGCTCCCCGCCCTCGGCAGGGGCGACCCGGACCTGCGTCAGGTCGGCGACATGCACGGTGGGCCCGAACTCCCCGGCCCTGGGGCCGATCCCCACGACCCGCATACCCGCCGCGAGCCCCGCGGCGATCCCCGCCCCGGAGTCCTCGAAGACAACGCAGTCAGCAGGGGCGAACCCGAGCTCGGCGGCCCCCTTGAGGAACCCCTCGGGATCGGGCTTGCTCGCCCCCACGCTCTCCGCTGTGACGCGCACGGCGGGAAGCGAGAGACCGGCGGCGGCCATCCGCCCGGTGGACAGCGGCACATCGGCGGACGTCACGAGCGCGTGCGGCAGCCCGTCGAGGGACGCCAGGAAGGCAGCGGCTCCCGGTATGGGAACGACGCCCTCCATGTCCGCGGTCTCGGCGGCCAGCATCTCGCGGTTCTCCGCGTAGTTCTCCTCCATGGGCCGCTCCGGCAGCAGCACCGCCATCGACGCGTACCCCTGCCGCCCGTGGACGACCTTGATGACCTCGTCGAAGTCGAGTCCGTGCCGCTCGGCCCAGCGCCGCCAGCAGCGCTCGACCACCGCGTCGGAGTTGACGAGGGTTCCGTCCATGTCCAGGAGGAGGGCCCGGGCGGTCAGAACAGAGGCGGTCTCGGCCGTCATCGGCGCACTCCAGAGCACAGAGAGAGTTTCCGCGGAGGAAGGGTCGCGGAAGGATCGCGAAGGAATCAAGGCAGCCCCGCCCGCCGGTCAGGGAACACGGGCGGAGCTACTTTGTTCCGCAAGGGTACAAAAAGGGGCCTCCGGACGCCAGCACCGCAGGTCACACCCCTCGCGGGACCCACGCCTGACGCCCTGGAACCACCCCCGAGACCCCCCCAAGCCCCCCAAGACCCCGCAAGGCCCCGCAGTCAGTCGCCTCAGGCGATGACCTCAGGCAATGGCCTCGTACAGGCTCCACAGCCCGAGCCCGAGCATCAGGAGCGCGGCGATCTTGGTGATGAGCGAGAGCGGCACGCGCTTCATCAGCGCCTTTCCGCCGACGATCCCGAGCCCGGCGACCGCCCACAGCGCGAGCACCGCACCCAGGCCCACGGAGAGCGGGTCGTCGTACCGAGCGGCCAGGTTCGCGGTCATGATCTGCGTCAGGTCACCGAACTCCGCGACCAGGATCAGCATGAATCCCGCGCCGGAGACCTTCCAGAAGCTCTGGTCCTTGGGCTCGCGGACCTCTTCCTCCTCGTCGCCGCCCTTCAGGAGCAGCATCGCCGCCCCACCGAGGAAGAGGATGCCGGTGAGCGCGTGCAGCAGTTGCTGCGGCAGGAGCGTAAGGACACTGCCCGCCGCCACGGCGAGCACGACATGGACGACGAAGGCGGCCGCGACCCCGACGAAGACGTACGAGGCGCGGTAGCGCGTCCCGAGGACGAGCCCGGCCAGCGCTGTCTTGTCCGGGAGTTCGGCAAGGAAGACGACGCCGAAGACGAGCGCCATCACGCTGATGCTGATCAAGGTTCCTCAATCGGTCGGGGCTGCCCCACCGAGAGCAATCTGTACATCACGTACGACACCTCGGCACGGCAGCACACACGGACGTACACGGTCATGTACGTCGGGTACTGCTTGCCGAAGGTCTCGCTGGCCGACCACGTCGATGACGGGGTCTGCCTCCGGGCGCCGGCTCAGACGAGCTGAGCAGTATGTCGACGGTCCGGCGAAGAGCTACTCCCCTTCTGCGCCATCCATCGTACGGGACGTCCGCACTCCCCGGACCAGGGCCTTTCGACCCCCCGGGGAAGTGACCCGGATCACACCTCCTGAACACTCGGACATTCGTTCGTCAACTCCCGTACAGATGAATGGACATGACACGGCGCCAGAACTCTTGAACTGAGCACCTGATTGACGCGACCCTGTCACTTGACGCACATCCACCGGAAACCCCACCGCGTCAGCATGGCCACCCCAACGGCCAACATCCCCCCACATCCAGGGAGTTCGTATGTCCGCTGTCTACGCGCGTCGACGCCTCGTCACTCTCACCACCCTGACCGCGCTCGCCTCCGGCGCGGCCCTGCTCACCGGCGCCCCCGCCCAGGCCGCTCCCCCGGCGCCGGTCTCCGCCGCGACCGCCCGCACCTACCTGGGCCAGCTCACGGAGAAGGCCGAGGGCTCGTCCGACGGCTACAGCCGGGAGAAGTTCCCGCACTGGAGCACCCAGTCCGGCGCCTGCAACACCCGCGAGGTCGTCCTCAAGCGCGACGGTACGAACGTCGAGCAGGACTCCAGCTGCGCGGCCACATCGGGCACCTGGAAGTCCCCCTACGACGGCGGCACCTGGACCGCGTCGGGCGATGTCGACATCGACCACGTCGTCCCGCTCTCCGAAGCCTGGAAGTCCGGCGCGAGCAGCTGGACCAACGCCCAGAGGGAAGGTTTCGCCAACGACCTCACCCGCCCGCAGCTGATCGCCGTCACCGACAACGTCAATCAGGCCAAGGGCGACAAGGACCCGGCGAAGTGGCTGCCGCCCACCACGTCGTACCACTGCTACTACGCGCGGATGTGGGTGGACGTGAAGCACCACTACAGCCTCACGGTGAACGCGGAGGAGAAGAGCAAGCTGTCCTCGATCCTCAACGGCTGCTGAGGCCTCCACCTCTCCACGGCCGCTGAGGCCTCCGCCTCTCGACGGCCGCTGAGGACATCGGCTCTCGACTCCACGGCCGCTGAGGCCATCGGCTCTCGACGGCCGCCGAGGTCCCGGATCCCGACGGCCGCCGAGGTCACCGGCCTGTAACCAGCGGGAATCCCCGGAACCTCCCCACCGGCCTCCGTCGTTCCGTACCGTACGGGGCGACGGAGGAGAGTGATCATCGTGGCACGGCTGCGCCTGGGTCCGCTGCTGAGGTATGTCGACGGTTCGACGGCGACGGTGTGGGTCGAGACCGACAGTCCCTGCACCGCCGAAGTGCGGTGCGAGGACGGCGCCAAGGGCACGGCGAACACGTTCCAGATCGCGGGCCACCACTACGCGCTCATCCCGGTCACGGGGCTGCGTCCGGGCGCCGAGACCGCGTACGAGGTGCGGCTCGGCGACGGCGACGCCCCCGTGTGGCCGCCGCAGGACTCGCCCTTTCCGCCGAGCACCATCCGCACGCCGGGCGAGGGCGACGACGAGGCCGTGCGCGTCACCTTCGGCTCCTGCCGCTGGGCCGCCCCGCCGAGCGGGGAGCACGATCCCGTCGGCCCGGACGTCCTGGACACCCTCGCCGCCCGCATCGCGGGCGGCACGGACGCCGACCGGCCGGACGTCCTGCTCCTCCTGGGCGACCAGGTGTACGCGGACAACACGTCGGAGGCGACGAGGCGCTGGCTCGCGGCACGGCGGAACCTGAACGACCCGCCGGGCGACCAGGTCGCGGACTACGAGGAGTACACCCACCTCTACTACGAATCGTGGCTCGACCCCGAGGTCCGGTGGCTGCTCTCCACCGTGCCGAGCTGCATGATCTTCGACGACCACGACGTCATCGATGACTGGAACACCAGTGCGGCCTGGCTCGCGGAGATGCGCGCGACGCCCTGGTGGCGCGAGCGCGTGCTGAGCGGACTGATGTCGTACTGGGTCTATCAGCACCTCGGCAATCTGCCGCCCGCCGAGCTTGAGCGGGACGAGTTGTACGCCGAGTTGCGCGCGACGCCGGACGGCACGGACGCGCTGCGCGCCTTCGCCTCCGCCTCTGACGCCGACCCCGCGGCGACCCGGTGGAGCTACCGCCGGGACTTCGGCCGCGTACGCCTGCTCATGGTCGACACACGGGCTGCGCGCGTCCTGGACGAGCAGAACCGCGCGATGATCGACCCGGACGAGGCCCGCTGGCTGCGCGAGCAGGCCCTCGACGGCGTGGGTGGCACGAGCAGCGGCTCAGGTGGCGGTGGAACCGGTGGCTACGACCATCTCCTGATCGGTACATCGCTTCCCTGGCTCCTGCCCCACCTCATCCATGACGCCGAGGGCTGGAACGCCGCGCTCTGCCGTGGCGAGCGGGGCGCGCGCTGGGCCCGCTTCGGCGAGAACCTGCGCAGGCGTTCGGACCTGGAGCACTGGGCGGCGTTCCCCTCCTCCTTCGACGCGCTGACGGACCTGATCGCCGAGGCGGGCACGGGGCCGGGCGCCCCGGCGACGGTGTGCGTGCTCTCCGGCGACGTCCACCACGCGTACATCGCGGAACCGACCTGGCCGGACGGCGGCGGCCCCGGCCCCGGCGCCCGCGTCCTGCAGCTGACGTGCTCGCCCATCCACAACTCCATTCCCGCGTCGATAAAGCTGGGCTTCCACTTCGGCTGGAGCAAGGTGGGCCGCGCCCTGGGCCGCCGCTTCGTACGGCACGGACGAATACCCCCAGCCGCCATCAAGTGGCGCAAGACGGGCGGACCCTGGTTCGGCAACCAGCTCATGACGCTGACGCTGCGGGGCCGTTCGGCCCAGGTGCGGCTCGATCAGGCTCAGGTGGCGAAGGGCGCGGGCGGCGTACGGCTCGTGACGACGCAGGAATCCCGGCTTTCGTGAGCCCGCACTCCTTTTGCCCCGATGGCCCCACCAGCCCCCATAGCCCCGATAGTTCCCATAGCCCCGCAGAGGTGACCGAGCCGCACGGGAGTCACGTGACACAGGCCACACCCGTCTGACGATCCTCCGCTTCGGGGTTCGACTTCGGGACTTCCGGCGGCATGATGAGGCGGACCGTCCGCTTCCCTCACGCCGCCCCCACCATCCCCACCACCCCCACGCCCCACATCGCCCCACATCGCCCCCCACAGGCCCCACAGCCTCCACCACCCCCTCGTACGCCCGGGAGTCACGCCTTTGTCCGCACCATCCGCAGCGGCCGCCCCGGCACATGACATCGCTGTCGCCGTCGTCGGCGCGGGGCCCCGCGGCACGAGTGTCCTGGAACGCATCTGCGCCTCGGCGGCCGAACTCCTGCCGCCGAGGACACGGCTGACGGTCCACGTCATCGACCCCTCGCCCCCGGGGCCGGGACGCGTCTGGCGGACCGCCCAGCCGGCCGAGCTGCTCATGAACACGGTCGCCTCCCAGGTCACCCTCTTCACCGACGAGAGCGTCGACTGCGCAGGACCGATCCGCCCGGGCCCGAGCCTGTACGCGTGGGCCGCCGCCGGGCACGCGCCGCGGCTCGGCCCTGACGACTACCCCACGCGCGCCTGTTACGGCCGCTACCTGGAGTGGGTCTTCGCCGAGACACTGCGCGGCGCCCCCGGAACGGTCCGGGTCGAGGTGCACGCGGCACGCGCCGTGCGGCTCGACTCCGCGGACGGCTCGGTCGACGGCGCCCAGACCCTCGTACTCGACGACGGCCGCGAACTCTCCGGGCTCGGCGCCGTCGTCCTCGCGCAGGGCCATCTCCCCGCGGTCGGCGACGAGCGGCAGGAGCGTCTCGCCGCGCACGCCGCACGGCACGGCCTGCGCCACATACCTCCGGCCAATCCCGCCGACGTCGACCTGTCGGCCGTCGCCCCCGGCGAACGCGTCCTCCTTCGCGGCCTCGGTCTGAACTTCTTCGACCACATGGCGCTCCTGACGCAGGGCCGCGGCGGACGCTTCACCCCGGCGCCGGGGGGCGGTCTGCGCTATCAGCCCTCAGGGCGCGAGCCGAAGCTGTACGCGGGGTCGCGGCGCGGCATCCCCTACCAGGCGCGCGGCGACAACGCGAAGGGCGCGTACGGACGGCACGAGCCGCTCGTCCTGACCTCCGACGTCATAGCCCGCTTCCGCAAGCGCGCGGACAGCTCGGACGCCCCGGACTTCCTGGACGAGATATGGCCACTCGTCGCGAAGGAGGTGGAGACGGTCTACTACACCGCCCTCGCCCAACCCGGCGAGCGGGCGAAGGACTTGCGGGACGCCTTCCTCGCGACGCCGCACCACAGCCCTCAAGAGGCCCTGGTCCTTGATGAGTTCGGGATACCCGAGGCCGCACGGTGGTCCTGGGACCGGCTTGCACAGCCCTACTTCGGCCATATTTTCCGCTCCCCGGACGACTTCCGCACCTGGCTCCTCGCATATCTGCGCGAGGACACCGCGCAGGCGGCCCTCGGAAACGTGGCGAGTCCGCTGAAGTCAGCCCTGGACGTGCTGCGCGATCTGCGCAACGAACTCCGCCTGATCCTCGACCACGGCGGCCTGGCCGGGGCGTCCCGCCGCGAGCACCTGGACCGCTGGTACACGCCCCTCAACGCCTTCCTCTCGATCGGCCCGCCCCGGCGCCGCGTCGAGGAGATGACGGCGCTGATCGAGGCGGGTGTCGTCGAGGTGCTAGGCCCGCGTCTCGACGTGCGACCCGCGGACGGGGCCTATCTCGCGCACTCCCCCGACGTACCGGGGTCGAGTGTGTCCGTCACCACAGTCGTCGAGGCCCGGCTCCCCGAACCGGACGTGCGGCGCACCGCCGACGAGCTGCTCGGGCGACTCCTCGACACCGGCCAGTGCCGCGCCCATGCCGTCGACGGCTACGAGACCGGAGGCGTCGACGTCACACCTCGCCCCTACCACCTGATTGACCGTCAAGGTCGTTCCCACGCAAGGAGGTTCGCGTTCGGGGTGCCCACGGAGGGCGTGCACTGGGTGACAGCCGCGGGGGCCAGGCCCGGCGTCGACTCGGTGACCTTGTCGGACGCGGACGCGGTGGCGCGGGCCGCGTTGCGGGCGGCGGCGGGAGCGGCGGAGACCCCCTCCCCGGGTGGAGTGATCCCGTCCGCGAGGGAAGCGGAATCCCCCGAATGGCCAGATGTTGAACTTGCAAGCATTGATTAGGTACCCCTAACCTTGGGCCTCCGCTCGGTTACCGTCCCCGAAAACCGAAGGAGACCCCCCATGACTGGACGTCTCAACAGCGCCCAGCCCTACGCCCTCGGGCTTTTCCGCATCGTCATAGGCCTGCTCTTCGCCTGCCACGGCGCCGCGTCGCTCTTCGGAGTGCTCGGCGGCGCGATGGGCGGCGGCACGATCGACGCCGGCACCTGGCCGGGCTGGTACGCGGCCGTCATCCAGCTGGTCGGCGGCGCCCTGGTCGCCCTCGGCCTCGGCACTCGCGCCGCGGCGTTCATCTCGTCGGGCTCGATGGCGTACGCCTACTTCAAGGTGCACCAGCCGGAGGCCCTGTGGCCGCTGCAGAACGGCGGAGAGGCCTCCGCGATCTTCTGCTGGGCCATGCTCCTGTTCGTCTTCACCGGCTCGGGCGCCCTCGGCCTCGACCGCCTCTTCGCCTCGCGCGGCGAGCGCGCGGACGAGACGGCGTCGGAGCGGACGCCGGTGGCCGCCTGACGCCAGGGCTCCGGCCTGCGCTCCAGAACGTACGGTGCCCCCTCCCGCGTACATCTACGCGGGAGGGGGCAC
>NZ_JBHVXJ010000032.1:0-64855 GCF_042881845.1 Streptomyces sp. NPDC058257
GTTGTGGGTTTGTGGAGGAGCTGACGTTGGAGGCTCCGCTGGTTCTGCCTGTGCAGGGTGGTGTGCAGCTCCAGGTCACCGTGGGCGCCGAGGACGAGACCGGCCGCTGCTCATTGAGCATTCACTCGCGTGACGCGCAGGACTCCGAGGGGGCGTGGACCCGCCACGCCGAGGGAGCACTGTCCGCCGCTCAGGGCGGGGAACCGGTAGACCTGACCGAGTGGCCGCCGCCGGGCGCGGAGCTGATCGAGGCTACGTCCACCCTCTACGAGCGGCTCGCCGAGACGGGCTATGGCTACGGTCCCGTGTTCCAGGGGCTGCGGGCCGCGTGGCGGCGCGGCGACGAGATCTACGCCGACGTACGGCTGGGAGAGGAGCAGCGCGAGGACGCGGCTGCCTTCGCTCTGCACCCCGCCCTGCTCGACGCCGCCCTGCACTCCACGATGCTGCTGCCGGAGCGAGAGGACGGGACGGGACAGGGGCTCGGGCTGCCCTTCGCATGGAGCGGTGTGTCCTTGTACCGCGCGGGTGCGTCGGCGGTCCGGGTGCGCCTGGCCAGGGTCGGGTCGGACGCCGTCTCGCTGACGCTTGCCGACGCCGCCGGGCAGGCGGTGGCTTCTGTGCAGTCGCTGGTGTCCCGCCCGGTCGCGGCCGGCCAACTCGGCGGTGGTGCGGCGGCCGGGGACTCCCTGTTCCGCGTCGAGTGGTCATCGCTGCCCGGGAGTTCGGCGGCGCCGGACACAGCTACCGCACTGTCCGGGATTGAGGTGCTGGCCCTGACGGGTGGTGACGCCGAAGGATCCGTACCCGTATCGCCACCCGTACGTGCGGAAGCGGTGTCCGCCTTGCTCGCCGACGCTCTGAGCTCGGTGCAGGAGTTCCTGGCCGATGAGCGGCGTGAGGCGTCGCGGCTCGCTGTGGTGACGCGGGGTGCGGTGGCCACGGCCGATGGTGCGGCGGTGGATCCGGTGGGTGCGGCCGTCTGGGGTCTGGTGCGTTCGGCGCAGGTGGAGAATCCGGGCCGGTTCGTGCTGGTCGACGTGGACCCGGCCGCCGCTGAGACGGACGTGAACGATGCGGTGATTGCCGGGGTGTTGGCGTCCGGTGAGCCGGAGGTCGCGGTGCGGGAGGGTGTGGTGTGGGTGCCGCGTCTGGTCCGGGTCGCGGTGCCGGAGGCGGCTGTCGAGGAGGGCGGCTGGGGCGAGGGTACGGTCCTGGTGACCGGTGCTCTGGGTGGCCTGGGGCGGATCGTGAGCCGTCATCTGGCCGAGCGTCATGGTGTACGGGATCTGCTGCTCGTATCGCGACGTGGTGAGCAGTCACCCGGTGCGGACGAACTCCGTACGGAGATCGAGAAGCTGGGGACCGGGGTGCGTATCGCGGCGTGCGATGCCGCCGATCGCGAGGCGCTGGCCTCCCTCATCGCGGAGGTCGGCTCGGATCTGACGGCGGTCGTGCACGTGGCGGGTGTTCTGGACGATGGTGTGGTCACCTCGCTCACCCCTGAGCGGCTCGACACGGTCCTGCGTCCGAAGGTCGGCGCGGCCCTCAATCTCCATGAGCTGACGTCCGGACTCGATCTCTCCGCCTTCGTCCTCTTCTCCTCCGCAGCGGGTGTCCTGGGCAGCGCGGGGCAGGCCAACTACGCGGCGGCCAACGTCTTCCTGGACGCACTGGCCCAGCACCGCAGGGCGCAGGGCCTTCCCGCGACCTCGCTCGCCTGGGGCCTGTGGGCACAGGAGAGCGACATGACCGGGAAGCTGGACACCGGGGACTTGGGCCGGATGGCCAGGGGCGGGGTCGCGCCGCTCACGTCGGAGGAGGGGCTCGCGCTCCTCGACACCGCGGTTGGGTCCGTCGAGGAGTTGCCCGCAGTCCTCGTGCCGCTGCGCCTGGATGCCGCGTCGCTGCGCGCTGGCGCCGGTGCGGACGGGCTGCAGCCCGTGTTCTCGAAGCTGGTCCGCACGCCGGTGCGCCGGGCCGGGCGGGCTCTCGGACAGGCGGGGAACGGGAGCGCGGCGAGCGACGGGCCAACCCTCGCGCAGCGCCTCGCCGACCTCAGTGACGAGGAGCGGCAGCGCACCCTTCTCGAATTGGTCCGCGGGAATGTCGCCATGGTTCTCGGGCATTCCGGAGCCGAAGCGGTCGGCGCCACTCGTGGATTCCTGGAATTGGGAGTCGACTCGCTTACGGCCGTGGAACTCCGCAATCAGCTGAACTCCCTTTCAGGGCTGCGACTTCCGGCTACCCTCATCTTCGACTACCCCTCGCCGGCAGCGCTCGCCGCCCATCTGGACGAGAGTCTGCCGCGTGAGGGTGCCGGGGCGGCCGGTGGTGCGATGGGGCCGCGCGGCGGGGGTGTCGCCGCCGAGCTCGACGGACTGGAAGCGGCCCTGGTCGCAGGCCCATTGGGTGGTGAAGACAGGGCAGCCGTACGGAACAGGCTGCGTACGCTGCTCGGCAGGCTTGAGGGTGAGGAGCAGGGTTCCGTGGCCGCGGTCTCCATCGTGGAACAGCTCGAAGAAGCCGATGACGACGACATGTTCGACTTCATCGACAATGAACTCGGTCTTTCCTGAGGTGTAATTCCTGAGGGGTTCCATAGGGGGAGGGTAGGGGTTGTTGGCCCTACCCTCCCTATCTACAGTGATCCCTGGATATCGTGCAGAAACGAAAATGGGCGCGATTGGGTTCTGCTCATTTGAAGGAGTCGCACCGAATGGCGAACGAGCAGAAGCTCCGTGACTACCTCAAGCGAGTTACCGCGGACCTCCACCAGACGCGGCAGCGGCTGCAGGAGGCCGAGTCGGCGGACCAGGAGCCGATCGCCCTCGTCGCGATGAGCTGCCGCTACCCCGGTGGGGTCGGCAGCCCGGAGGATCTGTGGAAGCTCGTCGCCGAGGGCGGCGACGCCATTTCCCCCTTCCCGGACGACCGTGGCTGGGACGAAGACCTTCACGACTCCGACCCGGACCGCCCTGGCAAGAGCTACGCGCGCGAGGGCGGATTTCTGCACGACGCCGCGGAGTTCGACCCCGCATTCTTCGGTATCAGCCCCCGCGAGGCCCTCGCCATCGACCCGCAGCAGCGGCTGCTCCTGGAGACCACCTGGGAGGCGTTCGAGCGGGCGGGCATCGACCCGCTGTCGGCACGCGGCACCCGCACGGGTGTCTTCGTCGGCGTCATGTACGGCGACTACGGCAACCGTATCCTCAGCAACCCGGAGGGCCTGGAGGAGTTCGAGGGCTACCTCGGCAACGGCAGCGCGGGCAGCATCGCGTCCGGCCGGGTGTCCTACACCTTCGGCCTCGAAGGCCCCGCGGTGACGATCGACACCGCGTGCTCGTCGTCGCTGGTCGCCCTGCACCTGGCTGCGCAGGCGCTGCGGCAGGGCGAGTGCACGATGGCCCTCGCCGGCGGTGTGACGGTGATGTCGACACCGGACACCTTCGTGGAGTTCAGCCGTCAGCGCGGCCTGTCGGCTGACGGCCGGTGCAAGGCGTTCGCGGAGGCCGCGGACGGTACGGGCTGGGGTGAGGGTGCCGGACTGCTGCTCCTGGAGCGTCTGTCGGACGCGCGTCGCAACGGGCACGAGGTGCTTGCGGTCCTGCGGGGCTCCGCCGTCAACCAGGACGGCGCGAGCAGCGGACTCACGGCGCCGAACGGGCCGTCGCAGCAGCGGGTGATCCGGGCTGCGCTGGCGAGCGCGGGGTTGGCCGCGGGTGATGTGGACGCGGTGGAGGCGCACGGTACGGGCACGACGCTGGGTGACCCGATCGAGGCGCAGGCCCTGCTGGCGACGTACGGCCGTGAGCGCGGCGAGGGACGGGACCCGCTGTGGCTGGGCTCGGTGAAGTCGAACCTCGGCCATACGCAGGCCGCCGCCGGTGTCGCCGGTGTGATCAAGATGGTCATGGCGATGCGGGCAGGTGTGCTGCCGCCGACGTTGCATGTGGACCAGCCGAACTCTCATGTGGACTGGTCGGCAGGGGCCGTTGAGCTGCTGACGGAGGCGCGTACCTGGCCTGAGCGCGGTGACAGTCCGCGTCGGGCAGGTGTGTCGTCGTTCGGTGTGAGCGGGACCAACGCGCACGTGATTGTCGAGCAGGCGCCGGATCCCGTAGGGCCCGCGGAGGCGGCACCGGCCGAGGCCGGGTCGTCGACTGCGGCGCTGCTGCCGTGGGTGGTGTCGGCGCAGAGCGCGGAGGCGCTTCGGGGGCAGGTGGAGCGGCTGCGCGGATTCGTGGTCGACGAGGGCGAGTTGGATCCGGCGGACGTGGGCTGGTCGCTGGTTTCGGGGCGGGCGGAGCTTGAGCATCGGGCTGTGCTGCTGGGACGGCACGAGGTCTCGGGGGCCGTGGTGGAGGGCCGCCTGGGAGTCGTGTTCACGGGTCAGGGCAGTCAGCGGGTGGGGATGGGCCGTGAGTTGTATGAGGCTTTCCCGGTGTTCGCGGATGCGTTGGATGAGGTGTGTGGGCATCTGGACGCGGTCCTTGACCGGCCGCTGAAGGATGTGATGTTCGGTAACGATGCCGAGCTGCTTGAGCGGACGGGGTATGCGCAGCCTGCGTTGTTCGCGGTCGAGGTGGCGCTGTATCGGCTCGTTGAGTCGTTCGGGGTGTGGCCGGAGGTTGTTGGTGGGCATTCGGTGGGTGAGTTGGCTGCGGCGTATGTGGCTGGGCTCTGGTCTCTGGAGGATGCGGCTCGGTTGGTGGCTGCTCGGGGCCGGTTGATGCAGGCGTTGCCTGAGGGCGGCGCGATGCTGGCTGTGCAGGCGGCTGAGGCGGACGTACTGCCGCTCCTGGAGGGTCTGGAGGAGCGGGTTGGTCTGGCGGCGGTGAACGGTCCGTCGCAGGTGGTGCTTTCCGGTGAGCGTGAGGTGCTGGAGGGCCTGGCCGAGACGCTGAAGGCTCAGGGGCGCAAGGTGCGGTGGCTGAAGGTCTCGCATGCCTTCCATTCGCCGTTGATGGACCCGGTCCTGGATGACTTCCGTAAGGTCGCGCAGAGCCTGACGTACGAGGCTCCGAAGCTGCCGGTCGTCTCGAACCTGACGGGTGAGCTGGCCGAGGCTGCTGAACTTCAGGATCCGGAGTACTGGGTGCGCCACGTCCGCGAGGCGGTGCGTTTCCACGACGGCCTCAACTCCCTCACCGCATACGGGGTTTCGACGCTCCTCGAACTGGGTCCGGATGCCGTGCTGACGGCGATGGCGCACGACACTGTCACCGATCCGGCCGCTCAGTCGGGTCTGATCGCGGCCCTGCGTAAGGACCGTCCCGAGCCGGACACGTTCCTGACCGCCCTCGCTCAGGCCTACGTGCGCGGCGCGACCGTCGACTGGACGCCCCTCTACGCCCCGGTCGAGAACCGACGCCGCGTCGACCTGCCCACCTACCCCTTTCAACGCCAGAGCTACTGGCTCAATCCGCAGCAGCAGTCGGCCGCATACGGCGCGGTCGGCAGCGGTGACCCGGTCGACGAGAGCTTCTGGAAGGCCGTGGAGGCCGAGGATCTAGGCGCGCTGACGAGTGCCCTGGCCGTCGACGAGGAGGCTCCGCTGCGGTCAGTGCTGCCCGCTCTGACGGCGTGGCGGCGGCAGCGGAACGAGCAGTCCGCGCTCGACGGGTGGCGCTACCGCGTGACGTGGAAGCCCCTGAGCAGGGTGGCCCCCGTCAAGCCGAAGGGCACCTGGCTCGCTGTTGTGCCCGCCGGGGGTGCGGACGACCCGTGGCCGGCGGGGCTCGCCGGGCAGGGTATGCGGCTCGTGACCGTCGAGGTGGACGGGGCGGATGTCGCCCGGGACGCGTTCGCCGATCAGCTGCGTTCCGTGGCCGATGGAATCACCATTGAAGGTGTACTTGCGCTGGGCCTGGACGACGATCTCACGGCCACGCTGACGCTGATCCAGGCGTTGGGTGATGCTGGTGTGTCGGCTCCGTTGTGGTGTGTCACGCGGGGTGCGGTTTCGGTCGGGCAGTCCGATGGGGCGCCTGATGCGGGGCAGGCGGCTGTGTGGGGTCTTGGCCGGGTCGCGGCGTTGGAGTATCCGGAGCGGTGGGGTGGTCTGATCGATCTGCCCGGGGTGCCGGATGCCCGCGCTCTCTCGCGTCTTGCCGGGGTGCTCGCCGGAGGAGGCGGGGATAGGGAGGACCAGCTGGCTGTCCGGGGTTCGGGTGTTTTTGTGCGTCGTCTTGTGCGGGTTGAGTCGTTGGCTTCGGTTGGTTCGGTTGGTTCGGTCGGTGTGGGTGGTTCGGTTGGTGTGGGTGGGTCTGTTGGTGTGTGGGTGCCTGGGGGGACTGTTCTGGTTACGGGTGGTACGGGTGCGATTGGTGGGCATGTGGCGCGGTGGTTGGCGGCTGGGGGTGCGGAGCATGTGGTGTTGACGAGTCGTCGTGGGTTGGCGGCTCCGGGTGCGGGGGAGTTGGTTGCGGAGTTGGAGGGGTTGGGGGCCAGGGTTTCGGTGGTGGCTTGTGATGTGGCTGATCGGGGTGCGCTTGCGGGGGTGTTGGAGGGGATTTCTGGGGATGTGCCGTTGAGGGGGGTGTTTCATACGGCGGGGGTGTTGGATGACGGTGTTCTGGATGGGATGTCGGGTGAGCGTCTGGCGGCTGTGTTGCGGCCCAAGGCTGAAGCTGCTTTGAACTTGCACGAGTTGACCCGGGACAGTGAACAGCTGACGGCCTTCGTGCTCTTCTCCTCACTGACCGGCACGGTCGGTGCGCCCGGGCAGGGCAACTACGCTGCGGCCAACGCATACATCGACGCACTCGCGGAGCGCCGTACGGCAGAGGGCCTGCCGGCCGTCTCCCTCGCCTGGGGGCCGTGGGGCGGTACGGGTATGGCGGCCGACGAGGACGGGGCCGAGGCGCGCATGCGCCGGGCGGGCCTTCCCGTCATGGACGCCGGGCGGGCGACGGAGGTGCTGCGGCAATCGGTTCGGGCCATCGACTCCGGTCACCCCGGTCACTCCGATCGCTCAGGTCAGTCGGCCGTAGCCCAGGTCGGACACTCCGCGACGGTCGTCGCCGACGTCGTGTGGGAACGCTTCGCGGACGGCTTCACCGCCGCCCGGCCGAGCGCACTCTTCGACGACATCCCGGAGATCGCGGTCGCCCGTGCGACCAGCGGCGCCCCCTTCGGTGCGGAAGAGCCCGAGGGACCGGCCCTGAAGCAGCAGCTCGCGGCCCTGTCGCGTGCCGACGCCGAACGCACCCTGCGCGACCTCGTACGGTCCCAGGCCGCCACGGTCCTCGGCCACGGCGGACCTGAGGTGGTGGAGGCCGACCGGGCGTTCAAGGAACTCGGCTTCGACTCGCTCACCTCCGTGGAGTTCCGCAACCGCCTCGCCGCCACGACCGGCCTGACCCTCCCGGCGACGCTGGTCTTCGACCACCCCTCGCCCCAGGCGATCGCCGACTACCTGCACGCTGAACTTCTCGGCTCGGCGGCGGCCCTGGGCGGTACGGCCACAGTCACCGACGCCGACGTGGTGCGACCGGCACCGGCCCACGGGGCTGACGACGAGCCTCTCGCGATCGTGTCGATGAGCTGCCGGTTCCCGGGCGGCGTCCGGTCACCGGAGGACCTGTGGCGCCTCGTCGCCGACGGCGTCGATGCCCTGGGGGAATTTCCCGCCGACCGTGGCTGGGACACCGAGTCGCTGTACGACCCCGATCCGGACAGCTCCGGCACGACGTACACGAAGCAGGGCGGCTTCCTCGACGGTGCCGACCGCTTCGACGCCGACTTCTTCGGGATCTCGCCGCGTGAGGCGCTCGCGATGGATCCGCAGCAGCGGTTGCTTCTGGAGACGGCATGGGAGGCGTTCGAGCGGGCGGGCATCGATCCGTCGTCCCTGCGCGGTAGCCGTACGGGGGTCTTCGCCGGAACCAACGGCCAGGACTATCTGGACCTCCTGAAGGACGCCCCCGAGGTCGCCGAGGGCTACATCGGCACCGGCAACGCCGCGAGCGTCGTCTCGGGCCGGCTGTCCTACGCCTTCGGCCTTGAAGGCCCCGCGATGACCGTCGACACGGCCTGCTCATCGGCACTGGTCGCCCTGCACTTGGCGGCGCAGGCGCTGCGTCAGGGTGAGTGCGACTTGGCGCTCGCGGGCGGTGTGACGGTGATGTCGACACCGAGCGCCTTCCTGGAGTTCAGTCGTCAGCGGGGTTTGGCGGTGGATGGCCGTTGCAAGGCGTTCGCGGAGGCTGCGGATGGTACGGGTTGGGGTGAGGGTGTCGGGCTGCTCCTGTTGGAGCGGTTGTCGGACGCGCGCCGGAATGGGCATGAGGTGTTGGCGGTGGTGAGCGGTTCGGCCGTGAACCAGGATGGTGCGAGCAATGGGCTTACTGCGCCGAATGGGCCGTCGCAGCAGAGGGTGATCCGGGCTGCGCTGGCGAGTGCGGGGTTGGCTGCGGGTGATGTGGATGCGGTGGAGGCGCACGGTACGGGCACGACTCTGGGTGACCCGATCGAGGCGCAGGCCCTGCTGGCGACGTACGGGCAGGAGCGGGGTGAGGGGCGCGAGCCGTTGTGGTTGGGTTCGGTGAAGTCGAACATCGGTCATACGCAGGCCGCTGCGGGTGTTGCCGGTGTGATCAAGATGGTTATGGCGATGCGGGCGGGTGTGCTGCCGCCGACGTTGCATGTGGATCGGCCGAGCAGTCATGTGGACTGGTCGGCGGGGGCTGTTGAGCTGTTGACGCAGGCGAGGGAGTGGCCTGAGCGCGGCGACAGTCCGCGTCGGGCCGGTGTGTCGTCGTTCGGTGTGAGCGGGACGAATGCGCATGTGATCGTGGAGCAGGCGCCGATTGAGGCCGTCTCGGACAGTGACGCCGTGGTGAGTGCCCCGCCGTCGAGCGTGGTGCCGTGGGTGGTGTCGGCGAAGAGTGCTGATGCGCTGCGAGTGCAGGTGGAGCGGCTGAGTGAACGCACCGCTGGTGACGGTGAGTTGAGCCCGGCGAGTGCTGTCGATGTGGGCTGGTCTCTGGTTTCGGGGCGGGCGGTTCTTGAGCATCGGGCTGTGCTGCTGGGGGAGCGTGAGGTTTCCGGGGCTGTGGTGGAGGGGCGCCTGGGTGTTGTCTTCACGGGTCAGGGCAGTCAGCGGGTGGGGATGGGCCGTGAGTTGTACGACGCCTTCCCGGTGTTCGCGGATGCGCTTGATGAGGTGTGTGCGCATCTGGACGCGGTGCTGGATCGGCCGTTGAAGGATGTGATGTTCGGTAACGATGCCGAGCTGCTGTCCAGGACCGGGTATGCGCAGCCCGCGTTGTTCGCGGTCGAGGTGGCTCTCTACCGTCTGGCTGAGTCGTTTGGTGTGCGGCCGGAGATACTCGGTGGGCATTCGGTGGGTGAGCTGGCTGCGGCGTATGTGGCTGGGCTCTGGTCTCTGGAGGATGCGACCCGGCTGGTGGCCGCACGCGGCCGGTTGATGCAGGCGCTGCCCGAGGGCGGCGCGATGCTCGCCGTGCAGGCTACGGAGACGGACGTACTGCCCCTCGTTGAGGGGCTTGCGGACCGTGTGGGTATCGCGGCGGTGAACGGTCCTTCGCAGCTGGTGCTTTCCGGTGAGCGTGAGGTGCTGGAGGGCCTGGCCGAGACGCTGAGGGGCCAGGGGCGGAAGGTGCGGTGGCTGAAGGTCTCGCACGCTTTCCATTCGCCGTTGATGGACCCGGTTCTCGACGAGTTCCGCAAGGTCGCGCAGGGCATCGTGTATGGAACGCCGAAGCTGCCGGTGGTCTCGAACCTGACGGGTGAGCTGGCCGAGGCTGCTGAGCTTCAGGATCCGGAGTACTGGGTGCGGCACGTCCGCGAGGCGGTGCGCTTCCATGACGGCCTCAACTCCCTTACGGAGTACGGAGTGTCGACGCTTCTTGAACTCGGCCCGGACGCCGTGCTCACGGCGATGGCGCACGACACCGTCACCGAGCCCGAGGCCCAGTCGGGCCTGATCGCGGCCCTGCGTCGCGATCGCCCCGAGCCCGACACGTTCCTGACTGCCCTCGCCCTGGCGCACGTGCGGGGCGTCGACGTCGACTGGACGCCTCTCTACGAGCCCGTCGCCGCGCGTCGCCGCGTCGACCTGCCCACCTATGCCTTCCAGCACCAGCGCTACTGGCCCGAGGTGAGGAATGCGAACGGTGCCCTTCCGGCCGATGACGAGGCCGCCCGCGTCGACGGCGCGTTCTGGGACGTGGTCGAGCGCGAGGACCTGGAGGGGCTGACCGGGGTCCTGGAGATCGACGAGGAGGCCTCGCTGCGGTCGGTGCTGCCCGCGCTCGCCTCATGGCGGCGGAAGCGGCGTGAGCAGTCCGCGCTGGACGCGCTGCGTTACCAGGTCTCGTGGAAGCCGCTGACCGGCCTGCCGGACGGGACGGCTCTGTCGGGCACCTGGGCCTTGGTGGTGCCGGCAGCGCAGATCGCGCACCCGTGGTGCGTGGCCGCCGAGGAGGCATTGGCGGCGCGAGGCGTGAACGTCGAGCGGATCGTGGTCGGAGGGAGCGAGGGCGACGACGCGGTGGTCGCTGACCGCGCGGAGATGGCGCGGCTCCTCGACGGGGTCGGCGGACGAGCGTCCGGTGTGCTGTCGCTTCTGATGCTCGACGAACGCTCGTATGACGGCAGCACAGGCAGCACAGGCAGCACAGGCACCACTGAAAGCCCCGGGGGTTCCGGTGATCTCGCCTGGGGTGTAGCCGCGACGCTCACCCTCACTAAGGCCCTCGCAGACACGATGGCGTCCGCGAGGCTGTGGATCGCGACGTCCGGCGCCGTCTCCGTCGGCGCGAACGACCCTCTGCGCGGCGTCAGGCAGGCCCAGGTCTGGGGCTTCGGGCGGGTCGTGGGTCTTGAACACCCCCAGCTGTGGGGCGGGCTGATCGACCTCCCCGAGGCAATCGACCTCCCCGAGGCAGGGAAGGCCAAGAAGGATGACGTCGGGTCGCGTCTCGTGGACGTGCTCGCGGGGGCAGGAGGCGAGGATCAGCTCGCGGTCCGTGGTTCCGGTGTCTTCGCTCGCCGCCTGGTGCGCGCGGGCAGTGCGGCCCCGGCGGGTCTGCCGGACGCGACCCCGGCGAACAACCCGCAGGCGCCGCAGGCCCAGAGGCCCCTGGAGACCCCGGCGGAGCCCTGGCGCCCGCGCGGCACCGTGCTCGTCACGGGCGGCACCGGCGCACTCGGCGCGCACGTGGCGCGCTGGCTCGCGGGCAACGGCGCCGAACACCTCGTCCTGACCAGCCGCCGTGGCCCGGACGCACCCGGCGCTCTCGACCTGGAGTCGGAGCTCACCGCCCTGGGCGCGAAGGTGACCGTCACGGCCTGCGACATCGCGGACCGCGCGGCTGTCACGCGCCTGCTCGCGGACGTGCCTGCCGAACACCCGCTGACCGCCGTCGTACACGCGGCAGGCGTCGGCCAGGACCAGCTGATCGACGCGACGAGCCCGGCCGACTTCGCCGCCGTGGTGGCGGCGAAGACCACCGGCGCCACGCACCTGCACGAACTCCTCGGTGACGAGCCGCTGGACGCGTTCGTGCTGTTCTCGTCGATCGCCGGAGTATGGGGCAGTGGCGCCCAGGCCGCGTACGCCGCCGCCAATGCCCACCTCGACGCGCTCGCCGAGCATCGCAGGGCCCGTGGGCTCGCGGTGTCGTCGGTCGCCTGGGGACCCTGGGCGGGTTCGGGCATGGCGGGCGACGACGAGGCCGCCCGGCACCTGCGCAAGCGGGGCCTGCCCGTGATGCGGCCCGAACGAGCTCTCGCCGCCCTGCAGCTGATCCTCGATCGGCGCGACGCCCTGGTCACGGTGGCCGACGTCGACTGGCAACGCTTCGCACCCGCCTTTACCGTCCAGCGGCCGAGTCCGCTCCTTGACGAACTGCCCGAGGCCCGCGCGGCCCTCGACGCGGCGGCGGGCGGCGGACCGCACGCCGTCGGCACACCGGGCGCCCCGGGGCCGGACGAAGTCGCCGCCGCCCTGCGCGAGCGGCTCGCCAAGGCCGGGACCGCTGAGCGTGCGCGCACCGTCCTGAAGCTGGTGCGCACGGAGGTCGCCGCCGTGCTCGGGTACACGAAACCGGAGGCGGTGCAGGCCGACCGTGCGTTCAAGGAGTCCGGCTTCGACTCGCTGACGGCGATCGAACTGCGCACCCGACTGAGCGCGGCGACCGGCCTTCGCCTGCCAAGCACCCTGGTCTTCGACCACCCGACCGCCAATGAGCTCGCCCGCCACCTGCTGGCGGAGCTCCTGCCCGAAGGGGACGGCCCGGAAGGCGACATGGACCGCGGTGCGGGCGGTACGCCCGACACCCCCGCGGACACCGAAGTCCGCAAGGTCCTGGCAGCTGTCCCGATCGCCCGCATCCGAGAGGCCGGACTGATGGACGCCCTCCTGCGGCTCGCCGCGCCCGACGACGGCTCGGCGGTCACCACAGTGACTCCGGACGATGGCGACGACGCGTCCGCCTCGATCGACGCCCTGGACGTGGAAACCCTGGTCCAGATGGCCTTGGACAACAGTGACTCCTGACGAAGCGCATACAGCGCGTGCGCAGCACACACAGCACGCGCAGCAGAGGCAGCACCCGCAGCACGCAATGTGGAACGGAATGTGGAGCCGGACATGACGAGGCCCTCGGACACGGTTGTTGAAGCGCTGCGCGCGTCTCTGAAGGAGACCGAGCGGCTGCGACGGCAGAACCAGCAGCTCGCGGCGGCTTCGAAAGAGCCGATCGCGATCGTCGGCATGAGCTGCCGCTACCCCGGAGGCGTGAGCAGCCCCGAGGACCTGTGGCGCATCGTCGCCGACGGGACCGACGCGATCGGCGAACTGCCCGACGGCCCTGACGGCCGCGGCTGGGACATCGACGGCCTCTACGACCCCGACCCGGAGCGGCAGGGCACCTTCTACACGCGTAAGGGCGGCTTCCTCGACGCGGCTGGAGAGTTCGACGCCGCCTTCTTCGGCATCTCGCCGCGTGAGGCGCTCGCCATGGACCCGCAGCAGCGGCTCCTCCTGGAAACCGCGTGGGAGGCCTTCGAGCGCGCGGGCATCGACGTGGCGACGCTGCGCGGCACCCGCGCCGGAGTCTTCGTCGGTTCCGGCTACCAGGGGTACGGGGAAGGGGTCCGCCAGGCGCCGGAAGGCGTCGAGGGGCACCTGCTCACCGGCAACACCACCAGTGTCATGTCCGGTCGCCTCTCCTATGTCCTCGGCCTGCAGGGCCCGGCGGTGACGGTGGACACGGCCTGCTCGTCCTCCCTCGTCGCGCTGCATCTGGCCGCGCAGGCGCTGCGCCAGGGCGAGTGCACGATGGCCCTCGCGGGCGGCGTCACTGTGATGTCGTCGCCCGACACCTTCGTGGAGTTCAGCCGTCAGCGTGGACTGGCGGCGGACGGCCGCTGCAAGGCCTTCGCGGCGGGCGCCGACGGCACCGGCTGGGGCGAGGGTGTCGGCATGCTCCTCGTGGAGCGCCTCTCCGACGCCCGCCGCAACGGCCACAAGATCCTCGCGGTCGTACGGGGTTCCGCGGTCAACCAGGACGGTGCGAGTAACGGTCTGACCGCGCCCAACGGGCCTTCGCAGCGGCGTGTGATCCGCGCCGCTCTGGATAGCGCGGGGCTTACGACGAGCGATGTGGACGCGGTGGAGGCGCACGGCACCGGCACCACGCTCGGCGATCCGATCGAGGCGCAGGCGCTGCTCGCCACGTACGGCAAGAACCGTCCCGAGGACCAGGACCCGCTATGGCTGGGGTCGTTGAAGTCGAACATCGGTCATACGCAGGCTGCCGCCGGTGTCGCGGGCGTGATCAAGATGGTCATGGCGATGCGGGCGGGTGTGCTTCCGCAGACCCTGCACGTGGACGCCCCGACGGGTGAAGTGGACTGGGCGAGCGGGGCTGTTGAGCTGCTCACGGAGGCGCGGTCCTGGCCGGAGCGAGGCGAATCTCCGCGTAGGGCCGGTGTGTCGTCGTTCGGCATGAGCGGGACGAACGCGCATGTGATCGTGGAGCAGGCTCCGGAGGCCGACGAGTCGACGGAGGCTGGGTCCGCCGTGCCTGCTTCGGTGGTTCCTGGTGTGGTGCCGTTGGTGTTGTCGGGTCGTACTCCGGAGGCGTTGCGGGAGCAGGCCGCGCGGGTGCGTGAACTGCTGCTTGCTGATGCTGAGTTGAAGGTCGGCTCGGTTGGTTGGTCGCTGGCGGTTGCGCGGTCGCGCTTTGAGCACCGGGGTGTGGTGCTCGGTGGGGATCGCGATGAGCTGCTCGCGGGGCTTGAGCTGCTGGCTCAGGACGGTGCTGCGGGTTCCGGTGTCGTCGCGGGGCGCGTGGTTGGGGATGCGGGACAGGCCGTGTTTGTGTTCCCGGGGCAGGGTTCGCAGTGGGCCGGGATGGCCGTTGAACTCCTGGAGTCCTCCCCGGTGTTCGCCGGGCGGATGCGGGAGTGCGGCGAGGCGCTGTCGGAGTTCGTGGACTGGGATCTGTTCGAGGAGTTGAACGGCGACCGCTTCGATCGTGTCGATGTGGTGCAGCCGGTGTTGTTTGCGGTGATGGTGTCGCTGGCGTCGGTGTGGCGTGCGGCGGGTGTGGAGCCTGCTGCTGTGGTGGGTCACAGTCAGGGTGAGATCGCCGCCGCCTGTGTGGCGGGCGCGCTCTCCCTGGAGGACGCGGCCCGCGTGGTCGCCCTGCGCAGCCAGGCGATCCTGGAGCTGTCGGGCAGGGGCGGCATGGTGTCTGTGCCGCTGCCCGCCGAACAGGTACGCGAGCTGCTTCCCGAGTGGGACGGCCGCATCTCCGTCGCGGCGGTGAATGGTCCTTCGCAGGTGGTGGTGTCGGGTGTGCCTGAGGCTCTGCGGGAGCTGGTGGCGCACTGTGAGCAGCGCGAGATTCGTGCCCGTACGATCCCGGTGGATTACGCCTCGCACTCCTCCCATGTGGAGGCGATCGAGGCTCACCTGGCCGAGGTGCTCGCCCCGGTGGCGCCCCAGATGCCGCAGGTTCCGGTCTTCTCGACCCTGACCGGTGACTGGCTCGATGCTGCTAACACCCCGATGGACGCGGGGTATTGGTATCGCAACCTCCGTCAGACGGTCCTGTTCGAGCAGGCCACGCGCGGTCTCCTCGCTGACGGTCATGGTCTCTTCCTGGAGATGAGTCCGCACCCGGTCCTGACCGTCCCGGTCCAGGCCACCATCGACGCGACGGAAACCCCGGCTGTCACCTTGGGCTCGCTGCGGCGTGACGAGGGTGGCGCCCATCGTCTGGCGCGGTCGATCGCAGAGGCGCACGTCCATGGCGCCGAACTCGACTGGCAGGCACTCTTCCCTGCCGCCGACCGGACCACGGTCGACCTCCCCACCTACCCCTTCCAACGCCAGCACTACTGGCTCCAGTCGTCGGGCGCCGCAGGTGACGTCACGGCGGCCGGACTCGACGACGCCGGGCATCCGCTGCTCGGCGCCGCGGTGACGCTCGCGGACGGGGACGGACATTTGCTCACCGGGCGCCTCTCGCTGCGCACGCACCCATGGCTGGCGGACCACACCGTGGCGGGCGTCGTACTGCTACCCGCCACCGCGTTCGTCGAGCTCGCGGTACGCGCGGGTGATCAGGTCGGCTGCTCCCTCGTCGAAGAGCTCACCATGGAGTCCCCGTTGGCCGTGCCGACGGTGGGCGGCGTGCAGCTGCAGCTGACCGTGGGCTCCGCCGACGCGTCGGGGCGGCGGTCCCTGGTGTTCCACTCCCGCACGGAAAGCGGGCCCGACGCGACCGGCGCGGCTGAGCCGTGGACCCGACACGCCACCGGGACCCTCGCGGTGGCGGACACCGAGTCCGCTCCCTTCGATCTGGCGGAGTGGCCGCCCCGTGACGCGGCGCCCGTCGACGGTGCGGAACTGGGCTCCCTGTACGAGGAGTTCGCAGCCGCCGACGTCCGGTACGGCCCGGCGTTCCAGGGGCTGGCCTCCGCATGGCGGCGCGGCGACGATGTGTTCGCCGAGGTGCGGCTCCCCGAGGCCCAGCGCGAGGAAGCGGCTCGCTTCGGGCTGCACCCGGTGCTCCTCGACGCCGCACTCCAGGCGGCACACCTGGGACAGCGGCACAGCGGCGAGCGGGGCGACGCGGACAGAGAGGACAGCGAGGGCGGCCCCACGCTGCCCTTCTCCTGGAGCGATGTCACCCTGCACGCCACCGGCGCGACGACCCTGCGCGTCCACCTCTCTCAGCGCGCGGGCGGTGCCGTCTCCGTGCTGCTCGCCGACGAGACCGGCGCCCCGGTGGCGGAGGTCGGCGGCCTGGTGTCCCGCACTGTCGACACGGCGCAGGCCCGTGCGGACGCCGCCCAGCGCGCCCGCACGGAGCACCTCTACCGGGTCAACTGGGTCGAGAAGTCTGCCATTACGAGTCCGGCGACCGATGTCGCCTTCGCCTGGGCCGTCGTCGGAGCGGACCCCGCGTACGGCGGCGAGCTGTGCCGCCTCCTCGGCGAGCGAGGCATGGAAGCCGCGCACTATCCCACCCTCGCGGAGCTGACATACGCCGTGGACTCGGGCGCCGCCCCGCTGCCCGCCGTCGTCGTCGCGACATCACCCACCGGGCTCGTAGAGTCCACCGACCCCACCGACCCCACCAAGCTCACTGAGTACACGGACCCCACCGGGCCCGGCGCATCCGTGGCCGCCGTCCACGCCTCCGCCGGTCACGCACTCTCCCTCGCCCAGGACTGGCTGGCGGACGAGCGGTTCGTGTCCTCCCGGCTGCTCTTCCTGACCCGTGGCGCCGTGGCCGTGTCCTCCGATGAGCCGGTGGCGGGGCTCGCGGACGCGGCCGTGCTCGGACTGCTCCGCTCGGCGCAGTCCGAGGAGCCCGGCCGGTTCGTCCTCGCCGACGTGGACGAGGACCCGGAGTCGCTGTGTGCGCTTCCCCTCGCGTACGCCTTTGAGGAGCCGGAGTTCGCGATCCGCGCCGGTGCCGTGCTCGTCCCCCGCCTCACCCGCGACCTCGGCGGGGCCCTCTCCGAAGCCACGGAGTCCACCGCTTCCGCCGCTTCTTCCGCTTCCACCGCTTCCGCCGAAGCCACTAAGCCCATCGATTCCACCGCTTCTGCCGCGCTCGACCCGAACGGCACCGTCCTCGTCACCGGCGCCCCCGGGGGCCTCGGCGGTCTCGTCGCCCGCCACGCCGTCGCCGCGCACGACATCCGCCACCTGTTGTTCCTCGGCCGCCGTGGTCAGGAAGCCTCCGGAGCCGGCGAACTCGTCGCCGATCTTCAAGAGCTGGGCGTCGAGATCGACGTCGTCGCGTGCGACGCCGCCGACCGGGACGCCCTCGCGGCGGCGCTCTCACGGATACCCGCCGCGCACCCGCTCACAGCGGTCTTCCACACGGCGGGCGTCTTCGACGACGGCATCATCTCCTCGCTCACCACGGAGCAGCTCGACCGGGTCCTGCGGCCCAAGGTCGATGCCGCCGTCCACCTCCACGAGCTGACCCGGGAAGCGGGCCCCGACCTGGCCGCGTTCATCCTGTTCTCCTCCGTCGCAGGCGTCCTCGGCGGCGCGGGACAGGGCAACTACGCCGCCGGCAATACCTTCCTCGACGCCTTCGCGCAGCACCGCCGTGCCCAAGGGCTCCCGGCGACGTCTCTTGCCTGGGGCCTGTGGGCCGAACGCGGTGGCATGGCCGGCCAGATCAGCGCCGCCGACCTGGACCGCATGACCCGCTCGGGCATCGCGCCGCTCACCACCGAACAGGGCCTCGCCCTCCTCGACACCGCGCTCGGCCACTCCGCCGCCGCTCTCGTGCCCGTGCGGCTCGATCCGGCCGCGCTGCGTGCCACGCACGGACCGAACCTCCAGCCGCTCCTGAGTGAACTCGTCCGAGGACTGCCCCAGGGCCTCGCCGCCCGGCGGACCGCCGCGGGATCCGGCGCCCGTGCGGACGGCCAGGCCCCGGCCCTCGTACGCCGACTCGACGGCGTGCCGGAGAACGAGCGCGAGCGCACCGTGCTCGACCACGTGCAGGGTCTCGCCGCCGCCGTGCTCGGCTACACGTCCGGCGACGACGTGGAGGCCGATCGAGCCTTCCGTGACCTCGGCTTCGACTCGCTCACCGCCGTCGAACTGCGCAACCGGCTCAACGAGTCGAGCGGCCTCCGTCTGCCCGCCACCCTCGTCTTCGACTACGCAAGTCCGCTCGCCCTCGCCCGGCACCTCACGTCCGAACTGGGCGCCACCGGTACGGGTACCGGTCTCTCGGCGACCTCGAAGCGCACCGCCACTCGGGCCGATACCCAGGACGACCCGATCGCCGTCGTCGCGATGAGCTGCCGTTTCCCGGGCGGCATCAATGGTCCCGAAGCCCTGTGGCAGCTGGTCAGGGACGGCGCCGACGCCACCTCCGGACTGCCCGAGGGCCGCGGCTGGGACACCGGGTCCCTGTACGACCCCGACCCGGACCACCAGGGCACCACGTACTCGCGCGGCGGCGGCTTCCTGCACGAGGCGGGCGACTTCGACGCCGCCTTCTTCGGGATCTCGCCGCGTGAGGCGCTCGCCATGGATCCGCAGCAGCGGCTCCTCCTTGAGACCTCCTGGGAGGCCTTCGAGCGGCTGGGCATCGACCCGGCGAGCCTGCGGGGCAGCGCGAGCGGTGTCTTCGTGGGCGCTTCGTCGCAGGGGTACGGAGAGAGCATCCGGGAGATCCCGGAGGGCCTCGAAGGCCACCTCATGACGGGCAATTCCACGAGCGTCATCTCGGGCCGCCTCTCGTACTCCTTCGGCCTCGAAGGCCCGGCGGTGACCGTCGACACGGCCTGCTCGTCCTCCCTCGTCGCCCTGCATCTGGCCGCGCACGCGCTGCGGCGGGGCGAGTGCGACCTGGCCCTCGCGGGCGGCGCCACAGTCATGGCCACTCCCGACACGCTCGTCGCCTTCAGCCGTCAGCGCGGCCTCGCCGCCGATGGGCGCTGCAAGCCGTTCGCCGAGGGCGCCGACGGATTCGGCGTCGGCGAGGGCGTCGGGATGCTCGTACTGGAGCGTCTCTCCGACGCCCGCGCGAACGGCCACCCGGTCCTCGCGGTCGTACGCGGTTCCGCCGTCAACCAGGATGGTGCGAGCAACGGCCTCACCGCCCCCAACGGCCCCTCCCAGCAGCGCGTCATCCGCGCCGCCCTCACCGAAGCTGGCCTCACCGGCACCGACGTGGACGCTGTTGAGGCGCACGGCACCGGCACGCCCCTCGGCGACCCCATCGAGGCACAGGCACTGCTCGCCACGTACGGCAAGGACCGGCCGGAGAGCCAGGATCCGCTGTGGCTGGGATCGGTGAAGTCCAACATCGGCCACGCACAGGCCGCCGCCGGTGTCGCCGGTGTGATCAAGATGGTCATGGCGATGCGGGCGGGTGTGCTGCCGCAGACCCTGCACGCCGAGCACCGGTCCGCCGAAGTGGACTGGGACGCGGGGGCCGTCGAGCTCCTGACGGAGACGCGGGACTGGCCGCGGCGAGGAGGATCTCCGCGCAGAGCGGGTGTGTCGTCGTTCGGAATGAGCGGGACCAACGCACACGTGATCGTGGAGCAGGCCCCGGAGACCAAGGCGCCCGCGCAACCGGCCGACGACGGTGAGCCTTCGCCTGTGACACCCGGTGTGGTGCCGCTCGCCCTCTCCGCCAAGACGCCGGGCGCGCTGGCGGCTCAGGCCGCGCAGATTCGTGAACTGCTCATGTCCAGCGCGGAGTTGGGTGTATCCGAGGTCGGCTGGTCGCTCGCCGTGACGCGGTCGCGCTTTGAGCATCGGGGTGTGGTGCTCGGTGGGGATCGCGATGAGCTGCTGTCCGGGCTTGGGCGGTTGGCCGAGGGGGACACGGCGGCTGCGGGTGTGGTTGTGGGCCGTGCGTCTGGCGGCGCCCGTCCGGTGTTCGTGTTTCCGGGGCAGGGTTCGCAGTGGGCCGGGATGGCCGTTGAACTCCTGGAGTCCTCCCCGGTGTTCGCCGGGCGGATGCGGGAGTGCGGCGAGGCCCTGTCGCAGTTCGTGGACTGGGATCTGATCGAGGAGTTGAACGGCGACCACTTTGATCGTGTTGATGTGGTGCAGCCGGTGTTGTTCGCGGTGATGGTGTCGCTGGCTGCTGTGTGGCGTGCGGCGGGTGTCGAACCTGCTGCTGTGGTGGGTCACAGTCAGGGTGAGATCGCCGCCGCGTGTGTGGCGGGCGCGCTCTCCCTGGAGGACGCGGCCCGTGTGGTCGCCCTGCGCAGTCAGGCGATCCTGGAGCTCTCGGGCATGGGCGGCATGGTGTCTGTGCCGCTGCCCGCCGAACAGGTGCGCGAGCTGCTGCCCAAGTGGGACGACCGGATCTCCGTCGCGGCGGTCAATGGCCCCTCGCAGGTGGTGGTGTCGGGTGAGCCTGAGGCTCTGCGTGAGCTGGTGGCGCACTGTGAGCAGCGCGATATTCGTGCCCGTACGATCCCGGTGGATTACGCCTCGCACTCCTCCCATGTGGAGGCGATCGAGGCCCACCTGGCCGATGTCCTGGCGCCTGTCACCCCGCAGGTGCCGCAGGTCCCGGTCTTCTCGACCCTGACCGGTGACTGGCTCGATGCCGCCAACACCCCCATGGACGCGGGGTATTGGTATCGCAACCTCCGCCAGACGGTCCTCTTCGAGCAAGCCACGCGCGGCCTCCTCGCCGACGGCCATAACCTGTTCCTGGAGATGAGTCCGCACCCGGTCCTGACCGTCCCTGTCCAGGCCACCATCGAGGACGCCGACCGTGACGGTGCCGCCGTGACTCTCGGCTCGCTGCGTCGCGACGAGGGCGGCGCCGACCGCCTCGCGGCCTCCTTCGCCCAGGCGCACGTCCACGGCGCCGAGCTGAACTGGAAGTCCCTCTTCCCCGACGTGGCCGCCCGCACCACCGTAGACCTGCCCACGTACGCCTTCCAGCGTGACCACTATTGGCTGGTGGAGGACGAGTCGGAGGTGGCGCCGCTCGGGCAGGTGGACGAGGTAGAGGCGCGCTTCTGGGAAGCCGTGGAGCGTGAGGACCTGGAGGAGCTCGCCGCCGAGCTGGACACCGACGCGGCGAGCGCCGAACTGGGCGCCGTACTACCGGTGTTGTCGTCCTGGCGGCGCCAGCGCCGTGAGCGTTCGGCGGTCGACGCGCTGCGCTACCGCGTCGCCTGGAAGCCGCTGCCGGGCCGACTTCCGGCCACCGGTCTTTCAGGACGCTGGCTGCTGGTCATGCCCGAGGGGTCCACGAAGACCCCGGGCGGTGTGCGTGAGGCTCTCGCTCAGGCTGGGGCAGATCTCGTCGAGCTGTCGGTCGACGCGGGCAAAGTGACGCGCGCCGAGCTGGTCGAGCGTCTGCGGGAGCAGGGTGAGCTCGCGGGTGTGGTGTCGCTGCTCGGCTTCGACGAGTCCGCCCTCAGCGAGCACGAGGCGGTTCCCGCCGGGTACGCGGCCACGGTCGCGCTGGTGCAGGCACTTGGTGACGCGGAGGTCGGGGCCCGTCTGTGGGTGCTCTCCGGTGGTGCCGTTTCGACGGGCCGCAGCGACCGGGCGGCAAATCCCGTCCAGGCGCAGCTCTGGGGTCTTGGCCGGGTGGTCGCGCTTGAGCACTCTGAGCGCTGGGGTGGTCTCGTCGACCTGCCGGAGGCGTTGGACGCTCGGGCTGCCACCCGGTTCGCCGCGATTCTTACGGGGGTTGGGGGTGAGGATCAGCTTGCGGTGCGTGGTACGGGTGTGTTCGTGCGTCGTTTCGCGCATGCGTCTGTCGACGCTGGTGCGGGGGAGGGTGCGGCTTGGACGGCGCGTGGTACGGCGCTGATCACTGGTGGTACGGGTGCGGTCGGTGGTCATGTGGCGCGTTGGCTGGTGCGTGAGGGTGTCGAGCATCTCGTACTGACGAGTCGTCGTGGTCTGGATGCTCCGGGTGCCGCTGAACTCAAGGCGGAGCTGGAGGTTCTGGGGGCCGAGGTCACTGTCGCCGCGTGCGATGTGGCCGACCGGGATGCTGTGTCCGCGCTCTTGGAGCAGCTCGCCCGTGAGGGGCACACCTTGCGCTCCGTGTTCCACGCGGCAGGCGTCGGGCAGGAGCAGCCGCTGTCCGAGACATCGGTCGTCGACCTGGTGGACGTGTTCGGTGCGAAGACTGCGGGTGCAGCGCACTTGGACGAGCTGCTCGGTGACACACCGCTGGACGCGTTCGTGCTGTTCTCCTCCAACGCCGGCGTGTGGGGGAGTGGAAACCAGGGCGCGTACGCGGCCGCCAACGCTTCCCTCGACGCGCTCGCGGAGCAGCGCCGGGTCCGTGGGCTCACGGCGACTTCTGTCGCGTGGGGTCTGTGGGGCGGCGGGGGCATGGCCGGAGACGGAGCCGAGGAGCATCTGCGTCGTCGTGGTGTGAGGGCGATGGATCCGGAGTTGGCGGTTGCCGCGCTTGCGCAGGCGGTGGCGCGGGACGAGACATTTGTGGCGGTCGCGGATCTGGACTGGGAGCGGTTCGCTCCCGCTTTCACTTCCGTGCGGCCGAGCCCGTTCATCGGGGATCTGCCCGAGGTGCGGCGTGGTGTGGCCGCGCAGGAGGGTGCGGTAGTAGCTGGCGGTGCTCAGGGGCAGCCCGTGTCGGAGTGGGCGGGGCGTCTTGCCGGTCTCGCGGCGGGTGAGCAGGAGCGTCTGGTGCTGGAGCTGGTGCGGACGCAGGCGGCGGCCGTGCTCGGCTATGCGGGTGCGGAGGCTGTTGAACCCTCTCGTGCTTTCCGCGAGTTGGGCTTCGACTCGCTGACGGCGGTGGAGGTGCGCAACCGGCTGGCCGCTGCGACGGGTCTGAAGCTGCCCACGACCCTCGTCTTCGACTACCCCACCGCCAGCACACTCGCCGCCCACCTGCGGAACGAGACGCTGGGCCACGACACAACCACCGCGCAGCCCCTCGCCCTCACGGCGGCGGCCGCGGCGTCGGCAGGCACACCCATCGACGATCCGATCGCGATCGTGTCGATGAGCTGCCGCTACCCCGGCGGCGTACGGGCCCCCGAGCACCTGTGGCGCCTGGTGTCCGAGGGCTCGGACGCCATCTCCGTCTTCCCCGTCGACCGGGGCTGGGAGAGTTCCGGTGCGGCCGACTACAAGGCGGAGGGCGGATTCCTCTACGACGCCGCTGACTTCGACGCCGCCTTCTTCGGGATCTCGCCCCGCGAGGCCCTGTCGATCGACCCGCAGCAGCGACTGCTCCTGGAAACCTCCTGGGAACTGTTCGAGCGCGCGGGCATCGCTCCCACCTCCATGAAGGGCACGCAGGCCGGTGTCTTCATCGGCGCGGGCCATCAGGGTTACGGCGACGGCGTCCAAGAGCCGCCGGAGGGTGTCGAGGGCTACCTGCTCACCGGCAACGCCGGAGCCGTGGTCTCCGGCCGGCTGTCCTACGCGTTCGGTCTCGAAGGCCCGGCGGTGACGGTCGACACGGCGTGCTCGTCCTCGCTGGTCGCCCTGCACCTGGCGGCGCAGGCGCTGCGTCAGGGTGAGTGCGACATGGCCCTCGCGGGCGGCGTCACAGTGATGTCGACGCCCACCGCCTTCGACGAGTTCAGCAGGCAGCAGGGCCTGGCCGCCGACGGCCGCTGCAAGCCGTTCGCCGAGGCGGCGGACGGTACGGGCTGGGGAGAGGGCGTCGGACTGCTCCTGCTCGAGCGGTTGTCCGTCGCCGAGCGCAACGGCCACCAGGTCCTCGCGGTCATGCGAGGCTCGGCGGTGAACCAGGACGGTGCGAGCAACGGCCTCACCGCCCCCAACGGCCCCTCCCAGCAGCGCGTCATCCGCGCGGCGCTCGCCAACGCCCGCCTGACGGCCGCCGACGTCGACGCTGTTGAGGCGCACGGCACCGGCACGACCCTGGGCGACCCGATCGAGGCGCAGGCGCTACTCGCCACGTACGGCCAGGACCGCCCCGCCGACCGGCCGCTGCTCCTCGGCTCGGTGAAGTCCAACATCGGTCATACGCAGGCCGCCTCCGGCGTCGCCGGTGTCATCAAGATGGTCATGGCGATACGTGAGGGAGTGCTGCCGCAGACCCTGCACGTGGACCGCCCGAGCTCCCACGTGGACTGGTCGGCGGGAGCCGTCGAACTGCTGACCGAGACACGGTCCTGGCCCGGGCGGGAGGGCGACGTCACCGCTCCGCGCCGTGCGGGAGTGTCGTCGTTCGGTGTGAGCGGGACCAATGCACACGTGATCGTGGAGCAGGCGCCGGTCGAAGCCGCCCAGGATGACCAGGCGAGTCCCAGTCCCAGCCCCAGCCCCAGCCCCAGCCCCCGTCTCAGCCCCAGCATCAGCCCCAGCGCCCCGTCGCTGACCGAGGTGCCGTGGGTGGTGTCGGCGAAGAGCGCCGACGCGCTGCGCGAGCAGATCGAGCGGCTGCGTGCATTCGTGTCCGACAGCGGCGAGTTGAACCCCCTTGATGTGGGGTGGTCGCTGGTGACCGGGCGGGCGGAGCTTGAGCATCGGGCTGTGCTCCTGGGAGGCAGTGAGGTCTCGGGTTCGGTGGTCGAGGGTCGCCTGGGTGTCGTGTTCACGGGTCAGGGCAGTCAGCGGATCGGTATGGGCCGTGAGTTGTATGACGTCTTCCCGGTGTTCGCGGATGCGTTGGATGAGGTGTGTGCGCATCTGGACGCGGTGCTTGAGCGGCCGTTGAAGGATGTGATGTTCGGCGATGATGCTGAGCTGCTGTCCGGGACGGGGTATGCGCAGCCTGCGTTGTTCGCGGTTGAGGTGGCTCTTTACCGTCTGGCTGAGTCGTTTGGTGTGCGGCCGGAGATACTCGGTGGGCATTCGGTGGGTGAGCTGGCTGCGGCGTACGTGGCTGGGCTCTGGTCTCTCGAAGACGCGGCCCGGCTGGTGGCTGCTCGGGGCCGGTTGATGCAGGCGTTGCCCGAGGGTGGCGCGATGCTGGCCGTGCAGGCTACGGAGGCGGACGTACTGCCGCTCCTGGAGGGTCTGGAGGCGCAGGTCGGTCTGGCGGCGGTGAACGGCCCCTCGCAGCTGGTGCTTTCCGGTGAGCGTGAGGTGCTGGAGAGCCTGGCTGAGACGCTGAAGGGCCAGGAGCGGAAGGTGCGGTGGCTGAAGGTCTCGCACGCCTTCCACTCCCCGTTGATGGACCCGGTCCTGGATGACTTCCGTAAGGTCGCGCAGAGCCTGACGTTCAACACTCCGAAGCTGCCGGTCGTCTCGAACCTGACGGGCGAGCTGGCCGCGGTATCCCAGCTCCAGGACCCGGAGTACTGGGTCCGCCACGTCCGCGAAGCCGTTCGCTTCCACGAGGGCCTCAACTCGTTGACCACGTACGGAGTGTCGACCCTCCTCGAACTGGGCCCGGACGCCGTCCTGACCGCGATGGCGCACAACACCCTCACCGAACCGGCCGCCCAGTCGGGCCTGATCGCGGCCTTGCGTCGCGATCGCCCCGAACCCGACACGTTCCTGACCGCCCTCGCCCAGGCCCACGTCCGAGGCGCCGACGTCGACTGGACTCCTCTCTACGAGCCCGTCACCACCCGGCGCCGCGTCGACCTGCCCACCTACGCTTTCCAGCGTCGGCGCTACTGGCTGGAGTCGGCCCCGGCCGTGTCCCGCGCACTCGTCGGCGACGAGGTCGAGCAGCGTTTCTGGGAGGCCGTCGAGCGTGAGGACCTGGAGAGCCTCTCCTCGGAGCTTGACGCCGACGGAGCAGGAGCCGTCGCCGAGCTGGGCGCCGTGCTCCCCGTCCTGTCGTCGTGGCGGCGGCAGCGGCGGGAGGCCTCGACGCTGGACAGCTGGCGTTACCGCGTGACCTGGAAGCCGTTGGACGTGGGCGGCGCGCCCACCGCCGGGCTCGAAGGGACCTGGCTGCTTGTGCTCCCCGATCAGGGCGTGGACGAGGAGTGGCGGACTGCCGTCGACCGGGTTCTGCGCGGGCGTGGCGCCGACGTGCGGGTGCTGATCCTCGATGCCGCCGCGACGGGCGAGGCCGGTCGCGCGGAGTTCGCCGAGCGGTTGCGGGAGGAGAGCGCGGGTCGTGAACTGGCGGGCGTCCTCTCCCTGTTGGGGCTCGACGAGGAGTCGCACCCCGTCGCTGAGGGTGCGGTGAGCCGTGGCCTGTCCGGCACGGTGACGCTGGTGCAGGCTCTGCACGCCGCCGGTGTCGCCGCTCCGCTCTGGGTCGCCACCCGGTCCGCCCTTTCCGTGGGCGGCTCCGACCCGGCGCACCGGCCTGAGCAGGCGCAGCTCTGGGGGCTCGGCCGCGTGGTCGCCGTGGAGTATCCGCAGCTGTGGGGAGGTCTGGTGGACCTGCCGGAGGCGGTGGACGAGGAGGCCCTCGAAGGGCTTGTCCGCGTGCTGGCAGGCGCGGGCGGCGAGGATCAGCTCGCGGTGCGCCGCTCCGGCGTCCTCGGGCGGCGTCTCGTGCGCGCTCCGCTGGGTAGCGGATCGGCCGAGCCGTGGTCTCCGTACGGGACCGTCCTGATCACCGGTGGTACGGGTGCGATCGGGGGCCATGTCGCGCGGTGGCTGGCGCGCGAAGGCGCCGAACACCTCGTCCTGACGAGCCGTCGTGGCCTTGAGGCGCCCGGTGCCGCGGAACTCCGCACCGAATTGGAGGAGATGGGGGCGAAGGTCACCGTGACCGCGTGCGACGCGGCCGACCCGGAGGCACTCGCCCGCGTCATCGGCGATGTCCCCGACGACATGCCGCTGACCGGCGTGTTCCACACCGCCGGAGTCCTCGACGACGGAGTGCTCGACGGCATGTCGGCCGAGCGGCTCGCGACCGTGTTCCGCGCCAAGGTGCGGTCGGCACGGCTCCTGGACGAGCTCACCGAGGAACTCGGCCTGTCGGCGTTCGTGCTGTTCTCGTCGTTCGCCGGGCTCTCCGGCGGTGCGGGGCAGGGCAGTTACGCGGCGGCCAACGCCGCGCTCGACGGGCTCGTGGAAGCACGGCGGGCACGCGGTCTGGCTGCGGTCTCGGTCGCCTGGGGCGCCTGGGACGGCGGCGGCATGGCGGCGCCCGACGGAGCGGCGACAGAGGCGGCGCGCACGGGTGCGATGCCGCCGATGGCGCCGGAACGCGCCGTCGCCGCCCTGCGGCAGGCCCTCACGCAGGCGCGCACGCACGGCCCGTCGGCCACCGTGATCGCCGACATCGACTGGGCGCAGTACCTGCCCGGTATCGCCGTGCTCGCGCCCAACCGGCTCTTCGTCGACCTCCCCGAGGCGCGGGCACTGGCCGCCGCTGTCGGCAAGGACGCGGGAGAGTCGGTGGCCGCCGGCCCCGACCTGGCGGGGAGGCTCGCCACGCTCTCCGGGCCGGAGCAGGACAAGCTCCTGGAGGACCTGGTCCGCGACGAGGCGGCCGGCGTCCTCGGCTACCCCGGCCCCGAGCAGGTCGAACCCGGCCGCGCGTTCCGGGAGTTGGGATTCGACTCGCTGACGGCGGTCGAGCTGCGCAACCGCCTCGGCGCGGCCAGCGGCCTGCCGCTGCCGACCACCCTGGTCTTCGACCATCCGACACCGCTGGCCCTCGCCGCGTACCTGAGGGCCGAACTGCTCCCGGGCGGCGGCGCCGCGGCCGACGCGGCCGCGCCGCTCCTGGCGCAGCTCGACGGCCTTGAGCAGGGGCTCGCGGACATCGGCCCGTCGGCTGCCGAGCTCTCCACGGTCACCGAGCGGCTGCGGGTGCTGCTGGCGCAGTGCACCCGCGCACAGGAGGCGGAGGAGACCGCGGAGGTCGCGGGTGAGCTGGAGTCCGCGACGGACGACGAGATGTTCGACTTCATCAGCAAAGAGTTCGGCTTTTCCTGATGCGCCCGTACCTCCTCGGTATGTGGCGCCGGTACCCCCTTGGTATGTGGCGATCGGCCTGCGGCGATCTCTTGATGTGCCCGCACTTTTCGACTTGTTCTAGGAGCTAGGTCAGATGGTGAACGACGACAAAATCCGTCGCCTTCTCAAGCAGGTGACGGCGGACCTGCACACGACTCGTCGGAGGATGCAGGAGCTGGAGTCCCGCGAGTCGGAGCCCCTCGCGATCGTGGGGATGAGCTGCCGGTTCCCCGGCGGCGTGGCCACGCCCGAGGAGCTGTGGAGGCTCGTCGCGGACGGCGTCGACGCGGTCTCCGAGTTCCCCGCCAACCGCGGCTGGGACGTGGACGGGCTCTACCACCCGGACCCCGACCACCAGGGGACCACGTATGCCCGCGAGGGCGGCTTCTACTACGCGGCCGACGAGTTCGACGCCGGCTTCTTCGGGATATCGCCGCGCGAGGCGCGCGCCATGGACCCGCAGCAGCGGCTCCTCCTGGAAACCGCGTGGGAGGCGATCGAGCGGGGCGGCATCGACCCGCAGAGCCTGCGGGGCAGCCGCACCGGCGTGTTCACCGGCACCAACGGGCAGGACTACACGGCCGTCGTCGCGGAGGCCGCCGACAGTACCGAGGGCTACTCGGGCACCGGCAACACGGCGGCCGTGGTCTCCGGCCGCCTCTCCTACACCCTCGGCCTGGAGGGCCCGGCCGTCACCATCGACACGGCCTGCTCGTCCTCGCTCGTCGCGCTGCACCTGGCGGCGCAGGCCCTGCGGCAGGGCGAGTGCGGACTCGCCCTGGCCGGTGGCGTCTCGCTGATGTCGACGCCGACCGCGTTCGTGGAGTTCAGCAGGCAGCGCGGCATGGCACAGGACGGCCGCTGCAAGGCGTTCGCGGAGGCCGCCGACGGCACTGGCTGGGGCGAGGGCGTCGGCCTGCTCCTCCTGGAGCGGCTCTCCGACGCGCGCCGCAACGGCCACCCGGTCCTCGCGGTCCTGCGGGGCTCCGCGGTCAACCAGGACGGCGCGAGCAACGGCCTCACCGCCCCCAACGGGCCTTCGCAGCGCCGTGTGATCCGCGCCGCCCTCTCCGGGGCGGGCCTCTCCACGGGCGACGTCGACGCGGTCGAGGCGCACGGCACCGGCACGACCCTCGGCGACCCCATCGAGGCGCAGGCGCTCCTGGCGACGTACGGGCAGGGGCGTCCCGCGGACCGGCCGCTGTGGCTCGGCACGATCAAGTCGAACATCGGCCACACCCAGGCCGCCGCCGGTGTCGCCGGCGTCATCAAAATGGTCATGGCCATGCGGGCGGGCGTGCTCCCGCAGACCCTGCACGTGGACCGGCCGACCTCCCATGTCGACTGGAACGCAGGGGCGGTCGAGCTGCTGACCGAGGCGCGGGAGTGGCCGGAGACGGACCGCCCGCGCCGCGCGGGCGTCTCGTCGTTCGGCGTGAGCGGCACCAACGCGCACGTCATCGTGGAACAGGCACCGGCCGAGCAGGCGGTGGCCGCCGCCGAGGAGACGGAGGCCGGGCCCGAGTCCGTCGAGTCTTCCGGTTCCGCGGAGTCCGCCGAGCCCACCGGGCCCGCGGAGCTCCTTGAATCCTCCGTCGAGTTGTCGTCCGATGCCGTGGAGGGCGTCGTCCCGTGGCCCGTCTCCGGCCGGACCGCGCAGGCGCTGCGCGCCCAGGCGGGACGGCTGCGCGAACGCGTTCTCGCCGATCCCGGCCTTGCCGCGGACCACGCCGGACGCGCCGACATCGCCTGGTCCCTCGCCTCCGGCCGCGCCGCGCTCGAACACCGCGCGGTGCTGCTCGGACCGGACCGTGAGCAGCTCCTGACGGGCCTTCAGACCCTGGCCTCCGAGGCACCCGGGGCCGCACCGGGTGTCGTGGTGGGCGAGGTCGTCGAGGGCCGCCTGGGCGTCGTCTTCACCGGGCAGGGCAGCCAGCGCATCGGCATGGGAGCGGAGCTGTACGCGGCGTTCCCCGTGTTCGCGCAGGCCTTCGACGCTGTCTGCGCCCACCTCGACCCGCTCCTCGACCGGCCGCTGAAGGAGGTCGTGTTCGGCGCCGGTGATCCCGCGTCGGCCGAGGCCGAGCTGCTGGCACAGACCGGCTACGCGCAGCCCGCGCTCTTCGCCGTCGAAGTAGCCCTGTTCCGGCTCGCGGAGTCCTTCGGCGTACGGCCGGAGATCCTCGGCGGCCACTCCGTCGGCGAGCTCGCCGCCGCCCACGTCGCCGGGCTCTGGTCCCTTCAGGACGCGGCCAGGCTCGTGGCCGCCCGCGGCCGGCTGATGCAGGCACTGCCCCGCGGCGGAGCGATGCTCGCCGTCCAGGCAGCCGAGGCCGACGTGCTGCCGCTCCTGGACGACGTCTCCGAGTGGGCAGGCCTCGCCGCCGTCAACGGCCCCGCCCAAGTGGTCCTCTCCGGCGACCGGGGCGTCCTGGAAGACCTCGGCTCCCACCTGCGCGCCGAAGGCCGCAAGACCCGCTGGCTGAAGGTCTCGCACGCCTTCCACTCGCCGCTCATGGCGCCCATGCTCGACGAGTTCCGGGAGATCGCCCGCGGCCTGGAGTACGGCACGCCCGCCCTGCCCCTCGTCTCCAACGTGACGGGGCGCCTCGCCACCGCCGCCGAACTCCAGGACCCCGAGTACTGGGTGCGGCACGTGCGCGAACCGGTCCGCTTCCACGACGGGCTCGGCGCCCTCACCGGCTTCGGAGCGAGCACACTCCTTGAGCTCGGCCCCGACGCCGTCCTCACGGCGATGGCCCACGACACCCTCACCGACACCACCGCCCAGGCCGGACTCGTCCCGGCGCTGCGCCGCGACCGGCCCGAGACCGACACGTTTCTCACCGCGCTCGCCCGCGTCCACGTGCGCGGCGCCACCGTCGACTGGACGCCGCTGCACGCGCCCGTCGCCGCCCGCCGCCGCGTCGACCTGCCCACGTACGCCTTCCAGCGGCAGAGCCACTGGCTCGAGACGGCCACCCCCCAGACCCCCGGCACCGCCGCGACCGTGGTTCCCGCCGACGGCGCCGAGTCACGCTTCTGGGAGGCCGTGGAACACGCCGACCTGGCGGGCCTGGCCAGCGCGCTCGACGTGCGCGACGACGCGCCGTTCAGCGATGTGCTGCCCGCCCTGACGGCCTGGCGGAACAAGGAACGCCGCATCTCCGCCCTCGACAACTGGCGCTACCGCGTCACCTGGAACCCGCTGCCGCGCCCGGCTGACGCCATCCCCGCGCTCCCCGGCACCTGGGCGCTCCTGGTCCCCGCCGGACGCGACGGCCACCCGTGGACCAGGGCGGCCGAACAGGGTCTCACCGCACACGGGGCGCAACTCACCGTGGTGCGGGTGCCGGACGCCGCGGCGAGCGACCGCGCCGCCCTGGCCGAGCTGCTGCGCCCGCACGCCGCCGGACTCGACGGAGTCCTCTCCTTCCTCGCCCTGCCGAACGGCGCGGGCCTCTCCGACGACGCCGCGTTCACCCCGGCGGCCCGCACGATGACGCTGCTCCAGGCACTCGGCGACGCGGGCGCCACCGCCACGGTGTGGGCGGCGACCCACGGCGCCGTGACCACGAGCCCCGCCGAGGGCCCGGAGGACCCCGCCCAGTCGGCGGTGTGGGGCCTGGGGCGAGTCGCGGCCCTCGAACACCCGCAGACGTGGGGCGGCCTCGTCGACCTGCCCGACGCGGCCGACGACCAGACGGTCACGGACCTCGTCCGGGTCCTTGCCCCCGCCCACGAAGGCGAGGACCAGGTCGCGGTGCGCCGCTCCGGCGTCTTCGGGCGCCGCCTCGTGCGCGCCCCGCTCGGCGAGGCCCCGGCCGCGGAGTGGTCGCCGCACGGCACCGTCCTCATCACCGGCGGCACCGGCGCTCTTGGCGGGCACGTCGCGCGCTGGCTCGCCCGCGAGGGCGCGCGGCACCTCGTCCTCGCCGGACGCCGCGGCCCCGACGCCCCCGGCGCCACCGAACTCCGTGCGGAACTGGAGGAGTTGGGGGTGCGGGTGACCGTAGCGGCCTGCGACGCCGCCGACCGCGAGGCACTCGCCCGCGTTCTCGCGGACATCCCCGACGACGCCCCGCTGACCGGCGTGTTCCACACGGCCGGAGTCCTCGACGACGGCGTCATCGACGGCATGACCCCGGACCGTCTCGCCGCGGTGTTCCGCGCCAAGGTGCAGTCCGCCCGCCACCTGGACGAACTCACCGCAGACCACGGGCTGTCGGCGTTCGTTCTCTTCTCCTCGTACGCGGGTGTCGCGGGCGGCGCGGGGCAGGGCGGCTACGCCGCCGCCAACGCCTACCTCGACGGGCTCGCCGCGACCCGGCGCGCCATGGGCCGCACCGCGACATCCGTCGCGTGGGGCCCCTGGGGCGGCACCGGCATGGCCGCCGAAGGAGCCGCCGCCGAGCGGCTGCGGCACGGCGTGATGCCGCCCATGGAACCGGACCTGGCGATCGCCGCCCTGCAACAGACCCTCACGCACGGCCAGACCGCCACCGTCGTCAACGACATCGACTGGGAGCAGTACGCCCCCGGCTTCACGACGGTACGCGCGAGCCGCCTGTTCACCGACATCCCCGAGGTCAAGGTCCTCGACCGCACCCCGGACGTGGCGACCGTCGCCCCCGGCGGCGCCCTCGCGCAGCGCCTCGCAGGGCTCGCGCGGGCCGACCGTGAGGCGGCACTCCTGGACCTCGTCCGCGAACAGGCCGCGGGGGTCCTCGGCTACCCGAGTGTCGACGACATTCAAGTAACGCGCGCCTTCCGCGAGTTGGGCTTCGACTCCCTCACGGCCGTCGAGCTGCGCAACCTCATCGGCGCCGCCACCGGCCTCCAGCTCCCCACCACGCTCATCTTCGACCACCCGACCGCGACCACGCTCGCCGCGCACCTGCACGCCGAACTGTTCGCCGACGAGCCCGACACGGCGCTCCCGGCCCCGGTCACCCGGGCGGCCCCGGACGACGAGCCCCTCGCCATCATCGGCATGAGCTGCCGCTTCCCCGGCGGCGTGAGCAGCCCCGAGGACCTGTGGCGGCTCGTCGCGGACGGCGTCGACGCCATCGGCGCATTCCCCGCCGACCGCGGCTGGGACGTCGGAGCGCTCTACGACACCGACGCCGACCAGGCCGGTACGTCGTACGTCCGCGAAGGCGGATTCCTCTACGACGCGGGCGAGTTCGACCCGAAGTTCTTCGGCATCAACCCGCGCGAAGCCCTCGCCATGGACCCCCAGCAGCGGCTCCTGCTGGAGGCATCCTGGGAAGCCTTCGAGCGGGCCGGAATCGACCCGCTGTCGCTCGGCGGCAGCCAGATCGGCGTCTTCGCCGGAACCAACGGCCAGGACTACACCGCCGACCTCGACGCGGTCCCCGAGGAGGTCGAGGGATACCTCGGCATCGGCAACGCGGCCAGCGTCGCCTCCGGCCGCATCTCCTACTCGTTCGGCCTCGAAGGTCCTGCCCTCACCGTCGACACGGCCTGCTCGTCCTCACTGGTCGCCCTGCACCTGGCGGCACAGTCGCTGCGCCAGGGCGAGTGCACCATGGCGCTCGCGGGCGGCGTGTCGGTGATGTCGTCGCCGGGCACGTTCATCGAGTTCAGCCGCCAGCGCGGCCTTGCCACCGACGGCCGCTGCAAGGCCTTCGCGGCGGGCGCCGACGGCACCGGCTGGGGCGAGGGCGTCGGCATGCTCCTCGTGGAGCGCCTCTCCGACGCCCGCCGCAACGGCCACAAGATTCTCGCGGTCGTACGGGGTTCCGCGGTCAACCAGGACGGTGCGAGCAACGGTCTGACCGCGCCCAACGGGCCTTCGCAGCGGCGTGTGATCCGCGCGGCCCTGGCCAGTGCGGGACTCGCGGCCGGTGATGTGGACGCGGTGGAGGCGCACGGCACGGGCACCACGCTCGGCGATCCGATCGAGGCGCAGGCGCTGCTCGCCACCTACGGCAAGGACCGCCCGGCCGAACAGCCCCTGTGGCTGGGCTCGGTGAAGTCGAACCTCGGTCACACGCAGGCAGCCGCGGGTGTCGCCGGAGTCATCAAGATGGTCATGGCGATGCGCGAGGGGGTGCTCCCGCAAACCCTGCACGTGGACGCCCCCACGCCCCAGGTGGACTGGACGGCGGGCGCCGTCGAGCTGCTGACCCAGGCCAGGCAGTGGTCGGGCCGCGGCGAGGACACGCCGCGCCGCGCGGGTGTGTCGGCCTTCGGCGTCAGCGGCACCAACGCGCACGTCATCGTCGAGCAGGCCCCCGCCGACGCACCGGCCGCGCAGACCGGGCCCGCCGGGCCGCCGCTGGTGGCCGGCGTGCTGCCGCTGGTACTTTCCGGGCGTACTCCGCAGGCCCTGCGGGGGCAGGCCGTGCGCCTGCGCGAACACCTCGTGACGAACGACCAGTTGAGTATGGCGGAGGCCGGTTACTCCCTCGCCACCGCACGGTCGCGCTTCGAGCATCGGGGCGCCGTCGTCGGCCGGGACCGTACGGAGTTCCTCGCCGCTCTCGAACGGCTCGCCCGGGGCGACACCGACGCCGTGATCACGGGCCGCGCGGGAGACGGCGCGAGCCGACCCGTCTTCGTCTTCCCGGAAGACGGGAACCACCTGGCCCGGCCGATCACCGAACTCCTCGACACGAGCCCCGTGTTCGCCGAGCGGATGCGGGAGTGCGCCGACGCCCTTTCCGCCTTCGTGGACGGGGACCTGATCGAGGAACTGCGCGCCGAGAACTCCCATCGTGCCGACGCCGCACGAGACGCCGCACGAGACGCAGTACGGGATGCCGCCGTGCGTCTCGCGGTGCCGGTGTCCCTGGCCGCAGTGTGGCGCGCGGCCGGTGTCGAGCCGACCGGTGTGCTGGGCCACGGCCGGGGTGAGATCGCCGCGGCCGTCGTCGCGGGGATGCTCTCCCTCGAGGACGCCGCCCGTGCCGTGACGCTGCGGGACGAGGACGCCCCCGAGGTGCCTGTCGTGCCGCGACCGGCCGATGGCGATGGCCCGTTCGTCGAGATGACCCTGCACGAGGACGGCCCGGCCGGGCTTGTCGCCGCGCTCGCCGAGGCGCACGTCAACGGCGTCGAGCTGGACTGGCAGGCGCTCTTCCCCGGCGTCCGCACCCTCGTCGACCTGCCCACCTACGCCTTCCAGCGCGAGCACTACTGGCTGGTGGACGAGAGCGCCCGGGGCGCCGGCACGGCCGCCACCGCCGACGACGAGACCGAGGCACGGTTCTGGGAGGCCGTCGAACGCGAGGACCTGGAGGAACTCGCCGCCGAACTGGACGCCGAAGCCGCCGCCTCCGAACTGGGCGCGGTCCTGCCGGTGCTGTCGTCGTGGCGCCGCCAGCGCCGCGAACGCTCGGCCGTCGACTCCCTGCGCTACCGGGTGGCCTGGAAGCCACTGTCCGGCGGCGCCCTGCCGTCGCCCGTCCTTTCGGGGCGGTGGCTGGTCGTCATGCCCGAGGACGCGGCCGAGAACGCGTGGACGACGGGTGTCGTCGATGCCCTGTCCCGGGCCGGGGCCGAGGTGCACCATCTTCGCGTACGCACCGACGACCTGACGCGTGAAGGGCTGGCCGAGCAGCTGCGGCAGGCGGCTGACGCGGCTGACGCAGGTGACGCCAGTGACGCCGGTGACGGCGGTCTGTCGGGCGTGGTCTCCCTGCTGGCTCTGGCAGAGGACCTCCACCCCTCGCACGCCGTGCTGCCGACCGGACTCGCGGGCACGGTGGCGCTGGTGCGGGCGCTGGCCGAATCGAACGTCGACGCGCGGCTCTGGGCGGTGTCGAGCGGTGCCGTATCGACGGGCCGCAGCGACCGGCTCGCCCACCCCGTCCAGGCTCAGATGTGGGGTCTCGGCAGGGTCGTGGCCCTTGAGCACCCCGAGCTGTGGGGTGGTCTCATCGATCTGCCCGAGACGCTGGACGTCCGTGCGGGCGCCCGCCTCGCCGGGATACTCGCCGGAGCCGGGGACGAGGACCAACTGGCCGTACGCGGCTCCGGAGTCTTCGCACGCCGACTCGCGCACGCCCCGCTCGACGCCGGGGAGACCGGCGCCTGGACCGCGCGCGGCACCGCCCTGATCACGGGCGGCACCGGAGCGATCGGTGCGCATGTCGCGCGCTGGCTGGTGCGTGAGGGCGCCGAGCATCTCGTACTGACGAGTCGTCGTGGTCTGGATGCTCCGGGCGCCGCCGAACTCAAGGCGGAGCTGGAGGATCTTGGGGCCGAGGTCACTGTCGCCGCGTGCGACGTGGCCGACCGGGATGCCCTGTCCGCGCTCCTGGAGCAGCTCGCCCGTGACGGGCACACCCTGCGCTCCGTGTTCCACGCGGCGGGAGTGAGCCCCGCGCTCGCACTCGCCGACACCTCGGCGGCGGAGCTCGCGGAGGCCTTGGAAGCGAAGGCCGGAGGCGCGGCGCACCTCGACGAGCTGCTCGGTGACGCGCCGCTCGACGCGTTCGTGCTGTTCTCGTCCATCGCAGCCGTCTGGGGCAGCGGCGGACAGTCGGGCTACGCCGCAGCCAACGCGTTCCTCGACGCGCTCGCCGAGCGGCGCAGGGCCATCGGCCGCACCGCCACGTCCGTCGCGTGGGGCGGCTGGGGCGGCAGCGGCATGGCGGCGACCGCCGAGGCCGAGGAGCATCTGCGCCGCCGTGGCGTGCGGCTGCTCGCGCCCGACCGCGCCGTCGGAGCGCTCGCGCAGGCCCTCGCGTACGACGAGACGGCTCTGACCGTCGCCGACATGGACTGGGAGCGGTTCGCGCCCGCGTTCACCGTCGCCCGGCCGAGCGCCCTCATCGGCGCCCTGCCCGAACTGCGCCGCGAGCGCCCCACGACGGCCGCCGCGACCGCTGGAACCGCGGCACCGGCATCCGAGTGGGCACGCGGTCTCGGCGGGCTCCCGGCCGCCGAACAGGAGCGCCTGGCCCTCGACCTGGTGCGCGCCCAGGCCGCCGCCGTGCTCGGCTACGCCGACGCGGAGGCCGTCGAACCCACCCGCGCCTTCCGCGAGCTGGGCTTCGACTCGCTCACGGCCGTGGAGGTCCGCAACCGGCTCACCGCCGCCACGGAGCTGCCACTGCCGTCGACCGTCGTCTTCGACCATCCCTCGCCCGACGCCCTGGCCCGCCACCTCGTGGCGGCTCTCGCCGGGACGGGTACGGACGCCGCAGCGACCCCCGTACCCACCGGGTCCATGGCGGTGGACGACGACCCGATCGCCATCGTCTCGATGAGCTGCCGCTTCCCCGGAGGCGCCAACTCCCCAGAAGAGCTCTGGCAGCTGCTCGTCGACGGCACCGACGCCATATCGGTGTTCCCCGCCGACCGCGGCTGGGAGTCCGGCGCGGCAGCCCAGTACAAGCCCGAGGGCGGCTTCGTCTACGACGCGTCGCGGTTCGACGCCGGGCTCTTCGGCATCTCGCCGCGCGAGGCCCTGGCCATGGACCCGCAGCAGCGGATCCTCCTGGAGTCCGCCTGGGAGCTCTTCGAACGCGCCGGCATCGCGCCCAGGTCGCTGCGCTCCACCGCGACCGGCGTCTTCATCGGATCAGGACACCAGGGGTACGCGACCGGGCTCGACAGCGTTCCCGAAGGCGTCGAAGGACACCTCCTCACCGGCACGTCGGGCAGCGTCATCTCTGGCCGACTCGCCTACTCGTTCGGCCTCGAAGGCTCGGCGGTCACGGTGGACACGGCCTGCTCGTCGTCCCTGGTCGCCCTGCACCTGGCCGCGCAGGCGCTGCGCCAGGGCGAGTGCAGCCTCGCGCTCGCCGGTGGTGTCACGGTGATGGCGACATCGGGCGCCTTCGACGAGTTCAGCAGGCAGGGCGGCCTCGCGTCGGACGGCCGCTGCAAGCCGTACGCGCAGGCCGCCGACGGCACCGGCTGGGGCGAGGGCGTGGGCCTGCTGCTCCTTGAGCGCCTCTCCGACGCGCGCCGCAACGGCCACGAAGTACTCGCCGTCATGCGCGGCTCCGCGGTCAACCAGGACGGTGCGAGCAATGGCCTCACCGCCCCCAACGGCCCCTCCCAGCAGCGCGTCATCCAGGCCGCGCTCGCCAACGCCCGCATCGCACCCGAGCAGGTCGACGTCGTGGAGGGCCACGGCACCGGCACCACCCTGGGCGACCCGATCGAGGCCCAGGCGCTCATTGCCACGTACGGACAGGAACGGCCGGCGGGGCAGCCGCTGCTCCTCGGCTCAGTGAAGTCGAACATCGGCCACACGCAGGCCGCCGCCGGTGTCGCCGGTGTCATCAAGATGGTCCTCGCGATGCGCGAGGGCATGCTGCCCCGCACCCTCCACATCGACCGGCCGAGCTCCCATGTGGACTGGTCGGCCGGGACCGTGGAGCTCCTCACGGAGAACCGCGACTGGCCCGCCAGGGACGGCGCGCCGCGTCGTGCGGGAGTCTCCTCGTTCGGTGTCAGCGGCACCAACGCGCACGTCATCGTCGAGCAGGCCCCGAGGCGCGGCCGGAAGGCCGAGCGCCCGGAGGCCGGTGAGGTCGCCGTGAAGTCGGCACTGCTGCCGTGGGTGGTGTCGGCGCGCGACGCCGATGCCCTGCACGCGCAGGTGGACCGACTCCGTGAACACGCCGCTGCCGAACCGGAGCTGAACCCGGTGGACGTGGGCTGGTCACTGCTGTCGGGACGCTCGCTCCTCGAACACCGCGCCGTGTACCTCGGTGCGGACGGCGCACCCTTCCGGCACGAGATCACGGGTTCCGTGGTCGAGGGGCGGCTCGGGGTGGTCTTTACCGGACAGGGCAGTCAACGGATCGGTATGGGCCGTGAGTTGTACGAGACCTTCCCGGTGTTCGCGGACGCGCTCGATGAGGTGTGTGCGCATTTGGACACGGTGCTTGAGCGGCCGTTGAAGGACGTGATGTTCGGCGACGATGCCGAGCTGCTTGAGCGGACGGGGTACGCGCAGCCCGCGCTGTTCGCCGTCGAGGTGGCGCTCTTCCGCCTTGCGGAGTCCTTCGGGGTGCGGCCAGAAATCGTCGGCGGGCATTCGGTGGGTGAGCTGGCTGCGGCGTACGTGGCCGGACTCTGGTCCCTGGAGGACGCGGCCCGACTGGTCGCCGCTCGCGGCCGGTTGATGCAGGCGCTGCCCGAGGGCGGCGCGATGCTCGCGGTCCAGGTGGCGGAAGCCGACGTACTGCCGCTCCTCGACGGCTTGGCGGACCGCGTGGACCTGGCCGCGGTGAACGGGCCCTCCCAGGTGGTGCTCTCCGGAGAGAAGGCAGCCCTTGAGGGGATCGCCGAGGCCTTGAAGGCTCAGGAGCGGAAGGTGCGGTGGCTGAAGGTCTCGCACGCCTTCCACTCCCCGCTGATGGACTCGGTCCTGGCGGACTTCCGCAAGGTCGCGCAGGGCATCGCGTACGAGACGCCGACGCTGCCGATCGTGTCGAACCTGACCGGGCGCCTCTCGGAGATCAGTGAAGTGCGGGACCCGGAGTACTGGGTACGCCACGTCCGCGAGGCGGTGCGCTTCCATGACGGCCTCAACTCCCTCATGGAGTACGGGGTATCGACGCTTCTCGAGCTCGGCCCGGACGCGGTCCTGACCGCGATGGCCCACGACACCGTCACCGAGCCGGACCGGCAGACGGGCCTGGTCGGCGCCCTGCGCCGCGACCGCCCCGAAGCGGAGACGTTCCTGACCGCTCTGGCCAGGATCCAGGTCCGCGGGGCCGAGGTCGACTGGACGCCGCTCTACGCGCCGGTCGAGGCCCGGCGCCGCGTCGACCTGCCCACGTACGCCTTCCAGCGCAGCCACTACTGGCTGGAGGCGACGTCGGACAGCGCGGGCCACGAGAGTGCGGGCGCGGCCGACGAGGTGGAGTCGCGGTTCTGGGAAGCCGTCGAGAGCGCGGACCTCGCGGGCCTCGCCGGAGCCCTGGAAGTGGCCGACGACGCACCCCTCAGCTCGGTCCTGCCCGCCCTCACCGCATGGCGGCGGCAGCAGCGCGAGGCGGCCACCATCGACCGGTGGAGCTACCGCGAGTCCTGGAAGCCGCTCACCGACGCACAGCCGGGGGCGTGGTCCGGAACCTGGCTCGTCGTCGTGCCCGCCCCGGGCGCGGACGACCCGTGGCCGACGGGGCTCGCCGCGCTCGCCGGGCAGGACGTGCGCCTGGTCACCGTCGAGGTGGACGCAGCGGTCGGTGCGGACCGGGACAGGCTGACCGCACAACTGCGGGCGGCGGCGTCCGAGACAGCCGTCGACGGCGTGCTGTCGCTGAACGCGGGGGGTGGGCTCACGGCCACGCTGACGCTGATCCAGGCGTTGGGTGATGCTGGTGTGTCGGCTCCGTTGTGGTGTGTCACGCGGGGTGCGGTTTCGGTCGGGCAGTCCGATGGGGCGCCTGATGCGGGGCAGGCGGCTGTGTGGGGTCTTGGCCGGGTCGCGGCGTTGGAGTATCCGGAGCGGTGGGGTGGTCTGATCGATCTGCCCGGGGTGCCGGATGCCCGCGCTCTCTCGCGGCTCGCCGGGGTGCTCGCCGGAGGAGGCGGCGAGGACCAGGTGGCGGTGCGCGGGTCCGGAGTGTTCGGCCGCCGTGTCGTACGAGCCCCACTGGGCGATGCCCCTGCCGCGGAATGGTCCCCGCGGGGCACCGTCCTCATCACGGGCGGCACGGGTGCCCTTGGCGGACACGTGGCGCGTTGGCTGGCGCGCGAGGGCGCCGAGCATCTCGTCCTGACCAGCCGTCGTGGCCTCGACGCGCCCGGCGCCGCTGAACTCAGCTCCGAACTGGAAGGGCTGGGGTCCAAGGTGACGGTGTCGGCGTGCGACGCCGCCGACCGGGACGCCCTCGTCCGGGTCCTGGAGGAGATTCCCGGGGACATGCCGCTGACCGGGGTGTTCCACACGGCCGGAGTCCTCGACGACGGAGTGCTCGACGGGATGACGGCCGAGCGGTTCGAGACCGTGTTCCGCGCCAAGGTGCGCTCCGCCCAGCTCCTGGACGAGCTGACGGACGGCCTCGACCTCTCGGCGTTCGTCCTCTTCTCCTCAGTCGCCGGTGTCGCCGGCGGCGCGGGGCAGGGCAGCTACGCGGCGGCCAACGCCTCCTTGGACGCGCTCGCCGTGGCACGACGAGCGCGTGGCCTGGCGGCGACCGCCGTCGCCTGGGGTCCGTGGTCGGGCAGCGGCATGGCCGCCGAAGGCGTGGCCGCCGAGCGGCTGCGCGGGGGAGCGCTGCCGCCGATGGCGCCGGAACGCGCCGTCGCCGCCCTGCACCAGGTCCTCAACCACGGCCTGACCGCCGCCATAGTCAGCGACATCGACTGGGACCAGTACCACCCCGGCTTCACCGCGGTCCGCCCGAGCAGGCTCTACACCGAACTCCCAGAGGTGGAGCGGCTGTTGTCGGCGGCTCGGGCCCGGGGCGCCGGTGGCGCGGCCGAGGCGTCCGACACCGGTCCCGACCTGGCGGAGCGGCTCGCGGCGCTCCCGCGCGCCGAGCAGGACCGGCTGCTGCTCACCCTGGTGTGCAAGCAGGTCGCGGAGGTACTCGGGTACGGCGGTGCGGCCGCCGTCGAGCCGGTCAGGCCGTTCCGCGAGCTCGGCTTCGACTCCCTCACGGCCGTCGAACTGCGCAACCGCGTCAACGCCCTCACCGGCCTCGTCCAGCCGACCACGGTCGTCTTCGACCACCCGACGCCGACGGCCCTCGCCGACCACCTCCGCACGGAACTCGTCCGGGACGGAAGCGAGCCCACGGTGCTGGTCCTCAGCGACCTCGACCGGCTCGAAGGCAGCCTGTCGCTGGTCGAGTCGGCCGACGAGATCACCCGTACGAAGGTGGCGGTGCGGCTACAGGCCGCGCTCGACCGCTGGAAGAACGGCGGAGCCGACCCGGCGGGCGAGAGCGGCGACGGCGACGTCACGGACCGGCTCGCCGCCGCCAGCGACGACGAGATGCTCGACTTCATCAAGAACCAACTCGGCCGGTCATGAATCGGCCGGTCATGAAGGAGTCCCGTGAAGGAGCCGCGTGCTGGAGCGGACGGAGTCTCCGAAAAGAAGGTGGCATGAAATTGCGTGAGTGAGGTATAAGACTGTCGCCATGAATTAGGCTCATCAGCAGCCCCTATCCACCCCCTTTATCGAGCACCCGCCCCAGCCTCATTCCGAGGCAATCCCGTAGGGGCGGGTAGGGGACGGATAGGGGTTGTTGCCCATATAGGGCTCCCATAGCGTCTTGATGACGACCTGTTCGTAATCGAGAAAGACGACTACGGGCAGGTCGGTTGTATGCCAGCAGGTTCGGCACACGTCCTGAACAGGTGACTTTTTGATGGCGAATGAAGAGACGCTGCGCGACTACCTCAAGTGGGTTTCGGCGGACCTGCACCAGACGCAGCAACGCCTTAAGGACATCGAGGCGGCGGCTCAGGAACCCATCGCGATCACAGCGATGAGTTGCCGGTTTCCCGGAGGCGTGACCAGCCCCGAGGGGCTGTGGCACCTGCTGGCAGGCGGTCACGACGCGATCTCGGAACTTCCCACCGACCGCAACTGGGACCTGGAGTCGCTCTACGACCCCGACGCCGCGGGAAAGAACGGCACGAGTTCCACGGCCAATGGCGGATTCCTCGACCGCGTCGCCGATTTCGACGCGACGTTCTTCGGTATTTCCCCGCGCGAGGCCCTCGCCATGGATCCCCAGCAGCGACTGCTCCTGGAAACCGCCTGGGAATCCTTCGAACGAGCCGGAATTGACCCCGCGTCGGTACGCGGCAGCAAGACCGGTGTGTTCGTCGGTACCAATGGTCAGGACTACGCCCCCCTCCTCTTCGAAGCCGAAGAGGACGTCGCGGGATATGTGAGCACCGGCAATGCGGCCGCAGTCGAATCCGGCCGCATCTCCTACTCGTTCGGCCTCGAAGGCCCCGCCCTCACCGTCGACACCGCCTGCTCGTCCTCGCTGGTCGCCCTCCACCTCGCCGTGCAGGCGTTGCGCCAGGGCGAGTGCGGGATGGCACTCGTCGCCGGCGTCACCGTCATCTCCACCCCCGGTGTCTTCGTCGAGTTCAGCCGCCAGCAGGGCCTGGCCGCCGACGGCCGCTGCAAGGCCTTCGCGGCGGGTGCCGACGGCACCGGCTGGGGCGAGGGCGTGGGCATGCTCCTCGTGGAGCGCCTCTCCGACGCCCGCCGAGGCGGACGGCCCGTCCTTGCGGTCGTACGGGGCTCCGCCGTGAACCAGGACGGCGCGAGCAACGGGCTCACGGCGCCGAACGGGCCCTCGCAGCAGCGCGTCATCATGCAGGCCCTCGCCAACGCTCGCGTGACGGCGGCGGGCGTGGACGCGGTCGAGGCCCACGGCACGGGCACCATGCTTGGCGACCCCATCGAGGCGCAGGCCCTGATCGCCACGTACGGCCAGGAGCGGCCCGAGGGGCAGCAGCCACTGCTCCTCGGCTCGGTGAAGTCCAACATCGGCCACACGCAGGCTGCCGCCGGTGTCGCCGGTGTGATCAAGATGGTCATGGCGATGCGGGCGGGTGTGCTTCCGCAGACCCTCCACGTCGACGCTCCTACGCCTGAGGTGGACTGGTCGGCGGGCGCCGTCGAACTGCTCACGGAGGCGCGGGCCTGGCCGGAGCGGGAGGACGGCGCCCCGCGCCGTGCGGGTGTGTCGTCGTTCGGAGTGAGTGGCACCAATGCGCATGTGATCGTGGAGCAGGCTCCGGTGGTTCCGGTAGCTGAGGAGTCGACGGAGGCTGCGGGGGCTGGGTCCGCCGTGCCTGCTTCGGTGGTTCCTGGTGTGGTGCCGTTGGTGTTGTCGGGTCGTACTCCGGAGGCGCTGCGGGAGCAGGCCGCGCGGGTGCGTGAACTGCTTGTGGCTGATGCTGAGTTGAAGGTCGGCTCGGTTGGCTGGTCGCTGGCTGTGGCGCGGTCGCGTTTTGAGCACCGGGGTGTGGTGCTCGGTGCTGACCGTGCGGAGCTGCTGTCCGGGCTTGAGCGGTTGGCCGAGGGGGACACGGCGGCTGCCGATGTGGCCGAGGGCCAGGTGGTCACGGGCTCGGGGCGTCCGGTGTTTGTGTTCCCGGGGCAGGGTTCGCAGTGGGCCGGGATGGCTGTCGAGCTGCTGGAGTCCTCGCCGGTGTTCGCCGGGCGGATGGGGGAGTGCGGCGAGGCGTTGTCGCGGTTTGTGGACTGGGATCTGTTCGAGGAGTTGAACGGCGACCACTTTGATCGTGTTGATGTGGTGCAGCCGGTGTTGTTTGCGGTGATGGTGTCGCTGGCGTCGGTGTGGCGCGCGGCGGGTGTGGAGCCTGCTGCTGTGGTGGGTCACAGTCAGGGTGAGATCGCCGCCGCGTGTGTGGCGGGTGCGCTGTCCTTGGAGGATGCCGCCCGGGTGGTCGCCCTGCGCAGTCAGGCGATCCTGGAGTTGTCGGGCAGGGGCGGCATGGTGTCTGTGCCGCTGCCCGCCGAACAGGTGCGTGAGCTGCTTCCGGAGTGGGACGGCCGCATTTCTGTCGCGGCGGTCAATGGTCCTTCGCAGGTGGTGGTGTCGGGTGAGCCCGAGGCTCTGCGTGAGCTGGTGGCGCACTGTGAGCAGCGCGATATTCGTGCCCGTACGATCCCGGTGGACTACGCCTCGCACTCCTCCCATGTGGAGGCGATCGAGGCGCACTTGATCGAGGTGCTCGCCCCGGTGGCGCCTCAGGCGCCGCAGGTTCCGGTCTTCTCGACTCTGACCGGTGACTGGCTGGATGCCGCCAACACCCCTATGGATGCCGGTTACTGGTATCGCAACCTCCGTCAGACGGTCCTGTTCGAGCAAGCCACTCGCGGTCTCCTCGCTGACGGTCATGGTCTGTTCCTGGAGATGAGCCCCCACCCGGTGCTCACCGTTCCCGTCCAGGCGGTCATCGACGAGACGGACCAGTCCACCGCTGTCACCTTGGGCTCGCTGCGGCGTGACGAGGGCGGCGCCCACCGTCTGGCGCGGTCGATAGCAGAGGCGCACGTCCACGGCGCCGAACTCGACTGGCAGGCACTCTTCCCCGCCGCCGACCGGACCACGGTCGACCTCCCCACCTACCCCTTCCAACGCGAGCGCTACTGGCCGAAGTCCGTCCCCGCTGGAGCCGGGGACGTGGTGTTCGCCGGACTGCGGGCCGCCGGGCATCCGCTGCTCGGCGCCGCGGTGGCACTCGCGGACGTCGACGGGTACCTCTTCACCGGCCGGCTCTCCGTGCAGACGCACCCCTGGCTTGCCGACCACGCCGTGGACGGTGTGATCCTGCTGCCCGGCACCGCGTACGCCGAACTCGCGCTGCGCGCGGGCGACGAGGTCGGCTGCGGCTTCCTCGAAGAGCTGACGCTCGAAGCGCCGCTCGTCATCCCCGAACAGGGCGCCGTGCAGCTGCAGATATCGGTGAGCAGCCCCGATGCCTCCGGCAGGCGCGAGCTCGGTCTCTTCGCGCGGCCGTCCGACGGGTCCGACGACGTGGCATGGACCCGGCACTTCACCGGCAGCCTGCTGCCGAACGCCCCCGCGTCCACCGGCGCTCCCGCCGACTTCGACCTGTCCGTGTGGCCGCCCGCCGGCGCTCAGCGGATCGACATCGACGACCTGTACGAGCGGCTCACCGCGAACGGGCACGGCTACGGACCGGTGTTCCAGGGGCTGCGCGCCGCCTGGCGACAGGGCGGTGATGTCTTCGCGGAGGTCACGCTGCCGCAGGAGGCACACGCCGACTCCGAGGCGTTCGGCCTCCACCCGGCCCTGTTCGACGCCGCGCTGCACACCATCGGACTGGGCGACTTCATCGACCGCACGGACCGCGCCCACCTGCCGTTCGTGTGGTCCGGGGTCTCCCTGCACGCCACGGGCGCCACCACGCTACGGGTCCGGGTCAGCGCCGCCGGGACCGACACCGTTTCCCTGATCGCCGCCGATGCCGCCGGGCAGCCCGTCGTCTCGGTCGAGTCCCTCGCCCTGCGCGCCCTCGCCGAGGAGAGCCTCACCGGTTCGCCGCGGCGCGACGCGCTGTTCCAGGTGGAGTGGACGCGGATCGAGGCCCCCCACGACGGGGGAGCCGATTCGCCCGAGTCGTCCGAGACGGTGGTCCTGCCGCTGACCGCTGTCCCCGGCGACGAACTAGTCGCCGTACGAGACCTGTTGAACCGCGCCCTCGACGCCGTGCGCGGCTGGCTCGACGACGAGCAGTCCGCGTCCTCGCGGCTCGCCTTCGTGACACGGGGAGCCGCCGGAGATCTGGCGGCGGCCGCTGTGCGCGGCCTGGTCCGATCGGCGCAGTCGGAGCACCCGGGGCGCTTCGCCCTCGTACACCTGGAGGGCGAGCAGGCGGAGGGCGAGCAGGCGGAGGGCGAGCAGGCGGACGGCGCGTACGCGAAGGCGGGTTCCGAGTCGCTGGTCGCCGCCGCGCTGCGCACCGACGAACCCGAGACCGTCATCCGCGACGGTGCGGTGTGGGCCCCCCGCCTCACCCGGGTCCCCACCGATGACGCCGACGCGCGGGACACCGCCGACTGGGGCGACGGCACCGTCCTCGTCACCGGCGGCACCGGCACCCTCGGTGGCCTGGTGGCCAGGCAACTGGCCGAGCGTCATGGCGTACGGGACCTGCTGCTCGTATCGCGACGCGGCGAGGACGCACCCAACGCCCCCGAACTCCGCGAACAGCTTGAGGAGCTGGGTGCGCGGGTGCGCATCGTGGCGTGCGACGCAGCGGACCGCGAGGCGCTGGGCGCGCTGCTGGCCGAGGTCGGCTCGGATCTGACGGCGGTCGTGCACGTGGCGGGTGTTCTGGACGATGGTGTGGTCACCTCGCTCACGTCTGAGCGGCTCGACACGGTCCTGCGTCCGAAGGCCGACGCGGCCCTCAACCTCCATGAGCTGACGTCCGGACTCGATCTCTCCGCCTTCGTCCTCTTCTCCTCCGCAGCCGGAGTCTTCGGCACACCCGGCCAGGCCAACTACGCGGCGGCCAACGCGTTCCTGGACGCCCTGGCCCAGCACCGCAGGGCGCAGGGCCTCCCCGCGACCTCGCTGGCCTGGGGCCTGTGGGCACAGGCCAGTGAGATGACCGCCCACCTGGGCGACGGCGAACTCGACCGCAGGGCGCGCGTCGGAGCCGCGCCGCTCACCACGGACGAGGGCCTGGCCCTGTTCGACGCCGCCTGCGCCACGGACGCCGCGCTGCTCGTGCCGGTACGCCTCGATCTCGCTGGCCTGCGCGCCCAGGCGGCGTCGGCCGGAGTCCCGCCACTGCTGCGCTCCCTGGTGCGGGTGCCGGTCCGGCGCACCGCCGCAGGCGCCGAGAAGCAGGACGGCTCCGCGCTCGCCCAACGCCTCGCCGCGCTCCCCGGCGCGGAGCGTGAACAGGAAGTACTCACGCTGGTACGCGGGCACGCCGCCGCCGTGCTCGGCTACCCGAACCCCGACGCGATCGCGCCCGACCGGGCCTTCCGCGAGGTCGGCTTCGACTCACTCACCGCTGTGGAACTCCGCAACCGCCTCGCCGCCGCGACCGGCCTCCGCCTGCCCGCCACCCTCGCCTTCGACTATCCGGCCGCGTCCGTACTCGCCCGGCACATCCTCGAAGAGCTCCTCGGCGCCGACCCGACGGCGCCCTCCCGGACTCGGAGCGCACGCACCACCGCCACGGGCACCTCCGGCACGGACGACGACCCGATCGTGATCGTGTCGATGAGCTGCCGTTACCCGGGCGGCGTGGGCACCCCCGAAGACCTGTGGCGCCTCGCGGCCGACGGCGTCGACGCCATCGGCGCGCTCCCCACCGACCGCGGCTGGGACGTCGAGTCGCTCTACGACCCCGACCCGGAGCGCCCCGGCACCTTCTATGCGAGCGAGGGCGGCTTCCTCTACGACGCCGCCGCTTTCGACCCCGCTTTCTTCGGCATCTCCCCGCGCGAAGGCCTCTCCATCGACCCGCAGCAGCGGCTGCTCCTCGAAACCACCTGGGAGGCCTTCGAGCGGGCGGGCATCGACCCGACGACCGTACGAGGCAGCTCCACCGGGGTCTTCGTCGGCGTCATGTACAACGACTACGCCACGCACCTCCTCAGCGCCCCCGGCGGACTCGAGGACCTTGAGGGCTACGTCGGCAACGGCAGCGCGGCGAGCGTCGCGTCGGGCCGTATCTCGTACTCCTTCGGTCTTGAGGGCCCCGCCGTCACCGTCGACACGGCCTGCTCGTCGTCCCTCGTCTCCCTCCACCTGGCCGCGCAGGCGCTGCGCCAGGGCGAGTGCGACATGGCGCTCGCGGGCGGTGTCGCCGTGATGTCGACGCCGGGCACGTTCATCGAGTTCAGCCGCCAGCGCGGCCTGTCGGCTGACGGCCGCTGCAAGTCCTTCGCCGCGGGCGCGGACGGCACCGGCTGGGGCGAGGGCGTCGGACTGCTGCTCCTGGAGCGCCTGTCGGACGCGCGCCGCAACGGTCACAAGGTCCTGGCGGTCATCCGAGGCTCCGCGGTCAATCAGGATGGTGCGAGCAATGGGCTCACGGCGCCGAACGGGCCTTCGCAGCAGCGGGTGATCCGGGCCGCGCTGGCGAGCGCGGGGCTCGCGGCCGGTGATGTGGACGCGGTGGAGGCCCACGGCACGGGTACCACCCTGGGTGACCCCATCGAGGCGCAAGCCCTCATTGCCACCTACGGGCGCGAGCGTTCCGACAGCCAGGAGCCCCTGTGGCTGGGGTCGCTGAAGTCGAACATCGGTCACACGCAGGCTGCCGCCGGTGTCGCCGGTGTGATCAAGATGGTCATGGCGATGCGGGCGGGTGTGCTTCCGCGGACCCTCCACGTCGACGCTCCTACGCCTGAGGTGGACTGGTCGGCGGGCGCCGTCGAGCTGCTCACGGAGGCGCGGGCGTGGCCGGAGCGCGGGGACATTCCGCGCAGGGCCGGTGTGTCGTCGTTCGGCGTGAGCGGGACGAACGCGCATGTGATCGTGGAGCAGGCTCCGGACGATGAGGAGCCGACGGAGGCCACGGAGGCCGAGCCTGCCGGGTCCTCGTCGGTGGTGGCGGGTGTGGTGCCGCTCGCGCTGTCGGGACGGACCCCCGATGCGTTGCGCGGCCAGGCCGCACGACTGCGCGAACGCCTGCTTTCCGACACGGAGTTGGACCTGTCCGACGTAGGCCGCTCCTTGGCGATCGCGCGGTCGCGTTTTGAGCATCGGGGTGTGGTGCTCGGCGGGGGTCGCGATGAGCTGCTGTCCGGGCTCGGGCGGTTGGCCGAGGGGGACACGGCGGCTGCGGGTGTGGTCGTGGGCCGTGCGTCTGGCGGCGCCCGTCCGGTGTTCGTGTTCCCGGGGCAGGGTTCGCAGTGGGCTGGGATGGCCGTTGAACTGCTGGAGTCCTCGCCGGTGTTCGCCGGGCGGATGGGGGAGTGCGGCGAGGCGTTGTCGGAGTTCGTTGACTGGGATCTGTTCGAGGAGTTGGGCGGCGGCCGTTTCGATCGTGTTGATGTGGTGCAGCCGGTGTTGTTCGCGGTGATGGTGTCGCTGGCGTCGGTGTGGCGTGCGGCGGGTGTGGAGCCTGCTGCTGTGGTGGGTCACAGTCAGGGTGAGATCGCCGCCGCGTGTGTGGCGGGTGCGCTCTCCCTGGAGGATGCGGCCCGTGTGGTCGCTCTGCGTAGCCAGGCGATTCTGGAGTTGTCGGGCAGGGGCGGCATGGTGTCTGTGCCGCTGCCCGCCGAACAGGTGCGTGCGCTGTTGCCCAAGTGGGGCGACCGGATTTCTGTCGCGGCGGTGAATGGTCCTTCGCAGGTGGTGGTGTCGGGCGAGCCCGAGGCGCTCGAAGAGCTGGTGGCGCAGTGCGTGGCCCGGGAGATCAGGGCGCGCACGATCCCCGTGGACTACGCCTCGCACTCCGCTCAGGTCGAGGCGATCGAGGCGCACTTGATCGAGGTGCTCGCCCCGGTGGCGCCTCAGGCGCCGCAGGTTCCGGTCTTCTCGACCCTGACCGGTGACTGGCTGGATGCCGCCAACACCCCTATGGACGCGTGGTATTGGTATCGCAACCTCCGTCAGACGGTCCTGTTCGAGCAGGCCACGCGGGGCCTCCTCGCCGACGGTCATGGCCTGTTCCTGGAGATGAGCCCCCACCCGGTGCTCACCGTTCCCGTCCAGGCGGTCATCGACGCCACCGAGACCCCGGCGGCCACTCTGGGCTCGCTGCGCCGCGACGAGGGTGGCGCTCACCGTCTGGCGCGGTCGATGGCCGAGGCGCACGTCCACGGCGTCGAACTGGACTGGAGCGCCCTCTACCCGGGCGCCCGCACGATCGTCGACCTGCCCACGTACGCGTTCCAGCGCGAGCACTACTGGCCCGATTTCGCCGACCAGGCCGACGAGACGCCGCTGACGCGAGTGGACGAGGTCGAGGCACGGTTCTGGGAGGCCGTGGAGCGCGAGGACCTGGAGGAGCTCACCGCCGAACTGGACGTACCGGAAGGATCCGCCACCGGACTCGGTGACCTGCTCCCGGTGCTGTCGGCGTGGCGCCGTCAGCGTCGTGAGCGTTCCGTCGTGGACGGCTGGCGCTACCGGGTGACCTGGAAGCCGCTCTCCGGTGGTCTGCCCTCACCCGTGCTCGCGGGCCGCTGGCTGGTCGTCCTGCCCGAGGAGGCCGCAGGGCACGCATGGACGACGGGTGTCGTCGACGCGCTGGCCCAGGCGGGTGCCGAAGTCGACGAACTGCACGTCACCGCAGCACAGGTGAAGCTCGGACGCGAGTTCCTGGTCCAGCAGCTGCGGGAGAGGGAGCGCGGCGAGGGCAAGGGCGAGGGCAAGGGCGAGGACGAGGGCGAGGGTGGACTCGCGGGAGTGGTGTCACTGCTCGGCCTCGACGAGTCGGCGCACGAGGAGTACGGGACGGTTCCCGCCGGGCTCGCGGGGACGGTCGCACTCGTCCAGGCACTCGGTGACACCGCCGTCGACGCGCGGCTGTGGGTGGTTTCCAGCGGCGCGGTCTCGACCGGCCGCAGCGACCGGCTCGCCCGCCCCGTCCAGGGTCAGGTGTGGGGTCTCGGCAGGGTCGCGGCCCTTGAGCACCCCGAGAACTGGGGCGGGCTCATCGACCTGCCGCAGAGCGTGGACGCCCGCGCGGCATCCCGGTTCACCGCGATCCTCGCGGGAGCTGGCGACGAGGATCAGCTGGCGGTGCGTGGATCCGGAGTCTTCGTACGCCGACTGGTGCGGGCCGAGCCGACCGACGCCGCCGAGCCGTCCAGGCAGTGGGAGGCACGGGGCACCGCGCTGATCACCGGTGGTACGGGTGCGATCGGTGCGCATGTCGCGCGCTGGCTGGTGCGTGAGGGTGCCGAGCATCTCGTACTGACGAGTCGTCGTGGCCTGGATGCGCCGGGTGCCGCTGAACTCAAGGCGGAGCTGGAGGTTCTGGGGGCCGAGGTCACTGTCGCCGCGTGTGATGTGGCCGATCGGGATGCCGTGTCCGCGCTCTTGGAGCAGCTCGCCCGTGACGGGCACACCTTGCGCTCCGTGTTCCACGCTGCGGGTGTCGGACAGGCACAGCCGCTCGCCGGTACCGCCACGGCGGACATCGCCGGTGTGCTCGCAGCGAAGGCCGCGGGCGCAGCGCACTTGGACGAGCTGCTCGGTGACACGCCGCTGGACGCCTTCGTCCTGTTCTCCTCCAACTCGGGCGTCTGGGGTGGAGGCGGGCAGGGCGCGTACGCGGCGGCCAACGCCTACCTCGACGCGCTCGCCGAGCAGCGCAGGGCGCGTGGCCTGACGGCGACCTCCGTCGCGTGGGGCCTGTGGGCCGGTGGCGGCATGGCGGGAGAGGACGGCGAGGAACACCTGCGCCGCCGCGGGCTGCGCCCGATGGATCCGGCGCCGGCCGTCGGAGCGCTCGCACAGGCGGTCGTGCACGACGAGACGTTCATCGCCGTCGCGGATCTCGACTGGGAGCGGTTCGCTCCGTCGTACACATCGGTGCGGCCGAGCCCGTTCATCGGGGACCTGCCCGAGGTACGGCGCGGTCTCGCCGAACAGGAGACGGCCTCGGCCACCGCGTCGGCGGTCGGCCAGGGCGCGGGCTCGGGCTCGGAGTGGGCCGCGCGCCTCGCCGGTCTCGCGCCGGGAGAGCAGCAACGGCTGCTTCTCGACGTGGTGCGCGCACAGGCCGCGGCCGTGCTCGGCTACGCGGGCGCGGAAGCCGTCGAACCGACCCGGGCCTTCCGTGAGCTGGGCTTCGACTCACTGACGGCCGTCGAAGTACGCAACCGGCTCGCAGCCGCGACCGGACTGAAGCTGCCCACGACGCTCGTCTTCGACTACCCGACGTCGGCGGTCCTCGCCGGATACCTGCAAACGGAGCTGCTCGGCGACACGGCGGCGCCGGCGACGGCCGGATCCGCCGCCGCGCCCGCCGGGCGGGGTGTCGTGGACGACGACCCGATCGTGATCGTGTCGATGAGCTGCCGCTACCCCGGCGGCGTCGGCAGCCCCGAGGACCTGTGGCGGATGCTCGCCGACGGCGACGACGCGATCGCCGCGTTCCCCGGCGGCCGTGGCTGGGACCTGGACGGCCTCTACGACGCCGACCCGGAACAGCGCGGCACCAGCTACGTACAGCAGGGCGGATTCCTTTACGACGCCGACCAGTTCGACCCCGTCTTCTTCGGTATCTCGCCGCGTGAGGCCCTCGCGATGGACCCGCAGCAGCGGCTCCTCCTCGAAACCTCCTGGGAGCTCTTCGAGCGCGCGGGCATCGACCCTGGTGTCCTCCACGGAACCCCGGCGGGCGTCTTCGTCGGCGCCTCGTCGCAGGGCTACGGCTCGGGCCTGTCGCAGACCCCCGAAGGCGTCGAGGGCTATCTGCTCGCGGGCGGCGCGACCAGCGTGATCTCGGGCCGCCTCGCCTACTCGTTCGGCCTCGAAGGCCCTGCGGTCACGGTGGACACGGCCTGCTCGTCCTCGCTGGTCGCTCTGCACCTGGCGGCGCAGGCGCTGCGCCAGGGCGAGTGCGACCTGGCGCTGGCCGGCGGTGTCACCGTCATGGCCAACCCTGGCGCCTTCATCGAGTTCAGCCGCCAGCGCGGGCTGGCGGCGGACGGCCGCTGCAAGCCGTTCGCGGAGGCCGCGGACGGTACGGGCTGGGGCGAGGGCGTCGGCCTTCTCCTCCTTGAGCGACTGTCCGACGCCGAGCGCAACGGCCACCAGGTCCTTGCCGTGGTGAGCGGCTCCGCGGTCAACCAGGACGGTGCGAGCAATGGGCTCACGGCGCCGAACGGGCCTTCGCAGCAGCGGGTGATCCGCGCCGCGCTGGCGAGCGCGGGGCTCGCGCCCGGTGATGTGGACGCGGTGGAGGCGCACGGTACGGGTACGACGTTGGGTGACCCGATCGAGGCGCAGGCGCTGCTCGCCACTTACGGCCAGGAACGGCGGGAGGGGCGCGAGCCGCTGTGGCTGGGGTCCGTGAAGTCCAACATCGGCCACACTCAGTCCGCATCCGGCGTCGCCGGAGTGATCAAGATGGTCATGGCGATGCGCGCGGGCGTGCTGCCGCAGACGTTGCACGTCGATCAGCCGAGCAGTCATGTGGACTGGTCGGCGGGGGCTGTTGAGCTGCTGACGCAGGCGCGGGAGTGGCCTGAGCGCGGTGACACCCCGCGTCGGGCAGGCGTGTCGTCGTTCGGCGTGAGCGGGACCAATGCACACGTCATCGTCGAGCAGGCGCGGCACGCCGATGAGGACGCAGAGGCCGTGGCCGAGAGCGCGCCGCCTTCGACGGTCGTGCCGTGGGCGGTCTCGGCTCGGAGCGCGGACGGGTTGCGGGCGCAGGTGGAGCGGTTGCGTGAATTTGCCGCTGGTACCGATGAGTTGAGTCCCGTTGATGTGGGCTGGTCTCTGGTTTCGGGGCGGGCGGTTCTTGAGCATCGGGCTGTGCTGCTGGGGGAGCGTGAGGTTTCCGGGGCTGTGGTGGAGGGCCGCTTGGGAGTCGTCTTCACCGGTCAGGGCAGTCAGCGCGTGGGGATGGGCCGTGAGTTGTATGAGGCTTTCCCGGTGTTCGCGGATGCGCTTGATGAGGTGTGCGCGCATCTGGACGCGGTGCTGGATCGGCCGTTGAAGGACGTGATGTTCGGTAACGATGCCGAGCTGCTGTCCAGGACCGGGTATGCGCAGCCCGCGCTGTTCGCGGCCGAGGTGGCTCTCTACCGTCTGGCGGAATCCTTCGGGGTGCGGCCAGAAGTCGTCGGCGGGCATTCGGTGGGTGAGCTGGCTGCGGCGTATGTGGCTGGGCTCTGGTCTCTCGAAGACGCGGCCCGGCTGGTGGCTGCTCGGGGCCGGTTGATGCAGGCGTTGCCCGAGGGTGGCGCGATGCTGGCTGTGCAGGCTACGGAGACGGACGTACTGCCCCTCCTTGAGGGACTGGAGGCGCAAGTCGGTCTGGCGGCGGTCAACGGCCCCTCGCAGCTGGTGCTTTCCGGTGAGCGTGAGGTGCTGGAGAGCCTGGCCGAGACCCTCAAGGGCCAGGAGCGCAAGGTGCGGTGGCTGAAGGTCTCGCACGCTTTCCATTCGCCGTTGATGGACCCGGTCCTGGAGGACTTCCGCAAGGTCGCGCAGGGGATCGCGTATGGAACGCCGAAGCTGCCGGTGGTCTCGAACGTGACGGGTGAGCTGGCTGAGGCGGCGGAGCTTCAGGATCCGGAGTACTGGGTGCGTCACGTCCGCGAGGCGGTGCGTTTCCACGATGGCCTCAACTCCCTCACCGCATACGGGGTTTCCACGCTCCTCGAACTGGGTCCGGACGCCGTGCTCACGGCGATGGCGCACGACACCGTCATCGAGCCCGAGGCCCAGTCGGGTCTGATCGCGGCCCTGCGTCGCGATCGCCCAGAGCCCGACACGTTCCTGACCGCCCTCGCCGAGGCCCACGTGCGCGGCACGACCGTCGACTGGACGCCTCTCTACGAGCCCGTCGCCGCCCGACGCCGCGTCGACCTGCCGACGTACGCCTTCCAGCGCCAGAGCTACTGGCTCCAGCAGACCGGCACCGGCGTCGCGGACGTCGAGGCTGCCGGGCTCGCTTCGGCGGGGCACCCGCTGCTCGGTGCCGGAATGCCCTTGGCGGACGCGGACGGGTACCTCTTCACCGGGCGGCTCTCCACACAGACACACCCGTGGCTGGCCGATCACGCGGTGGCCGACCGGGTGTTGCTGCCCGGCACGGCCTTCGTCGAACTGGCCGTTCACGCGGGCAGCCAGATCGGCTACGGCACCCTCGACGAGTTGACGCTGGGTGCTCCGCTCGTCCTGCCCGAGCGCGGAAGCGTCCAGCTCCAGCTGCGGATCGAGGCCCCCAACGCCTCGGGCGGCCGACCGGTCAGCCTGCACTCGCGGCGGGAGCCGGCCAGTCCGCAGGGGCTGTCGGCCGACTCATGGACCAAGAACGCCACCGGCATCCTGACGGAGACCGTGCACGCCGTTCCTTCAGAGCTGGCCGTCTGGCCGCCGCAGGGCGCGGAGCAGGTTCCGGTCGACGGGCTCTACGAGAGCCTTGCCGCCGCCGGCTTCGACTACGGGCCGGTGTTCCAAGGCCTGCGGGCCGTCTGGCACCGAGGCGAGGAGATCTTCGCGGAGGTCACCCTGCCCGACGGCGAGCACACGGACGCGAGCGACTTCGGCCTGCACCCGGCGCTCCTCGACGCCGCCCTGCACGCCCGTGCAACGAGCCTGGTGACTACGGACCCGGGTGCGGATGCGGATGAGGGCGGAAGTGGGGCGGGCGGGCTGCCGTTCACCTGGACCGGAGTCACCGTGCACGCCGCTGGTGCGGCGACGGTGCGCGTCCGTCTGGTGCCGAATGGTTCCGACGGCGTCTCCCTGGACGTCGCGGATGCCGCCGGTGCGCCTGTGGCGACGGTGGACTCCCTGGTGTTCCGGCCGATGTCGAAGGCGCTCATCGAGCAGATGAGCGGCCCCGGTGCTGACTCGCTGTTCCGGGTCGAGTGGTCGCGGCTGCCGGAAAGCTCCGGAGAAGTGAGCGGCGGGACGCCGTCGGACGTGGAGGTGTTGTCGGTCGGCGACGTCGACGGCGCCGAGGGGCTGGTTGGCCCGGATACGGTGTCGGAAGCTCTGGCTGAAGTCCTGGGCTCAGTGCAGGAGTTCCTGTCTGATGAGCGGCGTGAGGCGTCGCGGCTCGTTGTGGTGACGCGGGGTGCGGTGGCCATGGCCGATGGTGCGGTGGTGGATCCGGTGGGTGCGGCCGTCTGGGGTCTGGTGCGTTCGGCGCGGTCCGAGCACCCGGGCCGGTTTGTACTGGTCGACGTGGACCGGGCCGCCGCTGAGACAGACGTGAACGACGCGGTGATTGCCGGGGCGTTGGCGTCCGGTGAGCCGGAGGTCGCGGTGCGGGAGGGCGCGGTGTGGGTGCCGCGTCTGGCCCGGGTCGCATCGCCGGACGCTGAGGCGGAAGTCAGCTGGGGCGAGGGTACGGTCCTGGTGACCGGTGCTCTGGGTGGCCTCGGGCGGATCGTGAGCCGTCATCTGGCCGAGCGTCATGGTGTACGGGATCTGCTGCTCGTATCGCGACGTGGTGAGCAGTCACCCGGTGCCGACGAACTCCGCGCGGAGCTTGGTGAGTTCGGTGCGCGGGTGCGTATCGCTGCGTGCGACGCGGCCGATCGCGAGGCGCTGGGCGGGCTGCTGGCCGAGGTCGGCTCGGATCTGACGGCGGTCGTGCACGTGGCGGGTGTTCTGGACGATGGTGTGGTCACCTCGCTCACCTCTGAGCGGCTCGACACGGTCCTGCGTCCGAAGGTCGGCGCGGCCCTCAATCTCCATGAGCTGACGTCCGGACTCGATCTCTCTGCCTTCGTCCTCTACTCGTCGTCGGCGGGCGTGTTCGGCAGCGCGGGGCAGGCCAACTACGCGGCGGCCAACGCGTTCCTGGACGCACTGGCGCAGCACCGCAGGGCGCAGGGCCTTCCCGCGACCTCGCTGGCCTGGGGCCTGTGGGCACAGGAGAGCGGCATGACGGGCGGACTCGCCGAGGCCGACCTGGGCCGCATGGCGCGCAGCGGCATCCTCGCCCTCGAAGCCGAGCAGGCGCTGGCGCTTCTCGACCTGGCCACGGCGAGCGGGCACCCGGCCCTCGTCCCCATCGCGATCGATACCGGCGTCCTGCGCACGCAGCCGCCGGAGGCGCTACCGGCCCTGTTCCGCGGGCTCGTCCGGCCATCCGTACGCCGCGCCCAGGCGGCGGAAGCCGCACCCGAGCGCGCCGAATCGTTCGCTCAGCGTCTCGCGGGCCGTTCGACGGCCGACAGGGAGCGCCTCCTGCTGGACCTCGTACGCGGTCATGTGGCGGGTGTCCTCGGATACGCGTCACCGAACGCCGTCGAGCTGAGCCGGGGCTTCCTGGAACTCGGCTTCGACTCCCTGACCGCAGTCGAGCTGCGCAACCGGCTCACGGCGGAGACGGAGCTGCGGCTCCCCACCACGCTGATCTTCGACTATCCGAACCCGGCGGTCCTCGCCGAGCACCTGTCGGATGAGCTGCCCACGGTCATCGCCGCGGTCGGTCCTCCTGCAGATGCCGGTGACCTGCACACAGAGCTCGACCGTCTGGAGAGCGTCCTGAAGTCGGCCGGTGACGGCACCGACGACGGCGAACGGGACCGCGTCGCCACCCGGCTCCGCGCGCTCCTCTCCACCTGGGACGCCTTTGGCACGGCAGGCGCTGGGGCGGCGGCCGCGGACAGGCAGGACCCGCACAGGCAGGACGCGGACCGGCAGGACGCGGATCGGCAGGACCTGGAGAGCGCGACCGCCGACGAAATCTTCGACCTGCTCGACAACGAGCTCGAAACCCGCTCAGACACCGATCGCCCCGACCACTTCGAGGAGGCGCTGTAAATGGCGAACGAGGAGAAGTACCTCGACTACCTGAAGCGGGCGACGGCTGATCTGCGCGACGCCCGCCGCCGCGTACGGGAACTTGAGGAGCGTGACCAGGAACCCATTGCCATCATCGGGATGAGCTGCCGCTACCCCGGCGGCATCCGCAACCCGGAAGAGTTGTGGCAGCTCGTCGCCGACGGCACGGACGCCATCTCCGCGTTCCCCACCGACCGCGGCTGGGACACGGACGACCTCTTTGACGACGATCCGGACCGCCAGGGCACCAGCACCACCGCCGAAGGCGGATTCCTCTACGACGCCGCCGAATTCGACGCCTCCTTCTTCGGGGTGTCCCCGCGTGAGGCGCTCGCCATGGACCCGCAGCAGCGGCTCCTCCTGGAGACCGCCTGGGAGGCGATCGAACGCGCCGGAATCGATCCGGTGTCGCTGCGCCGCAGCCGCACCGGTGTGTTCGCGGGCGTCATGTACTACGACTACGCGACCCGACTCCACGCCCTCCCGGAGGGCGTCGAGGGCTACATCGGCACGGGCAACGCCGGCTCCGTCGTCTCCGGCCGCGTCGCCTACACCCTCGGCCTCGAAGGCCCGGCCGTCACCGTCGACACGGCCTGCTCGTCCTCTCTCGTCGCGCTGCACCTGGCCGCGCAGGCGCTGCGCCAGGAAGAGTGCGGCCTCGCGCTCGCCGGTGGCGTGACCGTGATGCCCACGGCCGGCACATTCGTGGACTTCAGCCGCCAGCGCGGCCTGTCGACGGACGGCCGCTGCAAGTCCTTCGCCGCGTCGGCGGACGGCACGGGATGGGGTGAAGGTGCGGGACTGCTCCTGTTGGAGCGGCTGTCGGACGCGCGCCGCAACGGTCACAAGGTCCTGGCGGTCGTACGTGGTTCCGCCGTCAACCAGGATGGTGCGAGCAGCGGCCTCACGGCGCCCAACGGCCCCTCCCAGCAGCGCGTCATCCGCGCCGCCCTGGCCGGAGCCGGACTGAACGCGGGCGACGTGGACGTGGTCGAGGCGCATGGCACGGGCACGACGCTGGGTGACCCGATCGAGGCCCAGGCCGTCATCGCCACCTACGGCAAGGAGCACACCGACGAACGGCCGCTGTGGCTGGGGTCGTTGAAGTCGAACATCGGTCATACGCAGGCTGCTGCCGGTGTCGCGGGCGTGATCAAGATGGTTATGGCGATGCGGGCGGGTGTGCTTCCGCAGACCCTGCACGTGGATGAGCCGACGCCTCAGGTTGACTGGTCCGGCGGGGCTGTTGAGCTGCTCACGGAGGCGCGGGCCTGGCCGGAGCTAGGCGAATCTCCGCGCCGGGCCGGTGTGTCGTCGTTCGGCGTGAGCGGGACGAACGCTCATGTGATCGTGGAGCAGGCTCCGGAGGCCGACGAGTCGACGGAGGCTGGGTCCGCCGTGCCTGCTTCGGTGGTTCCTGGTGTGGTGCCGTTGGTGTTGTCGGGTCGTACTCCGGAGGCGCTGCGGGAGCAGGCCGCGCGGATGCGTGAACTGCTGCTTGCTGATGCTGAGTTGGAGGTCGGCTCGGTTGGTTGGTCGTTGGCGGTTGCGCGGTCGCGTTTTGAGCACCGGGGTGTGGTGCTCGGTGGGGATCGCGATGAGCTGCTCGCGGGGCTTGAGCTGCTGGCTCAGGACGGTGCTGCGGGTTCCGGTGTCGTCGCGGGGCGCGCGATCGCCAGCCGTCCGGTGTTCGTGTTTCCGGGGCAGGGTTCGCAGTGGGCTGGGATGGCCGTTGAGCTGCTTGACTCTTCGCCGGTGTTCGCGGATCGGATGGGGGAGTGCGGCGAGGCGTTGTCGCGGTTTGTGGACTGGGATCTGTTCGAGGAGTTGAACGGCGACCACTTTGATCGTGTCGATGTGGTGCAGCCGGTGTTGTTTGCGGTGATGGTGTCGCTGGCGTCGGTGTGGCGTGCGGCGGGTGTGGAGCCTGCTGCTGTGGTGGGTCACAGTCAGGGTGAGATCGCCGCCGCGTGTGTGGCGGGCGCGCTGTCCTTGGAGGATGCGGCCCGGGTGGTCGCGTTGCGCAGTCAGGCGATTCTGGAGTTGTCGGGCAGGGGCGGCATGGTGTCTGTGCCGCTGCCCGCCGAACAGGTACGCGAGCTGCTGCCCAAGTGGGACGACCGGATTTCTGTCGCGGCGGTCAATGGTCCTTCGCAGGTGGTGGTGTCGGGTGAGCCTGAGGCCCTGCGTGAGCTGGTGGCGCACTGCGAAGAGCGCGATATTCGTGCCCGTACGATCCCGGTGGATTACGCCTCGCACTCCTCCCATGTGGAGGCGATCGAGGCTCACCTGGCCGAGGTGCTCGCCCCGGTGGCGCCCCAGATGCCGCAGGTTCCGGTCTTCTCGACCTTGACCGGTGACTGGCTGGATGCGGCCAGTACCCCCATGGATGCGGGGTATTGGTATCGCAATCTCCGTCAGACGGTCCTGTTCGAGCAGGCCACGCGCGGTCTCCTCGCTGACGGCCACAACCTGTTCCTGGAGATGAGTCCGCACCCGGTCCTGACCGTCCCGGTGCAGGCCACCATCGACGAGACGGAAACCCCGGCCGTCACCCTGGGCTCGCTGCGGCGTGACGAGGGCGGCGCCCATCGTCTGGCGCGGTCGATAGCCGAGGCGCACGTCCATGGCGCCGAACTCGACTGGCAGGCACTCTTCCCCGCCGCCGACCGGACCACGGTCGACCTCCCCACCTACCCCTTCCAACGCCAGCACTACTGGATGCACGCCCCGGACGACGACGCGGCCGACGCGGCCGGGCTCGCCGTCGACGAGGTAGAGGCGCGCTTCTGGGAAGCCGTGGAGCGCGAGGACCTGGAGGAGCTGGCGGCCACGCTCGTGGACGTGGACGAGAGCTCGCTGAGCGCGATCCTGCCGGGGCTCTCTTCCTGGCGGCGTCAGCGGCGCGAGCGCTCGGTCGTCGACAGCTGGCGCTACCGCGTCACGTGGAAGCCGGTGGCGGGCGGCCTTCCCTCGCCCGCGCTCACGGGCCGCTGGCTGGTGGTCGTCCCCGAGGCGGCCACTGAGCTCCCGTGGACGGAGGGCGTCATCGACGCTCTCACCCAGGCGGGGGCGGAGACTGTACGACTTTCCCTCACCTCCGACCAGGGGCCGCACGGACGGGAGTTCCTGGCCGAGCGTCTGCGGGAGCAGGGTGAGCTCGCGGGTGTGGTGTCGCTGCTCGGCTTCGACGAGTCCGCCCTCAGCGAGCACGAGGCGGTCCCCGCCGGGCTCGCGACCACGGTCGCGCTGGTGCAGGCGCTCGGTGACGCGGAGGTCGGGGCCCGTCTGTGGGCGGTCTCCCGTGGTGCCGTCTCGACGAGCCGTGGCGGCGACCACGTCGTCAGCCCCGTCCAGGCGCAGCTCTGGGGTCTTGGCCGGGTGGTCGCGCTTGAGCACTCTGAGCGCTGGGGTGGTCTCGTCGACCTGCCGGAGGTGTTGGACGCTCGGGCTGCCACCCGGTTCGCCGCGATCCTTACGGGGGTTGGGGGTGAGGATCAGCTTGCGGTGCGTGGTACGGGTGTGTTCGTGCGTCGTTTCGCGCATGCGTCTGTCGACGCTGGTGCGGGGGAGGGTGCGGCTTGGGCGGCGCGTGGTACGGCGCTGATCACTGGTGGTACGGGTGCGGTCGGTGGTCATGTGGCGCGTTGGCTGGTGCGTGAGGGTGTCGAGCATCTTGTGCTGACGAGTCGTCGTGGTCTGGATGCTCCGGGTGCCGCTGAACTCAAGGCGGAGCTGGAGGTTCTGGGGGCCGAGGTCACTGTCGCCGCGTGCGACGTGGCCGACCGGGACGCCGTGTCCGCGCTCCTGGAGCAGCTCGCCCGTGACGGACACACCCTGCGCTCCGTGTTCCACGCGGCAGGCGTGAGCCCCGCGCACACGGTCGCCGAGATGACTCCGGCGGACATCGCCGAGGTGTTCGGTGCGAAGACTGCGGGTGCAGCGCACTTGGACGAGCTGCTCGGTGACACATCGCTGGACGCGTTCGTGCTGTTCTCCTCCAACGCCGGCGTGTGGGGCGGCGGGGGACAGGGTGCGTACGCGGCCGCCAACGCCTACCTCGATGCGCTCGCGGAGCAGCGCCGGGTCCGTGGGCTCACGGCGACTTCTGTCGCGTGGGGCGCGTGGGGCGGCAGCGGCATGGCCGCCGACGAAGAGGCCGAGGAGCATCTGCGTCGTCGTGGTGTGCGGGCGATGGATCCGGAGTTGGCGGTTGCCGCGCTTGCGCAGGCGGTGGCGCGGGACGAGACATTTGTGGCGGTCGCGGATCTGGACTGGGAGCGGTTCGCTCCCGCTTTCACTTCCGTGCGGCCGAGCCCGTTCATCGGAGATCTGCCCGAGGTGCGGCGTGGTGTGGCCGCGCAGGAGGGTGCGGTAGTAGCTGGCGGTGCTCAGGGTCAGCCCGTGTCGGAGTGGGCGGGGCGTCTTGCCGGTCTCGCGGCGGGTGAGCAGGAGCGTCTGGTACTGGAGCTGGTGCGGACGCAGGCGGCGGCCGTGCTCGGCTATGCGGGTGCGGAGGCTGTTGAACCCTCTCGTGCTTTCCGCGAGTTGGGCTTTGACTCGCTGACGGCGGTGGAGGTGCGTAACCGGCTGGCCGCTGCGACGGGTCTGAAGCTGCCCACGACCCTCGTCTTCGACTACCCCACCGCCAGCACACTCGCCGCCCACCTGCGCACCGAATTGATCGGTGAGGCGGAGGCGGAGACATCGGCCTCGGCGCCCGCGCGAGCGGCCACCACCGGGCGGGGTGCCGTGGATGACGATCCGATCGCGATCGTATCGATGAGCTGCCGCTACCCCGGTGGCGCCGGAACCCCCGAAGAGCTCTGGCGCCTGGTGGCCGAGGGCACCGACGCCATCTCCGGCTTTCCCGACGACCGGGGCTGGGGCCCCGACGGGATCTTCGAGCCCGAGCCGAGCCGCGCCTCCGACGCGGGCTACGCCGCGCAGGGCGGATTCCTCTACGACGTCGCCGAGTTCGACGCCGGGCTCTTCGGTATCTCCCCGCGCGAGGCCCTCGCGATGGACCCGCAGCAGCGGCTCCTCCTGGAAACCTCCTGGGAACTCTTCGAACGCGCGGGCATCGCACCGTCGACACTCCGTGGCAGCAGCTCCGGGGTCTTCGTCGGTGCTTGCGCACAGGGCTGGTCGGCGGGCCTTTCGCAGGCGCCGGAAGGCGTCGAGGGCTACCTCATGACCGGCGACGCGACGAGCGTCATCTCCGGCCGGCTCTCCTACACCTTCGGGCTCGAAGGCCCGGCGGTGACGATCGACACGGCGTGCTCGTCGTCGCTGGTCGCCCTGCACCTGGCGGCACAGGCGCTGCGCCAGGGCGAGTGCGACATGGCCCTCGCCGGTGGCGTCACCGTCATGGTGAGCCCGGCCGCCTTCCACGAGTTCAGCCGCCAGCGCGGGCTCGCGGCGGACGGCCGCTGCAAGCCGTTCGCGGAGGCCGCGGACGGCACCGGCTGGGGTGAGGGCGTCGGGTTGCTTCTCCTTGAGAGGCTCTCGGACGCACGCCGCAACGGCCACGAGGTCCTCGCGGTGATGAGTGGCTCCGCGATCAACCAGGACGGCGCCAGCAACGGCCTCACCGCGCCCAACGGCCCCTCCCAACAGCGCGTCATCCGCCAGGCCCTTGCCAGTGCGGGGCTCGGCACAGGTGATGTGGACGCTGTTGAGGCGCACGGGACGGGCACGACCCTGGGCGACCCGATCGAGGCGCAGGCGCTGCTCGCGACGTATGGCCGGGACCGGCCCGAGGGGCGCGAGCCGCTGTGGCTGGGGTCCGTGAAGTCCAACATCGGCCACACTCAGTCCGCATCCGGCGTCGCCGGAGTCATCAAGATGGTCATGGCGATGCGGGAGGGGGTCCTGCCCCCGACCCTGCACGTCGACGAGCCGAGCACGCACGTCGACTGGGCCGCCGGGTCGGTCGAGCTCCTCACCGAGTCGCGCGACTGGCCCGACGCGGACCGCCCGCGCCGTGCGGGCATCTCCTCCTTCGGCGTGAGCGGTACCAATGCGCACGTCATCGTCGAGCAGGCACCGCAGACCGACGAGCCCGTGGCGGACGTGGTGAGCACACCGCCGTCGACGGTCGTGCCGTGGCTGCTGTCCGCCCGCAGCGCCGACGCGCTTCGCGCCCAGGCCGACCGCTTGCGGGAAGTATCCGCGGACCCGGTGGACGTGGGCTGGTCGTTGCTCAGCGGGCGCTCGGCGCTCGAGCACCGGGCGGTGGTGTTCGGGCGCGAGCGGGACGAGATCCTTGGCGGGCTTGAGGCCGTGGTCTCCGGAGCCGGAGTATCGGGGGCTGTGGTGGAGGGTCGCTTGGGAGTGGTCTTCACGGGTCAGGGCAGTCAGCGGGTGGGGATGGGCCGTGAGTTGTATGAGGCTTTCCCGGTGTTCGCGGATGCGCTTGATGAGGTGTGTGCGCATTTGGACGCGGTGCTTGAGCGGCCGTTGAAGGATGTGATGTTCGGCGAGGATGCCGAACTGCTGTCCAGGACCGGGTATGCGCAGCCCGCGTTGTTCGCGGTCGAGGTGGCTCTCTACCGTCTGGCGGAGTCCTTCGGGGTGCGGCCAGAAGTCGTCGGCGGGCATTCGGTGGGTGAGCTGGCTGCGGCGTATGTGGCTGGGCTCTGGTCTCTGGAAGACGCGACCCGGTTGGTGGCTGCTCGGGGCCGGTTGATGCAGGCGTTGCCTGAGGGTGGCGCGATGCTCGCCGTGCAGGCTACGGAGACGGACGTACTGCCCCTCCTTGAGGGACTTGCGGACCGTGTGGGTATCGCGGCGGTCAACGGTCCTTCGCAGCTGGTGCTTTCCGGTGAGCGTGAGGTGCTGGAGGGCCTGGCCGAGACGCTGAAGGGCCAGGAGCGGAAGGTGCGATGGCTGAAGGTCTCGCACGCTTTCCATTCGCCGTTGATGGACCCGGTTCTCGACGAGTTCCGCAAGGTCGCTCAGGGCATCGTGTATGGAACGCCGAAGCTGCCGGTGGTCTCGAACCTGACGGGTGTGTTGGCGGAGGCGGCTGAGCTTCAGGATCCGGAGTACTGGGTGCGGCACGTCCGCGAGGCGGTGC
>NZ_JBHVXJ010000033.1:0-62992 GCF_042881845.1 Streptomyces sp. NPDC058257
CGCAGCACCCCGGTCCGTACGGGGGTGCTGCGCGGGGCCTGGACTGTGAGAACCCGCGCGCCGGCCTTCTCGTGCGGCCCGCGTTCCTGGCGCCGAGGCCGGTAGACGCACTCCGCCGGCGGTGAGTGCTCCTTCCGGCCGAGCGTCTCGTACAACGCAGACGCCTTCGATGAGCCATCTATGCTGACCCACAGCAAAACAGGGGGAAGGGGCAGTTGATGGACTGGTTCTGGTGGATTCTCATCATCTTCTGGACGGGTGGATTCGCGTGGGCAGCCGACAACGTCCGCACTGCGTTGCGCAATCGGCATGAGCGCAAGTTGCAGTTGCGGGAGGTGGCGAAGCAGGAACGTTTGGCCGTCGAAGCGGCGCACAAGCCGCCGGAGGCGGTGTGCGGATGCACGCACCATCTCGCCAAGCACGACAAGCGGGGCCGGTGCCACGAAGCCGTAGAGGTTCCAACGGCCTGGGACGAGAACAAGAAGCCGCTGAGCTACGAGGCCGGTCAGTGCAACTGCCAGCAATACGTGGGACCGCAGCCTCTGTCGCAGGTGTTCGCCGAGGACCTGACGGACCGCGCCTGAGAAGTCGGACCCGGTCCTTGCAGGCGCGGGTCGGAGCGGGCGTTACGGCAGAGGGCCCGCTACCTCGTGCAACCTCATTCAAGGAGTGACGTAGTCGCGCCCCAGTCGAAGGTGGCGATGTAGGCCCGTCGAACGGCGTCTCCGCCACGTCCGCCCCCGGTGCGGATGACGTACGCCAACGCCCCAGCTCACACGCTCATACGGGCTGTTCAGCCGCGTACAGCCATCCGCAGCCCTCCATAACTGTACCTTCCGTAAGGTACAGTTATGGAGGTTGTGGCGGTGCTGATGGAGAGGTGTGGGCGATGGTTCTGAGCACGGGGCGGCGCTGGCTGTTGCTGGCTGTGGTGAGTGCGGGGCTGCTGCTGATCACGCTGGACAACTCGATCCTTTACGCGGCGCTGCCGACGCTGGTGGAGGAGCTCGGCGCGAGCAGCTCCGAAGGCTTGTGGATCATCAACGCCTATCCCGTGGTGATGGCCGGACTGCTGCTGGGCAGCGGAACGCTGGGCGACCGGGTGGGGCACCGGCGGATGTTCCTGATCGGCCTGGTGGTTTTCGGGGTCGCCTCGCTGACTGCCGCGTTCTCGCCCACTCCGGAGGCCTTGATCGCGGCACGGGTGTTCCTGGCCGTCGGCGCGGCGGCGATGATGCCCGCGACGCTCGCCCTGATCCGCGTCACGTTCGAGGACGAGCGCGAGCGCAATGTCGCCATCGCCGTCTGGGGCACCCTGGCGATCGTGGGCAGTGCGCTGGGCCCCATCATCAGCGGGCTCCTGCTGCAAAGCTTCTGGTGGGGGTCGGTCTTCCTGATCAACGTCCCCGTCGTCATCGTGGCGCTCGTCGCCACGCTGGTCCTCGCCCCGCCCAACGACGCGGACCCCACCAAGCGTTGGGACCTGCCTTCCTCGCTCCTTGCGCTCGTCGCCCTGGTCGGCCTCGTGATCGCGATAAAGGAGACAGCGAAGACGGACCCCGCCCCGCTCGTCATCGCCGCCGCCGTCCTCGCGGCCGCTGTCGGCGGGTGGGCCTTCGCACGGCGGCAGCGCCGTCTGCCCTACCCCCTGCTCGATTTTGCGATCTTCCGCAACCGGGCCTTCCTCGCCGGAGTCCTGGCCGCCGGGTTCTCCATGTTCGCCATCGCCGGTGTCCAGTTGGTCACCACACAGCGCTTCCAGCTCGTGGAAGGCTTCACTCCGCTGCGCGCCGGTCTCCTGGTCGCCGCCGTTGCCCTGGGGGCGCTGCCGACGGCCATGGTCGGCGGTGCCAGCCTGCACAGGATCGGCCTGTTGCCCCTCGTCGCGGGCGGTCTCGCCGTCAGTACCGTCGGCTCCGTGCTGGTCCTGCTGAACTTCGACACGAACATGGGGCTGCTCATCACCGGGTTGCTCATCACCGGCGCCGGTCTCGGAGCGGCCATGTCCGTCGCCTCCAGCGCGATCATGGGCAACGTTCCGGCCCGACGGGCCGGTATGGCGTCATCGGTGGAGGAAGTGTCCTATGAGTTCGGCAGCCTCATCGCGGTCGCCGTACTCGGTAGTCTCCTGACCGCTGTCTACACCGCGACGATCGATCTGCCCGCCGGAGTCCCGGGCTCCGCGCGCGACAGCCTCGACGCCGCGCTCGCGCTGGCCGGGGACGACCACCCGTCGCTGGTCGCCGCGGCTTCGGACGCGTTCGACAGCGCCTACTTCTGCGTGATGATCGTGGTCATCGCCGTCATGGCTGTCGGCGCGATCGTGACCGGACTCCTCCTGCGCCGCCACGGTCCCGGATCAGCCCTGTCCGTCCCCGCACACCACCGAGACCCGTCCGGGAGAATCCATGCGGACCAGTAAACGAACCCAGATCCTCGAAGCGGCCACCCGCGTCGTGGAACGCGAAGGTGTCAAGAGCGTCACCTTCGACTCCGTCGCCGCCGAGGCCGGCCTGACCAAGGGCGGGCTCCTGTACCACTTCGCCTCCCGCGAAGACCTCGTCCAGGCCATCCACCAGCATCTCGCCGACCAGTGGGAAGCGGACTTGGCCGCGGCGGCGGGCAAGCCCGCCGCCGACGCCACTCCCACCGAACGGCTCACCGCCTACACTCGCGTCGCCACCCAGAGCGCCACACGGGCCGAGCTTCTCTTCATGCTCGAAGGGTCGACCACCGCCGCGCACGCGGCCTCCTGGGAGGCCGTGATGGAACGGTGGGCCCCGCCTTTGCCCACCGGCGCCGGCGGCCCCGCCGCACTCGACCAGTTCATCGCCCGCCTCGCAGCCGACGGCCTATGGCTGTACGAATCGCTCACCACGGAACGGCTGAGCCCCGAGCTGCGGCGCGCTGTCGCCGAACGCATCGCCGACACCCTCACCCGTGGCGAGAGCTGAACCACTCCGCGGCGAACCGGCGAACCGGCGCATCGGCGCATCGGCGAACGGGCGCATCGGCGCATCGGTTCCATGGGGCGAGGCGCGCGTGCCGCCCCTTTCGTCCACCGCGACGTCGTAGGAAAGCGATTGACGCTGCGATGCCGTTCGTGAACCATTCCCGACCGTGACGACGAACTCCGACCATGACAAGCCCGCCCGCGGACAGGGCCCTGCGGCCGACCGCCGCCCACTCGCCCTCATCACCGGTGTGGGCCGCACAGTCGGGATCGGCGCGGGCGTCGCCCGTCGACTTGCCGCATCGGGCTGGGACATCGCCTTCACCTACTGGACCCCCTACGACGACCGTATGAGCTGGGGACGCGAGCCCGGCGCGAGCGAAGTGATCAGCCAAGCTCTGGCCGAACAGGGTGCGTCCGCCACCGCGATCGAGGCGGATCTCGCCGACCCGGACACCCCGGCACGCGTCTTCGACGAGGTCGAACAACGGATGGGCGGCGTCACCGGCCTCGTGATGTGCCACTGCGAGTCCGTCGACTCCGGGCTGCTGGACACCACCGTCGAGAGCTTCGACCGGCACTTCGCCGTCAACGCGCGCGCCACCTGGCTGCTCATCCGCGAGTTCGGCCGCCGCTTCACCGCAGAACGGGGAACCGGCCGGATCATCGGCCTCACCAGTGATCACACCGTCGGCAACCTGCCCTACGGGGCGAGCAAGGGAGCCCTGGACCGCATCACCCTGGCCGCCGCCCACGAGCTCGCTCACCTGGGCGTGACAGCCAACGCGATCAATCCCGGTCCGGTCGACACCGGCTGGATGCCCGATGAGGTCCGGGAGCACTGCGTCCGCAGCTCCCCGCTCGGCCGGCTCGGCACTCCGCAGGACACCGCGCACCTCGTGGACTTCCTGTGCTCCAGGGAAGGCGAGTGGATCAACGGACAGCTGCTGATGAGCAACGGTGGCCTCGCTTAGCCGTCAAGCCCGGTACCAAGCGGTGTGCCGACGCCGTCATGCCGCCCCGGTCAGTAGGGCACCGTGTCGCAGTAGGTCTCCGCCCAGGCAGAGGCGCCGTACTTGTTGGCCGCGCGTACCGTGACGCAGATCTCGTCACCGGAGTACGGACCCTTGATCGTGTAGCTGGTGCTGCCCGTGGAGTAGACGGTGTCGACGTTCTTCTTGGTGAAGTTGCTGCCCTTGTTGGTGTAGTGGACGTCGTACTTGGTAGCTCGGGAGATCGCCGACCAGCTCATCTTGATCGGCATGTCGCACGCGCCGACGCAGGAGTTGGTGTACACAGCCTTGTAGCTCTTCATCGCGGGCGGCCGTGAGCCGGTGGACGAGCCGCCGGAGCCGGACGAGCCTCCGCCGTCCGAGCCCGAGGAGCCGGATGCCCCCTCAGGGCCTGACCCGTCACTGGTGTCGGTGCCGTCGCTGTCGGGTCCGCTGTCACCGACGGGTGAACTGCCTTCGTCCTCAACCGCGTTGGGCTTGTCGCGCCCGTCCTTGCCCTTCTGCTCCTTCTTGTCGTCCTTGTCCTTGCCGGCGTCCGCGTCCTTCCCCTTTCCCTTCTTGGAAGGCGAACTGCTGGGCAGGCTGGGCGATGTGCTGCCACCGGGAGTGGCGCTCGCGCTGCTGCCCGGCGGCTGGGCGTGTGATCCGTCCCCGTCGCCACCTCCGAAGGGCTGGATCAGGGCGACCGTGCCGCCGCCGACGGTGATGACGGCGACAATGGGCAGCACGACGAGTTTGCGGCGTCGGCTGGGCCGCTGCTCGTGCTCCCGCGCCCGGAGCGTGGAGCCGTTGCCGGCGGGGATGTCTCCGGGAGGCCCGTCCTTCGGTCGCAGCCCGATGGTGGCGAGGTCCACGGGCTCCTCCCGCAGCGGTTCCGCCTCGGCGTCGAGCAGTCGTGCGGACTGCTGCGCGAGGTGCGCGACGACTCCGGCAGGCAGCCAGGCGCCGGACGCGGCGCGGGGGAGCGTCCGCCCGGGGTCCGCCAACAGCTCGTCGACGTCAGGCCGTTGGTCGATCTCCTTGGTCAGGCACCGGGCGATGAGCGCCCGCAGCGAGGCGTCCTCGACGCGCGTCAGATCGGGCTCGCCCTCCACGATCTGGAACATCACCGCGTGCTGATTGCTCGCCCCCTGCCCGAACGGAAGCTGCCCGGTCGCCGCATACGTCAGTACGCACCCGAGAGTGAACACGTCACTCCTGGCCCCGGCCCGCTGCCCGCGCACCTGCTCCGGCGACATGAATCCGGGCGAGCCGATGGCCATACCCGTACTGGTCAACAAGGACTCGACGGACGTCTCCAGTGCCCGAGCGATCCCGAAGTCGATGACCTTCGTGCCGTCCACGGTGAGCATCACGTTGGACGGCTTCAGGTCGCGGTGCACGATTCCGGCGCCGTGAATGTCCTTGAGCGCCTTCAGCAGCCCGTCGGCGAGCGCATGCAGGGACGCGGTCGGCAACGGGCCGTGCAGCCGCACGACTTGTTCCAGTGAGAGCCCGGGGACGTACCCCGTGGCGACCCACGGCGGTTCGTCGCCCGGCCCCGCGTCGAGCACCGGCGCCGTATACTGCTCCCCGACCTTCCGCGCCGCCTCGATCTCCCGCCGGAAACGCTCCCTGAAGTGCTCGTCGGACACGTGCTCCTCGTGCACCACCTTCACGGCCACGGTTCGCCCGCTGTCCGCCCGCGCGAGGAACACCCGCCCCATGCCACCGGCGCCGAGCCGCCCGAGCAGCAGATATGGACCGATGCGCGCGGGGTCGCTCACCGCGAGCGGCTTGATACCCCCGTCGACCTTGTCGTCCCGCTCGTCATTCCCGTCCCCGTTCGTACCGCTCATGATGCTGTGGCTCCTGGCTCTTCTCACCTGGTCAACGGTGTAACTCGGATGACAATAGGCGTTGTTGATGCACCTGGTGAAGTTGAGGGACGCGTTGTACGAGCGGGACGGTTCTCAGCGATGCCGAGCCGGTCGAGCGAGGCGTCGACGGTCTCGCGGTCCCGGCGGGTCAGTCGGCGCCACGGCACCACGGGGCCCGAGTGCCGCGAGGTGTTCAGGGGTAGAGCGAGGTAGACCAGCGAACCGGCCGGAGCAAGAGCCACGGGACATTCGCGCACGCTCGTGGTGCGCAAGGAGACGCGCACGCTCGTGGTGCGCAAGGAGAAGGGCGAAGACGCCATGAACAGAACCGTCTCGAAGAGCTCGGCCCGTGTGGGCCTCGCGATGGGCGCAGCCCTGGTGTCGACCGTGCTCTGCGCCGCGGCGAGTGCGGCTGTGCCCGCGAGCGCGAGCGGCGCGAAGGGAACAGCCACCCTTGTGCGTGCGGGTACCGAACGCGCCTGCCCCATCGCGTACTTCGACCTGGGCGAGACCCTCGTACACACCGATGAGGAGGGCAACACCTCCTATCAGCCCGGTGCGGCCTCCTACTTGCGGGCCCTGCGCGAACGTCATATCAGAGTCGGCCTGATCACCAACGTTCCGGCCTCCTGGGGCACGACCGACGCCGAGCGTGCCGCCAGGCTGAAGAAGGAGGTCGACGCCACGTGGCAGGGTGCCGTGCCCTTCGCCTGGAAGGACTTCGGCGACCGGATCCTCACTCCGCGGACCGAGGCCGAACGCAAGCCGGCTCTCACCCTCTGGCAGCGGGCGAAGGGCGACTCGGGCCGCTGCCGGGTCGTCTACCAGGCGGAGACGGCCGAGGAGATCACCGTGGCCTCCTCACTGGGCTTCGTGTCGTACCAGGTCGGCCGGGTCCACCGGCCCGCGTTCCTCCCGGTCCGGTTGGTCGAACTTCTCGGCCATCGGTCCGGCTGACCGAAGTCCGCTCGCGCCGGACCCGCTGTCGCCGGACCCGCTGTCGTACGAGCAGTTGGAAGGCCCCGAGCAGCACCGCCGTCGCGAGCGCGCTGTGCCACAGCAGCGCGTCCAGGTGACCGGCGGAGAGATACGCGCCCGCGGCGACCGCGGCCAGTGCGCACACCCCGCGGTCCACGATGCTCTCGACCGAGAGGAGCGTGGCGCGCGGGGCGTTGGCGGGTACCGCGTCGTTCACCAGCTTGCGCTGGACGGGGTACGCGAAGCCGGTCGCGGCGGCGAACACGCAGAGCAGCGCGACGACGACCCACGGCCCGCCGAGCGCCATGGCCGCCAAGGTGCCCGCGAGCGCCAGGCTGAGAATCGAGACCCAGGCGACCGGTGACAGCCGTCGGCTCAGCCACTGGGGGCGGGCCGATGCCACCGCCTCCGCCACCGTCATCGCGGCGAGGACCCCGCCGTGCGAGGACTCCGCGATGCCGTGGTCGATGAGGATCGGCTGGAAGAGGTTGACCTGGCAGATCCGGGACAGCGTGAAGAGCCCCACGCCCTGCACCATCACCAGGGCCAGCCACCGCGAGGACGCGACAAGGCGCAGTGCGGAGCCCGCGTCCCGCAGGAACGCGCCGCTCCTGCGCCCTCCGTCCGCCCGGTCGGCGGCTCTGTCCTTACCGCCGCCCGGCCCCGCGAGCCGTGGCAGCGCGACGGCGCAGGCGAGAGAGCCCGCCGCGCTCGCGGCACTGAGCACGTACGGGGCCGAGTGGGCGACGGCCATCAAGGGCCCGACCAGTGGCCAGCACACGACCTTCGCCGCGAGGCCCAGGGCCCGTGCGGTGCCCTCCGCCTTCAGGTAGTGCTCGTCGCACTTCTCCGCCCGCAGACCGTCGTACAGATAGGCGCTCGCCGCTCCCGACGTGAGTGAACGGCCTGCTGCGATGGCGAGGAAGTGGATGAGGAAGCCGGTGTAGGAGGCGCTGACCACCGGAGCCAGGTTCGCCGCCGTCATGACCACGGCTCCGGCCCGCAGGCAGTTGCGGGTGCCGATCCGGTCGGCGATAAGGCCGGTGGGGATCTCGAACAGGCAGAAGGCCACGTAGTAGATGCTCTGGATGCCGAAGATCTGCCCGTCCGAGAGACCGGCCGCCTTCTGGTAGGCGTAGAACACCGGCATCCACCACAGCAGGTTGAACAGCAGCTGGAAGCCGTAGTTGAGGTGGATGACGCGGCGAGCGGTGGCTGTCAGGCCGGTATCCGTCGCCGGTCGGCTCGAGCGCGGCCTCACAGCGCGTACGGGCGAATCTGGACCAGGCGGAAGTCGCCGCGCTCGGTCATCAGCCACTCGATGTCCAGCGGCCTGTCCACGTCGGATCCACTGACGTCGGATCCACTGACGTCGGCCCCGCTGAAGTGGGACTGCAGGAGTCGCCCGGTCAGGGACAGATCGGCGAGGCGGGCGCGGGTGGCGGCGGGAAGCCCGTCGCTCCAGGAGCCCAGGGCGACGGTGCGGCCGCCGCCCTCGACGGTGTTGTACAGGTACTGCTGCGGCAGGACCGAACCGTCGACCACCTGCTCCGGGGAGCCGGGGGAGCAGTTGAGGTAGACGTTGCGGAAGTCCTCGCGGCGGGTCGGGTTGCAGGTCACCAGGACGCCACCGAGGGAGGCGGGCACGTACTCCTGGATGATCACGCCCATGTAGGTGTCGTCCAGGGAGATGCCGACCTGGTGGCGAAGGCGCACGCTGCGGGGCGACACCAAGGACGCCCATACCTGGCGTACGGCGTCCAGGAGTTCGCCGGTGCCGTGAACGGTGGTGACGGAATCGTAGACACCGGCCGCGGAGAATCCGGGAAGGTCCTCGGCATTGGACGAGGAGCGCACCACCAGGCGCCCGCGCGAGTCCGCCGCGGCGGGAAAGGCCTGGCTGATCTGCCGGGTGACCGACTCGGGGACGGGCGTGCTCCGGATCAGGTGCTGGATCTGCAGGCAGAGCGAGTCGAGGACATCGGTGGCGTCGAGTTCGAGTGCCATCTTGAGCTTGCCGATGCCCTGCTGGAGTGCGGGCGATGAGGCGAGGAAGCGCTGCTGGAGCGCGAAGGGGAGGGCGACGCCCTCCGGGGCGCCGACCGCTCCGGCGACGAATTCGGCCGCTCTGGCGCGGAGTTCACCGGCGGATGGCGCACTCAGGCCCAGGCGGGCCGCGAGGTGCCCGAAGAGGTCGTCGCGCGGCGGCCGTGGCCGACCATAGAAGGCGGTCAGGTCGGCCGTGCGGCTGTCGAGCACGTGGTGCAGCTCGCCGAGGTTGGCCGCCTTGGTGCCGTACCGGTCGCGGTCGGTGCTGCGCAGCCGGTGCAGGGCGAGTACGGGAGCGTCCTGGAGCAGGGGCGGTTCGAGGCGGATGCGCTGCTGGTGCCAGGCCGGAGCGTGCAGGGTCGGTTCGTGGTCCAGGCGTTCCAGGGATATCTCGTCCTCGCGCACCCGGTAGCGCACCCACGCGCCGTCCAGGCCGTCCTTCTCGACGAGCTGTTCCAGGTCGCGCACGATCGCGTTGGGTATGCCCCAGCCGGAGGCGAGGACATTGGTGTGCGAAAGAGGTGTGATCGGCGCGGTGTTGAGGAATCCGGCCACCCGGGGCACGTCGTCCGGCAGGCACGGCATGGCCACGATGTCGGCCCAGCCGAGCCCGGCCTCGGCTGACGCGTACTCCTCGTGTGTCCGGAAGAACCGCAGCCGCCCGGTGGCCTCGCCCGGGTTCAGCGGTGTCCGGGCCCTCGAGCCGAAGAGTTCGTGGCTCAGGACGCGCGGTACGCGCAGTTCGCTGATGGCCGCAAGTGCCTCCTCTTGCCCGTGGTTGGCGGGCTTGAGCAGCAGCGGCAGTCGGCCGTCGACTCGTGCGCGTACGAACTCGTAGAAGAAGTCGAGGAGTTCACTGTGCATCGTGTCGGCCTCGGTCGTCTCCAGGACGAGGAACGTACGTTCGCGGCCCGCCGCTTCCTGCTCCGTGTGCAGGGACAGGACGCCGAGCAGGAAGCGGCGCCCGGGGTCCATGTAGACGGAGGCGTTGAACGCGTCCAGCCCCGCGTCGAGGGCGGCGAGTTCCATGCCGAGGACGCGGGTGGCGATGTAGTTGACGTGGAAGGGGTGCGCGGCGGTGTCGAGCAGGTGCCAGGTGTTCTCGGCGCGGTCGACGACGACCTTGAGGTAGGGGTGCCCCGCCAGGACTCCGGAGAGCGTACGGAAGAGCGGCAGGGAGAGGTTCTCGCCGACGACCGTGCGGTCGGTGGCCGGTTCGGCGGCGCCGGCCAGCGGTCGGGCGCTCATGCGGAGACCTTCTCGGGGTGTGCGGCGGGCAGTACCCGGGGCAGGGCGTCCACCAGGGTCTCGAAGTCGCGGAGCACCGTCCGCGGATCGGCGGCGGACAGCAGGCACAGGGCCGCCATGGTGTTGGCGCCCGCGGCGGGGTCGTAGACCGGCACGACGCTGCCGTCCACGAGCGAACTCTCCTCGACCACCGACAGCTCGCTGCCCCGGCTGAGGGGCACGCGCGTCGCGACCGCGGGGAAGTCCCAGACCTTGCGGTCCTGCCAGGCCTCGCCCCGGCCGTCGACCGCCAGGACGACCAGGGAGCCCGCCGCGCCGCGCGCCTGCGCCGGGGTCAGGGCCTGCCCGGGCCACTGGACCGGACGCCCGATGAGGTGGTCGACGAGCATGCCGACGAGGTCGAGCCCGAAGACCTCCTCGATCTGGGGCACCGTCATCGCGCCGCCGAACCGGGCAGCCGTCTCGATCAGCCACATGCTGCCGTCCGCGCCGAGCTTGATCTCGGTGTGCGTCCCGCAGTCGCGCAGGCCGAGGGCGTCGACGGCGCGGCGTGCCAGATCAACGATCCGGTCCTGGGCGCCCTGCGGGAGCAGGGCGGGGGTGATGCCCGCACGCTCGGTGAACGGCTCGATGGTCGGCATCCGGCCGCTGAGGCAGACCGGGTGGAAGGTGCCGTCCACCACGACGCCCTCGACGCTGACGTAGTCGCCCCAGCCGGGCTCGTCGAACCAGGCCGACGCGGTACCGGTCACGATCTGTTCGACCACGAAGTCCGCTTCGGCCTCGGCCACATGAAGCTCCGCGTACCCCAACCGCGCCGACTCGGCCATCACTTCACGGGACCGGGTCCAGGCGATGGACGCCTCTTGCGGGGAGGCGATGATCTGGTGTGCCGTGGACCCCGCACTCCAGGCCGCCTTGAGGAGCAGCGGGCAGGACAGCGATCGGGCCGCCGCGTGCAGCTCCGCCTCCGTGGCGACGGGACGGAACTCGGGCTGCGGCAGGCCGTGTTCCCGCCAGGTACGCCGCATCAGCCGCTTGTCGCGGGCGAGCGCGGCGGCGCTGCCCGCCCCGGCGAGACCGAGTGCCTCGCACGCCTCGGCGACGGCCACGACCGCGTACTCGGAGAAGGTGAGCACCGCGTCCGCGCCCGCGGCCTTGGCCTCCGAGACGATCAGGGACACCAGGTCGGAGCGTTGCGCGTCGGAAGGAGTCACGACCGAGGCGCACAGTCGCCGGGCGGAGCCTTCCACGGCAGGAGGAAGAGCGCTGAGCGCCAGAAGGTGCACTTCCGCCTTCGCGGCCGTCCGGGACAGGACGTGGCCGAGCGGCGGACCACCCTTGGCATGCACTAACAGCACCTTGCTCACTGAAGTTCGTCTCCATTCATCCGGGGGGTGGCGGGGTGTGTTCACCCGCTCACTCAAGGGGACCAGGTGTCAGGGGTCCGCAGCGCCACTGTGGGCCCCCGCGACTCAGGCAAATGCCTGAGTCGCAGGCCGTGCCGGGCTCCCCGGGGCGCACCTCCAATTCGGGACATCGGCCGAGAACCGGGCATGCGCGGGACCCGGCGGGATATCCAATGCGCTGTGACTGCGCGTCAGCCAGTCGCATACGGACGGAGACCGCTGTGGACGATTCCAGCCTCAAGGCACTGCTCGAGCACCTTCCCGTGTTCTGGTGGGAAGTCGAGGAGCCGTGGCAGGTCCTTGAGCGGGGAGGCGGCGCCTTCGCCGACACGGGCACGGCGCAGCGCTTCCTGGACCGGATGCGCCAGGAACTCTCGGCACCGGGGCACCCGCCGCAGGAGGGCCGCTGGCAGGCCCGTTTCGACGGCCGTACTTTCGACGTCAGTTGGCCCCTGGACGAGGGAGGGGTCCACAGCCGTACGCGCGGCCTCGCGGTGGAGGTCGATGCCCGAGCGGCGGCCCCGCGCCGGTACGCGGCCTTCGCGGAACTCGTGGACCTGGCCCCGGCCGCCGCCTTCATCCGGGACTGCGACGGACGCTACCTGTGGGCCAACCACGCCTACGCACACCTATACGGCACCGTTCCGGAGCAAGTCGTCGGCAGGTGCATCGAGGATTTCGACGCGCCCGCCGACGCCGATCAGTTCCGCGCCCTCGACCAAGAGATCCTCACGCGGGGGACGGCGGTGCGCCACACCCTCGGCTACCGGCGCCAGGACGGCAGCGCGGGCCGGGCGGTCGGCCACCGCTTCCCCGTACGAGAGAACGCGCAGACCTGTGTCGCGGGGATCTACGTGGATGTCACCGACCATCTGCGCGCCATGGTCCAGCGCCAGGAGGCGGAGGAGAACCTGCAAGCCCTGCGCGACCACAGCGGCCTGCCCTGCGCGCTGCTCTCGGCGAACGGACGCGTGGTCGAGGCGAGCGCGGCCGCCGCCGAACTGTTCCGCCTCAGCCTGCCCGACCTGGTCGGCCGCCGCGCACACACCCTGCTCGCCCCCGAGCCCGACCTCGACCGGTTGCACCGCAGGTGGAAAGGCCTGATAGCCCGCCGTGTCAGAAGGGTGGAGACATCCGCAGTGCTCGTCGACGCCCAGGGTCTGCAGCGCCGCGCGCAGCTCCACCTGACGACGATCGGCCATTCCGCCGCCCGCGCCCGGCACGTCTGGGCCGTCGTCACCCACCAGAGCCTCGCCCACGAGGCCCATCCGTCGCTGACCGCCGCGCAGATCCGCATCCTCTCCCTCCTGGCGGAAGGAAGCAGCAACGGCGAGATCGCCACCTCGCTGCAACTGTCCCGGCAGACGGTCGACTACCACCTCAGCCGCCTGCGGCAACTCCTGGGCGCCGCGACCCGTCCGGCGCTCGTCGCCCGCGCCTATGTCCTCGGCATCCTCGCCCCCCGCGCCTGGCCCCCGCGTTCAGCGACGGCGGCTCATCCACTCAGCACCGTCTGACGATGTCGCGCCCGCCCGGCTGTAGTGGTCGTTGCCGCCGGAGCCATCGCCTGTTACGCCGAGGGGCGTCCATCTCCCGGCCAACCGCATCACCGACAGGCACCTTGCGCCCCACGGGCCCGTCTGAGCTAACAGCGCGGGGCGCAGTCGGCGCCGATCCCGTCCGGACCGGGGGTGCCTTGTCCAAGGCCTCGTCGGATCGCGATCTCCACGGGTGAGTACGCGCCGTCGGCCCGCTCCAGTTCGTAGGGTGCGGCCGGCATCAGCGGCGGCTGGGCCATGAAGCGCGGCCGTGTCCCGTGGTGCGGCTGCGCCGCGTGCACCAGGAACGGGTGGCACAGGAAGACATCGCCCGGGGAGCCGGTGGCGAGGGCGAGTGGCCGGTGGTCGGACGCCGCCACCAGGCCGGGAGCAAGGGTCAGCCCGTCGGCCCCGTCCTCCTCGTACTTCTCAAGTACCTTCGGTACGTCGAGGTGCGAGCCGGCACGGATGCGGGTCGGGGCGTCCTCCTCACCGACCTCGCTGAAGAGAAACAGCATGAGCAGCGCCCGGCCCCGGGAGCGCAGATTGGTGAAGTACCAGCTCTCGCCCTCCGGCAGATAGCTCCCCTCGATGTGCCAGCCCGCGTCGTCCGGCTCCTCCTCGTGCGGGAAGCGCAGCGGAAACGTGCCGAGCGAGTAGCGCGGCTCCCAGCGTCCCGCGCCGACGAGCAGGTCGTACGCGCGGTGCAGGGCAGGGGAGTTGGGGGCGGCCGCGAACGGCCCTTGCGCCAGGCCGGCCACCCAGTGCACGGGCTGCGCCCACGTCGCCGGATCGTCCGGAGAGGCGCCCGTCTCCCGCCACAGCAGCCGCGCGCAGTCGGTGGCCACGCGCGGCGCGACGGCGCCCTCCAGCTTTACGAAGCCGTCGCGGAGGAAGCGGGATACCAAGGTCGTGTCGTCCATGCCCCCATCGTGCGGCGACAGGGCCCCCGTCACCCGACACTTTCCGCACCGCCTTTGTCGGGTGTGCCGAGCCCTCCTGGTCATCGCCCCGACGGTCGCCTCGCGAGAGGGGCGAGCCAGACAGGGGTCCGCACGCCTTCGTCCGGGGTGAGGGAGAACGGCCGGAACAGTGGGGCGGTCAGCCGCGTCAGACCGCCGGCGTTGCTGTTCATCGCGGTGCCCTTGACCATGTGATTCATCCGAGCTGGTTCTTGCGTGCCTCCCTGTTCGAGTCGGCCGTCGCCTCGCAGGTCACGTCCTTCGCCGGAAGCTTGCCGGTGAGCAGGTAGCCGTTGACCGCGCCGTCCGTGCACGCGTTGCCGTTCGGGTAGACGCCATGGCCCTCGCCGCCGAGGACGGTGACCATTCTCGATCCCTTCAAGTCGGCGTGCAGGGCCTGACCGCTGGGCAGCGGGGTCTGCGGGTCCCATTCGTTCTGGACGATCAGGGAGTCGACCTTGTTGTTCACCTCGGTCGCCGGTTCCACGGACTTGTCCCAGAACGCACAGGGCTTGACGCTGGACACGAAGTCACCGAAGAGCGGGTAACGGCCCTTGTCCTCGATGGCGTCCCGGCGGTAGCTCTCGGGATCGCGGGACCATGCGGCCGAGTTGTCGCCGCACACCACGGCCCAGAGGCTCGCCATCGCGTTGTCGGACGGCGCCTCGGCGGCGTCGTCGGCAGTGCCTTCCGCCCCGCTTCCCTCGGATCCGGCGAACGCTGCGAGCTTCTTCGCGGAGGTCGGCTTGCCGGCCGCGGCCTTCTTCAGCTCCACGACCCCCTCGGTGGCGGCCTCAGGGGTGAACACCGCCTCGCGAATACCGCTGCGGATGTCATCACCGGTGGTCGGCTGTCCGGCCACCTCGATGGGTTTCTCGTCGGCCTGCGCGACCAGGTCCCACAAGGTCCGTTCGACCTTCTTCGGGGTGTCACCGAGGTCGTACTTCCGCGAGCGCTGGGCGGCCCACTCGGTCCATCGGTCGAACGCGGGCTCGGCGCCCGCCGCCCACCACCGCATCATCCCTCGCCAGGCGCGTGCCGGATCGACCGCGCTGTCCAGTACGAAGCGGTCGGCCCGGCGCGGGAAGAGCTGGGTGTAGACGGAGCCCAGGTAGGTGCCGTACGAAGTGCCCACGTACGAGATCTTCTTCTCGCCGAGGACCGCCCGGAGCAGATCCATGTCGCGCGCGGTGTTGCGCGTGGTGATGTGCCGGAGCGTGCCGCCCGCCTGCTCCTTGCACTTGTTCGCGACGCCGCGCGCCCAGGCGACGTCCTTGTCGAACGTCTCCTCCTTGTACGGCCGCAGCCAGTTCTCCTCCTCCGGCTTCAGGGCGCAGGAGACCGGGCTGCTCTCGCCCACTCCGCGAGGGTCGAAGCCGATGAGGTCGTACTTCTGCCGCACGGACTCGGGAAGCCTGTCGCCCATGCTCATCGGCATGTAGCGGCCCCGCATTCCCGGGCCGCCGGGGTTGGACAGCAGGACACCGTGCCGCTTGTCGGGCGCGGTGCTCCTGATCCGGGATATGGCCAGGTCGATTCGCTTGCCCCCGGGGTTCCGGTAGTCGAGCGGAACTTTGATCGTGGCGCACATGAACTCCGCCGGAGAGTCGGCGTCGCACCGCTTCCACCGCGGCCGCTGCTTCGCGTAACGGTCCAGCGCGCCCTTGGCGGCGGACGAGGAGGCGGTCGACGGGGTGGCGGCCGAAGCTGTTGCCGGGGCGGCGGTGGCCGTCGAGGTGGCGAGCGCGGGAGCCAGCGTCGCCGTGACGCTGACGGCCAACAGGGGCCCCAGGCATCGTCTACGCACGTGATCGTTCCTTTGAGTCGGGTGTTCGGTCAGGAACGATCATTCAGGTGGCGTGCGTCGGGAACATCCGCCGCGCGGACCCAACTCCTCTCCGTCCTGGGAGGTATGGGGCGGCCGAACATGATCCTCTGGACGTAGGCGGATGGGTTTAACGATCTACCGCGTCGATTTAACGTCAACCTCCGCCATGTATACGGCGTTTGCAGGAATGAAGCCTCCGAGGGTGGATAGCGATGCCCTCAACACCTCGACCCACGTCGCCCGGACAAAACCGGGCGAACCAGCCATATCCTGAATGAGATCGACGCAAGAAAGCCACATAAGAGAAGAATCCCCACAATTGAAGGGTTCTCCATCATCGTGCAACCGGCCCAAGAGTTCGGCGACAACCCTGTCGAAGTACGAGAAACCGGGCACTACACGGAGGAATACGTACCCAGCTTCGTCGAGAAGTGGGACTCACTCATAGATTGGGAGAAACGGTCGGAGAGCGAGGGTACGTTCTTCGTCGACCTGCTGCGCAAGCGGGGTGTGCGCAGCGTCCTCGACGTCGCGACGGGCACCGGATTCCACTCGGTGCGCCTGCTCGCCTCGGGATTCGAGACCGTCAGCGCCGACGGCAGTGCCGAGATGCTGTCCATGGCCTTCGCGAACGGTATGAAGCGGGGCGGCCACATCATGCGGGTCGTCCAGGCCGACTGGCGCTGGCTCAACCGCGATGTGCACGGCGAGTACGACGCCATCGTCTGCCTCGGCAACTCCTTCACGCACCTGTTCTCGGAGCGCGACCGCCGCAAGGCGCTCGCCGAGTTCTACGCGATGCTCAAGCACGACGGCATTCTGGTCCTCGACCAGCGGAACTACGACGCGATGCTGGACGACGGCTACACCAGCAAGCACAGGTACTACTACTGCGGTGAGGACGTCGCCGTAGAGCCGGAATACGTCGACGAGGGGCTGTGCCGCATGCGGTACCGGTTCCCGGACGACTCCGTGTACCACCTCAACATGTTCCCGCTGCGCAAGGACTACACCAGGAAGCTCATGACGGACGTGGGTTTCCAGCGGGTGGAGACGTACGGAGACTTCCAGCACACGTACCGCGGGGAGCAGCCGGACTTCTTCGTGCATGTGGCGGAGAAGGAGTACCGCACGGAGGACGAGGAGAGCGGTCCCTACACCGGCGCGGTCGGCACTGCCCGCAGCTACTACAACTCGCCCGACGCGGACACCTTCTACGCCAAGGTGTGGGGCGGCGAGGACATCCACATCGGCCTCTACGAAGACCCGGGCGAACCGATCGCCGACGCCAGCCGCCGTACGGTCCAGCGGATGACGGGCAAACTGCCCCTGACCGCGGAGTCGGTCGTCCTCGACCTCGGCTCGGGCTTCGGCGGTTCCGCCCGCCAACTGGCCGGGGGGCAGGGCTGCCGGGTGATCGCGCTCAACCTCAGCGAGGTCGAGAACCAGCGGCACAAGGAGCTGAACGCCGGCCGCGGCCTGACCGACCGCATCGACGTCGTGGACGGCTCGTTCGAGGACATTCCGTACGGGGACGGTCAGGTCGACGTCGTCTGGTCCCAGGACGCCTTCCTGCACAGCGGAAACCGCGTCAAGGTCCTGGAGGAGATAGCCCGGGTGCTCAGGCCCGGCGGCCACCTGATCTTCACCGACCCGATGGCCGCGGACGACTGCCCTGCGGGCGTGCTCCAGCCGATCCTCGACCGGATCCACCTGGACGACATGGGCTCACCCGGCTTCTACCGCCGGGAGTTGAGCAGGCTCGGCTTCACCCCCGCCGACGACACGGACCGAGGATTCGAGGAGCACGCCGATCAGTTGACCACGCACTACGCACGCGTGCTCGAGGAGACGGCGCGACAGGAGGCGGACGGTCTGGCCCGGCAGATCAGCCACGACTATCTGACCCAGATGAAGAAGGGCCTCGGCCACTGGATCGACGGAGGCCGCAGCGGGCACCTGACGTGGGGCATCTTCCACTTCGTGCGCGAGTGAGCGGCTGAGCGGTGCCTTCGCGCGGCGGCCCGACACAGATCTGCGTCGGGCCGCCGCGCGCGGGCGGGGCGGTCATTGTTCCCCGCTTCTCGCCTCGGGTCCCTCTCCCCGGGGGAATCCGTCCGCGTACGGGGCAACGCCTGATGGAGGGAGCACCGAGCCGGTGTCGGCGAGGATCCCGCGCCACGTAGCCTGCTGGCGCTGGGTACCATCGCCCTGGCCGCGCTCGCCGTGCCCTGCTGAACGCCCCCGTGCCACCAAAGTCTGAGGCCCATGTCCGAGAACCCGTCGTCCGCGGCACCGACCGTGGTGCGGCTCCCTCGCTACACGAAGACGGAGCAGGGCGAGATTCTCGGCGACGGCGACGACCCCTTCGGCGTGGCCGCGGCGGGCTTGGCCTGGCTGCCCAAAGAAGAACACTTCGGTATCAGACACGGCGACCGGCTCGTGGCACACGCCGGTCTGCTGCGGCTGCCCGTCGCGATCGGCGACGCCGGTACGGAGGTGATCGGCGTCGGCGGCGTGGCCGTCGCCCCCGACATGCAAGGCCGGGGGCTGGCTCGGCTCGTCCTGGCAGGGGCACTTGACCACGCGCGCACGATGGGTCCCCGGCACGCGCTCCTGTTCTGCAGACCTCTTCTCGTGCCGCTGTACCAGCGCCTCGGATGGCACCCGCTCGACCAGGACGTACTCGTCGAACAACCCGAAAACCGCCTGGTGAGCATGCCGCTGCGGACCATGGTGACGCCCCTGCGCGACAACGCGTACTGGCCTGCGGAGCCAGTCCGCCTGTTCTCGCTTCCGATGTGACGGGGAGACTGTCGCGGAGCCCGGTCAGTTCGCGTGGTTCACGCTCACCGGTCGGCATGGTGCTGACGCCCCCGTCCGCATGGTGCTGATCGTGCGCTCCGGGCACACACGCTCGGCTTCTTCGGCCGAACGTATCCCGGCGCGGACACCTCGCCGACGGAGATGCCTTTCCCTGTCGACGTGGCGCGGGCCCAGTGGAAGGAGCTCGCCACCGAGTGACTCGACCCCGTGTTCACCGTGGCGTGCCGGACCCGGCCGTCGGCAGGTAGCGCGGTGCTCGCCAGGCCTTCAACCGGTGCACCACCGCGGCGCCCAAGGACAGGAGCTTGGCGTCCTGGTGGTCACCGGCCATCAGGAGCAGGCCGACCGGCAGTTCGTCCACGGACCCGGCGGGCACCGAGAGGGACGGATATCCGGCGACGGCCGCCGGGGTGGATGAGGGGATGACGTCGTTGTCGCCGCGCGCGCAGTCGGTCGTCCAGGCGGGCGGATTCGTGGGTGCGGCGATGGCGTCCAGGTGATGGGTGGCCATGGTCTCGTCGATGGAGCGCCGGGAGAGGTCCTTCAACTCGGCTCGCATGGCCCGGTACTCGGGGTCGGTGGTGGGCGGCGCGGCAAGGGCCTGCTCGAAGAGCTCCTGGCCGGCGAAACAGGTCTGTTCCTCGGCGTGGTCGCGGTTGAACTTGATCAGCTCGGCAAGGTCTCGGGGTCCGCCCCGCGTACCGAGGTAGGCGTCGATGTCCCGGTGGAACTCGCTGAGCAGCGCCGGGAATTCGAGTTCGGCGAGCCGCGCCTGGTACGGGGGTGTCACCTCGACGACCTCGGCTCCGGCCTTGCGCAGCTTCTTCGCCGTACGGGTCATCACCGCGTCCACGTCGGATCCGAGCGAGGGCAGGCGCCACAGGCCGATCCGCTTGCCGCGGAGGCTGGCACCGTCGCCAAGCGCGCTCTCGCCACGCCCGCTCTCGCCACGCCCGCTCTCGCCTTGTGTGTCCTTGCCGCGTGTGTCCTTGCCACCGCTCAGCACCGAGAGCGTGAGCGCGGTGTCGATCACGTTGCGCGCCATGGGCCCGGCCGTGTCCTGCTCGGCGGAGATCGGCACCACACCCGACTGGCTGACCAGACCGAGGCTTGGCTTGTGGCCGACGATGCCGTTCATCCCGGCCGGGCACACGATGGAGCCGTCCGTCTCGGTGCCGATCGCCACCTGCGACAACGACGCGGCGAGCGCGGCGGCCGAGCCGGCGGAGGAACCGCACGGATTCCGGTCGAGGACGTAGGGGTTGCCGGTCTGCCCGCCCACCGCCGACCACCCTGAAGTCGGTTTCGCCGCACGGAAGTTGGCCCACTCGGACAGGTTGGTCTTGCCGAGGATCACCGCCCCGGCCTTCCGCAGCCGGGTCACCAGTGCCGCATCGGTGTCGGGCGGGCTCCCGGCGAGGGCCAGCGACCCGGCCGTCGTCGGCATGTCGCGGGTGTTCACGTTGTCCTTGAGCAGAACGGGGATGCCGTCCAGCGGACCGAGTGTCTCGCCACGCCGGTGCCTTGCGTCGCTGGAGGCCGCCTGGCGCAGGGCCGTCGGACTGGTACGCAGCACCGAGTGAATCTTGGGATCGATGTCCTCGATCCGCCGCAGGTAGGCCCGGGTCAGCTTCGACGAGGTCAGTGAGCCGCCTGCCATGCGCGCCTGCAACTCCGGAATCGTCACGGTGTCCAGGTCGATCCCGGGTGCGAGAGGTGACCCGGTCGGCGGTGATGAGCTGTCGGCGCCAAGCTCGGCGGCTCGCGCGCCAGTTGCGGCTCTCGCACCGGTTGTGGCTTGCGCACCGGTTGCGGCTTGCGCGCCAGTACTCGGTACGCCTGTCAGAAGGGACCCCGCGACAAGGGCGGCGGTCGTTGCGGCAATGCTCCTCTTCCCCATGCGGATCAGCGGACTACACGGGCAGCGTCCGGCGCAAGGGGGTGGAGAGACGTCGTCACGCGGTCTCGGTCACCCGGTCTCGGTCACCCGGTGTCGGTCGCCCGTGCCGCCAGCACTTCAGTTCTGGACAAGGCGGCGCAATGCGCGCTGCGCCAGTGGCGTATACGCCACCACGACCAGCGTGGGGCCTTCGATGTGCAGCTCGGTCTCCGTGCCGGACGGAGTGCGGGCCCGGACAACGTGCCACAGGCGCATCCGTACCGGGCCCGCCTGGACCCGCCACCGCCAGGTGTGGGCCTGATGGTCGACGGCCTCGATGACGAAGGCGACGCCGGGCCCCACCACGGGCACCACCCGGCCGCGCATGCCCGCGCGCAGCGCGGCCTCCGTCTCCACGGCCCGGATCTGCGGAGCCCACGCGGGCCAGGCCGCGGTCCGTATGTATCGCTGCCAGACCGCCTCCACGCTTGCCGCGCCCACAGCATGCACCGTTCTTCTCACCTCCCCACCATGCTCGCGGAAAGGCGGTTTGTGCCTGCTGAGCCATGCCTGCTGAGCAGTCCCGTCCGGTCTACGTGGTGGCCTCAGGCCGGCAGGATCGGCCCGCGACCAGGTTGTCGGTGGCGGCGGCGACCACGGAATCGAGCCGGTTCCTGGCGTGTGTCAGATCGGTGATGCGCTGGTCGATGTGGTCGCGCTCGGTGGCCAGCCGCTCGAGCAGCCCCGGAGTGGCGTTGCCGTCGACGACGCACGGCATCAGCTCCACGATCGTCTTGCTGGAGAGCCCGGCGGCGTAGAGCTGCTGGACCAGTTCGACCTGGTCGACCGCGCTCTGCGGATAGTGGCGCTGACCGCTGGGGCTGCGCTCGGACGTCAGCAGGTGCTGTTCCTCGTAGTAACGCAGGGCCCTGACGCTGACGCCGGTCCGGGCGGCGAGTTCTCCGATGCGCACTTGCCCTCCTTCATGACGCACATGACGTACATGGCGCGCATGACGTACATCGCGCACATGACGCACATGGCGCACGTCCATGACTTGCCTCTGACGTCGACGTCAGGTTTTAGCGTAGCTCGTGTGCGGGGCCGCTCACCTCGCCCCGCCGATCGCACCATCCATGGCCCGCACCACGTGAAAGAAGCGCATCCCATGATCAATCCAGCACCTGCGAGAACCGGCGTCACCGGCGCCTCCGTATCCGTTTCCGCTCCTGTCTCCGCGTCTGTCTCCGCCTCCGCTCCCGTCTCTGCCCCCGCCACCGCCCCGATCGTCTCGGTGAAGCCGATCGTGCTGTCCGCCCCCGAACGCGGCGCGGACCTGCACGTACGCGTATCAGCCCCGGCCACCGGGCACGACCTGCCGGTCGTTCTCTTCGCGCACGGGTTCGGCTCGAACCTGGACGGCTACGCGCCGCTGGTGGATCACTGGGCCGCGCACGGCTTCGTGGTGATTCAGGCGACCCATCTCGACTCCAAGAGGCTGCACCTCGCCGCGGACGACCCCCGCAAGCCTCAGTGGTGGCGTCACCGCGTGCAGGACATGAAGCGCGTCCTCGACGAACTCGACACACTGGAGGCCGCCGTTCCCGGCCTGACCGGGCGAGTGGACCGCCGTCGGGTCGTCGCGGCCGGGCATTCCTTCGGCGGGCAGACGGCAGGCATCCTGGTGGGTCTGCGCGTCGTCGACCCGCGGACCGGGATCGCGGAAGACATGTCCGATCCACGGGTCCGGGCGAGCATCTTGCTGGCCACAGCAGGCAGAGGGGGAGACGGCCTGACTCCCTTCGCCCACGACAACCTGCCCTGGCTGCGGGACCAGGACTTCTCCCACATCACCGCGCCGACCCTGGTGGTCGCCGGCGACAAGGACGAACTCCCGCTCTCCACCCGGGGAGCTGCCTGGACGACCGACCCGTACACCCTGAGCTCCGGCGACAGGCATCTGCTCACCCTCTTCGGCGGCCGGCACTTCCTCGGTGGCATCTCCGGCTACGAGGCGGCGGAGACCACCGACGAGAGCCCCGAGCGCGTGGCCCTGATCCAGCAGGTCACCCTCGCCTACCTGCGCCACGTCACCGACATCGCCGACGCCGACTGGGCCGCAGCCCGAACCGCCCTGGCGGAGGGTTCCCACCCACTGGGGCGGCTGGAGTCGAACGGAGCGTGACGTCGGATCACATACCCGTGCGCTGGCCGTGGTGGCGCATCCTTTCCGGACGGCAGCCATCTCTCCCCTGCGCGGGGTACACCCGGTGCGACAGCCTGCCGGCCTGCATTCCATCTGCGGTCTGGTCCGCTGGGAGATGGACGGGGCGCTGAGCGAGACGAAGCAAACGGGGCGGTGCCGAGTTGCTGCTCCACGGCGGCCCGATCTCGTGAGCGGCGGGGGCCGGTAGGGGAGACCAGCACGGTAAGGCGTTCAACCGCGGAGAGCATCTGGATCGGCCTGCTCGTAGGGCCAGTGGCAGTTCACGTTCGCCGGGTTGCTCGCGCTGAGTGCCATCGTGGCGGCAGGAGTTGGGTTCACCCTGCCGCACGAGAAGCTGGAGGGGTTGCCGCCAAGGCCACGTGTCAGGCGCGGCCCAGGACGCAGAACTCGTGGTCCTCCGGGTCGGTCAGGCACTTCCACGGGACATCGCCCTGGCCGAGGTCGAGAGGGGTGGCGCCCAGGGCCCGCAGCCGGGACACCTCCGCCTCCTGATCGTCACCGGGGTACGGCAGCAGGTCGATGTGAACGCGGTCCGGCACGGTCTTCTCGCCGGGCGTGCGGAGGAACTCGAGATACGGGCCGACACCCTTGGCGGAGCGCAGCACCGCACGATCGTCGGTCACCTCGTGCAGGGCCCAGTCCATCGCCTCGCCCCAGAACCGCGCCATCGCCCGCGGATCCACGCAGTCGATCACCACCGCGGCGATCGGCCCGGTGTCCCGGTAGATCTCCCGGGGCTCGAGGACACAGAACTCGTTGCCCTCCGGGTCGGCGAGGACCGTCCAGGGCACGTCGCCCTGGCCCACGTCGACGGGCGTCGCACCAAGCGCCTGGAGTCGCGTGACCAGCTCCGCCTGATGGGCCGCGGAGGTGGTGGCGAGATCGAGGTGCGCACGGTTCTTCGTCGCCGTCTTGGGCTCCGGGACGGTGACGACGTCGACGCAGACGGCGACCGCGTCCGGCCAGACGAAGCCGCCTCCGGGTTCAACGTTGGTCACGCCGGGGGCCTCGCTGGAAACACCCCAGCCGAGCGCCTCCGCCCAGAACTGACCGACCAGCGAGTCGTCGAGAGCCTTCATGTTCACATTTACGGGTCGCAGCGCCATGCGGGCGACCCTATGCACCCTGCAATGACTTTCGCAGGTGCCGTCGCCAAACAGAGCTCAACTCGCTCACCAGCCGCAATGCTCAGGTGCGGGAACCGGGTTCGGTGTGGCGTCGCGTGGCGTGGAGGGAGCCGAGGAGGTCGAGGGCCTGGGCGCTGGGGCTGCCGGGTTCGGCGTGATGGATGACGAGTTGCTGGCCGGGGGCTTCGCGGACGTCGAAGGACTGGTAGGTGAGAGCGAGGGGGCCGACGTCCGGGTGGAGGAGGTGCTTGGCGTCCCGCGACTTGCCGCGCACGGTGTGCGCCTGCCACAGCTGTGTGAAGGCCGTGCTGTGCTTCTTGAGGGTGCCCACGAGTTCCCGTAGCCGGGGGTTGTCGGGATCGAAGCCCGCTGCCTGGCGCAGATTGGCGACAGCGGCCTGGGCGGCCCGCTCCCAGTCCGCGTAGAAGTGCCGCCCGGCCGGGTCCAGGAAGGTCATGCGGGCGAGGTTGTCCGCCGGGGTGAACGGCGCGTAGAGCGCGTCGGTCAGGGCGTTGGTGGCGAGAAGGTCCAGGTTCCGGTTCATGACGAACGCCGGAGTGTGGGCGTAGCCGTCCATCAACTGGCGCAGTGAGGAGCTGACTTGCTCGGTGGCGTGGGCGGGGGTGTGCTCCTGCGGTGGGGCCCCGGCCAGCCGGTACAGGTGGGCCCGGGCCTCGGCGTCGAGGTGCAGTGCGCGGCCGATGGCGTCGAGCACCTGGGGTGAGGGGTGGCGTTCGCGGCCCTGTTCCAGGCGGGTGTAGTAGTCGGCGTTCATGCCGGCCAGGACGGCGACCTCCTCGCGGCGCAGTCCGGCGACTCTGCGAATGCCGTAGCTCGCCATGCCGACGTCCTCCGGCCGCAGGCCGGCGCGGCGCGCGCGCAGGAACTCTCCCAGGTGGTTGTCGTCCATGCCCTCAGGCTAGGCGGCGGCCTCGCGCCGTGCCTGGGTGTGCCGCACCCAGGCAGCCCACAACCTGGTCGACCGCTTGCGACCTGCGCAGACTCGTCGGAGTACGACAACACCGGCCCCGAGAAAGGAAGATCACCATGAGTGGAGACGGAGACGTCAACGGAGACGGAGACACCGAGGCAGTCCGCAGCGGTCGCGCGCCGGAGAACGCCGACGTGGTCGGCATGTGGGTGACCGAGGACGGCCACATCCGCCAGGAACTGCTGCCGGACGGCCGTTACGACGAAGCTCGGGGTACTCGGCGCAGCGCGTACACCGGCCGGTACACGGTGTCCGGCGACCACCTGGACTACGTCGACGACACCGGATTCACGGCCACGGGCGACATCCGGGACGGAGTGCTCCACCACGAGCACCTCGTGCTGTACCGCGAGGCGAAGTCCTCGTGACGGAGCAGACCGACGCGGGCTGAGCAACGCGGAACTCGCCACCCGCCTCCACCTCGCCGAGACCACCGTCAAAACCCACGTCGCCCGCATCCTCGCCAAACTCGGGCTCCGTGACCGTGTCCAGGCCGTCATCGTCGCCTACGAGACCGGACTGATCAGCGCGGGTGCGCACGAGACCGCCCAACTGCCCACCGAGCTGACGTAGACCGCCGACAGTACGACCGAATCATGAAGGCGCAGGGGAGTCGACTAGACACGGTCCGCAACTCACCTCATGGGATCTGCCAGTTGTCTCCACGACATCTTCATGTCGGTGAGCCCTGTTACCCGGCTATGACAAAGCGATCTTGAAATGGCCGTCAAGACCTAAGTAGGTTCGATATGCACTGATCTTTTCATTACAAGCCGGCGTCCCTGCGCCGGGAGAAAGGGATGCCTCATGGGTTCCCACGCCCGCCCCAACCGGATCCACCGGACGGGGGCCCGGATCGCGACGGTCGCACTGTTCGGCGCCGCCCTGCCGATCACCGCAGGCGGCCTCGCCCAGGCCGCCACCCCTGCCACACACTCCGCCGAGGTGAACGACCAGCAGAGTGGCGAGAGCATCGCTCCCGCCGGCCAGAGCCGGAGCACGCCGGACACGAGAAGTGCGGACGTCCCCAAGACCAAGGCTGACCACGCCTTCCTCCTGGACGCCCGCGACGGCAGCCAGGAGCGGGAGATGTGGGCCGGGGCCAAGGCCGACGAGAGCGTGTCGATGGCCAGCACCACCAAGATCATGACCGCCCTGGTCGTGCTCAAGCACCCGGAGTGGCTTGACCGGCAGATCACGGTGAAGCAGGAATACCGGGACTACGTGTCGGAGAACGGCTCCAGTACGGCTGATCTCCAGGTCGGCGACAAGCTGACCGTCAAGCAGTTGCTGCACGCCATGCTGCTCCCCTCCGGGGCGGACGCGGCGATGGCCCTGGCTGACAACTACGGCGCCGGAGACACCGTGGACGCACGGATCGCCGACTTCGAGAACCAGATGAACACTGAAGCGCAGCAGCTGAACCTGACCGGCACGCACTTCGACTCCTTCGACGGCATCTCGCACGGCGACAACCGCAGCACCGCCCGCGATCTGGCCAAGCTCGGCCAGCGCGCGATGCTGCAGCCGGTGTTCGCCGACGTCGTGAAGAACAAGCAGTACAAGGCCGAGGCTCCGGCAGCCAATGGCCACACCCGGTACTACACCTGGGAGAACACCAACACTCTGCTGAGCACCTACGACGGCGCTCTGGGCATCAAGACCGGCAGCGGCACGGAAGCCGGCTACGCCGTCGTCTTCGCCGCCGAGCGGGACAACCGCACCCTCGTCGGCGCGATCCTCGCGACCGACAAGACCCGCTTCGAGGACGCCGCCAAGATGCTCGACTGGGGCTTCGCCCACTGACCGGACGGCCCCCGGATATGTCATGTGCCGCACGGTAGGCCTCCGCTCGCCCTGACCACGGGCGAGCGGAGGCCTACCGTGCGGAGTGGTCGGCGACGGATCAGAGAACGGCGTCGAGGAGCATGAACGCAGCCACCGCCAGCAGCACGGACGCGAAGGAGCGCTGCAGCAGGGGCCCTGACATCTTGAGCGCCAGGCGTTTGCCGTCCCACGCGCCAAGGATCGCGGCGGCGGCGAAAGGCCCGATGGCCGACCAGTCGAGGCCCGTGACGGTAGCCCCTCGGGTGGCCAGGGAAGCCAATGAGTTGGCCGAGATGACCAGCAGACTGGTACCGATCGCGGACTGCATCTCGAACGCGAGCACGGTGACCAGCGCCGGGACCGCGAGGAAGCCTCCCCCTACTCCCAGCAGGCCGGTCAGTGCGCCCAGACCGGCCCCGGTGACCGCCGCCTTCGCCGGCCGCACCGGGCCGCTCCCGGCACCGGCCGCCGGTGCGGGACGCAGCATCCTGAGCGCGGCGAGACCGGCGACGGCACCGAAAGCGACGGTGAGGGCGGCCTGCGGCAGGCGGCCCGCGACGGCTCCGGCGAGCGCGGCGGGCAGGAGCCCGGCGGCGGCGAACACGGCTCCAGCTTTCCACCGTACGTGTCCGGAACGGGCATGGCCGTACAGGGCGGTCAGCGAGGTGGCGGTGACGATGACCAGGCTCGCCGTGGTGGCCGCCGCGGGGGTGAAGCCGAGCAGGTAGATCAACGCGGGCACGGCGAGGACGCTGCCCCCGCCGCCGAGCGCGCCGAGCGCCAGGCCGACCACGGCCCCCGCGATCAGGGCCAGGACGAGAGTGCTCACGCCGCTCGGCCGCTCTCCCCGGGTGTTCGTTCCGCGCCGACGAGGGGCAGACCCGCGTCGCGCGCGGCGTCGAAACCGTCGTCGACCGCGACGACTTGACGCCCGCTCGCGTCCAGGAGAGAGGCGGCGATCGCGGCGCGCATCCCCCCGGCGCAGTGGACCCACACCGTGCCGTCCGGTATCTCGTCGAGCCGCAGGCGCAGTTCGTGGACCGGGATGTGCACCGAGTCCGCGATGTGCCCGGCGGCGCGTTCGGAACCGCGGCGTACGTCGAGCACCAGTACCTTCCCGCCCCTCCGACGGGCCTCGGCGAGGTCGGTGAAGGTGGCGCGCGGGAACGACGCAGGCCGTTCTCCCTCGCGGAGCCAGCTCGCCGGGCCACCGGTGGCGGCGGCGGCCGGACGGTCGATGCCCACCCGGACCAGTTCGCGCTGCGCGTCCGCGATCTGTCCGGCCGTCTCGGCGAGCAGGGTGACGGGTTTGCCCCACGGGATCAGCCAGGCGAGGTACGTGGCGAGCTTGCCCTCGCCCTCGAAGTTGAACGACCCGGCCACGTGCCCCTCGGCGAAGGCGACGCGGTTACGCAGGTCCACCACCCACTCGCCGGCGGCAAGCCGCTCGGCGATCTGTCCGGCGTCGGCGGGCTCGGGCGGGGTGAGATCGACAGGGGCGGGACCCGCTGCGTTGGCCGGGCCCATGTGCGTGTAGTAGGCGGGCACTTCCTCCAGGCCGGCCAGCGTCCGTGCGACGAACGTGTCGACATCGAGGGTGAGCGCGTCGTTGGCCCTGCGCTCATCGCCGATCGTGGTCGCGTCACCCGCTGCCTGGGAGGACGAGCAGAAACTGCCGAAGCCGTGGGTGGGGAGCACCGGCACGGCGTCGTCCAACGCGTCGGCGAGGCGGTGCGCGGAGGCGTGCTGGGCCCGGGCCAGTTGCTCGGTCAGCCGCGGCTCCACCAGGTCAGGGCGCCCCACCGCGCCGATCAGGAGGGAGCCGCCGGTGAACGCCGCCACACCGCGGCCGTCCTCCTCCAGGACATAGGAGGTGTGGTGGGGCGTGTGCCCGGGGGTGGCGATGGCACGCAGCTCCAGTCCCTCGTCCACCACGACCGTGTCACCATCGGCGACCGGAGTGTGGGAGAAGGACACCTGGGCCGCCGACGGCACCAGGTAGACGGCGCCGGTGACGCGGGCCAACTCAAGGCCCCCGGTGACGTAGTCGTTGTGCACGTGGGTCTCCGCCACGTACGCGATGCGCACCCCGCGCCTCGTGGCGGCCGCGATCACCTGGTCGATGTCGCGCGGCGGGTCGACGACGACCGCGGCACGTGTGCCGCCGGACAGATAGCTGCGGTTTCCCAGGCCTTCGAACACCAGAGTGTCGACGAAGAACATGGCTTTGATTCCCTTCAGGAGAGGGGGAAGAACGGTCGGCTCGTCGCCGAGCGGGCGCTGCTCGCCGACCGCTCGGCGGACGCGGAGGTGCGACGCGGGTGCTGGACGCAGGCGCTGTACGCGGGTGCTGTACGCGGGTGCCAGACGCGGGAACGAGTGGCCTCGTCCAATGCCTGACGTCTGACTACTTCCCCGTAGGGCCGGAGACGACCGGCAGTCCGGCCGCTTCCCAGGCTTCGAGGCCGCCGGTGAGGCTGAAGACCGCGGAACGGCCTGCGCTCACCGCCTGCGCCGCGGCTCGCGTGCTGCGTCGGCCGGTGCGGCAGATGAACGCCACTGATCCGTAGGGCAGTTCGGGAAGGGAGGCCGGTCCCGTGCCGAGCGCGGCATGTACGGCGCCTGCGGGACGGACGGCCGCCCACTCGTCGTCCTGCCGGACATCGACCAGGGTGAGTTCGCCGTCGGCGAGACGGCGCCGAGCCTCCGCCGGTGACAGTTCGGCCACCTCATCGGCGCGGGCACCACCCAGTGGGCGAGCGACTCCCACTCGGCGACGTTCACGAGACGGAACCTGCTCCCGGGCATGACCGTGCGGAACATATAGGTCCGGACGAACCCGGGCCGGGACGCCATCAGGTCAGTGGCGTCCTGCCACATCCCGAGGTACGCGCCGTCGTTGTCCTCGTCGATCTCGAGCGGGATGATCACGACATAGTGGTTCCCCATCAGGACTCTCCCTGTGCGGTGTTCGTTTCGCCGCACAGGTCGCGATGTTCTGAGGGGCGCTCAGTGCCTGCCGAGGTGACCGGTGCAGCCGGTACGCACACTGTGGGCGAAGTCCACAAGAGCGGCAAAAGAACTTGCCGATACCGCAACTAGATGCGGCGGACACCGATACAGCTACTCCACAACCCCACAGCTCCACTACTCCACGTTCCGCGCCAGAATCCCGAGTGTCGCGCGCAGGGATGCCTCAGGGATGACCGGGAAGATGCCCGCGTCCCGGTACCGTTCCTCGATCTCGCTCCAGTCGTAGTACGAGGTGACCAGGGTGCCGCCCTCGTCCTCGCCCTCGCCCGCCTTGAGCCGGTAACCGTAGAGGTGCCGGATGGGAGGCTGTACTTGGCCGGAGATCGTCCATTCGATCAGGGCGTCCTGCTCGAATTTCGTGATGATCACGGTGACGTCGTACTTGCCCATCGGGTAGTCGTTCAACGACTCACGGTCCATATGGACGACGAATTCATCGCCGGCCCCGCGCGCGGGTTCTCCCTCGGCGGACTGCAGCATTCCTGAACTGTCGATCGCCACGTGTCCGGCGGGGTCGCACAGCAGCCTGAAGATTTTTTCCGGGGATGCCGCAATCTGACGCCGTACTTCGAATCGCTCTGTCGTCATATGAGTCACCCTTGCACGATCAAGGAACCCAGGACCAGCAGAGGCGGTGATCCGCTCGCCGCGGGGAGAGCCGGGCGGGCCACCGCGGCCCGAGGTGGTCTTGTCAACGGCACGGGGCGTGCCGACAGGAAGCCGGTGTGACTGACACGCTGGCCACCCGGTGTGACTGACACGCTGGCCACACCGAGGCGCCGAGGTGCCGCGCGCACCGAAGAGCTCCTCCGGGTGTCCCTCGATCTGGCCTCGGAGTTCGCGGCCGAAGTGCCGTGCGGAACGCCGTACCACCGCCACCTGTTGTCGGCTGTCGGCCGGTGATCGCCACCTACGCCGTCCGGCCCCCGTACACCGAGCACACCCCGCCCGCTGCTCACGAGGGGCCTCAGTGTCAACTCCGGCTCACGACGAGGAACTTGGAGATGTGGGAACGCTCGGCCTTGTTGTGGCGGCACCCCTTGCCTGAGTTGCGTGTGATCATCGACGGTCCGCGGCTGCGCGTCCATCACGGGGAGCGCGAGGCCGGGACGGTGCTGCTGGAACGGCCGGATGCCGTGCACGAGAGCCGTCTCGCCGCCAAACGGTACGGATCCAGCTGAACGACCGGCGTCAGCTTCGCTACGCCGACACTCCGCTAACGGGCGAATAGGGCCATGTCGGGGTCATAGGCGGATGTACTGGCCTTTCTGGTAACTGACGTTCAGCTCTGGAGTGACATGCGTACCCGTAATCTCCCCCTCGCCCTGAGTCTTGCCGCCGTAGCACTGGCCGGCAGTGCCGGGAGCGCGGCCGCCACCGGCGACGACAACGGCACCACCTCGCTGAGCGGCAACGGTGCCGAGACGGCGTTCGCCAACAGCAGCACCGACGGGAACATGAGCCCGCAGGGGAGCCTGGTCCAGGGCTCCTTGAACAAGCTCTGCCTCGGTGTGCCCGTCAAGGCGAACGTGGGATCCCTCGTCGGCCTCGTGCCGATCGCGGTCCAGGACATCCCGGTCCTCTCGGCGCCGCAGAACCAGCAGTGCGCGGAGAACTCCACGCAGGACAAGGGCGACGAGCCGCTGTCGCACATCCTCAGCGACATCCCGGCGCTCTCGGGCAACGGCTCGAACAACAGCTGAGCCCATGCTGCTTCCGCGGGTCGGTATCGCCCGGCCCGCGGAAGCAGCGGCCCACGCCGGGCACGGTCGCCGCGGTCGCGTCAGCCGACAAGCAGCACGAACTTCCCGCGTACATGGCCGCCCTCGCCGACGCGGTGTGCCTCCGCGACCTCGGCGAGCGGGAAGGACCGCCCGACCGGAAGAGAGAAGCGTCCGGCCTCGATCAGCCCGCCGATCTCGGCGAGCGCGTGGACCGCACGGCCCGCGTCCCCGCGGCTGAACGCCACCCCGTGCTCCTGCGCGCCACTGAAGTCGGCGATCGTCACGACGTGCTCCGGCCCGCCCGCGAGGCCGATGAGTTCGGGCAGTACGCCGCTACCGGCGACGTCAAGTGCCAGGTCGACGCCATCAGGCGCAAGCGCGCGAACCCGCCCGACGAGTCCTTCACCGTAGGCGACGGGGTCGGCCCCCAGCGAGCGCAGATACTCGTGGTTGGCGGGACTGCCAGTGCCGATGACGTACGCGCCGCGTGCCACGGCGAGTTGTACGGCGGCGCTGCCGACGCTTCCGGAGGCGCCGTTGACGAGCAGCTTGCTGCCGCTCACGACGCCGAGCTGGTCGAGCGCGCGCGTGGCCGTCTCGATGGCGGCAGGCAGCGCGGCGGCGCCGGGGAAGTCCAGCGATGGCGGGATGAGCGCGTAGTAGGACAGCACCGCAAGCTCTGCCTGGGCCGCCCCCTCGACGGAGAAGCCGAACACCCGATCGCCGATGGCCACGTCCGCAACGCCCTCGCCGACCTCGTCGACGACGCCCGCCGCTTCGTGGCCCATGGTCTGCGGCAGTTCCTCATCCATCAGGCCCTGGCGCTTCTTCCAGTCGCTCGGGTTGACGCCGGCCGCGCGCACCGCGATCCGCACCTGGCCTGGCCCCGGACGCGGATCGGGGAGGTCCTCGATCATGAGGACTTCCGGGCCCCCGAACTGGTGGAAACGGACTGCTTTCATGATTCGCTCCGGTACCGGCTCTGGGCAGCGCGCTTGCTGCGGTTCGTTCGACCTTCCACGCTGTTCGCTGCGAACACCGTAGGTACCAGTCTCGTTCGCCGGGCCGGCGGACACGCCAGCAGGTCGGTCTACGCCAGCAGGTCGGTCTACGCCAGCAAGTCGGTCCACGCGCCCGTGTCAGCCGAACCGCCCGTGTCAGCCGAACCGAAGGATGCGCGGGGCGAAGGTGCCCTCGGGACCGTCGGCCCTGCCGACCGACCACACCTTCTCCGCGCCCGGCACCGGTGCGAGGCGCAGCACCGAGGAGTCGCCCTCCCCGGCCACCGCCGGTTCGCTGTACTCGGTGAACGACTGGTCGTTGCGGGCAAGGAAGTCAGGACCGGGGATCAACGGCGGATTGCTGCCCGGCGGGCCCCACTTCTGTGAGCGGACCACCGAGACCCAGGCCAGCGCGCCCGACGTGTCGGGTGCCAGTGAGCTGATCGAGCCGAAGTCGGTGGGCACGGTCACCCGGTTCCACTCCTGCCCGTCCCAGCGGACCAGGAGTGGCGGAATCGGCCGTCCCGGCGGACCGCCGACGAACCCTTCGGTACCACCCGCCCACACCTCTGTCGGCGAGACGGCCAGCACACTGCTCACGGCCGACCGCGGGAATCCGTCCACGATCGTCTGCTTCCACGCCTGCCCGTTCCAGTGCGACACGGCCGCACCCGAGTTGGTGGCACCCGCGGCCCAGACGTCGTCGGGGGACAGGATGTGCAGGCCGTCCACGGATCCTGGCGGCGCCGGCACCTCACGCCAGGCGTGCCCGTCCCAGCGCAGCAAGATCTGCGCGCCGTCCCGTGAACCGATCAGCCAGGTCTCACCGCCACCGGCGACGGCCTTGGTCAGCACGACACCGCGCGGCGGCCGGCTCTCCTTCCAGGCGGAGCCGTCGAAGCGGAGCAGACGGGCACCGCCGGCCGAGTCACGGCCGACCACCCAGACCGCGGTCGGCGATGTCGCGGCGATGGACAGCAGCTCTCCCTGCCAGCCGACCCCGGGCAGACTCTGGCGCTGCCAGGCGGTTCCGTCCCAGCGCAGCACCAGCGGGAAGCCCGGTGCCTCGCGACCGACGGCGTCGGCACCCACCGCCCACGCCCGGTCGGGGCCGAACGCGACGACCTCGTTGAGGCCGGACTGCGGGCGTACCTGTGCCGGAACGGGAACGTGTCGCCAGGACAGGGTTCCCGCCGAGGCCGAGGTCATGATGGCCACGACGGTCATGGTGACGGCGAGGGCCGCGACAAGAAGACGGCGTGCCATGGTCAACCTCCCAGCCGCTCGCTCATCAGATTCGGTTTGGAGCCGTAGATCTCGGCGGTCCCCAGGGACAGCAGCGCGGGTCCGGCCCTCGCCAGCGCACGCGGTTTGACGTCGATCGCGTTCGTGCGCTCCGGACCGTAGGAGTAGCTGGTGCGACGGCCGTCCACCCGGGCGTACTTCGACTGGAACGCGCGGTCGCTGCGCACCGGCAGCCACAGCGCCCCGTCCGGGCCCCGCACCATGGCCTCGGTGTAGGTGTCGCCCAGCGGTGGGTAGGTGGTGCGCCAGGCGTGCCCGTTCCAGTTCATCAGGTAGGTGCGGGCCACGCCGTCGGTGTACTGGCTGCCGCCGATCGTGATCCGGCCGGACGGTTCGAGCAGGATCGTGTGCACATTGCTGTTCGGCGGCAGCGGCACCTTCGCGTCCCGCCATGCCGTGCCGTCCCGGCGCAGGACGGTGGTTCCGGTGTCGGTGTCCGCCCAGGCCCAGGCGTCGGTGGCAGTACGCGCGGTGATCCCCATCAGGAACAGCACGCCGTCCGGGGTGGACTGTGTGGTCCAGTTCGAACCGTCGTAGTGCAACACCTTCAGCCCGGTTTCGTCCTCACCGACCACCCATGCGGCACCCGGTACCGCGGTGAAGTCCTGGTACGTCCACAGGGTCTGCGGCAGCGGGACGGCACTCCACCCTTCCGCCGACCGGCGCAGGATCTCCCCCTCGCCTGCGCGGTTGTGGAAGATCCACACCTCCTTGCCGACGAACTGCACCTTGCCGAGCCAGCCTGGCTCTCCGGCGCCGGGGAAGGTGGTGTCCCGGCTCCACGCCGTGCCGTCCCACCGGTACAGCATCGGCCGCGGCCCGTCGGAGGCGTTCTCGTACCCGGTGGCCCAAGCCTCGCCCGGTCCGCGAGCGGCGAGATCGGACACCGTCACCGGCGGGGCCGCCGCCGGTACGGGCAGCGCCGACCAACTCGGCTTCACAGCGGAGGATGACGTCACAGCCGCAGCCGACGATACGGCCGCGGCGCACGTGATCACCAGGCAGACAAGGACCGCACGGAGACCGTTCACGAGACCCCCAGAGCACGAAGGTCGCAGACTCTATTGGTGTTCCCCACCTGTGAACAGACGGCATTCGGCCGTTCACGGGTCACTCTGGACGCCCGCCGTGCCGTGACTCACCAGGTCCTGCCCGCCTGCTCGCGGAGGGTGTGGTTGATCCGGTTGATCCGGTTGAAGAGGTTGGGCAGCGCGATCTCCAGGGTGATCGCGCCCAGTTGCCCCTCGCTGCAATGGGTACGCAGATGCGCCAGCGACAGCAGGCGGTGTCCGACACCCCCCTGATGGACCCGACGGACCCGGTGGCCGGATCACCGACATCGACGTCGTGGTCGACCCGGCCAAGCTCGCGTTTATGGACCCGCCGGATCCGGCCTGAGCCTCGTCATCCCCGTGCGCACAAGCGGTCCAACGCCGACTGGCTCGCGTCGTCCGCGGCGCGGTAGACCACCAACCGCTGGTCCGGATCTTGAAGTGGCGTCAGCACTTCGAAATCCACGGCGAACACACCGACGTCAGCGTGCCGCAAGACCTTGCTCCCACGGCCGTTGACCGTGATGTCCCGCTCGGCCCACAAGCGCGCGAATTCCTCGTCACCAGCGGTGAATTCGGCGATGAGGTCGGTCAACGCCCGATCGTCCGGATACGCGGCCCACGCGGCGCGCAGGTGGGCGACCCCCTCTCGTACGACGCGTCGGCGGTCGACGTAGAGATCGCGTATCCCCGGATGCATCAGGCAGAGCCACATCGCATTGCGCTGCCGCGGCGGCAGGGTGTCGAAGTCCAGTAGCAGGTTCGCCATCTCGCTGTTCCAGGCCAGGATGTCGTAGCGGTGGTTCATCAGCATGGTCGGCAGCGGCGAGAGGTCGGCCACAAGGCGGGCCAGGGGCGGCGTCGCCGTGGTGGCGGGCTTGTCGGCGTTACGGGGGCGCTGCCGGGCCAGGTTGAAGAGGTAGGCGCGTTCGTCGGGGGCCAGGCGCAGCGCCCGGGCCAGGGCTTCCACCACGTCCGCCGACGGCCGTAGCCCGCGGGCCTGTTCAAGACGTACGACGTAGTCGGTGCTGACCCCGGCAAGCTCGGCGACCTCCTCGCGGCGCAGACCCGGGGTCCGCCGGGCCCGCCGACGGGACGGCAGGCCGAAATCGTGCGGGTCGAGGCCCTCGCGCCGGGCCCGCAGGAACGCGGCCAACTCATGTGTCGTGTCCACCGTGCGGGTCGTCATGCCCGGTCCAACAGCCAGGGTAGGACCGGTGTTCCCAGGAACTTCCTTCCCTTAACCCCTGCTCGCGGCGGTCACATGCTTGTTCTCGACAGCGGATCACAGGCGCAAGAGGCGCAACAAGCGCATCAAGCGCAACAAGCACAGGAGGACACATGTCGCTCACCCTCGACACCTACCGGCTCCTCGGCCGCTCCGGGCTGCGGGTCTCACCGTTGGCCCTGGGCGCGGCGACCTTCGGCACCGAATGGGGCTGGGGTGCCGAGCAGGGCGAGGCCCGCAAGTTGTTCGACCTCTACGTCGAGCGCGGCGGCAACTTCATCGACACCGCCAGTACGTACACCAACGGCAGCTCCGAGCGCCTCCTGGGTGAATTCACCCGTGACAACCGCGAAAGCCTGGTCCTCGCGACGAAATACACGACGCTGCGTCGACCCGGCGATCCGAATTCCGGGGGCCCTCACCGAAAGAGCCTGTTCGCGTCGGTGGAAGCCAGTCTGCGACAGCTGAACACGGACTACATCGACCTGCTCTACCTGCACCTGTGGGACTTCACGACGCCGGTCGAGGAGATCCTGCGCGGCATGGACGATCTGGTCCGGCAGGGCAAGGTCCTGTACGTGGCGATCTCCAACGCCCCCGCCTGGCAGGTGTCACGCATGCAGGCGATCGCCGACCTGCGGGGCTGGTCGCCGCTGGTCGCCCTGCAGATCGAGTACAACCTGATCGAGCGCACCGGGGAACGCGACCTCATCCCCATGGCACGCGAGATGGGGTTGGGCGTGATCCCGTGGTCACCGCTGGCCGGCGGGGTGCTCACCGGCAAGTACAGCCGCGACGAACTGACCGCGAAGGACGTCGCGTCCGACGACGGCACCCGCAAGAGCCTCACCATCGCGAACGGCGCGATCACCGAACGCAACCTCGCCATCGTGGACGTCGTGAAGCAGGTCGCCGCGGAGCTGGGACGCACACCCGCCCAGGTCGGACTTGCCTGGACCCTGCGGAACCCGGGCGTGAGCGCACCGATCATCGGCGCCCGCACCCCCGCACAGCTGGAGGACAACCTGGGCGCCCTCGAGGTCGACTTCACCGCCGCCCAACTGGCCCGCCTCGACGAGGCGAGCACGATCGGACTCGGCTTCCCGCACGACATGCTCGCCCGTGACACGATCCGGGCACTGACCCGCGGGGCCATGACGGTCGAGGCCCGCCGCTGATACGCGGACGAGGGGATCAGGCCGCTTCGGCGGCGCCGTCGCGCACCACGCCGGCGAACGTCCTGTCGGAACTCCGCTCACGCCTCGGTGTCGCGTACGTGTTCATCTCCCACGACCTGTCCGTGTTGCCTGCATCGCCGACCGATTGACGGTGATGGGAATGAGCATCCTCCTATTGCACATATATTGCAGGTAGTGAAAGTGTGCAGAAGGAGGGTCGCAGTGAGCGAACCGGTGGTGTTGGGGATCGAGTCGTCGTGCGACGAAACCGGCGCGGGCATCGTGCGGGGCGGGAAACTCCTTGCCCACGTGGTGGCGTCGAGCATGGACGAACACGCCCGCTTCGGAGGCGTGGTGCCCGAGATCGCCGCCCGCGCCCATCTGCACGCCTTCACTCCGGTCGTACGACAGGCCCTGGCGGACGCCGGTCTGCGGCTGGGGCAGATCGACGCGGTCGCCGTCACCACGGGGCCCGGCCTCTCCGGCGCCCTGCAGGTCGGCCTCGCCGGTGCGAAGTCCCTGGCCTACGCGGCGGACGTACCGCTGTACGGAGTGCACCACCTGGCCGGACACGTCGCCGCCGACACTCTCGAACACGGCCCGCTGCCAGAGCCGAGCGTGGTTCTGATCGTCTCCGGCGGCCATACGTCCCTGCTCCTGGTCCCGGACCTGGTGCGCGAGCCGATCCTGCACCTGGGCGACACCCTCGACGACGCGGCGGGCGAGTGTTTCGACAAGGTCGCCCGCATCCTGGGGCTGCCGTATCCGGGCGGGCCCGCCATCGACCGCGCCGCGCGTGACGGCGACCCTGGGGCGGTCACCTTCCCGCGCCCGCTGACCCGGGCCGGGGACGACCCGTACGCGTTCTCGTTCTCCGGACTGAAGACGGCCGCCGCACGCTGGGTGGAGCAGCACCGGCAGCGCGGCGCGGAGCCTTCGGTCGCCGACGGGGCGGCGGCATTGCAGGAAGCCGTCGCCGACGTCCTCACCCGCAAGGCCGTGCGGGCGTGCCGCGACCACGACGTGAAGACCCTGATCGTGGTCGGCGGAGTGGCCGCGAACTCCCGTGTACGGGGCCTGGCCGAACAGCGCTGCCAGGCCGCGGGCATCGAGCTGAGGGTGCCGCCGATGACGCTCTGCACCGACAATGGAGCCATGATCGCCGCCGTCGGTGACCTGCTGGTCCGCTCCGGCGCCGAACCCGCTCCGCTCGACGTGTCGATCGATCCGTCCGCACCCCTGGAGTACGCGTCCCTCACGCCGCTGCCGAGGTCATCGGCGCGGGCCGCTTGACATCACCGCTCACCGCCCTGCCCGCACCCGTCACCTCGTATACGACAACTCGTGGGCCACAATGGGCACAATGGGCACAATGGGCACACGAGGCCGCGCCAAGGCCCTCTACGACACGCTCGGTACATACGCGGACGACATGTCCGTCCGGCCGCGGCTCGCGGAGTCATGGGAGAGCGACGCCTCCGGCACCCGGTGGCGCATACGTCTGCGCGCGGCGGAATTCCACGACGGGAAGCCCGTCACCGCGAAACACGTCCGAGCACCGCAGCCCCGGCCCGGCAGGGCTCCGAAGGGGTGGTGGCCAAGGAGGTAGTCGTGCGCCGCAGTACCGCCGACCCCCCCTGACCGGGCCGGTGTCGATGACGTTTCCGCCCGGCAGCAGGACCGCACTCCTCGGCCCCTCGGGCTCCGGCAAGACGACGTTCGCCCGCGTGCTCGCCGGGCTGACGACGCCGACCGGGGGCGGGACGAGGTTCGAAGGGCGGATGCTCCCTGGCCGCGTCGACCGCCGTACGACCGCGCAGCGCCGCGTCGTCCAGTACGTGCATCAGGACAGTGCCAGTTCCTTCGAGGAGCACCGTCCGCTCATCGAGCAACTGGCCGACACCGCGCGGCTACTGCGCGGTCTGCGCCGCGAGGAGGCGACGCCTGAGGCGGTGGAGACCGCCGAAGGGCTTGGCCTTGACACATCGCTCCTGCGCCGCTCCCCGTCCCGGCTGTCCGGCGGCCAGCTTCGGCGCTGTGCGCTGGTGCGGGCGCTGACGGCACATCCGGCACTTCTGATATGCGACGAGGTGACGTCGGCACTGGACACCGTTTCCCGGGAGCGTGTGCTCGACGTGCTGCCTGATCTCCTGGCCCCGGCCGGAACCGCCCTGCTCTTCATCAGCCACGATGTGCCCGCGGTGCGCGTGCTCACCGAGGATGCCGCGCTTTTCGAAGGTGGCCGTTGCGTGCGGCGCGGGCCGCTCGATGAAGTGCTGATCGCCGGGCGGTGATTCAGCTGGAACCGACGTTGAGGCAGGCCCCTTCGTACCGGAAGAGGTGCGCGCAGGTTCCCGCTCCGTTCGCGAACAGAACGAATGCGGGACGGCAGGCGTATTGCCGGCACGGAGGGAATGCCTTGACGCGGGCCCCCTTCAGGGGGGAAGGCATGATCCGTGCCGACGAAGTGATCACTCAGCGACTTGTGGTTGCTTCTTAAATCTTTTTGGAAACGGCGATCGGATCTGTTCTGATCATGCGGTTACCCGGTCCCGCCCATGTCCTGCTTCACGAGCGGAGCGTGATCGCGGTCAGTACGAGGCCGTCCCGGACGGCGTAGCGGCCCGACAGTTCCTGGGGGAAACCGAGTTCTCGTACGGGAGGAAGTATCCGGGCCGTGAAGGACCCTTCGCCCGCCGCGTCCGGGCCCGGTCGGAATTCGGTGTCCGGCCGGAAGTCCACATCGGCCTCCTCGAAGCCGAGGGAACGGCGGACGAGCGGATACCAGGTTTTGTAGACGCTCTCCTTGGCACTGAACAGAACGCGGTCCCAGCGGACCGAGGGGTGCGCGGCGAGATACTTCTGGACCCGGCGCTGCTCGGCCGACAGGCCGATCGCTTCCAGGACCCCCTCGGGGAGCGGGTCGTTCGGGGTGGCGTCGATGCCGAGTGAGCGGACCCGCGCGGTGCCGGCGACGGCGGCGGCGCGGTATCCCGCGCAGTGCGTGATGCTGCCGACGACGCCCGTGGGCCAGTGGGGGCTGCCCTTCGGGTCGGGAAGGATCGCGGGAGCGGGCAGCCCCAGGCGTTCCAGAGCGCGGTGCGCGCAGTGCCGGCCGGTGGTGAACTCGCGGCGCCTCGCGGGCACCGACCGCGCGATGAGGGCCTCCTCGGCGGGGTGCAGGACGATGCCGTCGGGATCGGTGCGGAACTCCTCGACCACGATGTCGTCGGGGACGACGCGGGCCAACAACGGCGCCGCGATGCGGGAGGTCAAGGCGTGCCCTCCCGCTCTTCCTCTTTCTCCTGCCCCGGTTTCTGCCCGTCCGGTTCTGCGGGGAGCCGGGTGCGGGCCCGGCCGCCGCGCCGGGGCACGTAGACGAGCAGTTCCGTGGCGATGAAGCGGACCACGAACGTGAGCAGGAGGGCGAGCGCCGTCGCGGGCAGGACCGCCATATCGGCACGGTGCACGAGCAGGGCGATGAGCGGGATGCGCAGCACCAGGTCGGCGTTGGCGAGCAGGGCGAACCGGCCAAGGCGGTCCGCCCAATGGCGGTGTTCGCGGCGGTTGCGGAAGAGCAGCAGGTCGATGAGGACGAAGTTCCACAGCACCCCGAACTGGTTGGCCACCACCTCCGCCGCCATGTAGTGCAGGCCGAGCGCTGTCAGCAGGGCCAGGCCACACAGGTTGGGCAGGAAACCGGTCACGCCGATCAGACCGAACGTGATCATGCGTGCGGCCGGGGTCGCGGTGCGCAGGGACACCAGGTGCGCGAGGAACCTGAGGCCCTCGCGCACGGTCGACTTGGACTCGCCCGCGAACCGCTCCTGGAAGGAGAACGGCACCTCGGCGACGGTGCGCGGGCGGCAGCGGATGGCCAGTTCGAGGAGGATCTTGTAGCCGAGGGGCTTGAGGATCCCGGCCTGGGCGTGGACCGTGCTGCGGCGGATAGCGAAGAAGCCGCTCATGGGGTCGCTGATGCCCTTGAGCGCGGAGGGAAAGAGGCCTTTGGTGACCAGCGTCGAGGTGCGCGAGACCGCCACCCGGTAGCGGCCGGAGAGTCCGGCGTGGCTGCCGCCGCCCGCGTACCGGCTGGCGACGACGAGGTCCGCGTCCGTGCGGCGGCCCGTCTCGATGAGCTCGGGAACGAGTGACGGTGGATGTTGCAGATCGGCGTCCATGACGACGATCCAGCTGGACGTGGCGGCCTTGAGGCCCTCCACGACGGCCCCGCTCAGGCCGCCGACGGGCACGCTGCGGTGGATGACCGAGACGGGGAACGGGCAGGTGAGGGCGGCTCGTTCGATCGCCGCCGGGGTGTCGTCGGTGCTGTCGTCGACGAAGACGGCCGTGCAGTCCAGGTGCGGGGGCAGACCGGCGGCGAGCCGGTCGAGCAACTCCCCGACGTTCTCGGCCTCGTTGAAGGTCGGCACGATCACCGTCACGGAGGTGCGCACGGGACCGTCGGCCGGCTGACCGTCGGCGAATATCTCGCCGTCGGCTCCGGCTTCCTCGGCGCCGGTGGGGGAGGTGCTCATCGCGGCTCGCTCATTCTCGCCACCTGTCTGCTTGCATGCATGCCTGCTTGCACGGGAACGGGGCAACTCGTACGGGAAGTCCGGCAGCCGGACCAGAAGGCGACTGCGGTGCGGAGACGTCGAGACGCTAGCCGCGACGGGGGGCGGCTTCCACCCCTATCCGTCCCCTCAGCGCGCCGCAGTCGCTGCTTTTCGGATCCGGAGGGGCTGGATCCGGCCGTTCTGACAGGTCGGCAACGAATGTGAACATGCGTTTGGTTTAACGCGTCGGCGGCGCGAAACCGCGGCGTAACAATATGGCGTATCTCACAAGGCGGGCCGGGCGGGCGGAGTTTGCCGTCGAGGGCCGCCGCACCGCATTGACGCGGCCATAGCGCAGCGTCGTGATCTTGGTCATGCAAACAGCTTGTTCTGCGCATGGATAACAGCCCGTCACATTGACTTCAATTCGATGGGCGGGCGCCATCGTGACGGGTTCCGACGCGGCGCTTGTCTTAATGGAATCTGTACGGACGGGTCGAAGGGGGCGGCGCTTACCCGCCATCGGCCGTACGCGGAGGTGTAAGTCGGGTCTCCCCGGGGAGGCAGATGAAGATCGCGAAGGCGTCGGCGGACGGGCGCCCGGGACCGTGGAGTTCGGATCACCTCAGGTGGGCGGGTGTCCGGCACGCGGTGACCAGTTCACTTTGTGTCATCCTCACAAATGGAATTAGAAATTCAACATACGGCCGGGGTAGCGGAGGCCCATCTATCACATTCACGGCCGGAGTGGGGAGGGCTAAACGTTGCGAGTCCCCGTGGATTTGAGGGGGTGACCACGCTTCTTTCGGGGCTACCTTGTCGCCAAGATTGAGTCATAGTTGAGTTGATTCTGGAGCGACGGCCGAGAGTGGAGGGGAGGCGTTTGGATCTACCCTGGTATCTTGCAAAACGGCTCGGATGGTCACTGGACTGGTGCTGTATCTAATAGCGAGCCGATGCAGAGTGAGCTAATTTCCTAACGGGGAGGAAACCACGCTATGAGTCTGGTCGAGCGAGTTGATGAATTCGCTGTCTTTGGGGAGATACTGACAAAAAGTGCAGAGCGGTCCTCCCGAGTGGTAGTGGTGAGAGGCGCGGTGGCGACTGGCAAGAGCGAGCTCCTCAACGGAGTCGCCGAGCTGGCCGAGTCCCGGGGCGTCACGGTTCTCAAGGCCACCGGTCTCAGGGCGGAGCGCCGCACTCCCATGGCGGTACTCGGCCAACTCCTGCTCGGCGACGCACAGATGGACACGGCCGGCCCGGCACCGGGCGGGGCGGCGGCCTCTGTGGAACAGCTCCTGGACGACGCCCGGTTCACGGCGATGCTGCGCGACCCCGACTCCGAGCGGGAGGAACACGTACGGGCCCAGGTCATGCGGTCGCTGAGCGGCGCGCTGCTCAGCTCGGCCGCGGGCGGCCCGCTCGCCGTTCTCGTGGACGACGTCCAGTACGCCGACATCCCCTCCCTGCAGTGCTTGCAGTACGCGATGCGTGAACTGCGCTCCAAGCCTCTGACGATCGTGCTCGCCCTGCGCACCGGACCGCATCCCGCCCGGCCGCTGTTCGGCGCCGAACTCCTGCGCCACCCCCGCCTCACCCAACTGCGCCTGACGCCGTTCGGCGAGCGGGCCACCGCCGACCTGCTGCACCAGCACGTCGACGAGGCGGCCGCCCGTCGCCTGGCCCCGGCCGTGCACCGCGTCAGCGGCGGCAGCCCGCTGCTCATACGGGCTCTGATACACGACCTCATCGAAGACGCCGTGACCAGCGGCGACCCGCACCCCGCGCCCGCGGGACCCGTCGTCGGCGCCGCCTACCGGCAGGCCGTGCTCAGCTGCCTCCACCGGGGCGAGCCCGAGCTGTCGGCCGTCGCCCGGGGCCTCGCGGTGCTCGGTGACGCCGCGACCCCCGGCCTCCTCGCCGACCTGCTGCAACGCAGCCCGGATGCCGTCTCGGCGGGCCTGCGCGAGCTGGAGGCGGCCGGGCTCATCGACGCGGGATCGTTCCGGCACGACGTGGCGCGCACCGCCGTCCTGGACGACATGGCCGACGTCGACCGCCTGGCCCTGCACCGCGGAGCCGCCGAACTCCTGCGCCGTCTCGGCGCCGAACCGCCCGCCGTCGCCCGGCACCTCGTGGCCGCGGGCGAGGCCAGAGATGCCGAGTCCCTCGACGTGCTGTGGGACACGGCCACCCGCGCCCGGCGCGACGAGGACGCCTCCTTCGCCATCGACTGCCTTCAGCTCGCCGAGGAGGCCTGCCCCAAAGGGGAGCGGCGCGGCGAGATGCTCGCCGAACTGACCCGCCTCATATGGCGGTTGCGCCCGGCCACCCTCGGGGCCCACCTGCGCGCGCTGCGCTCGGCCTTCGACGAGGGCTGGCTCGGCGAGCGGGCCGTCCCCGTGCTGCTCTCCGGGCTGCTGTGGCAGGGGAGGTTCGAGGAGGCCGTGGAGGTCGCCCGCAAGTGCCAGGGCGCGTACGAGGGCACTTCCGTCGCCGCGCTCTACCTGATGACCGGCTCCGTACGCGCCACCTACCCGGCGCTGTGCGACCGGCTCGCTCCCGACAACTGGACGCCCGCCCAGGGCGCTACGGACGGTATGAGCGCGCGCGGTGGTGACCCCGCGCACAAGGCAGGCGCGGCCCTGCACCTGACCCTGAGCCGTGGCTGCGACCCGCACGTCACCGACCTCGCGGAGGCCGTCCTGCAGGGCGCCCGTCTCGGTGAGTGCACCCTGGACGCGCTGACCAACGCCCTCTCCGTGCTGATCTACTCCGACCGCCTCGAACGGGCCGCGCACTGGTGCGACGCGCTGCTGCGCGATGCCACCAAGCTCGGCGGCCCCGGCTGGCAGGCGCCGCTGTCCGCGATCCGGGCGCAGATCGCGCTGCGGCAGGGCAGCACGGAGGAGGCCGTCCGCTTCGCGGAGAACGCCCTGTCGTGGATGACGCCGGGCAGCTGGGGCGTGGCCATCGGCTCCCCGCTGGCCACCCTCATCTCCGCGCACACCGTGATGGGGCAGTACGAGGAGGCCATGGGCTACCTCGACCAGTACGTCCCCGACAGGCACCGCGAGACGCGTTACGGCATCGAACTCCTGTATGCACGCGGACAGTTGTACGCGGCCATGGGGCGCAGTCACCCGGCCCTCGACGACTTCCTGCTGTGCGGCGAGCTCATGATTCGCTGGGGCATCGACCAGCCGGCGCTCGTGCCGTGGCGGTCCGCGGCGGCGGAGGTCCACCTGCGCACCGGCGGTGGTGCCGAGGCGGAGCGGCTCGCCAAGGAGCAGCTCGCCAAGTGCGGCCCCGGGCAGTCCCGCACCCGGGCCCTGTCCCTGCGCGTAATCGCCGAGGCCGGCGGGCCGCGCCACCATCATCTGCTGCGTGAGGCGGTGGAGGAGCTCGAATCGTGCGAGGACCGGCACGAGCTGGTGCGGGTACTGGGTGCGTTGAGCCGCTCGCACCACGCTCTGGGCGAGCTCGGGCAGGCTCGGATGATGGCGCGGCGGGCCTGGCGCATCGCCAGGGGTGCCCGTGCGGAGGCGCTCTGCGCGCGTGTCGTGCCGTACAGCGACAGCGAGGTGACGGCGGCCGCGGAACGGCCGACGGAGGCCGAGGGCGTCGCCCCCGACGAACTGACCGACGCGGAGCGGCGCGTGGCGACTCTGGCGTCGTTCGGGCACAGCAACCGTGAGATCGCGCGCAAGCTCTTCATCACGGTGAGCACCGTCGAGCAGCATCTGACGCGGGTCTACCGGAAGTTGAATGTCACCCGGCGCAAGGATCTGCCGCACTACCTGCTCGCGGACACCGCGTGCTGACGGCGGTGCGGGTCCAGGCGTAGCCGTTGGTTTCTCCGGGCAGCGTTGCCCGGAGAGGTCGTGGTCAGCAGCCTGTGTCCCCCTCGCGGCGCTGCGTTTCACCGCCGACGTGGAGCAGCCGGTCGGTCACGCGGTGCGCGACCTCGGTGGAGCGGGTGGTGAACACCACGGCCCCGGTCGATGCCGTGTAATGGTCGAGCACACGGCAGATGATCTTCTCCGAGGCGACGTCCACGTCGTCGAGCGGCCGGAGGAGAAGGAGCAGCGGCGGTGCGTTCAACAGGGCGCAGCCGAGCGACACGCGGGAGAGCAGGCCGGGAGAGAGGCCCGCGCACGGGGTGTCCCGGACGGCGTGCAGATCGAGCGCGTCCGCCAGTTCCGACGTGCGCTGCTCGGCTCTCTCCGGGGGCAGGCCCTTCTGTGTCCCGGACTCCACGAAGGCGTCGTGCACCGGCAGGTCGGGTCTTGGGGCCGTCGAGGGGGCGAGCCCGACGAGCTGTTCGACGGCCTCCGGTTCGTCGCGCGCGTCGACGCCGTACACCGAGACGGACAGGCCCGGTCTGTTCTCGTTGAGCAGGCCGGTCAGGAACCGGTCCGCGGCGGTGTCGTCCGAGACGACGGCCACACAGGTGTGCTGAGGGATCCGGAGCTCGCAGTCCTGCTCGTCCGCCGTGCCCGCGGCGCCGTCCGCGGTGTGCCGTACCTCCAGGGCCAACCGTTCAGGCCGGTTTCGACCGTGCACGCCGCCGGGGCGGTGGTCATGCACGGGAAACTTTCGGCTGTCCGGCCCTGGATGCATGAAATCTCCCTCTAGAAGTGAACGGTTCGTAGTTCGGCGCACGTTGGCTCCGTGCCGGGCAAGCGTGTGGACACAACGGATTATTTCAAGGTTTCGCCTGGATTTCGTACGGTCTTCAGGAGCAAGTTCACACTACTAAAGTAGTCAATGCATCCCGAACGTCATTGGATTCCTCGCACATCTTTGCTGTTGTGGTGAGTTCGGGCCCTCGCAGATCAACGTCCGAAACCAGACTGTGGGTTGTATCTGCAAACTCACTCGGTTGAACTCGCGGATGCAAGCCTTCACGTATCCACGGTGTGTCGCCGCCTTGCGTTGCTCATGTTCCCACGCCTTTATGTCCGATGGCTGCCCGGGGTCGACGTGTTACGCCTGCACATGTAGGAGACGCAAGGGGGTGCTCAGGGGTTTACCGGTGACCCACACGCGCCGGGATAATCAAAGTGCACCTTCGGACGTGCCGTGCGTCGGAGGCGGTTCGCGGGCCCGCCGGTCCCTGGTGAGGTGCGTGCCGCGCCGATCGCGGACCCCCCCTCCCGCTGCTGCCGGAGCCCGGCCCTCGCGGCCGTCCGAGAACGTATCGCCGGGCCGGCCCCACCACGGACAGAGGAGTATCCGTTGGTTGCCCTCAACAGCACATTGCCCGCCGGAACAACAGAATCCATCACCATGCTCGGCCCGGACTTCCCCTTCGCGTACGACGAATGGCTGGCAAGTCCGGAGGGTCTCGGACAAATTCCGTCGGGCGAGTTCGGTACGCCGGTCGCAGTCATCGGCGCGGGATTGTCCGGCCTCGTTACCGCGTATGAGCTCATGCGCCTCGGAATGCGCCCCGTCGTCTACGAGGCGGGCCACATGGGTGGCCGAATGCGATCGGCCGGTTTTGATAGCAGCCCGGACGCGGTGGCCGAACTCGGTGCCATGCGGTTCCCCGCTTCGGCGGCCGCGCTTCAGCACTATCTCGACCTGACGGGGCTGCGGACCCGTCCATTCCCCAACCCGCTCACCGCGGCCAGCGGCAGCACCGTCGTAGCGCTCGGGAACGACCGGCATTACGCACGCTATGCCGATGAATTGCCGGATATATATCAAGAAGTAGGCACTACGTGGGACAAGGCATTGCAGGAGGACGCAGAGTTCTTCGCGATGGACGACGCGATCAGGCGCCGTGACACCGAGGCCATCAAGGCCATCTGGAACCCCCTGGTGCGCCGCCTCGATGACCAGTCCTTCTACGCCTTCGTCGCCTCGTCGCCCGCCTTCGATTCGTTCAGGCACCGGGAGATCTTCGGCCAGGTCGGCTTCGGCGCGGGCGGTTGGGACACTGACTTCCCCAACTCCATGCTGGAGATCCTGCGCGTCGTCTACACCGGCGCCGAGAACGACCACCGGCTCGTCGTCGGCGGCTCCCAGCAGCTCCCGCTGCGCCTGTGGTCGTCGGCGCCCGACGACCTCGCCCACTGGCCCGCGGGCACCACACTCGAATCCCTGCACCGCGGCGGCCCCCGGGGTGCGGCCCGGCGCATCGCGCGCACCGCGCGCGGCATCACCGTCCACGACGAGAGCGGCGCCTCGCACACCTACCCGGCGGCGGTCTTCACGCCGCAGAAGCGCACCCTCGTCACCAACGTCCGCTGCGACCGCGCTCTGCTCCCGCAGCCCACGTGGACGGCGGTGGAGCGCAGCCACTACATGGGCTCCTCCAAGCTGTTCGTCCTCGTCGACCGGCCGTTCTGGCGCGAACGCGACCCGCGGACCGGCCGCGAGATCATGAGCACCACCCTCACCGACCGGCTGCCCCGCGGCGTCTACCTCTTCGACGAGGGACCGGACCGCCCCGGCGTCATGTGCCTCTCGTACACCTGGAACGACGACTCTCTGAAGATGGCGCCGCTCACCGCGCAGGAGCGCCTTGACAGCGTCCTGGAGGCGCTCGCGGACATCTACCCCGACGTCGACATCCGCTCCCGCATCATCGCGCCCCCGCGCACCGTCACCTGGGAGACCGAACCCCACTTCATGGGTGCCTTCAAGGCGAACCTGCCAGGCCACTACCGTTACCAGCGGCGCCTGTTCACCCACTTCATGCAGGACCAACTCCCCGCGGCGCAGAAGGGGTTCTTCCTCGCCGGTGACGACGTCTCCTGGACGGCGGGCTTCGCCGAGGGTGCCGTGACGACGGGGCTCAACGCCGTGTGGGGCGTCCTGCGCCACCTCGGCGGCGCCACCCGGCCGGGCAACCCGGGCCCCGGCGATCTGTTCCCCGCGCTCGCACCGATCGACCTGCCCGACGACTGAGCCGAGCGCGCACGGCAGGGGCCCCGGAGTTCGCCTTCAACTCCGGGGCCCCTGCCGTGCGTTGTGGTTCTTTGCGATCCGGTCCGGTCAGGTCTGCGCGCGCCGCAGGAAGCCCCGTATGCCCAGCGTCGCGAAGAGCAGGATCGCGCCGACGAGCACCACCAGATTGATGGCCAACGGGATGTGCTCCACATGCGGCGATGTGACCGCACGCATGCCCTCACTGGCGTACGAGAGCGGATTGGCGCCGCAGATCACCTGGAACCAGCGGACCTCGTCGAGGGCGCTCAGCGGGAACTGCGTCGACCCCGTGAAGAGCAGCGGCATCAGGACCAGCGTGAACATGACGTCCACCTTGTCGCTGGAGACCGACGTGCCCAGGCAGAGCCCGATGGACGCCCCCGCGATGGCGCCGAGCAGCGCGATGCCGAGCGCGGGCACCGTACGGCTGATCGGCCAGGACAGATCGAGCAGCACCATGCCGACCGGCGTCATCATCAGCGACGCCACAAATCCGTAGAGGCCACCGAAGATGATCTTCTCGACGGCGACCAGACGCAGTGAGATCGGCGAGAGCAGCCGGTCCTCGATCTCCCGCGTGTACGAGAAGTCGACGACCAGCGGGAGCGCCGTGTTCTGCATGCCGCCAAGAAATCCGTTCAGGGCGAGCACACCCGGCAGCAGTACGGCGCTGTAGTCGCCGTCCACATAACCCGCGTCGCTCAGCAGCACGCCGAAGACGAAAAGCGTGAAGAACGGCTGGATGATGGCCTGGCCGATAAAGGTGGGGAGCTGACGCAGGGCCACAAAGATGTCTCGCCATATAATCGCGCGAAACGTATGCAGCTGCCCTTGGGCCGGCGGAGTCGGCGCGCTCTTCACGGGCGCCGCGGTCGTCGCGCTCATCGCAGGTTCTTTCCGGTGAGGTGAAGGAAAACGTCTTCCAGGGAGACCCGCCCGATGCCCACGTCGGTCACCCGGTAGCCCTGCCCCGTCAGCGCCGCGAGCGCCCGCGGCAGCGCCTCGACCGGTTCCGAATCCGTATAGATCCGCAGTTCGCAGGCGTCATCGGGGGCCGACTGAGCCTGGGTGTCCACTTCGTCGACCTGCCGCACCCCCGCCAGCTCCGTGAGCAGTTTGACCACCTGGTCGGGGCCGTCGGGGACCCGCACCGTCACCGACAGCGTGGAGTGCGCGGGCAGCAGTGCGCTGAGACCGTCGGGGGTGTCGAGCGCCAGCATGGTGCCCTGGTCGACGATCCCGACGCGGTCACAGAGCTTCGCCGCCTCGTCCATGTCGTGCGTGGTGAGTACCACCGTCACGCCCTGCTCGGTGAGTTGGGCAACCCGCTCGTGCACGAAGAGCCGTGCCTGCGGGTCGAGCCCGGTGGCGGGCTCGTCGAGGAAGAGCACACTCGGACGGTGGATCAGGGCGCGCGCGATCATCACTCGCTGCACCTGGCCGCCCGACATGTCGTCGACCTTCGACTTCCGGTACGAGGTGAGACCCATCTGGTCGAGCAGATCGTCGGCGCGACTGCGCCGCTCGGCCCGCGGCACCCCGTGATACGTCGCGTGGAACAGCAGGTTCTGCCGGACCGTCAGGGACCGGTCGAGATTGTTGCGCTGCGGCACGACGGCAAGGACGCGCTTCGCCCGCCGGGGCTCCGCCACGACGTCCACGCCGTCGATCAGGACGCTGCCCGAAGTCGGCCGCACGCGCGTGGTCATCATGCCCACCGTCGTGCTCTTTCCGGCGCCATTGGGGCCCAGCAGGCCGAACACCTCGCCCCGGCGCACTTCAAAGTTCAGTCCATCGACTACGCGCCTCGAATTCGACGAGTACTGTTTCACTAGGCCTTCAACCCGGACAGCATTTTCCACGAGCCTCACCCTAGAGGCGGTCCCGGTCAGGCAGAACCCCTATCTCTGCCGGTCCTTCGGGCTGCATAGGGGACTTCTAGGGGTACGTCGGCAAAAGCAGCCCTGTTAGCCTGCGAACGTATTTTGGACAAGTTTGCCCAATGCCTTTTCGGGGCGTTGTCGGCGCATTATCGGTGAGCCATGATTCGGCCGGTGCTACGGAGTGGAACATTGAGCGACTTCGCGGAATTCGCAGCCCCCTTGTACGCGGCCCTCAAGGACAAGCCCGAGGCGGAACAGCGGCGCCGGCTCCGCGAACTGGTGGGCGAGCAGGTCGCAGCGGTGCTCGGCGGCAGCGGCGACGGTGAAGTGCGGCGCCCCGCACCGGACATGACGCGCCCCTTCCTCGACCTCGGCCTCGACTCCCTGACCGCAGTGGAGCTCCACCGCCGCCTCAAGCAGGCCACCGGTCTCGCCCTGCCCGTCACCGTCGTCTTCGACTACCCCAGCGCCGACGCGCTCGCCCGCCACCTGCGCGCCGAACTCTTCGACAGCGCCGACGACACTGCCCCCCTCTTCGCGGCACGCCGCGACGACGAGCCGATCGCCATCGTCGCAATGAGCTGCCGACTGCCCGGCGGCGTCGAAACCCCCGAAGGACTCTGGCAGTTGCTCGCCGACGGCACCGACGCCATCAGCGGCTTCCCCACCGAGCGCGGCTGGGACCTCGACGCCCTCTACGCCCCCGACGCCGACCGCCCCGGCACCAGCTACGTCCGCGAGGGCGGCTTCCTGCACGAGGCGACCGACTTCGACGCCGCCTTCTTCGGCCTCTCCCCGCGCGAGGCCCTCGCCATGGACCCGCAGCAGCGGCTCCTCCTCGAATCGTCCTGGGAAGCACTGGAGCGCGCGGGCATCACGCCCGACTCGCTGCGCGACTCCGGCACCGGCGTCTTCGTCGGCGCCGAGACCCAGGAGTACGGGCCGCGCCTCGGCGACGCCGCCGACGGCATGGAGGGCTACCTCGTCACCGGTACCGCCGCGAGCGTCGCGTCGGGCCGCATCGCCTACACCCTCGGCCTGCAGGGCCCCGCCATGACCGTCGACACGGCCTGCTCGTCCTCACTGGTCGCCCTGCACCTCGCGGTGCAGGCGCTGCGCCAGGGCGAGTGCGCGCTCGCCCTGGCCGGAGGCGTCGTCGTCATGGCCTCGCCCGGCTCCTTCCTCGCCTTCAGCCGCCAGCGCGGCCTGGCTCCCGACGGCCGCTGCAAGCCCTTCGCGGAGGCCGCCGACGGCACGGCCTGGGGTGAGGGCGTCGGCATCCTGGTCCTTGAGCGGCTCTCGGACGCGCGCCGCAACGGCCACCAGGTCCTCGCGGTCGTACGGGGTTCCGCGGTCAACCAGGATGGTGCGAGCAACGGTCTGACCGCGCCCAACGGGCCTTCGCAGCGGCGTGTGATCCGCGCGGCCCTGGCCAGTGCGGGGCTTACGACGAGCGATGTGGACGCGGTGGAGGCGCACGGCACCGGCACCACGCTCGGCGATCCGATCGAGGCGCAGGCGCTGCTCGCCACGTACGGCAAGGACCGCCCCGAGGACCAGGATCCGCTCTGGCTCGGGTCGTTGAAGTCTAACGTCGGCCACACACAGGCCGCCGCCGGTGTCGCCGGTGTGATCAAGATGGTCATGGCGATGCGCGAAGGCGTCCTGCCGAAGACGCTGCACGTCGACGAGCCCAGCTCGCACGTCGACTGGTCCGCCGGGGCGGTCGAGCTGCTGACCGAGGCGCGGGCCTGGCCACAACGCCAGGACGGGACGCCTCGCCGGGCCGCTGTGTCGTCGTTCGGCATGAGCGGGACCAACGCACACGTGATCATCGAACAGGCTCCGGCCGACGTTCCGGAGGCGGAGGGCGAGCCCGCCGGGCCCTCGCGGGTGATCCCGGGCGTCTTGCCGCTCGTGCTGTCCGGCAAGACACCGGATGCGCTGCGCGGGCAGGCCGCACGGCTGCACGAACGGCTGCTCTCCGAGCCCGCGACGGGCGCTGGAGAGGTCGGCTACTCCCTGGCCGTGACGCGGTCGCGGTTCGAGCACCGCGCTGTCGTGGTCGGCCAGGACCGCGCCGAACTGCTCGCAGGCCTTGCCCACCTCGCCCAGGGCGGCGTGACGAGTCCCGGCGTGGTCGTGGGCCGGTCGGACGCGGGTGCGGCGGCGGGTTCGGATGCCGCACGCCCCGTATTCGTCTTCCCCGGGCAGGGCTCGCAGTGGGCCGGGATGGCCCTGGAACTCCTCGACTCCTCACCGGTGTTCGCCGCGCGCATGGAGGAGTGCGCCGACGCGCTGCGACCGTTCGTGGACTGGGACCTGTTCGAGGAGCTGTCCGGCGACAACTTCGACCGTGTCGACGTGGTCCAGCCGGTCCTCTTCGCGGTGATGGTCTCCCTCGCCGCCGTGTGGCGGGCGGCCGGGGTCGAGCCCGCCGCGGTCGTCGGGCACAGCCAGGGCGAGATAGCCGCCGCGTGCGTGGCGGGCGCACTGTCACTCGAGGACGCGGCCTGGGTCGTGGCGCTGCGCAGCCAGGCCATCTTGGAACTCTCCGGCAGGGGCGGCATGGTGTCCGTACCCCTGCCCGAGGAACGCGTGCGGGAGCTGCTCACCACGTGGGGCGACCGCATCTCCGTCGCCGCCGTCAACGGCCCGTCCCACGTCGTGGTCTCGGGCGAGACGACGGCCCTGGAGGAACTCGTGGCACAGTGCGCGGCCCAGGACATCCGGGCCCGCACCATCCCTGTGGACTACGCCTCGCACTCCGTGCAGGTCGAGGCCATCGAGGAGCACCTGGAGCGAGTCCTCGCCCCCGTCGCGCCCAGGACACCCGACGTACCGGTGTACTCGACGCTCACCGGCGACTGGCTGGCCGACGACACCCCGATGGACGGGGCCTACTGGTACCGCAACCTGCGCCGGACGGTCCTCTTCGAGCAGGCCGTTCACGGGCTCCTCGACGAAGGCCACGACCTGTTCGTGGAGATGAGCCCGCACCCCGTCCTGACCGTCCCCGTCCAGGCCGCCATCGAGGACACGGGCCGCGAGGACACGGCGGCCGCCCTCGGCTCGCTGCGCCGCGACGAGGGCGGCGCTACCCGGCTCGCCACGTCCTTCGCCGAAGCGCACGTCAACGGCGCCGAACTCGACTGGCGTGCCCTCTACCCCGGCGCGGCCGCGCGCGCCGCCGTCGACCTGCCCACGTACGCCTTCCAGCGGGAGCGCCACTGGCTGGAGGCCGTACCGGCCGCTGCCGTTGCCGCGGCCCTCGCCGGCCCGGCCGCCGACGAGGCCGAGGAGCGCTTCTGGGAGGCCGTGGAGCGCGCCGACCTCGCGGAACTGACGTCCACGCTCACCGACGTCGACGAGGACTCGCTCAGCGCCGTCCTGCCCGGCCTCGCGTCCTGGCGGCGGCAGCGCAGGGAACGCTCCGTCGTCGACGGCTGGCGCTACCGGGTCACGTGGAAGCCGCTCCGCGGCAGCCTCACCGCGCCGTCCGGGATCGCGGGCGGCCGCTGGCTCGTCGTGGTACCCGCAGCGGCATCCGGCCACCCCTGGGCGGCGGGCGCCGTCGAGGCACTGGCCAAGGCGGGCGCCCACCCCATCGAACTCGAACTCGACCTCGCTCTCGAACTCGACCTCGAAAACACAGAGCTGATACGAGAGTCACTCGCCGGGCGACTGCGTGACGCGGCCGCGGACGGGGAACTGTCCGGCGTCCTCTCCCTCCTCGCCCTCGACGAGCAGCCCCACCCCTCGCACCCCGACGTCCCGGCCGGACTCGCGGGCACGGTCGCGCTCCTTCAAGCGCTGTGCGACACGGAGAGCGACGCAAGGCTGTGGGCGGTCTCCAGCGGTGCCGTCTCGACGGGCCGAAGCGACCGGCTCACCCACCCCGGCCAGGCCCAGGTGTGGGGAATCGGCCGGGTCGCCGCCCTCGAACACCCCGACCGTTGGGGCGGCCTCGTCGACCTGCCCGCGACACCGGACGCCCGCACGGGTGCCCGGCTCGCCGGCGCCATCGCGGGCACCGGCGACGAGGACCAGTTCGCCGTACGCGGCTCCGGAGTCTTCGTGCGCCGACTCGTCCGCGCCGAGGCAGCGGGCGCCGAACCTCCCCGCCACACCGAGTGGACCCCCCGCGGCACCGTCCTCGTCACGGGCGGCACAGGCGCCCTTGGCGGGCACATCGCACGGCGCCTCGCCCGCGAGGGCGCCGAACACCTCCTCCTCACGAGCCGCCGCGGCCCGGCCGCTCCCGGCGCCACCGAACTCACCGCGCAGCTTGAGGAGCTGGGGGCTCGAGTCACCGTCGCCGCCTGCGACGCCGCCGACCGCGATGCCCTCGCCCGACTCCTCGACGGCATCCCCGACGACGTGCCCCTGACGGCGGTCGTGCACACGGCGGGGATCCTGGACGACGGAGTCCTCGACGCCCTCACCCCCGAGCGGATCGAGGGCGTCCTGCGCCCCAAGGCCGCGGCGGCCCGCCACCTGCACGAGCTCACCCGCACCCTCGACCTCGACGCGTTCGTCCTCTACTCATCGGCGTCCGGCGCCCTCGGCAGCGCCGGACAGGCCAATTACGCCGCCGCCAACACCTTCCTCGACGCGCTCGCCGAACAGCGCCGCGCCGACGGACTGCCCGCGACCTCCATCGCCTGGGGCACCTGGGACGGCGGCGGCCTCGCCGACACCGCCGTACGCGCCGACCGGGCGCGCCGCGACGGCATGCCGCCCATGGACCCCGAACTCGCCGTCTCCGCCCTGTGGCAGGCCGTCGAACGCGGCGACACCACCGCCGTCATCGCGTCCGTGGCGTGGGGCACCTTCCTGCCCGGCTTCGTCGCCGCCCGGCCGGGACCGCTCTTCGCGGAACTCCCCGAAGCGCGCCCCGCGGCCCCGGCCGACTCCACCGGGCCCACGAGCGCCCCCGACGCCGCCACCGGACCCGACTGGGTACGCCGTCTCGCACCGCTCCCCGCTCCCGAGCGCGCCACTGCCGTGCTCGCCTTCGTCCGCTCCCAGGCCGCCACCGTGCTCGGGTACGCCACCCACGACACCATCGAACCTTCCCGCGCCTTCCGCGAGTTGGGCTTCGACTCACTCACCGCCGTGGAGTTGCGCAACCGCGTCCAGGCCGCCACGGGCCTGCGCCTCCCGGCATCCCTCGTCTTCGACTACCCCAGCTCCACCAGCCTCGCGGAGCACCTCGCCACCGAACTGTTCGGGAGCGGCACGGACACGACGCGGGACGCCACGGCTGCCGCGGCGGGCCCGGGCATGACGGTGAACGGCACGGCCGACGACCCTATCGCCATCGTGTCGATGAGCTGCCGCTTCCCCGGCGGCGTCCGGTCGCCCGAAGAGCTGTGGCACCTCGTAGCCGAGGGCCGGGACGCCATGACGGAGTTCCCGTCCGACCGCGGCTGGGACCTCGAGAGTCTCTACCACACCGACCCCGACCGCCCGGGCACCAGCTATGTGCGTGAAGGCGGATTCCTCGACGGGGCCGACGAGTTCGACGCCGACTTCTTCGGCATCTCCCCGCGGGAGGCCCTCGCCATGGATCCCCAGCAGCGCCAACTCCTGGAGGCATCATGGGAGTTGTTCGAGAACGCGGGCATCGATCCGACGGCGCTGCGCGGCAGTCGCGCCGGAGTCTTCGTCGGCTCCAACGGCGAGGACTACATTTCCCGCATGGCGACGGTCCCTCCGGAGATCGAGGGCCATGTCCTCACCGGCAATGCCGTCAGCGTCATGTCCGGACGTCTGTCGTACGCGTACGGCCTCGAAGGCCCCGCCGTCACGGTGGACACCGCCTGCTCGGCTTCCCTGGTCGCCCTGCATCTGGCTGCGCAGGCGCTGCGTCAGGGTGAGTGCGACTTGGCGCTCGCGGGCGGCGTCACGGTGATGTCATCCCCCGACACCTTCGTGCAGTTCAGCCGTCAGCGGGGTTTGGCGGTGGATGGCCGTTGCAAGGCGTTCGCGGAGGCTGCGGATGGTACGGGTTGGGGTGAGGGTGTCGGGCTGCTCCTGTTGGAGCGGTTGTCGGACGCGCGCCGGAATGGGCATGAGGTGTTGGCGTTGGTGAGCGGTTCGGCCGTGAACCAGGATGGTGCGAGCAATGGGCTTACGGCGCCGAATGGGCCGTCGCAGCAGCGGGTGATCCGGGCTGCGCTGGCGAGTGCGGGGTTGGCTGCGGGTGATGTGGACGCGGTGGAGGCGCACGGTACGGGTACGACGTTGGGTGATCCGATCGAGGCGCAGGCCCTGCTGGCGACGTACGGGCGGGAGCGGGGTGAGGGGCGCGAGCCGTTGTGGTTGGGCTCGGTGAAGTCGAACATCGGTCATACGCAGGCCGCTGCGGGTGTTGCCGGTGTGATCAAGATGGTTATGGCGATGCGGGCGGGTGTGCTGCCGCCGACGTTGCACGTGGACGCTCCCACTTCCGAAGTCGACTGGCAGCGCGGTGGTGTTGAGCTGTTGACGCAGGCGCGGGAGTGGCCTGAGCGCGGCGACGCCCCGCGTCGGGCCGGTGTGTCGTCGTTCGGTGTGAGCGGGACCAACGCGCACGTGATCGTGGAACAGGCGCCGATTGAGGCCGTCTCGGACAGTGACGCCGTAGTGAGTGCCCCGCCGTCGAGCGTGGTGCCGTGGGTGGTGTCGGCGAAGAGTGCTGATGCGCTGCGGGTGCAGGTGGAGCGGCTGAGTGAACGCACCGCTGGTGACGGTGAGTTGATCCCGGCGAGTGCTGTCGATGTGGGCTGGTCTCTGGTTTCGGGGCGGGCGGTTCTTGAGCATCGGGCTGTGCTTCTGGGGGAGCGTGAGGTTTCCGGGGCTGTGGTGGAGGGGCGCCTGGGTGTTGTCTTCACCGGTCAGGGTAGCCAGCGGGTGGGGATGGGCCGTGAGTTGTATGAGGCTTTCCCGGTGTTCGCGGATGCGTTGGATGAGGTGTGTGCGCATTTGGACGGGCTTCTTGAGCGGCCGTTGAAGGACGTGATGTTCGGTAACGATGCCGAGCTGTTGTCCGGGACGGGGTATGCGCAGCCTGCGTTGTTCGCGGTCGAGGTGGCGCTGTATCGGCTCGTGGAGTCCTTCGGTGTGCGGGCGGAGGTTGTTGGTGGGCATTCGGTGGGTGAGCTGGCTGCGGCGTACGTGGCTGGGCTCTGGTCTCTGGAGGATGCGGCTCGGTTGGTGGCTGCTCGGGGCCGGTTGATGCAGGCGCTGCCCGAGGGTGGCGCGATGCTTGCCGTGCAGGCTACGGAGACGGACGTACTGCCCCTCCTTGAGGGTCTGGAGGATCAGGTTGGTCTGGCGGCGGTGAACGGTCCCTCGCAGGTGGTGCTCTCCGGTGAGCGTGAGGTGCTGGAGGGCCTGGCCGAGACGCTGAAGGCTCAGGGGCGGAAGGTGCGGTGGCTGAAGGTCTCGCACGCTTTCCACTCCCCGTTGATGGACCCGGTTCTCGACGAGTTCCGTAAGGTCGCGCAGGGCCTGACGTACGAGGCTCCGAAGCTGCCGGTCGTCTCGAACGTGACGGGTGAGCTGGCCGAGGCGGCTGAGCTTCAGGATCCGGAGTACTGGGTGCGGCACGTCCGCGAGGCGGTGCGCTTCCACGACGGCCTCAACTCCCTCACCGCATACGGGGTTTCCACGCTCATCGAACTGGGTCCGGATGCCGTGCTGACGGCGATGGCGCACGACACCGTCACCGAGCCCGCCGCTCAGTCGGGCCTGATCGCGGCCCTGCGTCGCGATCGCCCCGAGCCCGACACGTTCCTGACCGCCCTCGCCCAGGCCCACGTACGCGGCGCGACCGTCGACTGGACGCCCCTCTACGAGCCCATCACCAGCCGCCGCCGCGTCGACCTGCCCACCTACCCCTTCGAGCGCCAGCGCTACTGGCTGGAGTCGGCCCAGACCGCGCCCGCCGTCGCCCCCGGTGCACCCGCCGTGGACGAGGTCGAGGAACGTTTCTGGGAGGCTGTGGAGCGCGAGGATCTGGCGCTGCTCTCCGCCGAGCTGGACGCCGAGGGCAGCGGTGCCGGTGCCGCGCTTGGTGAGATCCTGCCGGTCCTGTCGTCGTGGCGGCGGCAGCGGCGGGAGACGTCCACGGTGGAGCGGTGGCTCTACCGGGAGTCTTGGAAGCCGCTGACGGGTCTGGCGCCGGCCGCCCATTCCGGTACGTGGTGGGTCGTCGTGCCCGATGGCGACTCGGACGAAGTGTCGTACCCCTGGACCGAGGCCGCCGTGGCGGGGCTTGAGGAGCGGGGCGCGAAGGTCTCCCGAATCGCGGTGGCACGGGACGGTCTCCAGCGAGCTGAACTGGGTCGACAGCTGCGTGAGCTGCTGGACGACGACCCCGCCGGTGCCCCGCGGGGTGTCCTGTCGCTGCTCGCCCTCGACGACTCCGCGGGTTCGGCGCACCCGGCCGTGAGCGTGGGCCTTGAGGGAGTGCTCGTACTGCTGCAGTCGTTGGGAGACGCGGGCGTCGAGGCGCCGCTGTGGTCCGCGACGTGCGGGGCCGTGTCCACTGGGCGCTCGGACCGGCTGACGTCGCCGTCGCAGGCGGCCGTGTGGGGCATGGGCCGGGTGGCCGCCCTTGAGCAGCCTCAGCGTTGGGGAGGCCTCGTCGATCTGCCGGTGAACGCCGACAAGCGGGCGCGGGCGCGCCTCGCGGACGTACTCGCGGGTGCCGGTGGCGAGGATCAGCTGGCTGTCCGGGGTTCGGGTGTTTTTGTGCGTCGTCTTGTGCGGGTTGAGTCGTTGGCTTCGGTTGGTTCGGTTGGTTCGGTTGGTGTGGGTGGGTCTGTTGGTGTGTGGGTGCCTGGGGGGACTGTTCTGGTTACGGGTGGTACGGGTGCGATTGGTGGGCATGTGGCGCGGTGGTTGGCGGCTGGGGGTGCGGAGCATGTGGTGTTGACGAGTCGTCGTGGGTTGGCGGCTCCGGGTGCGGGGGAGTTGGTTGCGGAGTTGGAGGGGTTGGGGGCCAGGGTTTCGGTGGTGGCTTGTGATGTGGCTGATCGGGGTGCGCTTGCGGGGGTGTTGGAGGGGATTTCTGGGGATGTGCCGTTGAGGGGGGTGTTTCATACGGCGGGGGTGTTGGATGACGGTGTTCTGGATGGCATGTCGGGTGAGCGTTTGGCGGCTGTGCTGCGGCCCAAGGCTGAAGCTGCTTTGAACTTGCACGAGTTGACCCGGGACAGTGAACAGCTGACGGCCTTCGTGCTCTTCTCCTCCGTCGCGGGCTCGATGGGCGTCGGCGGGCAGGGCAACTACTCGGCGGCGAACGCGTACCTTGATGCCTTCGCCGAGTACCGGCGCGCGCTCGGGCTTCCCGCTGTGTCCCTCGCCTGGGGACCGTGGGCCGATGGCGGCATGGCCGCAGACGGCGGAGTGGTGGAGCACCGGGTCCGGGAGAGCGGCATGCCCGCGATGGCACCGGATCTCGCCGTCGCCGCCATGGCCAGGGCCATCGGTACGGACATGCCCGCCGCCGTCACGCTTGCCGATGTGGAATGGGCTCGATATGCGGCGAGCTATCGCACGGCACGCCCCTGCCATCTGTTCGACGAACTGCCCGAGGCCAGGACGGGTGAGGCAGGAGAGGCGGGCGCGGCAGGAGGGGCAGGGAGGGGAAGCTCCGAGCTGGGCACGGCGGGCGCGTCGTCCAAGTCGTCGTCCGATGACTCCCTCGCGGGCCGACTCGCCATGCTCCCGTCGGCGGAGCGCGAACGGGAACTCCTCGACTTCGTACGGGCCGGTGTCGCCACCGTCCTCGGCTATCCGGCCAACAAAACGGTCGACGCCACACGTCCCTTCAAGGATCTCGGCTTCGACTCCCTGACGGCGGTGGAACTGCGCAACCTCATCGGGGCCGCCACCGGACTTCGCCTCCCGGCCACCCTTGTCTTCGACCACCCGACTCCGGGCGCCCTCGCCGACCACCTGCGCGGTGAATTGCTCGACGACCTCGACCACCTTGACGACCTCGCCGACCTGAACGGCCGTATCGACGGCGCCGGAAGGGACGGCAGAACCTCGGGTTCCACTCCGGCGGTCTCCTCAATGACCGACGATTCCCTCGCGATCGTGTCGATGAGCTGCCGCTTCCCGGGCGGAGTCCGGTCACCTGAGGACCTGTGGCGGCTGCTCCACGACGGCAAGGACGCCATCGGGGACATGCCTGACAACCGAGGCTGGAACGTCGACGCCCTCTTCCACCCGGATCCGAGCCACCCCGGCACGAGCTACGTCCGCGAGGGCGGCTTCCTCCACGACATGGCCGACTTCGATGCTGCCTTCTTCGGGATCTCGCCGCGTGAGGCTCTGGCGATGGATCCGCAGCAGCGGCTGCTTCTGGAGACGGCATGGGAGGCGTTCGAGCGGGCGGGCATCGATCCGTCGTCCCTGCGCGGCAGCCGTACCGGTGTCTTCGCCGGAACCAACGGCCAGGATTACGAGGACGTGCTCCGCACCGCACCTGACCGGGGCGAGGGCTATCTCGGCACCGGCAACGCCGCGAGCGTCGTCTCGGGCCGACTGTCCTACGCCTTCGGCCTTGAAGGCCCCGCCGTCACGGTGGACACGGCCTGCTCGTCCTCGCTCGTCGCTCTGCATCTGGCGGCGCAGGCGCTGCGTCAGGGCGAGTGCGATCTGGCGCTCGCGGGCGGTGTGACGGTGATGTCGACACCGGACACGTTTGTGGAGTTCAGCCGTCAGCGGGGTTTGGCGGTGGATGGCCGGTGCAAGGCGTTCGCGGAGGCTGCGGATGGTACGGGTTGGGGTGAGGGTGTCGGGCTGCTTTTGGTGGAGCGGTTGTCGGACGCGCGCCGGAATGGGCATGAGGTGTTGGCGGTGGTGAGCGGTTCGGCCGTGAACCAGGATGGTGCGAGCAACGGGCTTACGGCGCCGAATGGGCCGTCGCAGCAGCGGGTGATCCGGGCTGCGCTGGCGAGTGCGGGGCTTGCGCCCGGTGATGTGGATGCGGTGGAGGCGCACGGTACGGGCACGACTCTGGGTGACCCGATCGAGGCGCAGGCCCTGCTGGCGACGTATGGGCAGGAGCGGGGTGAGGGGCGCGAGCCGTTGTGGCTTGGTTCGGTGAAGTCGAACATCGGTCATACGCAGGCCGCTGCGGGTGTTGCCGGTGTGATCAAGATGGTTATGGCGATGCGGGCGGGTGTGCTGCCGCCGACTCTGCATGTGGATCGGCCGAGCAGTCATGTGGACTGGTCGGCGGGGGCTGTTGAGCTGTTGACGCAGGCGCGGGAGTGGCCTGAGCGCGGTGACGCCCCACGTCGGGCCGGTGTGTCGTCGTTCGGTGTGAGCGGGACGAATGCGCATGTGATCGTGGAGCAGGCGCCAGGGGGCGTTGAGGAAGTCGCGGCGTCCGTGGACGCGGGGTTGCCTTTGACGGTCGTGCCGTGGGTGGTGTCGGCGAAGAGCGCGGAGGCCCTGCGGGCGCAAGTGGAGCGTTTGCGTGAAGTCGCCCCATCAGCCGGTGAGTTGAATCCCGTTGATGTGGGCTGGTCGTTGGTTTCGGGGCGGGCGGTTCTTGAGCATCGGGCTGTGCTGCTGGGGGAGCGTGAGGTTTCCGGGGCTGTGGTGGAGGGCCGCTTGGGAGTGGTCTTCACGGGTCAGGGCAGTCAGCGGGTGGGGATGGGCCGTGAGTTGTATGAGGCTTTCCCGGTGTTCGCGGATGCGCTTGATGAGGTGTGTGCGCATTTGGATGCGGTGCTTGAGCGGCCGTTGAAGGATGTGATGTTCGGCGATGATGCTGAGCTGTTGTCCGGGACGGGGTATGCGCAGCCTGCGTTGTTCGCGGTTGAGGTGGCGCTGTATCGGCTCGTGGAGTCCTTCGGTGTGCGGGCGGAGGTTGTTGGTGGGCATTCGGTGGGTGAGCTGGCTGCGGCGTATGTGGCTGGGCTCTGGTCTCTGGAGGATGCGGCTCGGTTGGTGGCTGCTCGGGGGCGGTTGATGCAGGCGTTGCCTGAGGGTGGCGCGATGCTGGCCGTGCAGGCTACGGAGACGGACGTACTGCCCCTCCTTGAGGGACTTGCGGACCGTGTGGGTGTCGCGGCGGTGAACGGTCCGTCGCAGGTGGTGCTTTCCGGTGGGCGTGAGGTGCTGGAGGGCCTGGCCGAGACGCTGAGGGGCCAGGGGCGGAAGGTGCGGTGGCTGAAGGTCTCGCATGCTTTCCATTCGCCGTTGATGGACCCGGTTCTCGACGAGTTCCGCAAGGTCGCGCAGGGGATCGCGTATGGAACGCCGAGGCTGCCGGTGGTCTCGAACCTGACGGGTGTGTTGGCGGAGGCGGCTGAGCTTCAGGATCCGGAGTACTGGGTGCGGCACGTCCGCGAGGCGGTGC
>NZ_JBHVXJ010000034.1:0-54646 GCF_042881845.1 Streptomyces sp. NPDC058257
GGGCCACTGCTCAGCAGTGGCCCCGGCCTTCGTGTGCGGTGTTGTTCAGTTCGCCGTCAGGCGGACTTGCGGGAGTCCCGCGGATGCACCGCGATGTTCATGGCTCCTGAACGGAGAACCGCAAGGCGCTCCTCCAGGACCTCCTCGAGTTCTTCTCGAGTACGGCGCTCCATGAGCATGTCCCAGTGCGTACGCGCAGGCTTCCCCTTCTTCTCCTCAGGTCCGTCGCCGTCTACAAGGAGTGCCTGGACCCCGCAGACCTTGCACTCCCACTCCGGCGGGATTTCTGCCTCTACCGAGAACGGCATCTCAAATCGATGTCCGTTCTGGCATGCGTACTCCACGGCCTGGCGCGGAGCCAAGTCGATGCCGCGGTCGGTCTCGTAGCTGGTCACCACGAGGCGCGTGCCGCGAAGAGCTCGCTCACTCATGAATCGTGCCTCCCGGGCTTGTCGCCCACAGGACAGGTGTCGCTGTCGTCGTCATCCGGTCAACGTCCGGTCGGCGGTAAAGATTCCCGTTAAGGGTCATGCGTCGCCGTCGTATGCCGCCCCTTGTTGTACCCACCAGCGCCCGGTATGTCACATCTGACAGAGGATGTCACCCTGCGCTTCTCAATCTTCAGCGCGCAGTAACGGTCCGCCTGGTAAGCCAAACGCGTACACTACCGCCCTTTGGCTTCAGTTGCTAAATCCTGTCGGGTACGGGATTTCCCGCGTCGCGGATCGCGCGCCGCACGGGTACCCGCGCGAGCAGGGCGAAACCGATCACGAAGAAGGCCACGAGCGAGACGATAGCGTCGCGGTAGCTGCCCGTGAGCTGGTACGTCAGGCCGAAGATCAGCGGCCCGAGCCAGGCCATGCCGCGGTCGCTGATCTCGTACGCGGAGAAGTACTCGGCCTCCTTGCCCGCAGGCACCAGATGCGAGAACAGGGACCGCGAGAGCGCCTGGGAACCCCCGAGCACCAGACCGATGCCCGCCGCGAGCACGAAGAACCACACCGGCGCGCCCGCGGGCAGGAAGAACCCGGCCCCGATCGTCACCGTCCACGCGACGAGCGAGCCGAGGATGGTGCGCTTGGCTCCGTACGTCCGTGCGAGGCGCCCCATGGCGAGCGCGCCCGCCACCGCGAGCACCTGCACGAGCAGAACCGCCACGATCAGCGTGGACTGGTCGAGGCCGAGCTCCTCGGAGCCGTAGACGGACGCCTGGGAGATCACCGTCTGCACGCCGTCGTTGTAGACGAGATAGGCGAGCAGGAACGCCAGGGTGTGCGGATGGCGGCGCATGTCGCGCACGGTCGACGCCAGCTGCCGCCGGCCGCGCGCCGACCCTTGTGAGGACGACCGCGAAGGCGGCGCCTCGCGGTCACGAAGCCGCCGCAGCGGTACGAGCGTGAAGGCGCCCCACCACACACCCGCCGACGCCAGACAGATGCGCACGGCCGTGGACTCCGGGACACCGAAGGTGTCATGGGCCAGGAACAGGACCAGATTCGCCACCAGGACGAGCGCGCCCGCCGCGTAACCGAACGCCCATCCGCGCGAGGAGACCGCGTCACGCTCGTGCGGAGGCGCGATCTGCGGCAGATAGGAGTTGTAGACCACCATCGAGACGGCGAGGGAGGCGTTGGAGACGATCAGCAGGAAGCCGCCGAGGAGATAGCGGTCGCCGTCCAGGAAGAACATGCCGGCCGTCGACGCGGCCCCCACGTAGGCGGCCACCGCGAGCAGCGGCTTCTTGCGGCCCGTGCGGTCGGCTGCGGCGCCCGCGAGCGGCATGACGAAGACCGACACGATCACCGATGCCGACACCGCGTACGCGAAGAAGGACCCGGCGCTGACCGGGACGCCCAGTGGGTGGACGTATCCGTCGCCGTCCGCGGCCGACTTGGCGATCTCCGTCAGATACGGGCCGAGGAACACGGTCAGGACGCTGGTCGAGTAGACCGAGCAGGCCCAGTCGTAGATGTACCAGCCGTGCTGCTCGCGCCGCCGCGCGGCGGCGCTCTCGTCGGCCGGTGCTGCCGTACGCACGGTGTCGGTGCCCACCCGTGCCCCCTCGCTGGTCCCCGTGGTCCGCTGCCGCCCCTGAGCGGTCAGGCCCAGGCTCCCCGGTCCTTCAGCACTTCGCGCAGCGTCTCGATGTGATCAGTGATGATGCCATCCACTCCGAGGCCGAGAAGAGCGGCCATGCGATCGGCGTCATTGACCGTCCACACATGCACCTGCAGCCCGCGCGCGTGGGCCGCGCGTACGAACCGCCGGTCCACCACCCGGATCCCGGCATGCGTCTCGGGCACCTGCGCGCACACCGCTGAGCGGCGCACGGGGGCGGGGACGCCGTAGGAGCGCAGCCGCAGGCCCGCCACTCCCCGCGTACCGAAGGACGTGGCGAGGCGCGGGCCCGCGAGGCGCTGGGCCCGTGCCACGCGGGCCTCGGAGAACGAGCCGACGCAGACGCGGTCCCAGGCGTCGGTGCGGCGCAGCAGCTCAAGGAGCGGGAGCAGGGCGGGCTCGGCCTTGACGTCCACGTTCCAGCGGACGTCGGGGAAGGTCTCCAGGAGCTCTTCGAAGAGGGGCACCGGCTCGCTGCCCGCCACGCGCGCGCGCCGCACGTCGTTCCACGGAAGGTCGGCGATCTGCCCGGCCGCGTCCGTCACGCGGTCGAGCGTCGCGTCGTGGAAGGCCACGAGACGGCCGTCCGACGTGGCGTGCACGTCCGTCTCGATGTAGCGGTACCCCAGGTCGACCGCGCGCCGGAACGCGGCGGCGGTGTTCTCCAGGCCGTCCGCCGCCCCGCCGCGGTGGGCGAAGGGGAGCGGGCCGGGATGGTCGAGATAGGGATGGCGTACGCGCGTGGTCACCGCTGCAGTATCGCCTGCCCCGGTTGACCGTCGGCGGCCACGGGCTCTCGCCCGGATGGAGCGGGGACGGCGAAGAAGCGCAGGAAGAACTGGGCCAGCGGGCCGATCGCGAGGGCGTACAGGACCGTTCCGACGCCCACCGTGCCGCCGAAGGCGAAGCCGGTGGCGACCACCGCCACCTCGACCAGCGTCCGCGTCACCCGGATCGAGCGGCCGGTGCGCTGGTGCAGGCCCGTCATCAGGCCGTCCCGCGGTCCGGGACCGAACTTCGCCGAGATGTAGAGCCCGGTCGCCGCACCGTTCAGGACGATCCCCGCCACGAGGAGCGGTATGCGGGCGCCGAGCGCGTGCGCGTCCGGCATCAGGGCCAGGGTGCCGTCCATCGCCAGGCCGACCACGAAGACGTTGGACACCGTGCCGAGCCCGGGGCGCTGCCGCAGCGGGATCCACAGGAGCAGCACCGCGGCCCCGATGAGGATCGAGACGACGCCGATGGACATCCCGGTCAGCTCGGCGAGGCCCTGGTGCAGCACGTTCCACGGTTCGAGGCCGAGGCCGGACACCACCAGGAGCCCTGAGCTCGCGCCGTACAGCGCCAGACCGACGTACAGCTGGATCAGTCGGCGTGCGAGGTGCGACGGCATAAGTGGCTTCGGCGTGGACAAGAGATGGCCCCCCTGCTGGTGATAGTGGCCTGACACATGACACTCTGTGGCTCGTAAGACAGTGCCAACCATGGCCAATTCCGGGAAGGTGGACTGGGAATCATGGCTCAGTGGACTTCGGCGGTGGGCGCCACGCAGCTCGCCCGGCTGCTCACCTCGCAGCAGACGCGCCCCGCGGGCCCCGGCACGCGCCGCCCGCCCGCCTACCGCGCCCTTGCCGACGGCGTCCGCATGCTCGTCCTCGAAGGCCGCGTCCCGGTCGCCGCGCGCCTGCCCGCCGAGCGTGAGCTGGCCGTGTCCCTCGCCGTCAGCCGGACCACGGTCGCCGCCGCGTACGAGGCGCTGCGCACCGAAGGCTTCCTGGAGTCCCGCAGGGGAGCGGGCAGCTGGACCGCGGTCCCGGCCGGTAACCCCCTCCCCGCGCGCGGGCTCGAACCCCTTCCGCCCGAGGCGCTCGGCTCCATGATCGACCTGGGCTGCGCGGCGCTGCCCGCTCCCGAGCCCTGGCTCACCCGCGCCGTGCAGGGCGCTCTGGAGGAACTGCCCCCGTACGCGCACACCCACGGAGACTTCCCGGCCGGTCTGCCCGCGCTGCGCCAGATGCTCGCCGAGCGCTACACCGCGCGCGGCATCCCGACGATGCCCGAACAGATCATGGTCACGACCGGGGCGATGGGCGCCATCGACGCGATCTGCCACCTGTTCGCGCCGCGCGGCGAACGCATCGCCGTCGAGTCCCCTTCGTACGCCAACATCCTCCAGCTGATGCGCGAGACGGGCGCCCGCCTTGTCCCCGTCGCCATGTCCGAGGGGCTCGAAGGCTGGGACATGGACCGCTGGCGGCAGGTCCTTCGCGATGCCGCCCCCCGCCTCGCCTATGTGGTCGCGGACTTCCACAACCCCACGGGCGCGCTCGCCGACGAGGACCAGCGGCGGAAGCTGGTCGATGCCGCGCGCTCCGCGGGAACGGTCGTCGTCGTGGACGAGACCATGATCGAGCTGCAGCTCGACGACGACCTGACGATGCCTCGCCCCGTCTGCGGCTTCGACCCGGCGGGCTCGACCGTGATCACCGTCGGCTCGGCGAGCAAGGCGTTCTGGGCGGGCATGCGCATCGGCTGGGTGCGGGCCGCTCCCGATGTGATCCGCAGCCTGGTCTCGGCGCGTGCGTACGCCGACATGGGCACCCCCGTCCTGGAACAGCTGGCCGTGAACTGGCTCCTGAGCACCGGCGGCTGGGAGTCGGCCGTGCGGGTGCGCAGGGACCAGGCCCGCGAGAACCGCGACGCCCTGGTCGCCGCGGTCCGCCGCGAACTGCCCGACTGGGAGTTCGCGGTACCGGCGGGCGGCCTGACCCTGTGGGCGCGCGCCGGAGGCCTCTCCGGCTCCCGCCTCGCCGAAGTGGGCGAGCGGGTGGGGGTCAGGGTCCCCTCAGGGCCGCGTTTCGGGGTGGACGGGGCCTTCGAGGGGTATGTGCGGCTGCCGTTCACCGTGGGAGGCGCGGTGGCGGACGAGGCGGCGGCGCGCCTCGCCGCGGCCGCGCGCCTGGTGGAGACGGGGGCGGGCTCGGGCGTGGAGGCGTCGCGGGCCTTCGTGGCCTGAGGGCCGGCTCCGGTCAGCTCTCGGCGGGTACGGGCTCCGGCTTCGTGGCGGGTTCTGTCGCCGCGGTGCCGGATTCGGTCGCTTCCACGGCCTCGGCCGTCTCCGTGCCGGTGCCGGTGACCCCTTCGGTGCCGGCGTCCGCGCCGGCCGGAGTGCTCCGTGCGGGCAGCAGCTCCGTCACCGCCTGCCGGTGCGACTCGCTCGTCGCGTCGTCGTACGGATCGGGTGTCGCGGGCACCTGGAGCCGGTGCACCTGACCGGTACCCAGCCGGGCGTAGCCGCGGCCGGGCGGGACGTCGGACGTGGGCGTCGTGCGGGGCGGTACTCCGAGGATGTCCTCGACCTGGTCGAGCGTCGTGGGTCCGAGGACCACGCGCGCGCGTGTGTGCTGGCGCACCGGATCGCTCAGCGCCTCCAGGCTGTCGAACTGGTCGGCCACGACGACCGTGACACTGGCCGCCCTGCCGTGCCGCAGCGGCACCTGGAGCAGCGACTGCGGGTCCTTGCGTCCGTCAGCGGCGGCCAGGTGACCGAGCACGCTGGGGCGGTCCAGGATGATCCACAGGGGTCGCTTGGTGTCGTCCGGGGCGGGGTGGCCCGCTTGCCGGGCGCGGTTGGCGGAGATCAGGCGCCGCTCCGTCTCGTGCGCGGCCCACTCCAGGCTCGCCAAGGCTCCGGCGAGCCCGCACTCGATGGACAGGACGCCGTCACGGCCGGTCAGACAGGCGTAGTCGCCGATGCCGCTGCCCTCGACGATCAGGACGTCGCCGTGCGGCAGGGCCTGCAGGGCGATGGAGCGCAGCAGGGTCGTGGTGCCGCTGCCGGGCTCGCCGACCACCAGGAGGTGGGGCTCGGTGGAGCGGGGGCCGGTGCGCCAGACGACGGGGGGTACGTCGCGCTGCTCGTCGCCGTCCGTCACGGGCAGGGTGCGCTGGACGCCGGTGGGGTCGGTGAAGCCGAGCACGGTCTCACCGGGGGCCGTGACGAAGCGCTGGGCCGCGATGTCGGTGGGCAGTGGGGGGAGCACGTTCACCGTGAGCTGGTTGCCCTCCTCGTCCCACTCGAAGTGGTACTCGCGGCCACGGCCCGCCTTCGCGTGCAGCAGCTGCTCGATCCGTGCGCGCGATTCGGGCTCGCCGTCCGTGAAGTACGCGGGGTAGCGCACCTCCAGACGGGAGACACGTCCGTTGTCGTCGAAGTCGTACGACGTGAGGGCCTTGTCCCACTCGCCGCCGTGCGCGAAGAGCGGCGCGGGGTCCTCGGGGACGGAGAAGTACGGGACGAGCGCTTCGTAGAGGGACTGCAGCCGCTGGGTCTGCGCCTCGTCGGGGCCGGTGGGCGCCGGCGCCGTGCGTTCCCTGCCGGTCCACGCGGCGGCCGCCATCAGGCAGATGGCGGCGAGCAGCGGACCGTACGGAATGAGGGCCACGACCAGGACGACGGAGGCCACGAGGAACAGCAGCGGTCCGCGCCGGTCCTTGGGGGTGTCGGCCCACTTGCGCCGCCCGGCCGCCGCCAGCCGGCGCAGTCCACGAGTGATCGTGATCAGCGGGTGGAGGACGTCGGTGGCGTTGTCGGCGGCCGACCGTGCGAACTCCCGGCTCCGGGCGATCGAGGCGGTTCCGTTGCTCAGGATGCGGGGGAGGGGGCGCCGGGCCACGTCAGTCTCCAGATGGTGCGAACGAAGTACTACAGGGAGCAGGAGGCGTCAGAACTTGATCCCGCCGAGGAGGCTCGCCAGGCTCGCGCTGCCGGCCTTGATGCTCGGGGCGATGGCGGTGCCCGCCATGAAGAAGCCGAAGAGCGCGCAGACCAGCGCGTGGGACGCCTTGAGGCCGTCCTTGCGGAAGAACAGGAAGACGATGATGCCGAGCAGCACGACGCCCGAGATGGAAAGGATCATGACGGTTCTCCTGGTTGGTGGGGACAGTCACCATGAGTTGTTCCAGGTTCACAGCATGTATCCATACGATAAAAGGTGCAAATGGGGGAATTTTCCTGGAATTCCCTCGAATGGCGGAGGTCTGCTGGGCCACCCGAGCGCGGATCCGGGGGGCGTCCGGGTTCCTCGATGATCTTTGCCGCGGGTGTGCCCGGTCATGTGCCCGGACGGGCAGTAGCCTGTCGGTTCACCCGTACGGCCGCACCGGTCGCCGTACGATCCCCGAGTCACCCCGCAGTCGAAAGGCGGTCCGGTCCATGAGTGAAGCCCCCGACCCGGAAGTCGTGGAGCTGGCGACCAAGATCTTCGATCTGGCGCGCCAGGGCGACACCGCGGCCCTCGCCGCGTACGTGGACGCAGGAGTTCCGGCGAACCTCACGAACGACAGCGGGGACTCCCTCGTGATGCTCGCCGCCTACCACGGCCACGCGGAAGCGGTACGGGCCCTCCTGGAGCGGGGCGGCGACGCCAACCGTGCCAACGACCGGGGGCAGACCCCGCTCGCCGGTGCCGTCTTCAAGGGCGAGGACGCGGTGGTCAGGGCGCTGCTCGACTCGGGCGCGGATCCGGCCGCGGGCACACCGTCGGCGGTGGACACCGCCCGGATGTTCGCCAAGACGGAGCTGCTCGAGCTGTTCGGGGCGGCCTGAACGGGGTAGCTGACCAGCAACAACGGGGGCGCTGGAAATGTGGTCGCGGCGGGCTGAACCGCTGGGCCATCATGACGACGTGATTCACGGACGCGACGGCGGGGCAGGAGATGCCGCACCGCGTGGACCGTGAGCGGCCCGCCCCCGGACCTCCCGTCCGGGATCCCTACGGGCCACCGACGAGAGGCAGAGAAAGATGGTCTACACCAAGCAAGAGACGGCGGGCGGCCCGACGTGTTGGCGCACGGCCAGGTAATTCACGGTTCCCGGTTGCGTCGACGCTTGATGTGAGGCTGTTTCCCATGTTCGATCCGGTCATAGCGCCCAGCGGTACGCTGCTCGGCCTGCTGCAGAGGGGCCGCGGTGACGGCACCCTGCACGCACTCACCGCACCCCGGTCCGAGGCGCTCGCCGCCCTTGAGACCTGTGTGCTCCACGACCCACGCCACGACTGGCAGGTCGAGAACCGCTCCCTGTACTACGCCAGGCTCTATCTCGATCTCCGTGGCGGCATCGACGAGATCGAGCGGCATCTCTTCGATGCCGAGGACGTCCTGAACACGGACGACTCACGCACCGGCCTCGCGCTCGCGGTCCTGGGCCACCTCGCCTCCTACGGCAGGCACGACGCCCTCGAACTGCTGCGGAGGTACGCGGTGTTCGGGACCAATTGGGCCTGGGCCCTGGACGAACTGGCGATGCGGGACGACGACGCGGGCCTGCGCGCCCTCGCCGAGCCCGTGCTCGCCAGATTCCCCTCGGACGCGCAGGGCGAGGCAGACCTTGCCACCGTCGTGCGCGACGCCTACGAACCCCGGCCCTGGCGGCTGTGGGAGGAGGATCCGCGACAGGCTGTCGGCGCCCGCGTGCGGGCCGCCCGCGAGCAGGGATCCTTCGACCGCTGGCAACGCCAGATGCGGCCGTCGGGGCCACGCCCCGGCTGGAGCGTCCAGGCCGTCTTCGACTGGGCGCAGGAAGGGCTCGAACGCGGCGCCGTCCTGCATGTGCCCGCGGCCCGCTGCCTGAGCGCGGTCGCCGGGCCCGACGACCGCGCCGAGATCCTCGAAGCCGCCCGCAACGGCTCCGACGGGGCGCGCGGCACAGCCCTGCGCTACCTCGCGGACGCCCACGATCCCGACGTGTTCGACCTGATCGAGGAGGCCGTCCAGAGCCCGTCACGGGCCGTCGTGGACGCCGCGGCAGAGTCCTTCGAGCGGATGCGCAGCGTCGCCGCCGTGGAGCGGGCCCGCCGCTGGGCCCTGCGGCCCGACGTGCTCGGCGCCGCGGCGGGGCGGGTACTCGCCTGCCGGGGCGCGGCCCAGGACAGCAAGCTCGTCCTCGCCGCCCTGAGGGAAGCCGTACGGGGCGAGGGCCCGGACACGCCGACCCTCTGGACGCTCGTCGACGGCGCGGGACGGCTCGGCATCGCCTGCGCGGCCCCCGTCCTCCGGCACGTCTACCGCGAGACCGCCTCCTCCCACCTGCGCGGACGCGCCGCCCGCGCGCTCGCCGCCACCGATCCCTCGTTCGCCGCCGGATTCGCCGTCGAATGCCTGTGGGACTGCGAGGAGACGACCCGCGAGGTCGCCGCCAGGCACGCGGAGACCGGCGACGCCCGCGTGGTCACCCAGCTCAGAAGGCTCGCCGCGGACCCCGCCGAGGAGGACGAGGTACAGACCGCGGTACGCAGCAGAATCGGCCCCGACGCGGCCGAGGTGTAGCCCTCGACGCGGCGGAAGCTCGGCCGGGCGCGCCCCCTGGGCCGGGCGTGTGCGGAGCGGAACGCTCATGGGACGTTCCTCGCCAGGAAAGATCCACGTTGACGTGACCACGCCCCGCGCGACGACAACACGGGTATGCGTGTCGTCATCGTCACCGAATCCTTCCCTCCCGACGTCAACGGCGTGGCGCACTGCGCCCTGCAGACCGCCCGGCAGCTCGTCGCGCGCGGTCACGACCCCCTGGTCATCGCCCCGGCCCCCGCAGCCGGGGCGGACGCCGCAGCCGAAGCCAGTGCGCCCTGCCCGGTCATCCGCGTCCCCTCCCTGCCCCTGCCCGGGTATCCCCAGGTCAGGCTGGCGCTGCCCAGTCGTCGCCTGTCGGCGGCGCTGAGCGCGCACCGCGCCGATCTCGTCCATCTGGCCAGCCCCTTCGTCCTCGGCGCGCGCGGCATGGCGGCCGCCACACGCCTCGGCATTCCCGCCGTCGCCGTCTACCAGACGGATCTGGGCGGCTACGCGCGTACGTACATGGGCATGGGGGAGTCCACCGCCTGGCGGCGCATCCGTGCCGTCCACGCGGCGGCCGACCGCACTCTCGCCCCGTCGTCGGCCGCTCTGCGCGATCTTGTGACACACGGAGTGCCACGGGTGCGGCTGTGGCCACGGGGTGTGGACACCACCCGGTTCCGGCCCGGCCTTTGGGACGCGGCCGTGCGCCGTGAACTCGCGCCGAACGGCGAGCTGATCGTCGGCTACGTAGGGCGCCTCGCCCCCGAGAAGCAGGTCGAACTCCTCGCCGGGGTGTGCTCCTTGGAAGGCGTGCGCCTCGTCGTCGTCGGCGAGGGGCCCAGCGAGGGTTCCGTACGGGCGGCACTGCCCGGGGCGGTGTTCCTCGGACGCCGCACCGGGGGCGAACTCGCCCGGATCTTCGCCTCGTTGGACCTCTTCGTGCACACCGGTCCGCACGAGACGTTCTGCCAGACCGTGCAGGAGGCCATGGCCAGTGGCGTGCCGGTGATAGCGCCCGCCGCCGGAGGCCCGCTGGACCTCGTCGTCCCCGGCCGCACCGGACTCCTGGTGCCGACGGGGGACGCCCTCGCGGTGCGTGACGCGGTCTGGGCGCTCGCCGCCGATCCGGGGCTGCGGGCCGCGTACGGCACGGCCGGGCGCTCGGCTGTCGAGGGGCGGACCTGGGAGGCGGTGGGCGGACAACTCGTCGACCACTACGCCCAGGTGCTCGCCGCGCGGACGGTGGTGGCGGCATGAGGGCGGCTCTGTACCGGGAGGCGGCCTGCCGCGAGGCGGCGGCCCGCTCCGAGGCGGCGGCCCGGTCCGGCGAGGGGCCTTCCACATCGCTGCGGATCGTACGGCTCGCCAACTTCGTAGCCCCCTCGTCCGGCGGACTGCGCACCGCACTGCGGGAGTTGGGCCGCGGCTACATCGCGGCCGGGCACGAGCCCGTGCTGATCGTGCCCGGCGAACGCGCCGGGGTCCGCGACACCGACCAGGGCCGCGTCGTGACACTGCCGGGCACACCGCTGCCCGGAACAGGCGGCTACCGCGTCCTCACGGACCGCCGCAGGGTGGCCCGAATCCTCGAACGCCTCGCCCCCGACCGCATCGAGGTCTCCGACCGTACGACCCTGCGCTGGACCGGTGCGTGGGCCCGGCACCGCAGGATCCCGGCGGTGATGGTCTCCCACGAGACGACGGACGGCGTACTCAGGTCCTGGGGCGTGCCGCGACAGGCCGCTTCGCGTACGGCCGACGCCCTCAACTCCCGTACGGCGCACGCCTTCGCACGGGTCGTGTGCACCACGGAGTGGGCCGAGCGCGAGTTCGTCCGCATCGGAGCGCGCAATGTCGTCCGTGCGCCGCTCGGCGTCGACCTCGTGGCCAGCGGTCCGGGGCTGCGCGATCCTCGCGTACGCGAGCGCCACGCGCGCGTGGGTGACGTTCTGCTCGTGCTCTGTTCCCGCCTCTCCGTGGAGAAGCGGCCGGGCATGGCCCTTGACGCCCTGGAGGCGCTCCGCGGCCGGGGTGTGCCGGCGGTCCTCGTGGTGGCGGGGGACGGGCCGCTGCGGGCCCGTCTGGAACTGCGGGCGCGTGAACGTCGGTTGCCGGTCACCTTCCTGGGGCATGTCGCGGACCGTGCGGCCCTGGGCGCACTGCAGTCCACGGCAGACGTCTGCCTGGCACCGGGCCCCTGTGAGACGTTCGGGCTCGCGGCCCTGGAGGCACTGGCGTGCGGTACGCCGGTGGTGGCCAGCGCGTCGTCGGCGCTGCCGGAGATCGTGGGCGGGGCGGGCGCGGTGGCGAAGGACAGCGGCGACGCGTTCGCGACCGCCGTCCAGACGCTCCTCGCCCGTCCTGAGCGGACACGCAGAAAGGCGGCACGCGCGCGTGCGGAGTGCTTTGGGTGGGGCGGGGCGGTGGCGGCGTTTCTGGGGGCGCATGAGGCGGGGCCGCCGGGTGGTGGGCAGGCGTCCCGCAGGGCGAGTGAGGTCTCCGCTGCTCGACCGACGCCGAGAGCTCGGGGAAGCGTGGGCACGACCCCGATGCCGGGTGCGGATTCAACAGGCGAAGGGGTGCACGGCGAGGGGTGCGCTTCATGAGGGCGCTGTGTTTCGTGGCCATGGGCGACTCCCTCACCGCGGGCATAGGGGACCCCACCGAGGAAGGCTGGCGGGGATGGGCGGCGCTGCTGGCTGCGGGGCTGGCAGCACGTGAGGGAGAGGCGCGGTTCCACAACCTCGCAGTCAGCGGCGCCCAGACCGGCGACGTACTGAACCGCCAACTGCCCGAGGCGCTGAAGCTGCGCCCCGACCTGGTCTCCGTGATCGTCGGCGTCAACGACACCCTCCGCTGCACGTTCGACATCCAGGCCGTGGCAGCCCGCCTGGACACGGCCTACGGAGCCGCCACTCGGCAGGGGGCCCAACTGCTCACCGCCTGCCTCCCCGACCCGGGTGCCATGCTCGGCCTCCCGGGGGCGCTGGCCCGCCCCCTGGCCCGGCGCCAACGCGCCGTCAACGCCGTCGTGCACGCGCTGTCCGAGCGGTACGACGCCGTCCACCTGCACCTGGCGGAGGACGAGTGGGTCGCGGACCGTGCCCTGTGGAGCGCGGACCGGCTTCATCCGGGCGAGCGGGGCCACCGTCTTGTCGCCGCCCGTTTCCACGGGTTGCTCGCGGCGCGGGGGATCGCGGCGGGCAGCCCGCCGTCGTGCGAGCCCCAACTGCCCTCGCCCAGCCGGTCGGCGAGCCTGCTGTGGCTTGCCACGGCAGGGACCGGCTGGATGGCACGCCGGTGCACCGACCTGCTGCCCCAGCTGCTCACCCTCGCGGCCGACGAGGTACGCCACCAAGTGCGGGGCAGCAGCGCCCGGCTCGACCTGAGCGCCACCCATGCGGTGAGATCGGCTCTCGCCGCGCTCACCGCGACCGAGCGGCCGGACGCGGCGTAGGAGACCGTGATCGACCTCAGGAGAGCGTATGACCGGCCGCCCAGCCAGCGGTCGGCCCGCTCGTGCCCGAACGGAAGAGCGCGCGGGCCTCCTCGGGGCTCTGCGGCGCCGTGGCCGTGGAGCTCACGCCGGTGGGGCTCACGCCAGATCCTTCCCACGCGTCTCGGGAAGACCGAGCAGGGCGAGCACGGCGAGCGCGTAGCCGATCGCACCGAAGATCAGCGCACCGCCCACGCCCCAGCTGTCGGCCAGGAAGCCGACCATCGTGGGGAAGACGGCGCCCACGGCGCGACCCGTGTTGTACGTGAAGCCCTGCCCCGTGCCGCGCACAGCCGCCGGATAGAGCTCGCTGAGGAACGACCCGAAGCCGCTGAAAATGGCCGACATGCAGAAGCCGAGCGGGAAACCGAGCACAAGGAGAAGGCCGTTGGCCCCGTCCGGGATGTTCGTGTACGCCAGGATGCTGGCCGCGGAGAGGAAGGCGAAGAGCGTGATGTTGCGCTTACGGCCGAGTATGTCGGTGAGATAGCCGCCGGCCAGGTAGCCGATGAAGGCCCCGGAGATCAGGAACGTGAGGTACCCGCCCGTGCCGACCACCGTGAGTCCGCGCTCGGACTTCAGGTATGTGGGCACCCAGGTGGCGAGTGTGTAGTAGCCGCCCTGTACGCCGGTGGACAGCAGGACCGCGAAGAGCGTGACGCGCAGGAGCCCGGGCTTGAAGATGGCGGTGAACGACCCCTTGTCCGCGCTCTTCTTGCGCTCCTCGGCCGCCTCGGGGGCGTCGTGCACATTGCGCCGTACGTAGACGACGAGGAGGGCGGGCAGCGCGCCGGTCCAGAACATCACGCGCCAGGCGATGTCCTCGTCCAGGAACTGGAACACCACGGTGTAGACGATGACCGCGAGCGCCCAGCCGACCGCCCACGCGCTCTGGATCGCGCCGAGCGTACGGCCGCGGTTCTTGGCGGTCGCGTACTCGGCGACCAGGATCGCGCCGACCGCCCACTCGCCGCCGAAACCGAGGCCCTGGAGGGCGCGGAAGACCAGCAGGGTCTCGTAGTTGGGCGCGAAGCCGCAGGCGACGGTGAAGACGGCGTACGTGACGACCGTGATCATCAGTGCCTTGACCCGGCCGATCCGGTCCGCGACCACTCCGGCGATCGCGCCGCCGATGGCGGAGACGACCAGTGTGACCGTGGTGAGCAAGCCGGTCTGGCCGCTGTCCAGGCCGTAGTAGGCGGCGATCGCGACCATGCTCAGCGGCAGCGTGAAGTAGTCGTAGGAGTCGAGGGCATAGCCGCCGAAAGCGCCCCCGAAGGCGCGGCGGCCACGGGGGCCGAGGGCGCGCAGCCAGCCGAAAGCGCCGTTGTCGTCGGTGGGTTCGCCGTCCACGGGGTGTGGGTCGGCCGGAAGGGCCTGGGGCGGAGGGGGCGTGCTCATGGGCACCTCGCAGGAGGGGGACGGAGGGTGCGGAGCGGGGCAGGGCGTGGGGTGCGGGGAGGGCGTGGGGTGCGGGGAGGGCGTGAGGCACGGGCGGGGATCGCGCTGTGCTCGACAAGGTAGGGGATCGTTGAACGATCCCTCAATACCCATGTTGTCTCGTTCTTGTATCTGCGATTGAATCCGGGCATGGCTGAGGGAATGGCTGACGCGAGCGGACTGGCCGACGACCGTGTACTCCTGGGGCGCACCAGCACCGCGGAGCGGGTCTCGGACATCCTTCGCAGCCGTATCGCGGAGGGCTACTTCCCACCCGGGGCGCGACTGTCGGAGGACAGCATCGGTGGCGCGCTCGGTGTCTCGCGCAACACACTGCGCGAGGCCTTCCGCCTCCTCACGCATGAACGGCTGCTGGTCCATCAGCTCAATCGCGGGGTATTTGTCCGAGTTCTCACGATTGAGGACGTGGAGGACATCTACCGCACCCGGCGCCTCGTGGAATGCGCGGTCGTCCGCGGCCTCGGAGATCCGCCCTATGCGCTCGACGGGCTCGCGAGCGCTGTCGCGGACGGCACGAAGGCGGCACGCGAGCGGAAGTGGAAGGGCGTCTCCACGGCCAACATCCACTTCCACCGGGAACTCGTCGCCCTCGCCGGAAGCGCCCGCACCGACGAGGTGATGCGCAGCGTCTTCGCCGAACTGCGCCTGGCCTTCCATGTCGTGGACGACCCGCGTCGGCTGCACGAGCCGTATCTCGCACGCAACCGACAGATCCTGCGGACCCTCCAGGAGGATGACGCGGCGCAGGCCGAACAGCTGCTCGCGGTCTACCTCGACGACTCGCGGCACGGCCTCGTTGAGGCCTACGGCCAGCGCGTGGCGCAGGGCGAGCGGGCGGGCTCCTGAACCCCGGACGCGACGCGGTCCGGCGCTGTCAGATCTGCGCCGTTTCGACCGTTGTCAGACCGAGGATCTAGTCTGTGCACCGTGACTTCGCCTGCCGTTACGGACACCGTTCCGCCCCAGCTCAGCGCGGGGCCGAGGCCCGCCATGGGCCCGGCCGCCGACGAGGGCCTGGCGCGGCGGCTCCGCGCGCTCGCCTGCACGGCGCCGCTGCACGACCTCGACGTGCGCAAGGCCAACCTCGCGGGTGAGTACTCGGTGTACGCGATGGCGGAGGTGGCCCTCTCCGCCATCGACCTCGTCACCCTGAACATGGACTTCGACACCGGCGCCGACCACGAGCAGATAGTGGCCAGACTGCTCCCGCGCGTCGGAGCCCAGGCCCCCCGGCGCCCCGTGGCCGAGCACGAACGCGTGGCCCGCTGGGTCCTGGAGAACCTGATCAACGTCGGCAGCGTCGACCGCGGCTTCCGCGCCGTGTACGGCACCTTCGCGCCCGACGGCACCTATGTCCGCAGGGACTACGACTTCAAGCTCATCGAAGAGGTGCCCGGGTACGGGGGGAGTGTCTATCTCCGTACGACGGACGAAGCGGTCAACGTCCTCGTGGGCGCCCTCGACACCGACGTCACGAGCGCCCAGATCGCCGCCGAGGTGAAGCTCGAGGTGCTGATCAGCCGCGGCCGCCTCGCCGACGCCCAGCTCGCCGCCGAGCAGGCGCGGTATCGGACGGTGCAGTATTCGGAGACGCTCCGCAGAGCCCTGGACGCGACCCGGCGCAACGTCCGCGCGGTGGACTGGCTCCAGGCCGTCCCCGACATGATCGCGGAGGCGCTCGACCACGTGGCCGACCGCTATCGCCACGAGAACGCGATCCTGACGAACATCCGCAAGGCGCGCGACGAGTCCGAGGACCCCGAGCAGAAGCGCCGCGCCGCCGAGCTCGTCGACATCGTCAAGGACTGCATCCGCCGTCATACGCAGTTGCAGTCCCGGCTCCTCGACGCGGGGCCGCTGTTCCGTGCCGAGCAGGACCGCCAGGCCTTCGCGACACCCACCACACGCAGCGGACTCGATCTGTACGGGCAGCTCGTCGCCCCGCTCCTGCCGCTCCCGGTCGAAGAGGCGAGCCGGGTGACGAACGCGTTCTTCGCGCGCGGGACGGGTCTGCGCACGCCCGTTTCCGTACGCGTCGGTGACCTCGTCGACATACTGCTCACGCCGCCGCAGGAGCGGGAGCACCTGGGCATGGAGATGCCCGAGCCCGACCTCATCGCCACACCCGACGACAGCCGCTTCAGCGAGGAGCAGCTCGCCAGCGCCATGGAGCTCCTCGCCCTGCCCTCCGACGCGCCACGGCGCCTCTCCGGGCTGCTCGCCGACGCCCGCCGACGCGACACCGAACTGCCCTACCTGGTCGCCCTGCTCGCCGTCCACGCGGCGAGCCCGCCGGTCGGCACCGCCTACCGCCAGGGTGAGGAGAAGCTCCTGTTCGCCGTGGACGACGGCACCGAACTCGACGATCAGGAATTCGGCGGCGCCGACCTCATCGTGGGCACGGCGCTGCTGGACGCCGCCGGAATGGCGGCCGGCCGGACGGAGTCGGCGTGAGCAGTCCTGACACCCTCGTGAGCGCCCCCGACCTTCTCCAGTACGACCAGTACGACCCGTACGACCGCCGCAAGGAGCACAAGCCGTGACCGAGCAGCCCGCAGAGCACACCGCGTGGGGCGAGCCGGAGACAGCGGCGGCCCCCGCCGCGACCGCCGCCATCACTCCGGCCGACGCCGCCGACGCCGCGCGCCTCGTCGCCTTCGGGCTCCAGCCCAAGCTCCAGCCCGCCCGCGACCAGGAGTACGCCGAACTGCTCCGCCGGTATCGCGAGGACTCGCCCTTCGCCCGGCTCGCCGACGCCGTCGCCGCCGGCCTCGGGCTCGTCGTCCTCGAGGTGTCCCCGCGCGCGGGGATGGCCGTGACGGCCGCCGATGACTCCGTGTTCGCCGTCCGTATGGGTGACTACGCACGCCGGACCGCCGCCGACTCCACCGACCGCTTCCTGCACGGCCTCGCCCATCTCGCCGTCGCCGCGCTGGCGTTCCCGCGCCCCGAAGACCTCGCCGACGACGGATACATCGGGCGGATCACGGTCAATGGAGTGGACGCCTTCGTGCGGCAGGCCTGTCGCCGCCTTGAGGAGAGCGCCGAGGAGAAGGGCGAGAACTCCGACCCGCAGACCGACGCCCCCGGCCTGGAGGCCGCCTGGCGGATCTGGGCACGGCGCAGCTCGACGGGGGCCACCAAGGACGCCCGCCGCCTGGCCGGGTCGACCACCGGGATCATCGGCAAGGCCGTCGCGTTCCTCACCGACTCCGGGTTCCTGCAGCGCACGGGCGACGACTCCGGGGGCACGTACCGCACCACCGCCCGCTATCAGCTGCAAGTGCGCGACATGGCGGGCGGCGCCGCCATGGCCGAGCTCCTGGAGCTCGGCATCGTGCCCGTCACGGACGGGTCCGCGACCCTGTTGCCCCCCGAAGAGACCGACGACCTGGAGCTCGCCGCCGACGCGGGTCTGCCCTTCCACCCCTGATTCCCGCGCCCGCCAAGACCCGTCCCGCTTGACCCCTTCCTGCTTGACCCCTTCCTGCTGTTCCGCACGACTTACGACGAGAGTCCGCCGCCATGTACGAGCTGTCCCGGGTCCGCCTCTACTCCATCGGCCCCGCCGGTGCGCGCTACGCCGACACCGTGCTTGACCTGCGCGGCGTCGGTGCGGAGGTGCCCGACCCCGCGCCCACCCAGGCGGAGTTCTTCGAGAAGGAGCCGACCGGACCGCCGCGCCGTCCGGCGCCCGCGGGCGTGCTCTTCCTGGAGAATGGCGGCGGCAAGTCCGTCCTGCTCAAGCTGATCTTCTCGGTGATGCTGCCGGGCCACCGCAACACCCTTGGCGGCGCGAGCTCCGGAGTCCTTCGCAAGTTCCTGCTCGCCGACGACTGCGGGCACGTCGCCCTGGAGTGGCAGCACACGCTGACCGGCGAGTGCGTCGTCGTCGGCAAGGTCAGCGAGTGGCGTGGCCGGCAGGTCTCCAACGACCCGCGGAAGTTCGCCGAGGCCTGGTACTCCTTCAGGCCCGCGCCCGGCATGAGCCTGGACTCGCTGCCGGTCGCCGAGTCCACCGCCGTACGGCCCTCCGTGGAGGGCGCGTCGGGCGCGCAGGGGCGGCGGCGCACCATGAAGGGCTTCCGGGACGCGCTGACCGAGGCGGGCAAGGCGTATCCCGACATCGACGTGCACTGGGAGGAGGGCCACGACCGCTGGAACGACCACCTCGGCGACCTCGGGCTCGACCCCGAACTCTTCCGCTACCAGCGCGAGATGAACGCCGACGAGGGTGAGGCAGCGGGCCTCTTCGCGGTCAAGAAGGACTCCGACTTCACCGATCTGCTGCTGCGCGCCGTCACGGACACCCGCGACACGGACGGTCTCGCCGACCTCGTCCACGGCTTCGGCAACAAACTGGGCCGCCGCTCCGAACTCATCGCCGAGCGTGACTTCACCGCGGGCTCCGTCGACCTGCTCGGCCGGATCGTCGACGCCGCCGACACGCGCTCACGCGCGCGTGACGTGCACGCGGGCGCCGAGCGGCGCACCCGGACGCTCGCCCGCCGGCTCTCCGCGCGCGGCATCACCGAGCGGGGCCGCACGGGCGAGCTCGCCGAGCGGGTCACCGCCGCCGCGCAGACCGTCACCACAGCGCAGGAGGCGCGCGGCAGGTCCGCGCTGATCTCCGCCGAACTCGCCTTCCGGCACGCTTCCCTGGCGCTCACCGTCGCCGAGAAGGCCGCCGCCGCGCAGCGCCGCGAGCTCGCCGACGCGCGCCAGCTGCACTCCGCCTGGCAGGCGGCCGAAGCCGTCCTGCGCCACCGCGCGGCCGCCGACCGTTCCGCGCGCGTGGCCTCCGCGATCCTGGAGGCCGAGCGGGACGCGGCGCCCGCACTCGCCGCGCGTTCCAAGGCCGCCGCCGATCTCGTACGGGTCCTGCACACCGCGGCCGAAGGTGCCGAGTCGCTCGCCAACGAGGAGGAGGAGCGCTCGGCCGCCCTCCAGGAGACCGGCGAGGCCGCCCACCGCGACGCCACGGTCGCCGCCACGGAGGCGCAGCGCGCCCGCAGCGAGGCCGGACACCTGCGTCAGCGCCTCACCGAGGTCGAGCAGGAGACCGCGGAGGCGGTCCGTTCGGGCTGGCTCGACGACACCGCACCGGACGCCGACCCGGCACGCGCGGCGCTGGCCGCCAGCGACGCCGAGAAGACCGCGGCGGCAGCCTGGGACACCGCACGCGAGACCTCCCTGCGGGACACCGAGCACGCAAGGGAAGCAGCAGCCGCCGAGGCGCGCGCCGAACTCACCGCGGCCCGCGCGTCGGACGCGGCCGACGCCGCCGAGCACGCGTACGACGCGGAACGCCGGGCCGCCGAGTCGATCGCCGGGGACGAGCGCCTCGCCGAGCTGCTCGGTCTTCCCGGGGCGAGCTCCCTGGGCGGGGTCCCGCAGCCTCGCCAGGAGACGGCGGGGAAGGGCGACAACAGCGATTCCGCCGCCGACGGCAGCGCCGCCTCCGCGGTCGCGCGCGCCGTCACCGCGACCCGCTCCCTGACCGAAGGCCCCCTCTCCCCGCAGGACCTGGACCGCGGCGCCGACGACCTCCGCACACTCCTCGAAGACGGGGTGGCCTCCGCCGAGCGGCAGCTCTTCGACCTGCGGACCGCCGCCGCCGACGACTCCCGCATCCTGGGCGCCCTCGGCGACGGCGGACTGCTGCCGCCGGGCCCCGACGTCCTGGCGACCGTCGAGTTCCTCGGTGAGCACGGCATCCCCGCACTGCCCGGCTGGCGCTACCTCGCGCAGGCCGTCGACCCCACCGACCACGCGCGCGTGCTCGCCGCCCGGCCCGAGCTGGTCGACGGCGTCGTCATCACCGACCCCGCCACGCACGCCCGCGCCCGCGAAGCCCTCGCCGGCGCCGCCCTGCTGCCCCGCTCCGCGGTAGCCGTCGGCACCGCGGCCGCCCTCCTCGCGCCGACGCCGGGCCAGGACGCGGGCAACAGCGGCGACGAGAGCGTCTTCCTCGTACCGCCGAACCCCGCCATGCACGACGAGCACGCCGCCGACGAGGAGCGTCAGGCACTGCGCGCGCGGGCGGCGCGGCGCGACGAGGAGATCAGGGCGCTCGCCGTCCGCCTCGCCAAGGACCGCGAACTCGCCGCGCGGCTCGCCTCCTGGCGCAGCGGCTGCCCGGCCGGGCGCATCGAGGAGCTGGCCGCCGCCGCACGCAACGCCCGCGCCTTCGCCGAAGAGGCCGAGGCCGAACTCACCGAGGCCCGCACGGTCCGCGCCGAGGCCGACGAGACGGCTGCCGAAGCGGCACGCGCGCGTGACGAGCGACAGGAGAGCGCCCAGCGCGCGCGGCGCGTCGCCGACGCCCTCGCGGGGCTCGCCTTCCGCCTGCGCGAGCGCGCGGGCTGGCAGACCAAGCTGCGCGAACTCGCCGATGACGCCGTCGAGTCGGAGGCCCGCGCCCAGGCCTGCCTGGACCGCGCCCGCGCCGCCGACGAGGACCGCCGCGCCGCCCAGCGCGCCGCCGATGACGCCCGCCGCACCGCACGTGCCCTGCGCGCCGAGCGCGCCGAGATCGCGGGCGCACCCGAGGACGTGCCCGAGGAGGCAGGCGCACCCAAGACCTCGCTGCCCGCCCTCCGCGAGGCCTACCGCGCCGCGTCCCAGCTGTACGAGAAGGTCGGCGTCGGCGCCGACCTGCGCGCCGAGCAGGCCCGCGCCGAGAGCGACGAGAGCGGCGCCCTCGCCGATCTCGACCGGCTCAGCAACAAGGTCCGTACCCGCGCCGCCACGCTCCTGGAGGGCACGGACGGTTCCGACGGCCCCTCCCGGCAGGCCGCGTCCGCCCGCGCGGAGGCCCAGGTCCAGCTCATCGAGACCCGCGCGTCCACCGCGAGCGAGCACCTGGGCCGACTCCGTGGCGAGGCGGAGCGGCTGGCCCCGCAGGACGGCGACGCGCACACCGAGCTCCCCGAAGAGCTCGTCCCCGCCGACGCCGAGCAGGCGCAGACCCTCCTGCGCACCGCTACCGGCGAACTGGCCGCACACACGGAGGCATTGAGCCAGGCAAAGGAGGCGCACGCCTCCCTGATGCGCACCCACCGCGCCGCCGAGGACGCCGCCGGAGGCTTCGACGAGACGGCGGCCCTCCTGCGCGACCTGCTGCGTGAGCAGCACCAGGAGGAGGAAGGGGCCGAGGAGCCCGAGCCCTACCCCGGCTCCCTCGAAGAGGCCCGCCAGTCCGCGTCCGAGGCCAGGCGTTCCCTGCGCGGCTGCGCCGCCGACCTCTCCGCCGCCGAGGCCGCCGTCCGCGAGGCCAGCGACATCCTCGTACGGCACGCGAACTCCACGCGCTACGAACAGGTACGCACCCCCGCCCGCCAGCAGATCCGCGAACTGCCCGCGTCCGCGCTTCCGGAGCACGCCAAGAAGTGGGCCGACGCCTTCGCGCCGCGTCTGCGCGTGCTCACCGACGAGCTGGAGCAACTGGAGCGCAACCGCGACAGCATCGTGGACCGTCTGCGCGGGCTCGTGGAGTCCTCGCTCGCCACGCTCCGGTCGGCCCAGCGCCTCTCGCAGCTGCCCGAGGGTCTGGGGGAGTGGTCGGGCCAGGAGTTCCTGCGCGTCCGCTTCGACGAACCCGACCAGGCGACGCTGACCGAGCGCCTCGGAGAGGTCATCGACGAGGCCACGCGGGCGGCGGTCAAGAAGAACTCCGACCTGCGGCGGGACGGAATGTCCCTGCTGTTGCGCGGAGTTCAGGCCGCCCTGGAGCCGCGCGGCATCGCGGTCGAGATCCTCAAGCCGGACGCCGTCCTGCGCGCCGAGCGGGTGCCGGTCGGCCAGATGGGCGACGTCTTCTCCGGCGGCCAGCTGCTCACCGCGGCCATCGCCCTGTACTGCACGATGGCCGCCCTGCGCAGCAACGACCGGGGCCGCGACAAGCACCGGCACGCCGGCACGCTCTTCCTCGACAACCCCATCGGCCGTGCCAACGCCACGTATCTCCTTGAGCTCCAGCGCGCCGTGTCGGACGCGCTCGGCGTGCAGCTGCTGTACACCACCGGCCTGTTCGACACGACCGCGCTCGCGGAGTTCCCGCTGGTCATCCGCCTGCGCAACGACGCGGACCTGCGGGCGGGCCTGAAGTACATCAGCGTCGAGGAGCACCTGCGGCCCGGCCTGCCGCAGCAGGACCCGGCCGAGCAGACGGTGCACGGGGAGATCACGGCGACCCGCATGTACAAACGCCCCGCCCCCACCCCCTAAGCGAGCAGACCTGCCAGCCACTCATGGAAATGGCCGATGTGATGTTCGGTCGGCACCAGCACCCCGCCCGCGCGATAGGCGCGTGACGCCATCGCGGGCTGGGTGCGCTCGCAGGCCTCGAAGTCCTGCTCGTTGACCCGGTGGAAGAGCTCCACGGATTTGGCCAGGTCGACGCCGGACGCGACGATCTCGGGTGCGTACAGCCAGTCGCACTCGACGACCGTGCGGTCCTCGGCCAGCGGGAACATCCGGTGCAGGATCACGTGGTCGGGGACGAGGTTGATGAAGACGGTCGGCTTGATCGTGATCGCGTAGTAGCGGCGGTCCTGGTCCTCGGCGACCTCGGGGAGGCGGTCGAAACCCGCGCTGCCGTCGACGGTGAAGCCGCTGACCTCCTCACCGAACGAGGCGCCGTGCCCGACGTAGTACTGGGCGGCGAACCCGTCGGCGAACTCCGGGAGCACGTCGGTCAGTTCGGGGTGGATGGTCGCGCAGTGATAGCACTCCATGAAGTTCTCGACGATCAGCTTCCAGTTGGCGCGCACGTCGTAGGTGACGCGCTTACCCAGGGCGAGGCCTTCGGTTCTGTAGCGCTCGATGGACGCCGCGTCGCCAAGACGCTCCACGGCCGCGCCCATGACGGTCTCCTCGAAGGAGGGCGGTTCGTCGGCCAGGCACACCCAGGCGTAGCCGAGCCACTCCCGCAGCGCGACCTTGACCAGGCCGTACGCGGTCCGGTCGACGTCCGGCATCTTCACCAGGTTCGGCGCGGCGATCAGCTTGCCGTCGAGGTCGTACGTCCATGCGTGGTACGGGCATTGGAGCGCACGGCGCACCTCGCCCGACTCCTGGGTGCACAGGCGGGCGCCGCGATGACGGCAGATGTTGAGGAAGGCGCGCAGCTCCCCCGACCGGGAACGGGTGACGAGTACGCTCTCGCGGCCGATCTGGACGGTGCGGAAGGCACCGGGCTTGTCGAGGTCGGCGGCGCGGACCGCGCAGAACCAGAGCGATTCGAAGACGCGTTCCTGTTCCTGTCGGAAGATCTCCGGGTCGGTGTAGAAGTGGCCCGGCAGCGTGGTCATCAGGCTGGCGGCGGACGGGGCCTCAGGGGTCGTCGTCACGGTGGCGTACTCCTCCGTACTCCTCAAAAGCGGGCGTGGCCGTAATCCTCAAGCGGGCGCGGCGGCAAGGCGGCTGGGATCGAAGAGCTCGATGGGGTGCGCGGTGGCGCCCCGCAGTGCCAGATCGGCGACGATCTCGCCGACGACCGGCACGAACTTGAAGCCGTGCCCGGAGAATCCGGCCGCGACGGTGACCGACTCCGGGTGGGCGGGGTGACGGGTGATGACGAAGTGCTCGTCGGGCGTGTTGGAGTACATGCAGGTCGCGGCCTTGAGGAACTGCCCAGGAAGAGAGGGGATATGGCCCGCCATGTGCTCCGCCATCGCCGCGACCTCGTGGTCGTGGACGGTGCGTTCGATGGTCTCCGGAGTGCACGGGGTGCCCTTGCGGAAGAAGGCGACCTTCGCGCCGAGATCCGGCCCGTCGATGGCGGGGAACCCGTAGACCTGTACGTCGTCCGCGTCCTCCCAGATGTAGATCGGGTGGTTCTGTGGCAGGAAGGGCCGCACGCCGCCGCTCGGCTGGAACCAGTACATGACCTGCCGCTCGATGCTGAACGGCACCCCGATGTCGGTCAGCAGCCGCGGCGCCCAGGCGCCCGGGCAGATCACCAACTGCCCAGCCGTGTACGTGTCTTCGGCGGTGTGCACACGGACGCCGCCCCGGCACGGCTCCCAGCGCGTCATCGGCTCCTCGAAGTGCAGCTCGGCACCCTGCCGCGTGGCGAGCTGCAGATGAGCAGCGACGGTGTTCTCGGGGCGGACGAGGCCGGCCCGCGCCTCGTACAGCGCGACTTCGTCGTCCGTGGGGCTGAGCGTCGGGAAGCGGCGGCGTATCTCGGGGGCGTCGAGCATCTCGTGGGGGAGGTCCCACCGCTGTGCGGAGAGCAGTGAACCGGAGACGGCGCGGCTCTCGGGGCGGCCGACCATCACACCGCCGCACAGGGTGGCGATCTCGCGGCCGGTATCGCGCTCCAGGCGTGCGTACAGTTCGTACGAGCGCAGCAGGAGCGGGACGTACGCCGGGTCCTCGAAGTAGGACTGCCGGGTGATGCGCGAGCCCCCGTGGCTCGATCCGCGGTTGTGGACGGGCCCGAACTTCTCCAGGCCGAGGACTCGGGCTCCGCGCGCGGACAGGTGGTGGGCCGCGGCGCTGCCCATGCCACCGAGGCCGATCACGATCACGTCATAGGTGGGGGACACAGAGCTTCCTCCCTAACTGCTGCCGCTTGGCCGCTAGCGACGGATGCGGGTCATCTTCGGGTCGAACAGCGGTTCTTCGGCGACCGTCGCGGGGACCTTCTCGCCGAAGTACTCGATGTGCACGCTCACGCCCGTCTCCAGCGGCGGCAGCCACGCGTAGGCGACACAGCGGCCCAGCGTGTATCCGTAAGAGGCGCTGGTGACGTATCCGGCCGGGGCCCCGTCGACGTGCACGGGCTCCTTGCCGAGGACGACGGCGGCCGGATCGTCGAGCAGGAGAGCGGTGAGCTTCCGTGTGGGGGAGGCGAGTCGTTCGAGCGCGGCGCGGCCCACGAAGTCGCCCCGGTCCATGCGGACCGCGAAGCCGACCCCCGCCTCGTAGGGGTTGTGTTCGGTGGTCATGTCGTGACCCCACGCGCGGTACCCCTTCTCCAGGCGCAGGCTGTTGAACGCGGAACGCCCCGCCGCGATCACGCCGTGCCGCCGGCCCGCCTCCCAGAGCGTGTCCCAGAGCCGGAGCCCGGTGTCGGCGCTCGTGTAGAGCTCCCAGCCCAGTTCACCGACGTACGACAGACGCATCGCCGTCACCGGGACATGCCCGATGTACGTCTCCTTGGCCCTGAAGTAGCCGAACGCCTCGTGCGAGAAGTCGTCGCGGGTGAGGGGCTGGACGAGGTCGCGGGCGAGCGGTCCCCAGACCCCGACGCAGCAGGTCCCCGACGTGATGTCCCGTAGGTGTGCGTCGTCGGGGGCGTGGCGCAGGAGCCAGTCCAGATCGGCCGGGCTGTTGGCGCCGACCTGGAAGCGGTGCGGGGCGAGCCGCGCCACCGTCAGGTCCGAGCGGATGCCGCCCGACTCGTCCAGGAGGAGGGAGTACGTCACCGCACCGGGCTTCTTGGCCAGGTTGTTGGAGGTCATGCGCTGAAGGAACGCGAGCGCACCGGGCCCTGACACCTCCAGGCGGCGCAGGGGAGTCATGTCGTAGAGGGCGACCCCCTCGCGGGTGACCCGTGCCTCGGCCGCCGCGATCGGCGACCAGTGCCGGGCCGACCAGGCGTCGCGTTCGGGGACCTCGACGTCCGCGAGGAGCGGGGCGTTCGCCTCGTACCAGTGCGGACGCTCCCAGCCGCCGCCCTCCAGGAAGACGGCGCCCAGCTCCTGCTGCCGGGCGTAGAAGGGACTGACCCGCAGCGGCCGGGGCTGCTCCATGGGCTGAAGCGGGTGGAGGACGTCGTAGACCTCGACGAACTGCTGTGCGCCGCGGTCGGCGACGTACGCGGGGGAGCGCTGGGCGTCGTCGAAGCGGGCGAGGTCGCAGTCGTGTACGTCGGTGGAGGGCCGCCCCTCGACCATCCACTCGGCGACCGCCTTGGCCACGCCGGCGGAGTGCGTCACCCACACCGCCTCGGCCAGCCAGAATCCGCGCAGCGCACGGGACTCGCCGATGACCGGCATCCCGTCGGGGGTGAAGGAGAAGACGCCGTTGAAGCCTTCCGTGACTTCGGTGTCGCGCAGGGACGGAAGCAGCCAGCGGCAGTCCTCCCAACTCGGCGCGAAATCCCCCTCGGTGAAGGGGTACGAGGACGGCATCCCGGCCGCGTCGTCGTACGCCGGCACCGTGAACGCGTCCACGGGCAGTGGACGGTGGGCGTACGAACCGATGCCGATGCGGTCGGTGTGCTCACGGAAGTACAGATCGCGGTCCTGGAAGCGGAGGATCGGCTTCGAAGCCTCGGTGCGCGGGTCGTTGACGCCCGCGAGTTCGGGGAGCGGCGCGGTCTTCGCGTACTGATGGGCGAGTGGGAGGAGGGGGATGTCGACACCGGCCATGCGGCTGATCACCGGACCCCAGAAGCCCGCCGCGGTCACGACCTGGTCGGCGGGGAACGTGCCCCGGTCGGTGACGACGGCGGTGACGCGGCCGTCCTCCTGCTCGATGCCGGTGACGGTGTGCCGGTCGAGGAAACGTGCGCCACGCGCGCGTGCCCGCTCGATCTGCGCCCGGCAGGCGAGCACGGCGCGGGCCAGCCCGTCGTCGGGAGTGTGCAGGCCGCCGAGAACCTTGCTCGCGTCGATGAGCGGCCACATCTCTTCGCACCGCGCGGGCCCTACGAGCTCCGCGCGGACGCCCCAGGAAGCGGCGTACCCGGCCTTGCGGTGCAGGTCGGACCAGCGCTCGGGCGTGGTGGCGAGTTCGAGTCCGCCGACCGGGTTGAAGCAGGAAAGGCCGTCGACTTCCATGGCCCCGAACTTTTCGACCGTGTACGTCGCGAAGGCGGTCAGTGTCCTGGACGGACCGGTCTGGAAGACCAGGCCGGGGGCGTGCGAGGTGGAGCCGCCGGGGGCCGGGAGCGGCCCCTGTTCGAGGACCGTGACGTCGGTCCAGCCACGGGCGGTCAGTTCGTCGGCGAGAGAGCAGCCGACGATGCCGGCGCCGATGACAATGACGCGGGGTATCGGGGAACGGCCGCTCACAGGACCACCACCGAACGCAGGACCTCGCCTCGTCGCATCCTGCCGAACGCCTCCTCGACCTGGTCGAGCGCGATGGTCTCGGAGACGAATCCGCCGAGGTCGAGCCGGCGGCTGAGGTACTGGTCGATGAGGATCGGGAAGTCCCGGGTCGGCAGACAGTCGCCGTACCAGGAGGACTTGAGGGCGCCGCCGTGCGAGAACAGGTCGATCAGGGGCAGCTCGATCTTCATCTGCGGGTCGGGCACTCCGACCTGGACGAGCACACCCGCGTGATCGCGCATGTAGAAGGCCTGCTTGTACGTCGACGGGGTGCCGACCGCGTCGATCGCGACGTCGACCCCGAAACCGCCGGTGAGTTGGCGGACCGCCTCGACGGGTTCTGTGCCACGGGAGTTGACGGTGTGCGTGGCGCCGAAACGGGTCGCCCCGTCGAGCTTGGACTCGTCGATGTCGACGGCGATGACACGGCGTGCGCCCGCAAGGGACGCCCCGGCGATCGCGGCGTTGCCCACCCCGCCGCAGCCGATGACGGCCACGGTGTCGCCGCGGCCCACCCGGCCGGTGTTCACGGCGGCCCCGTATCCGGCCATCACCCCGCAGCCGATGAGCCCGGCGGCCTCGGGGCGTGCCGCCGGGTCGACCTTCACCGCCTGCCCTGCGGCGACCAGGGTTCTCTTGGCGAAGGCGCCGATACCGAGGGCGGGGCTCAAGGGAGTGCCGTCGAGAAGGGTCATGGGCTGGGCGGCGTTGCGTGAGTCGAAGCAGTACCAGGGGCGGCCGCGCAGGCAGGAGCGGCAGGCTCCGCAGGGGGCGCGCCAGGCGAGCACCACATAGTCACCGGGGGACAGATCGGCGACGTCGGCGCCGACCGCCTCGACGGTGCCGGCGGCCTCATGACCGAGCAGGAACGGGAAGTCGTCGCTGATCGCGCCTTCCCGGTAGTGCAGATCCGTGTGGCAGACCCCGCAGGCCTGCACGGAGACAAGTACCTCTCCCGGTCCGGGATCTGGCACGACGATTGTCTGCACCTCGACGGGTGCGCCCCTTTTCATGGCGACGGCGGCACGGACCTCGTGTGGCACGGCCAGGCTCCTCTGCTGTTGCGCACTGCACGACGGGTTGCGCTATGAGAGACATAGTGGGAACGCCATCAAGAGGCCGTCAAGGGGTGGGAGTTAACCCTTGGCAAATCCGCTGGGCACAGCGAAACGGGGTCGGCACGCGACGGCGTCGGCACGAAACGGGGCCGACACGCGGCGAGGGCGGCACGCGGCGAGGGCGGCACGCGGCGAGGGCGGCACGCGGCGAGGGCGGCACGCGGCGAGGGCGGCACGCGGCGAGGGCGGAACCGGAAATCCCGGTTCCGCCCTCGTCGTTGTCCGCGCGTCCAGCGCTCTCCCGTCAGAAGCCGAAGCCCATCCGCCGAGACAGCTCCACCGCGGCGGCGACCGTGCGCTTGGCGAGCTCGGTACGGCGGTCCTCGGTCAGGCGGTACACGGGCCCCGAAGCGCTGAGCGCCCCGATCACCTTGCCGTCGTGCGCGCGCACCGGTGCGGCGACCGCGGCCAGGCCCACTTCGAGCTCCTCCACGGCGATGGCGTAACCCTGGTCGACGACGGCCTCGAGCTCGCCGCGCAGCGCCACCATCCCGGTTACCGTGTGCTCGGTCAGGCGGGGCAGCGTCCGCGCGATCAGGCCTTCGCGCAGCGTGGTCGGCAGATGGGCCAGGAGGATCTTGCCGCTGGAGGTGGCGTGCAGCGGGGTGCGCCTGCCGAGCCAGTTCTGCGCGGTCACGGACGCGGGGCCGCGGGCCTGCATGATGTTGACTGCGGCGTCGTCGTCCAGGATCGCGATGTTGACCGTCTCGCCCAACTCGTCGGCGAGGTCGCGGCAGACCGGTCCGCCCTCCTGGGAGATGTCGAGACGCACCGCGGCCGCCCCCGCCAGGCGGAGCACGCCGGCCCCCAGGAAGTACTTCCCGCGGTCCTTGGCCTGGCCCACCAGGCCCCGGTTCTCAAGCACGCCGAGCAGCCGGAAGGCCGTCGACTTGTGCACCCCCAACTCGTCGGCGATCTCGGTGACTCCGGCCTCGCCGTGCCGGGCGAGTATCTCCAGGACGGTGACCGCGCGGTCCACGGACTGGACGGATCCCGGGGCCGCTTTCGACTGCTTCTCGCGGGACTCCTCAGGCTCGTTCTCGCGCGGCTCCTCGATCTGATCAGGCTGTTTCCGCGTGCCGGTCATGTCTTAACTCTCACCACCTCGCGGCCTGTTGAAGCCGCATCTTCGGGAAGCCCTTGACGCGGTGGGCGTCCCGACCGGATTCTGTTGCGTATAGCGCTCCCTCGTGCGCCATGCGAAACATCATGTTACCGAAGGGTCCTGGGTCGAGAAGGGGCCAGGACCGGGCCGAGAGATCAAGAGGGGGGCCCATGATTCCCGTCTGCCGCCTTGAAGACCTCCCCGCGGGCGAATCCGTCCGTGTCGACACCACACCGCCGATCGCGGTGTTCAACGCCGACGGCGAGATCTACGCCATCGACGACACCTGCAGCCATCAGGACGCCTCTCTCTCCGAGGGCTGGCTAGAGGGCTGTCTGGTCGAATGCCCGCTCCATGCCGCCTCATTCGATCTCCGTACCGGGCTCCCGACCTGTCTGCCCGCCCGTCGCGCGGTGCGCACCCACAGGGTGAGCGTCGACGACGGCACGATCCACGTCCACCTGGTGGCCGAGGAGGGTTCCGCCGCATGAGGACCATCACCGTGGTGGGCGCCTCGCTCGCCGGGCTCTACGCGGCGCGCGAGCTGCGCGCCCAGGGCTACGACGGGCGACTCGTGATCATCGGGGACGAGCCGCACCCACCGTACGACAGGCCGCCGCTGTCCAAGGACTTCCTCACCGGCAAGGCCGACGAGGCCCAACTCGCCCTCTCCGATGACGAGGAGAGCGACGAACTCGCCGCCGAGTGGCTGCTCGGGGTGCGCGCCCGGGGTCTGGACCCGCGCGGCCGCACCGTGCTCCTCGACGACGGCAGGACCATCGCGAGCGACGGCGTGGTCATCGCGACGGGAGCGTCCGCGCGCCGACTGCCGGGCCCCTCTCTGGCACCGGGCCCCTCTCTGGCAGGGGTGCACACCCTGCGCACCCTGGACGACGCCCGCGCCCTGCGCGGGGAACTGACCGGCGCACCGCGGCGGGTCGTGGTGATCGGCGGTGGCTTCATCGGCGCCGAGACCGCGTCCTCGTGCGCGGCGCTCGGGCACGACGTGACGGTCGTCGAGGCCGCCCCGCTGCCGCTGCTTGCGCAACTGGGCGCGGACATGGCGGCGGTGTGCGCCGGACTGCACGCGCGCGGGGGAGCGGAGCTCGTGACGGGCACCGGTGTCGCCGCACTGCACGGTGACACGGCCGTGCGCGGGGTGGAGCTGGCCGACGGCCGTCTGCTCCCCGCCGATGTGGTCGTCGTCGGCATCGGGGCCACCCCCAACACCGGTTGGCTCGCGGGCTCGACCCTCGCCCTGGACGACGGAGTGCTCTGCGACGACGGCTGCGTCACCGCGCTGCCGCACGTGGTCGCCGTGGGCGATGTCGCCCGCGTGGGCGGCGCGCGCGCCGAGCACTGGACGAGCGCCACGGAGCAGCCCCGTGTCGCCGTGCGCAACCTGCTGGCCGGACGCACCACCGAGACGGTGCGTCCGCTGCCGTACTTCTGGTCCGACCAGTACGGCTCCCGCATCCAGTTCGCGGGGCGGCGGCGCGCCGACGACACCGTGCGCCTCATCGAGGGTTCGCCGGAGGAGGGGAGCTTCCTCGCCGCGTACGAGCGGGAGGGGCACACCACGGCGGTCCTCGCGATGGACCGGCCGCGCCCCTTCATGCGGATGCGGCGCGGACTCCTTGCGCCGGCGCCCGTGGCGGCCTGACCGGCGGGAGCGCATCTCGCAGCGCTCCCTGCTCGATGCTCCTCTCGGTGCGCCTAGGGGTGCGACAGCTGCCCCGCTCCGCCCCGCCGTCGTATGCGTTCCTCGCTCCGCGCCGCCGTCCGGGCCTGTCGACGGGCCCGGCGCCGCTCGCGCCGCAGCTGACGCGCCGTGCTGCTCGGCACCGACACCACGCCGTTCCGTTGGTTCCAGACCTGGCGGGTCACCCACACGTCGAGGACGCCCCAGGTGGCCACCACGGTGCTCGCCACGCTGCTGAGCACCATCGGGAAGGACAGCCAGGATCCGGCCAGCGCGCTCAGGAACGCCGTCATCGCCTGTATCAAGGTCAGCGCCACGATGATCACGGCTCGCACCGCGGCCGTACGCACCGGATCGGGCAGGCGCCGCCTGCGCGCCGGCTCCTCCACCCACAACTCTCTGCGGTCCTCGTCGGCCCCGGGCCGACGCCCGAATGCCTCGTGCTCTTGCGCGGTCGTCCTCTGATGTTCTGCCGTGGCCATCAAATCGTCACTCCCCCGATGCCCCTCGGGCCGTTCGATGGGATGTCGGCGGACCCGACCCCCCAGTGGCTGCCCGGTATACGCAGCTTTACGCCACCTGGTGACGGCATGCGGTCCTCTGGTGCCCGCAGCCCCCCCCAACTCCCGTACTGAAAGACGATCGAGAGGCCCGGAAGATTCCCGCACCGTTCGGAAAAGCGAAGAGATCAGGCCAACCGGGAAGATCGACAAGATGGACTGTGGCAAGTGGCATGTGCCACACGGGGGATGCAATCTCCTGAATTGAAGGGACAACTGAGGACGTCGTTTTTGCGTCACGGCTGAAATCCATCCGGACGCGCCTTCGAGTTGCTCCTGTGTCAGTAGTAGGCTCACGCCGTTTGTTGACGCACATGTGTGCCCCTGGCCAAAGCGCGGCCACAGGGGGCCGATCTGGGGGAGGCCATGCGCTTTCGCGGGAAGTCCATCCGCCGGAAGATCGTGGCATTGCTGCTGGTGCCGCTCATCTCCCTGACCGCGATATGGGGATTCGCCACTTATCTCACCGGTCAGTCGGCCAAGGACCTCATCGACGCCTCCAATGTCGTCGACAAGATCGGCTACCCGATCGAGGACACCGCCAGGGTCGTCCAGCAGGAACGCCGCCAGACCCTCGTCTATCTCGCCGACCCCCGCGCCTCCGACGCGCTCGCCGCACTGCGCCGCAGCCGCACGGCCACCGACGACATGGTCGCCAAGGTCGTGGAGAACGCGGAGCACCCGGACGTGCGGGACGAGATCAGCGGAGAGTCGGCGGACCGGCTCGCCTCGCTCCTCGACTCCTTCGAGGGCATCGAGTCGCTGCGCCGCACGGTCGAGGAAGGCACGATCAGCCGTGCCGGCGCGCTGGAGATGTATACGAAGCTGATCGACCCCTGCTACGGCTTCCTGACGACCCTCCACGGTCTCGACGACGTGAAGATGGACCAGCAGGGCCGGGCGCTCGTCGGGGTGGGCCGCGCACGTGAACTGCTCTCCCGCGAGGATGCGTTGCTCGGCTCCGCGCTGGTCGCGCGCCGGCTCACCAAGACCGAGATCCGGGAGATCTCCGATCTCAGGGCCCAGCGCACGCTGCTGTACGAGGTCAACCTCGCGCAGCTGCCGGAGGACGAGCGCGCCCGGTACGAGCGCTACTGGAACGGCGCCGAGACGACGGAGCTGAGGGCCGCCGAGAAGGCCGTCATCGAATCCTCGCCCGGCGCCCCGCGCGCCGTCACGTCGGCGCGCTGGGACGCCGCGTCGGGCAAGGCGCTCAAGGACCTCGCCGAGCGCGACAAGGCGGCGGGCGACCGCTACCAGGACCGCGTCGAACCCGTGGCCGTCGGCGTGATCGTGCGCGTCGTCGTGGCGGGCGTGTTCGGCCTGCTCGCCCTGCTGTTCTCCGTCTTCATGTCCGTACGTATCGGCAGCAGCCTCATCCGTGACCTGCGCCGCATGCGCCTGGAGGCCCATGAGGCGTCCGGCGTCCGGCTGCCCGGCGTGCTGCGCCGCCTGGCGGCGGGCGAGCACGTCGACGTGGAGACCGAGGCGCCCCGCCTGACGTACGAGAAGGACGAGATCGGCCAGGTCGGCCAGGCGCTCAACACCCTGCAGCGCGCCGCGGTCGAGGCCGCCGTCAAACAGGCCGACCTGCGCCGCGGCGTCTCCGAAGTCTTCGTCAACCTCGCCCGCCGCAGCCAGGTGCTCCTGCACAAGCAGCTCACCCTGCTCGACACGATGGAGCGCAGGACCGAGGACACCGACGAACTCGCCGACCTCTTCCGCCTCGACCACCTCACCACGCGCATGCGGCGGCACGCCGAGGGCCTCGTGATCCTCTCCGGCGCCGCCCCGTCCCGGCAGTGGCGCAAGCCCGTCCAGCTCATGGACGTCGTCCGCGCGGCCGTCGCCGAGGTCGAGGACTACGAGCGCATCGAGGTGCGCCGCCTGCCGCGCATCGCCGTCACCGGGCCCGCGGTCGCCGACCTCACCCACCTGATGGCCGAACTCCTGGAGAACGCCACGGTGTTCTCGCCGCCGCACACCGCGGTGCAGGTCCTCGGCGAGCAGGTCGCCAACGGCTTCACCCTGGAGATCCACGACCGGGGTCTGGGCATGGCGGCCGACGCGCTCCTCGACTCCAACCTCCGCCTCGCGGAGACACCGGAGTTCGAACTCTCCGACACCGACCGCCTCGGCCTCTTCGTGGTGAGCCGCCTCGCCCAGCGGCAGCGCGTACGCGTCTCCTTGCAGCCCTCTCCGTACGGCGGGACCACCGCCGTCGTGTTCATCCCGGAGACGCTGCTCACGGACGACGCGCCGGACACGAACGGTGTCGGGTTCCGTCTCGACAGGCCGCAGCCCAAGCAGGCCGTGGGCCGCGACGCATCGGGCGACAAGCAGGCCGCGCTCGGCCAGGTGCCCGTGCAGCTGCCGGGGCTCCCCGCGTCCCTCCTCGACGGTCCCGTCGAGCTGGAGGCGCCGGTCGGCATGGCGGACCTCGACGCCTTCCCGGGCGGTCTCGGCGATCTCGGCGACCTCGGCGATGTGGACAGCGAGCGCGGCGGGCTCTTCCGCCCGCGCCGCCGCATGACCGGGGTTCCGGGGGAGGAGCAGCACCAACAGGCCCGCGAGGAGCGGGAGACGGGTGAGCGCGAGCCGACACGGCCCGACGACCTGCCCTCGCGCAGCAGCGGCGGCAGCGGGAGCGGCAACGTCTTCGGCGGCCCCGGTGAGGACGCGAACTCCGGAGAACCGGTTCAGCTGCCCCGCCGCAGGACCCCGAAGCTGGTCTCCTCGCACGGCCGCCCCGTGACGCACAGCAGGCCCCGGGGCGCCACGGACGGCGACGACACGGCACCCGAGCGCCCCGAGCGCCCGCAGGCCCCCGTGGGGCGCCCCCAGGGCGGCGCCGTGGACCGCGACCGCTCCAACCGCACCGCGGCCGAGCCCATCGACCTGCCGCGCCGCCCCGAGCCGCAGTCCGCCTGGCCCGACCTCTCCCCGCCGCACCGCGACGTCACCGCGGCCGACGCCCCGCCGGACCTCCCGCGGCGCAGCCGGTTCACGGAAAGCGCGCGTACGGAGCCTGCCCGTACGGAAAATCCGCGTGAGGAACCCACCACCGCCCCCGGCGGACTGCCCCGGCGTGTGCGCCAGGCCAACCTCGCCCCACAATTGAAGGATGGGCCGGAACAGCGTACGGAGCGCGAATCGGCCACGACCAGGCCGGAAGAACGCGATGCCGACGAGGTACGCAGCCGCATGGCTTCGCTCCAGCGTGGCTGGCAGCGTGGTCGTGAAGAGAACGCCGCGGGCGAAGACGCCTCCGACGGCACAGCACCAGGAACGACATCTGAGGGGGACGGTCGATGACCTCACCGAAGGCCGATGCACGTACCGCCACACCGGGGGGATCGGGAGAGCTCAACTGGCTCCTGGACGAACTGGTGGAGCGGGTCACCAGCATCCGCAAGGCGCTCGTGCTCTCCGGCGACGGCCTGCCCACCGGCCTGTCCAAGGACCTGACCAGGGAGGACAGCGAGCATCTCGCGGCTGTCGCCTCCGGCTTCCACAGCCTCGCCAAGGGCGTCGGACGCCACTTCGAGGCAGGCCGGGTCCGCCAGACCGTGGTCGAGCTCGACGATGCCTTCCTGTTCGTCACGGCCGCGGGGGACGGCAGCGCTCTCGCTGTCCTCTCGGACGCGGACTCCGACGTGGGCCTGGTCGCGTACGAAATGACGCTTCTGGTCAAAAGGGTGGGTGTGCATCTGGGTACGGCGCCACGCACCGACCTGACCGCGGGAGGGTAGCGGGAGGGTATGAGCGAAGACGGTCAGGGGACGCAGGGGACGCATCGCTGGTTCGACGACGACGCCGGACCCGTGGTGCGGCCGTACGCCATGACGCGTGGCCGGACCACCAGTCCGGCACAGCACCGCCTCGATCTGATCGCGGTCGTCATCGCCGAGGCCCGGGCAGGCGACCCGGAAGCGGATCGGACACTGTCCCCGGAGCACGTGGACATCGTCGGGCTCTGCCGTGACAGCCCTCAGTCGGTCGCCGAACTGGCGGCCGAACTGGACCTTCCCATCGGCGTGATCCGCGTCCTCATCGGCGATCTCGTCGATGACGAACTGGTGCACGTGACACGTCCCGTACCCCCCGCGGAACTCCCGGACGAGAGTATTCTGCGCGACGTGATCAACGGCCTCCGGGCGCTCTGAACAGCGCGGAAGCGGGGAGTGAGACGTGACTGGCTGGCAGTTCTGGGTCGACAGGGGCGGCACCTTCACGGATGTCGTCGCGCGGCGTCCCGACGGGCGGCTGCTCACGCACAAGCTCCTGTCCGACAACCCGTCCCGCTATGCCGACGCGGCAGTCGAGGGCATCCGTGAACTCCTGCGCGGCGCCCCTGGCGTACCCGACGACACGGCGGAGGTGTCCATCGATGTCGTCCGCATGGGTACGACCGTCGCCACCAACGCCCTTCTGGAGCGCGAGGGCGAGCCCACCGCCCTGGTGATCACCCGGGGCTTCGGCGACGCCCTGCGCATCGCCTACCAGAACCGCCCCCGCATCTTCGCCCGCGAGATCGTCCTGCCGGAGCTCCTGTACGAGCGGGTGATCGAGGCCGACGAGCGGGTCACCGCCGAGGGCGAGGTCTTACGGGCGCCCGACCTGGAGCAGCTCGCGGGGCCGCTGCGCCAGGCCTACGAGGACGGCATCCGGGCCGTCGCGGTGGTCTGCATGCACAGCCATCTGTACCCCGCCCACGAGCGGGCGATCGCCGAACTGGCCGTCCGCACCGGTTTCCCGCAGGTCTCACTCTCCAGTGAGGTCAGCCCGCTGATGAAGCTGGTCCCGCGCGGCGACACCGCGGTCGTCGACGCCTACCTGTCGCCCGTCCTGCACCGCTACGTCCAGCACGTCGCCGATGAACTCAGCGGCGTGCGATTGATGTTCATGCAGTCGAACGGCGGCCTCACCGAAGCGGGCCAGTTCCGCGGCAAGGACGCGATCCTCTCCGGGCCCGCGGGCGGCATCGTCGGCATGGCCCGCATGTCGCACCGGGCGGGCTTCGACCGCGTCATCGGCTTCGACATGGGCGGCACGTCCACCGACGTGTCGCACTACGCGGGCGAGTACGAACGGGTCTTCACCACGCAGATCGCGGGCGTACGGCTGCGCGCGCCGATGCTGGACATCCACACCGTCGCGGCGGGCGGCGGCTCCGTACTCCACTTCGACGGCAGCCGCTACCGCGTGGGCCCCGACTCGGCGGGCGCGACGCCGGGCCCGGCGAGCTATCGGGGCGGAGGCCCGCTCACGGTCACCGACGCCAACGTCGCCCTCGGACGCATCCAACCCACCCACTTCCCCCATGTGTTCGGGCAGGACGGCGACCAGCCCCTCGACGAGGCCCTCGTACGCGAACGCTTCACCGCGCTCGCCCGCGACATCAGGGAACACACCGGCGACGACCGCACTCCGGAGCAGGTCGCCGAGGGCTATCTGCAGATCGCGGTCGCCAACATCGCGGCCGCCGTCAAGCGCATCTCGGTCCAGAAGGGCCACGACGTCACCCGCTACGCCCTCACCACGTTCGGCGGCGCGGGCGGCCAGCACGCCTGCATGGTCGCCGACTCGCTCGGCATCCGCACCGTCCTCGTACCCCCGATGGCGGGAGTGCTCTCCGCGCTCGGCATCGGCCTCGCCGACACCACCGCGATGCGTGAGCAGTCCGTGGAGGCCCGCCTCGAACCGTCCGAGATGCCCCGCGTCCTGAAGACCGCCGACGACCTGGAGGAAGCTGCCCGCGCAGAACTCGTCGCCGAGGACGTGCCCGAGGACCGCGTCCGCGTCACACGCCGTGCCCAGCTGCGCTACGACGGCACCGACACCACGCTCACCGTGGAACTCACGGAGCCGGACCGCATGATCAGCGACTTCGAAGAACGCCACCGCACGACCTACTCCTTCGCCCTGGACCGCCCCGTCGTCGTCGAGTCCCTCTCCGTGGAGGCCACCGGCCTGACCGAGCAGCCCGACCTCTCCGCGCCCGCCGTTGACACACCCCCAGGAGTTCCGCAGACCGTGAGCCTGCACACGGGCGGCACGTGGCGCGACGTGCCCCTGCACCGCCGCGATCAGCTGCCGCCCGGCGAGAGCGTCGACGGACCCGCCATCATCACCGAGACCAGCGCCACCACGGTCGTGGACGACGGCTGGCAGGCGGCCATGACACCCGAGGGCCACCTGGTCATGGAGCGCGTGGCGGTACCCGAGGGTTCAGGCGCGAGCACCGCGGCCGACCCCGTCCTGCTGGAAGTCTTCAACAACCTCTTCATGTCGATCGCCGAACAGATGGGTGCCCGACTGGAGTCCACGGCCCAGTCGGTCAACATCAAGGAGCGGCTCGACTTCTCCTGCGCCCTCTTCGACCCGGACGGCAATCTCGTCGCCAACGCCCCGCACATCCCCGTGCACCTGGGCTCGATGGGCACCAGCGTGAAAGAGGTGATCCGGCGCCGCGGCGCCGGCATGCGCCCCGGGGACACCTACGCGGTCAACGACCCGTATCACGGCGGAACCCACCTCCCGGACGTCACCGTGATCACTCCGGTCTTCGACACGGCGGGGGAGCAGGCGGGCTCGGAGAGCTCAAGGGAGCGGATCCTCGTCTACGTGGCGTCGCGCGGGCACCACGCGGAGATCGGCGGCATCGCCCCCGGCTCCATGCCGGCGAACAGCCGCACCATCGAGGAGGAGGGCATCCTCTTCGACAACTGGCTTCTTGTGGAGGGCGGCCGTTTCCGCGAGGCCGAGACCCAGAGCCTGCTCACCGACGCCCCGTACCCCTCCCGCAACCCGGCCACCAATCTCGCCGACCTGCGCGCCCAGATCGCCGCCAACCAGAAGGGCGTCGACGAAGTCGCGCGCATGATCGAGAACTTCGGGCTCGACGTCGTCCAGGCGTACATGAGGCACGTACAGGACAACGCCGAGGAAGCGGTACGCCGCGTCATCGACGCCCTGGCAGAGGGCGAGTTCGCCTATCCGACCGATTCCGGAGCCGTCATCCGGGTCCGCGTCTCGGTGGACCGCGAGGCCCGCTCGGCGACCATCGACTTCACGGGTACGTCTCCCCAGCTCGCCACGAACTTCAACGCGCCCTTCGCGGTGGTCAACGCCGCGGTCCTCTACGTCTTCCGCACCCTGGTGGCCGAGGACATCCCGCTCAACGACGGCTGCCTGCGCCCGCTGCGCATCGTCGTACCGCCGGGCTCCCTGCTCGCACCCGAGCCACCGGCGGCCGTCGTCGCCGGGAACGTCGAGACCTCACAGGCCATCACCGGCGCGCTCTACGGCGCGCTCGGCGTCCAGGCCGAGGGCTCGGGAACGATGAACAACGTCACCTTCGGAAACGACCGCCACCAGTACTACGAGACGGTGGCATCGGGATCCGGAGCGGGCGACGGCTTCGACGGGGCGTCCGTCGTCCAGACCCACATGACCAACTCCCGGCTCACCGACCCCGAAGTGCTCGAATGGCGCCTGCCCGTGCTCCTTGAGGAGTTCGCGGTGCGCCGGGGCAGCGGTGGTACCGGAGCGTGGCGCGGCGGTGACGGCGCGGTGCGCCGCATCCGCTTCCGCGAGCCGATGACGGTGTCCACGCTCTCGCAGCACCGCAGAGTGGCGCCGTACGGCATGGCGGGCGGCAGCCCCGGAGCGCTCGGCACCGGCCGTGTGGAGCGCGCCGACGGCCAGGTCCGGACGCTGGCAGGCAGCGACTTCGCGGAAGCGGGCCGCGGTGACGTACTCGTGATCGAAACCCCCGGCGGCGGCGGATACGGTCGCCCCCCGCACGACAGCAGCAAATCAAGCGCACCTCCCGAACGAAGCGCACCTCCCGAACCAAGCGCACCCCCCGAAGCAACTGATCCAGGAGTAGCGAGCGATGATCTTCAAGCGTTCTGAGCGCGGCAAGGCCCCAGTCGAGCCGGTCACGCTGAAGATCCTGGTGGCGGGCGGCTTCGGCGTGGGCAAGACGACCCTCGTCGGCGCGGTCAGCGAGATCAAACCGCTGCGCACCGAGGAACTGCTCAGCGAGGCGGGCCGCCCGATCGACGACACCAGCGGCGTATCGGGCAAGCACACCACCACCGTCGCCATGGACTTCGGCCGGATCACGCTCCGCGAGGACCTGGTCCTCTACGTCTTCGGCACCCCGGGCCAGGACCGTTTCTGGTTCCTCTGGGACGAGCTGGCCACCGGAGCGCTCGGCGCCGTGGTCCTCGCCGACACCCGCCGCCTAGAGGACTGCTTCGCGGCCGTCGACTACTTCGAGCGCCGCTCCATACCCTTCGTCGTCGGCGTCAACTGCTTCGAGGGCGCGTCCCGTTACCCCGCCGACGCCGTGCGCCAGGCGCTCGACCTCGACCCGGGCGTCCCCGTGGTGATGTGCGACGCGCGCGAGCGGCAGTCCGTCAAGGAAGTGCTCATCGGAGTGGTCCAGCACGCGATGGCGGCTGCAGCGGCGGCCAGGGAGCCCGCGACCACGTGACCGTGGCTCCTTGAGAGCCGCGAGTACGCGTGCGTAACTGAGGCCCGTAACCCCTGCCGAACGGGGTACGGGCCGCGGTCACCCCCGGCTCAGCTCGCGCCGTCCTCGTGCCAGCCGAAGCTTCGTTCCACCGCCTTGCGCCAGTTGTTGTACTCACGATCGCGTGTGTCCGTCTCCATCGACGGCGTCCACTCGGCGTCCTGCTGCCAGTGCGCCTTCAGCTCGTCGAGGTCGTTCCACACGCCGGTCGCGAGCCCGGCGGCGTACGCGGCGCCCAGACACGTCGTCTCGGTGATCTTCGGTCGGATCACCGGCACTCCCAGGACGTCCGCCTGATGCTGCATCAGCAGATTGTTCTTGGTCATGCCGCCGTCCACCTTCAGGGTCCGCAGCTGCACCCCGGAGTCCTGGTACATGGCGTCGACGACCTCGCGGGTCTGCCAGCTGGTCGCCTCCAGTACGGCGCGTGCCAGATGCGCCTTGGTCACGTACCGGGTGAGCCCGGTGACGACGCCGCGCGCGTCCGAGCGCCAGTAGGGCGCGAAGAGGCCGGAGAACGCGGGCACGATGTACGCCCCGCCGTTGTCCTCCACGCTCGCGGCCAGGGGCTCGATCTCATCGGCGTTGCGGATGATGCCGAGCTGGTCGCGGAACCACTGCACAAGGGCGCCGGTGATCGCGATGGCCCCTTCGAGGCAGTAGACGGGAGCCTCGGAGCCGATCTTGTAGCCCATCGTGGTGAGCAGCCCGTTCTTCGAGGGGACGGGCCGGTTACCGGTGTTGAGCAACAGGAAGCTGCCGGTCCCGTACGTGTTCTTGGCCGTCCCCGCGTCGTAGCAGGCCTGCCCGAAGATGGCCGCCTGCTGGTCGCCGAGGGCGGAGGCGACCGGCACACCGGAGAGCTGCCCGACCGCTGTGCCGTAGACCTCGGCCGATGACTTGATCTCCGGCAGGATCGCCTCGGGGACGTTCATCGCGGACAGGATCGACTGGTCCCACTGGAGCGTGGCCAGGTTCATCAGCATGGTGCGCCCGGCATTGGTGACGTCCGTGACGTGCACACCGCCGTCCGTGCCACCGGTGAGGTTCCAGATCAGCCAGGAGTCGATGGTGCCGAAGGCGATCTCGCCGCGCTCGGCGCGGGCCCTGAGCCCGGGCACGTTGTCGAGCAGCCAGGCCGCCTTGGGCCCGGAGAAGTAGCTCGCGAGGGGCAGCCCGGTCTGCTCCCGGAACCTGTCCTGGCCGTCCTCGCCGCCCAGCTCGTTGCAGAGAGCCGATGTCCGGGTGTCCTGCCAGACGATCGCGTTGTGCACGGGCTTGCCGGTGGCGCGGTCCCACAGGACGGTCGTCTCGCGCTGGTTGGTGATGCCGAGTGCGCTGAGCTGGTCGGCACGGAGCCCTGCCTTGGCGATCGCTCCCGCGACCACGGCCTGCACCTTCGACCAGATCTCGGCGGCGTCGTGCTCCACCCACCCGGGCTTGGGAAATATCTGACGGTGTTCGCGCTGGTCGACGGCGACGATCTCGCCCGCGTGATTGAAGATGATGCAGCGGCTCGAGGTGGTGCCCTGGTCGATGGCGGCGACGAACTTCTCGGAGTTGTCCGGCATGGCTACCCCTTGAATCAGAAGGCTGCGTTGTAGATGAGACCTGCGAGCGCTCCGCCGATCAGCGGCCCGGCCACGGGGATCCAGGCGTAACTCCAGTCGGATGTGCCCTTGTTCGGGATCGGCAGGAACGTGTGCACGATGCGCGGGCCCAGGTCGCGGGCCGGGTTGATGGCGTAGCCGGTGGGCCCGCCGAGCGAGAGGCCGATGCCGACGACCAGGAAGGCGACGATCAGCACGAGCGTGCCGGACTCGCCAAGACCCTTGGTCAGGCCGAACGCGAGGAGCGGGAGCACCAGGGCGATGGTCCCGATGATCTCGGTGAGGAGGTTGGCGACCGGGTTACGGATCTCGGGAATGGTCGAGAAGATGCCGAGGGTCGGCGTCGGCTGGTCCACGCCCTGGGTGTCGCCCTTCGTGCCACGCGGGACGTTGGCGTTGAACTGCGCGAAGTAGACGAGATACGCGAGTACGGCGCCGAGCATGGCGCCCACCATCTGCCCGAGCAGGTAGACCCAGACCTTGTCCCACTTGCCCGTGTCGATCGCGATGCCGATGGTGACGGCGGGGTTGAGGTGGCCTCCGGAGAGCGGCGCGGCGGTGTACGCCCCCGCCATCACGCCGAAGCCCCATCCGAAGGCGATGACGATCCATCCGGAGGCTTTGGCCTTCGAATAGTTCAGGGTGACGGCGGCGCATACGCCGGCGCCGAAGAGAATAAGAATCGCGGTGCCGATGGTCTCACCGACGAAGATGTCCCCATTCGAGTACATGGCGGCTCCTAGGGCCTCGCCCGGGGCGGTGGCCCCGGTACTCCGTGCTGGGTGCGTTTCACGACTACTGCCTGGCTGCGCCCGGTGACGTCAGCCGAGGGCAGGGGTGTCCCGCGCCCCGCCCGGCTTCCATGGTGGGCGTGCCGTCGCAGTCGTATCGCCCAGAGGGGGATGACCCGCTGAACAGGCCCTTCGTGCAGACCTTCGCGCGTACAGGGGCCCTGAGTGGCGCGGAGCCAAAAGTGCGGCGATGCCGACTGACACCGGAAGTGTTCACCGGCGGTGATGGAGCGTCAAGGTCGCGGACGGCAACGGTTAACCGGCGTGAGCGCTTCCCCCAGGACCTGTCCATGGGTCTTCCCCGCGCTGCGTCCTCGGTCCTGCCCCGTGACGATCAGCGCAGGGCCGGGTGAGAGGGCTCAGCGCACCGCGACGACCGAGGACCCGTGCCCGAAGAGACCTTGATTCGCCGTGATGCCCGCACGCGCACCCGTGACCTGCCGCGCCCCCGCGGTGCCCCTCAACTGCCATGTCAGTTCGCACACTTGGGCAATTGCCTGGGCCGGAACAGCCTCACCGAAGGAGGCGAGCCCGCCGCTGGGGTTGACCGGTATGCGCCCGCCCGGAGAGGTCGCCCCCTCCCGCAGCAGTTTGGCCCCCTCTCCCTCGCCGCAGAGCCCCAAGTCCTCGTACCACTGGAGTTCGAGAGCGGTGGAGAGGTCATAGACCTCCGCGAAGGAGAGGTCGTCGGGCCCGATGCCCGCTTCTTCGTAGGCCGCGCGCGCGATGGAGGCGCGGAACGTCGTGTCGGCAGGAGCCACGGCGGCCGCGGAGTCCGTCGCGATGTCCGGCAGGTCGAGGACGGTGGTCGGATATGTCGGGGTCACCGTGGACACGGCCCGGATGCGCACCGGGTCGGGCGCGCCGTGCCGACGCGCGAACTCCATGCTGGAGAGCACGAGCGCCGCCGCCCCGTCGGAGGTCGCGCAGATGTCGAGCAGCCGCAGAGGGTCGGCGACGACGGCCGACGCGGCCACTTCCTCGGCGGAGACGGTCTTTCGGTAGCGCGCGTTCGGATTGAGCGCCCCCGCTGCCGCGTTCTTCACCTTGACCTGCGCGAAGTCCTCCAGCGTGTCGCCGTGCACCGCCATCCTGCGGCGCGCGTACAGGCCGAAGTACGTGGGGTTCGTGGCGCCGAGCACCCGGAACCGCAGCCAGTCCGGGTCGTCGTGCCGGTCCCCTCCCGCGGGCCGGAAGAACCCCTTGGGCGCGGCGTCGGCCCCGACCACCAGGACGACGTCGGCGAGGCCCGCGAGAATCTGCGTGCGCGCCGTGTTGATCGCCTGCGCCCCCGAGGCGCACGCCGCGTACACGCTCGCCACCCGCGCGCCCTGCCAGCCGAGCGCCTTCGCGAACGTCGCCCCGGCCACGTACCCGGGATAGCCGCCGCGCACCGTGTCCGCGCCGACGATCGAACCCACGTCGCACCAGTGCACCCCGGCGTCGGCGAGCGCCGCGCGGGCCGCCGCCGTCCCGTACTCGATGAAACTCCGGCCCCACTTGCCCCACGGGTGCATGCCCGCGCCGAGCACCGCCACCTCGCTGCTCATGCGCCCACCCCCACCGGCCGCCAGTACCACGTCGTCCACGCCGTCTCGGCGTCCTCATCAAGGACGCCGGGGACGACCTCCACCTCCATGCCGACCTCCAGATCGGCGACGGTGACCCCCGAGACCGCCTGGCCGAGCACCACCATGCACTCCGCTTCCAGCTCCACAGCGATCAACGCGTAGGGCTGCCACGGAAGTTCCGGATCGGACACATAGGGTGCGGGCGGGCGATAGCGGCTGTCCGTGTACGACCAGACGCGGCCGCGAGGGGAGAGCGGCACCTCGTCGAGATCACCGCCCGAGCAGCCGGGATTGCGGCAGAAGCCGTCCTCGCGGGGGAAGAAGACACAGGCGCAGGCCGAGCAGCGCGTGCCCAGAAGGCGGAAGTTGTCTCCCTCCCCGGCGAACCAGCCGGCCACCACGGGAGTACGCGTACGCGACAAGGCTCCTCCATGACACTGGATTCCACGACACCGAATCTGACGGAACGTCAGAAGTGTGCCACGGGCAACCGGATCGCGTCAGTAGCGCGGCACTCGCTGCTTCCCGTCCAACGAGCCGCGCGCCACGGGGAAGTCGAAGTACGTGTCCGGGAAGAGCTCGGGCTTGTAGGTGAAGTGCCACCACTCCTCGGGAAGGTTCACGAAGCCGACCTTGGTCAGGGCCCCCCGCAGCAGGTCACGGTTGGCGCGCTGCTTACCGTTGATCCGGGGATCGTCCGTGTGGGAGAGGGTGTCGAAACAGTCGAACCCCGTGCCCATGTCCAGGGAGTTGTCGGGGAACCGCTCGCCCTTGGGGCCGTAGCAGGGCGTGAGCGCCTCTCCGGGGATGTACGGGCGCGTCGGCAGGGCAGGCAGCCTCACGACCGTCAGATCGAGCGTCGAGCCGCGGCTGTGCCCGGACTTCGCCGCGATGTAACCGTCCTCGAACAACCGCGACTTGTCGACATGGGGATAGAACTCCGCCTTCATGCGTACGTCGCCGAGATCCTCGGCCCAGTGCACGAACTGGTCGACCGCCCGCTGCGGCCGGTAGCAGTCGTACACCTTCAGGGAGTAGCCCTTGCGCAGCAGCGTCCGCTGGGCCTTGTGCAGCGCCTTGGCCGCGGGCTTCGTAAGGATGCACATCGGCTTCTTGTAGCCGTCGACGGGCTCGCCCACGAAGTTGTGCGGCGTGAAGTAGCGCATCTCCTGGATGATCGTCGGGTCGACGTCGCGCAACGCCACGAACGCGTCGGGGGCCTTGGGTTCGGGCTTCGCGTGGGCGGGCGCGGGGGCGGCGGCCACGGCGACCAGAGCGGTGGCGGTGACGGCGAGATTCCGCAGGGCGGGGGCAAGTCCTGTCATGAACCCTGCATTTATCAGGATTCGGTCCCGGAGGGAAAGACCGTCACCGGAGTGATCGGATACAGTCCGCGGCGTGTCCGTACCTCCGTCACCCCCCTCGCCCCAGCCACCCACCCAGGGCTCGCACTGTTCCAACTGCGGTTCGCCCTACGGGGAACAGCTCTCGGCCTGGCCCCGCACCTGCCCCGCCTGCGGCACGGTCGCCTACCGCAATCCGCTGCCCGTAGCGGTGGCGCTGCAGCCCGTGTACGACACCAGGGGCACTGCCCTCGTCGTCGTGACCCGGACCATCGCCCCCGCGCGCGGGGCAGTGGCCCTGCCCGGAGGGTTCATCGACGACCGGGAGGACTGGCGGGCCGCCGTAGTCCGCGAGCTGGAGGAGGAGACCGGCATCAGCGCGGCCGCACGCGACGTACGCCTCGCGGACGCCCTCAGCTCCGCCGACGGCTACCTGCTGCTCTTCGGCCTCCTGCCCGAGCGCCCGGCCGCCGACCTGCCGGACCCGGCACCGACGGACGAGACCGAAGGCTGGCACCTGCTGCACCGCCCGGCCGAAATGGCCTTCCCGCTGCACACGTTGGCGGTACGCGCCCTGTTCGAAGGGCGCTACATCTGACGCTGCGAAACTCCCCGCACCGTCACCCGCAGCCCGACCTCGCCCGCGGCCTCCTCGCCATCGCGGCCGTCCCGCTCGACCATCACGCTTCCGCCGACCCACCGCGCGGCGAACCGCTCGATCTCCGGCTGCTCCCACCCGTCACCCGCGTCCCTGACCACCAGACCACCGCCCGTACGCCCCGGCGCCGGCGCCCACACCTCAAGTTCGAGCCCGCCGTCGGCGCCCCGCACCGGCAGCACCGCACCGGCACGCGCGAGCACCGGGACACGGGACAGCGGGGCCTCCAGAACTACACGGGCAGGCCCTTCGTACGCCCGGCCGGTCGCCGTGTCGTACCAACGGCCCGGTGGCAGCCGCACCGTGCGGCGGACCGCCCCCGGCTCGAACACGGGCGCCACAAGGAGGCAGTCCCCGAGCAGGAACGCGTCCTCGCAGTCACGCAGCGCACGGTCCTCCGGACTGCCCCACCACAAGGGCCGCACATACGGCGTACCCGTACGCCGCGCCAGATGCGCGAGCGTCACGAAGTACGGCAGCAGTCGCCGCCGTTCCACGAGCGCCACGCGCGCGTGCTCAAGCACATCGGGACCGAACTCCCAGGGCTCCCTGCGCCCGGCCCGCAGCGCGGCATGCGTACGGAACAACGGCAGATACGCACCGAGCTGGAACCACCGCAGATACAGCTCGGGCGACGGACTGCCGTCGAACCCGCCCACATCAGGACCCGAGTACGGCACGCCGCACAGCCCCAGGCCCAGGACAAGCGACAGGGACGCCCGCAGGCCGGGCCACCCCGTGGCCACATCCCCGGACCACGTCCCTCCGTAGCGCTGCATTCCCGCCCACCCGGAGCGCGAGAACAGGAACGGCCGCTCCTGGGGGTGCAGTTCGCACAGCCCCTCGTATCCGGCGCGGGCCATGCCGAGGCCGTACACATTGTGCGCCTCACGGTGGTCGCCACCGCGTCCCTCCAGTGAGTGCCGGGCCGAGCGCGGCAGTGTCGGCTCCCCGAAGGCGGCGAAGGACACCGGCTCGTTCATGTCGTGCCAGAAACCCGCGAACCCCTGGGCGAGCCGTTCCTTGTAGAGGCCGCCCCACCAGGCCCGCACCCGCGCGTCCGTGAAGTCCGGATAGACCGCGTCGCCCGGCCAGACGAGCCCGTGCACCTCCCGCCCCGCGGCATCCCGCACGAAGGCGTCCGCGGCTCTGCCACTGTCGTAGACCTCATTGCCCGGCTCCGCCTTCACCGCGGGGTCGACGATCGACACCAGGCGAACGCCGTCCTTGAGCAAGTCGTCGGCCAACTGCGGTATGTGGGGATAGGCCGCCTTGTCGACGGTGAACACCTGGTGCGCCTCGTAGTGATCGATGTCCAGATGGAGGGCGTCCAGAGGCAGCCCTCGCTCCCGGTAGCCCGCGACGATCCGCCGCACCTCCTGCTCCCCGCCGAAACCCCACCGCGCGTGATGGTGCCCCAGCGCCCACGAGGGAGGAAGCGCGGGCGGCCCCGTGAGCGAGGCCCAGGTGTGCAGCACGCGCGCGGGAGTGCCGACCATCACCCAGCACCGCAGCGGACCGCCGTCCATGCGCACCTCGCACGAACCCGCCCTGTCGTGCCCGGAACCCGCACCCACCTCCCCCTCCCGCAGCGCCACGGTGCCGTCCCAGGTGTTGTCGTGGAACACCAGATGACAGCCGGCATCGGCCACCACGAGCTGCACGGGCATGGTGATGTACAACGGGCCGTCACCAGGCCCGAACGATGTCCCCGGATCGGTGTTCCACAGGCGGTACGTCCCATTCCGCAGCCGAGGCCCCCGCGCGCGCCCCCCGAGCCCGAAGAACCGCGCGTCCGCCGCCACTTGCGAGCGCTGGAGCCAGCGCGCCGCGCCCCCGCCGACCGGCTCCCACCAGCGCGGCGGCAGATCGCGACGCAGCGTCACGCCGCCGGGCGTCTGCAACTCCACGGCGCCGAGCCGCGAGACGACCACCGTCGCCCGCTCCGACACCACCCGCCAGCCGCCCTCCTTGTCCGGCTCCAGGACGGCCCGCGGGTCCGCCTCGGGACTCCCGCTGACGAGCGCGTACGAAGGATCGGGCTCCGCACCGTCCCACCCCCAGAAGACGGCCCCACCCGTCGTGACCCGCACCCGCAGCTCGGAACGGGCGAACCGCACGACGCCGCCCCCCGGCCCAGGCTCCACGCCCGTCACCGGACCGGGCACCCGCGCGCGCTCCGCGCCCCGGGGGACGAGCGCGGCCGCGTCCACCCGCCGCCTACGCCAAGAGGACCGCACCGCACGCAACCCCTGCGCCGTACCGACCAAGCTGACCGCCTTCATCGAACGCACCAGGTCACGACCGTTCATGCTGCTCACCCTGCCACCGAAGAGGCCGCCCGTATGCATCGTTCAGCTGCCGTTCACCTGGGCCGACGGCACATAGTCGCCCCGCCGACTGTGTGAGGTCCGCCCTGGTGCCGAAATCGATCACGTGGCATCGTCCCTGTCAGCCGTGTCGCGCGCACAAACCAGCTCGCGCGCACCACACACGCATACGACGCGTACGTAAAGCCCGGGAGCCGCCCCATGTCCTCAGCGAACCCCTCACCGCTCTGGCAGCCCGACCAGGAACGGATCGCCGCAGCGCAGATCACGCGCTTCCAGGCATGGGCCGCCGAGCACCACGGAGCACCCGCCGACGGCGGCTACGCTGCCCTGCACCGCTGGTCCGTGGACGAACTGGACACGTTCTGGAAGTCGGTCACCGACTGGTTCGACGTGCGGTTCACGACGCCCTACGCGCGCGTACTGGGCGACCGCTCGATGCCGGGCGCCGAATGGTTCCCCGGAGCCACGCTCAACTACGCAGAACACGCACTGCGCGCCGCCGAGGACCCCGCCCGCGTGGACGACCCGGCCCTCCTCCATGTCGACGAGACCCACGAGCCGTCCGCCGTCACCTGGGGCGAGCTGCGCCGCCAGGTAGGCTCCCTGGCCGCGGAGCTGCGCACCCTCGGCGTACGCCCCGGGGACCGCGTCAGCGGCTACGTCCCGAACATCCCACAGGCCGTCGTCGCACTCCTCGCCACCGCGGCCGTCGGCGCCGTCTGGACATCCTGCGCCCCGGACTTCGGCGCCCGCAGCGTCCTGGACCGCTTCCAGCAGGTCGAACCGGTCGTCCTGTTCACCGTCGACGGCTACCGCTACGGCGGCAAGGAGCACGACCGCCGCGACGCCGTCGCCGAGCTGCGCCGCGAACTGCCCACCCTGCGCGCCGTCGTCCACATCCCACTGCTCGGGACAGAGGCTCCCGAAGGCGCCCTGGAATGGGCCGCCCTCACCGCATCGGACACAATTCCCGTCTTCGAGCCGGTCCCGTTCGACCACCCCCTGTGGGTGCTCTACTCGTCCGGCACGACGGGCCTGCCCAAGGCCATCGTCCAGTCCCAGGGCGGCATCCTGGTCGAACACCTCAAGCAGCTCGGCCTGCACTGCGACCTGGGCCCCGACGACCGCTTCTTCTGGTACACGTCCACCGGCTGGATGATGTGGAACTTCCTCGTCTCCGGCCTCCTCACCGGCACCACGATCGTCCTCTACGACGGCAGCCCCGGCTATCCCGACACCGGCGCCCAGTGGCGCATCGCCGAACGCACGAAGGCCACCCTCTTCGGCACATCGGCCGCGTACGTCATGGCCTGCCGCAAGGCCGACGTGCACCCGGCCCGCGACTTCGACCTCTCGACCGTGAAGTGCGTCGCCACCACGGGATCCCCGCTGCCGCCCGACGGATTCCGCTGGCTGCACGACGAGTTCGAGGACACCCCCGGCGGCCTGTGGATGGCCTCGGTCAGCGGCGGCACGGACGTCTGCTCCTGCTTCGCGGGAGCCGTACCCACCCTGCCCGTCCACATCGGCGAACTCCAGGCACCCGCCCTCGGCACGGACCTGCAGGCCTGGGACCCCCAGGGCAAGCCCCTCATCGACGGGGTCGGCGAACTCGTCGTCACCAACCCGATGCCGTCCATGCCCATCCACTTCTGGAACGACCCGGACGGCAGCCGCTACCACGACAGCTACTTCGACACCTATCCCGGCGTCTGGCGTCACGGCGACTGGATCACCGTGACCCCGCACGGCTCGGTGGTCATCCACGGCCGCTCCGACTCCACGCTCAACCGCCAAGGCGTACGCATGGGATCGGCCGACATCTACGAAGCCGTCGAACGCCTCCCCGAGATCCGCGAATCCCTCGTCATCGGCGTCGAACAGCCCGACGGCGGCTACTGGATGCCCCTCTTCATCCACCTCGCCCCCGGCGCCACCCTCGACGACGGCCTGCGCGACCGCATCAAACAGACGATCCGCGCCCAGCTGTCCCCGCGTCACGTCCCCGACGAGGTCATCGAGGTCCCCGCCATCCCGCACACCCTCACCGGCAAACGCATCGAGGTCCCGGTCAAGCGGCTGCTCCAGGGCACGGCACTGGACAAGGCGGTCAACCCCGGCTCGGTGGACAACCTCGACCTGCTCCGCTTCTACGAGGACCTGGCCCGCGAACGCTCCTGATCTCCGGCCAAGCCGCCGTTGTCAGTGCTCGCCGTTACTGTGAGTGAGCATTGATCGACGGACCGCAGGGGGAATCATGACGCGCACGCAACCCATCACCACGCGACGCGCACTACGCCGCGAAGTCGCCGGAACCATCGGCCTGTTGGCCGACGCGGACGACTTCGCGGCGATGCGCCGCTACCGCACCTTCACCTTCGACGACCACAAGACCTACCTCCGGCAGGCCGAAGGCCTCCTCAGGTCACTCGCGTCCGACGGCGGACACACCACCATCGCGCTCTTCGACCCCCAGGAGTTCGAGGAGTACTGCGCCGACACCGGCCTGAACCCCGACGCCCCCGCCAGCCGCACCCGCTTCACCGCGGAACTGGCAGCCACCGGACCCACCGTCCCGTACGACGGCCAGCCCCTTTCCGCACTCCTTCCCGACCTCGTCGACGAGGCGGTCCGCCGGGCCACCTGGGAGTACGCGACGATGCTCCTGGCCCGACTCGGCACCTGCGCGGTCTGCGGCGAGGACATCGGCCGAGACGCCTTCAGCCGGGCCTCGGACCTGCTCTTCCAACTCCTCGACAGCTCCGACCCCGGCACCCGGCACCTCGTCTGCAGCGTGCCGACCTCCCCGGAGACACTCCTCGCCGCACTGCACGCCGCACAGGACACCGACGGCAACGCGGTGCTCGACGAGACCGAAGCCCTGGAGTTCACCACAGTCCTCGCGGTCGGGATCGCCACCCACAGCGCCGCGGGCATGGTGATGCGCACCACCGCGGACGGCAGGCCCGACCGGGTCCAGGGCTGGCGCCTGCACGGCGAGCGACTGCTGCCCCTCACCGCCGCCGAGGTCTTCGACGCCTACTGCACCGACGCCGTGTCAGGAGACCTCGTCGCCCCGGAATCCGGCGTCGACTACTGCGCCGCACCGCCCATCGGGGACGACGGGTCCGAAGGAGGACACCGGCACTGAACGACGAGGGGCGCCCCACCCATGCCGGATGGAGCGCCCCTCACACACCTGATTCGGCTACTCGCCGGACAGAACCGCCTGCGCGGCCTTGCGGGCCTCCTCGGCGGTGTCCGCGGCACGCGCGGCGGAGGCCGCACGCTCGCACTGAGCCAGCGTGTACTTGCCCAGGGTCGCCCGCACGTAAGGAATGGACGCCGCACCCATCGACAGAGAGGTGACACCGAGGCCGGTCAGCACACAGGCGAGCAGCGGGTCGGACGCCGCCTCGCCACACACACCACAGCTCTTGCCCTCGGCCCTGGCCGCCTCGGCGGACAGCGAGACCAAGTCGAGCAGCGCGGGCTGCCACGGGTCCTGGAGCCTGGACACGGCGCCCACCTGACGGTCGGCCGCGAAGGCGTACTGCGCGAGGTCGTTGGTGCCGAGCGAGAGGAACTCGACCTCCTGGAGAATCGAGCGCGCCCGCAGCGCGGCCGACGGAATCTCCACCATGGCACCGAACTTGGCCTGCAGCCCCGCCTCACGGCACGCGTCGGCGAACGCCTTGGCGTCGATACGGTCGGCGACCATCGGCGCCATGACCTCGAGGTAGACCGGCAGTCCTTCCACGGCCTTGGCCAGCGCCGTCAGCTGCGTACGCAGCACATCGGGGTGGTCGAGCAGCGACCGCAGCCCGCGGACTCCGAGCGCCGGGTTCGGCTCATCGCCGGGCGTCAGGAAGTCGAGCGGCTTGTCGGCACCCGCGTCGAGCACACGCACGACGACGCGACCCTCGGGGAAAGCCTCGAGCACCTTGCGGTACGCCTCGACCTGCTTCTCCTCCGACGGCGCCTTGGTGCTGTCGTCGAGGAAGAGGAACTCGGTCCGGAAGAGACCGACACCCTCGGCTCCTGCCGCCACAGCCGCCGGCACATCAGCGGGACCGCCGACGTTGGCGAGCAGCGGCACCTTGTGCCCGTCGGACGTCGCACCCGGACCGGTCGACGCGGCGAGCGCCGCCCTGCGCTCGGCGGCCGACGCCTCGAGCTGAGCGCGCTTCTCGGCGGTCGGTTCGACGAAGATCTCACCGGTGCTGCCGTCCACGGCGACGACCGTGCCCTCGGCCAGCTCACCGGCGCCCGGCAGAGCGACGATGGCGGGGACACCGAGCGCCCGCGCGAGAATCGCGCTGTGACTGGTCGGCCCGCCCTCCTCGGTGACAAAACCGAGCACCAGCGCGGGGTCGAGCAGCGCGGTGTCCGCCGGCGCGAGGTCACGCGCGATCAGAACGTAGGGCTCGTCGCTGTCCGGGACACCGGGCATCGGAACCCCGAGAAGCCGGGCGACGATACGATTCCGCACGTCATCGAGGTCGGCCACGCGACCGGCCATGTACTCGCCGGCGCCCGCGAGGAGCTCGCGGTAGTGGGAGAACGCGTCATATATAGCGCGCTCCGCCGAGCTGCCGACGGTGATGCGCCGGTCGACGTCGGCGATGAGCTCGGGGTCCTGAGCGATCATGGCCTGCGCCTCGAGCACCGCCTGAGCCTCACCGCCGGCCAGGTTGCCACGCGCATTCAGGTCGGCCGCCACGGCTTCCACCGCCTGGCGAGCGCGCCCCTGCTCGCGCTCCGAGTCCTCCGCGGGAATCTGCTTGGCGGGCGGTTCGAGCACCGCCGTCCCCATATGCCGAACTTCGCCGATCGCCACACCGTGGCTCACGCCGACGCCTCGCAGCGTTGTCTCCATTGCACCCGTCTCCGATAGAGCGACGGGCCCAGCCGCCGCGGTGGATGTCGCATCTGCCGTCAGGGACGGCGATGACGTCACTGCCAGCTGAAGAGAGCGTCCCCAGCCTTGACGTCCCCATCCTCCACGAGGCTGGAGAGGGACTCGGCAGTGGCCTCGAGTGCCACGATCGGACAGATCGGAGACTTGCCGGCCGCCTCGACGGCCGCGGGGTCCCAGCGCACGATGGACTGACCGCGCTGCACGGTGTCACCCTTGTTGACGAGCAGCTCGAAGCCCTCGCCGTTGAGCTGGACCGTGTCGATGCCCAGGTGTGTCAGCACGCCATGGCCTTCGTCGTCGACGACGACGAAGGCGTGGGGGTGGAGCGAGACGACGATGCCGCCGACGGGGGCGACAGCCTCGGAGGGCTCGCGCGCGGGGTCGATGGCGGTGCCGGGCCCGACCATCGAGCCGGAGAAAACGGGATCCGGCACGGCGGAGAGCCCGATGGCGCGTCCGACAAGCGGGGACGTCACGGTGGTCATGGCAAGCCTCCCAGGGGGTGGAGAGTCGTAGCCGCCGTCACTACTTGTCCTGGACGACGCACTGTGCAGAAGAGTAAGTCATAAAAAGTCCCGGTTCCGCGCGAGAGGTCCCGGTTGACTGAGTAGGGGCACTGCACAAACGATTTGCTCCGGCCCAACGCCCCATGTACAGTCGGACTCCTGCCTGAGGCGAGCGACGCGATCAAGCGTCCGGACTCGGCGGCATCTATCAAGTCAGATCCTAATCCCTGGGTCAGCTTCTGCGTGCTCGCAGATGAGTGGTCAGGGAGTCGAAAAAGACCTGATAGAGTTTGGAACACAACGAAGGAAGCGCCCGGAGGAAAGCCCGAGAGGGTGAGTACAAAGGAAGCGTCCGTTCCTTGAGAACTCAACAGCGTGCCAAAAGTCAACGCCAGATATG
>NZ_JBHVXJ010000035.1:0-41269 GCF_042881845.1 Streptomyces sp. NPDC058257
GGCCCCGCAGGGAGATCCCTGCGGGGCCCGCCCGCGTTGCGACGGGGCTATTAGTCGTCGGAGTCGGAGTCGGAGCCGTTGTCGTCCGAGTCACCGTGGCTGTCGGAGCGGTCAGCCGTGACCTTGCCCGACTGCAGGTCGACCTTCCAGTCGGACTCCGCACCCTTGGCGTTGGAGGTCTCCGCCTCCCACGCCCCGGCCGTACCGTCGTCGTCCAGGTCCACAGAGGTCACCGTGCCCTTGGCGGCGGCAGCCTTCGCCGCGTCCTCCGCCGAGGTGGACGCACCCTTCAGGGCGGCGGCCACACGGCCCGCGTCGCCGTCGTCGTCCTGCTCGGTGTGCGAGCCAAGGACCTTGCCCGTACCGGGGTCGACCTGCACGCTGTGCCAGGTGCTGCCCTTGCCGAGCACGTCGACGTCCCAGACCAGACCGCCGTTGTCCTCGTCGTCAAGCTCGGCGGAGACCGCCGTGCCGGACTGGTTCGCCAGTGCCGCCTTGATCGCGTCGGCCGCCGTCACCTTGGCGGCCTTCACCTCGGTGGTGTTCTCCTTGGCGTCGTCCCGGTCGTCGTCCCGGTCGTTGTTCTTCAGCTGAACGCTGGACTTCTCGGCGGCGGCCGACGACTCGTCGTCGCCGCTGTTGGCGAGCGCTGTCGCGGTGCCGCCCCCGACGAGGGCCAGGGCCGCGACGGTGGCGATGACGATGTTGCGCTTCATGAGGGGTTCCTCCCGAGTCGGTGGCTCCGCGGCCGGTGGGCCGCTGCCGTTCGCTTTCGACAAGAACCAATCTGGCTGAACGACCCTGAAGCCAGGCTGAAGCCACCTGAAGAACTCTTCAGGTTCGCTCTGCGACCCTGAACGCATGCGCCTGTTGATCGTGGAAGACGAGAAGCGTCTCGCGTTGTCCCTGGCCAAGGGCCTGACCGCCGAGGGCTACGCCGTGGACGTCGTGCACGACGGCCTCGACGGACTGCACCGGGCGAGCGAGGGATCGTACGACCTGGTCATCCTCGACATCATGCTGCCCGGCATGAACGGCTACCGCGTCTGCTCGACCCTCCGAGCCGCGGGACACGACGTGCCGATCCTGATGCTGACCGCCAAGGACGGGGAGTACGACGAGGCCGAGGGGCTCGACACGGGCGCCGACGACTACCTCACCAAGCCCTTCTCGTACGTCGTGCTCGTGGCCCGCGTGAAGGCGCTCCTGCGCCGCCGCGGCAACGGCGGGCCCTCGCCCGTCCATACCCTCGGCGACCTCAAGGTCGACACCGCCGCGCGCCGCGTCTTCCGCGCCGAGAACGCCGAGGACGGTGAGGACGGCGAGGACAGGGAAGTGACGCTCACGGCCAAGGAGTTCGCGGTCCTTGAGCAGCTCGTCCTGCGGGTGGGCGAGGTGGTTTCCAAGGGCGACATCCTCGAACACGTCTGGGACTTCGCCTACGAGGGCGACCCCAACATCGTCGAGGTGTACATCAGCGCCCTGCGGCGCAAGCTCGGAGCGTCGCTCATCAAGACCGTGCGCGGCGCCGGATACCGCCTGGAGACCCCCCGATGAAGCGCTTCTTCTGCTCTGTGAGGGCCCGGGCCGCCACGGCGGCCACCCTTGTCGTCGCCATCGCGCTGGTCGCCGCCGGAGCCGCCGTGCTGCTCTCGCTGCGCGTCAATCTGACCGACCAGGCGAGCGGCCAGGCGGAGTCCGGCGCCCGCGGGGTGGCCTCGCGGCTCGCCGGGAACGCGCCGTACGGCGAACTCGAACTCGACGACGAGGACCAGCCGGTCCAGGTCGTCGACAGCGACGGACGGCTCGTCGCCGCCAGCGAAGACCTGGAGCGCGTCAGCGGCACGGGAGTCGACGCCGTCAAGCCCCGGCCGGCGTCCACGCCCCCCAAGGGCGACGACGATGACGACGACGAGAGCGAGGCGCTCGAACCCGGAGAGATCTCCGATGACCCGGCGCGCGTCACCACCGGCTCCGCCACCGTCGACGGCGAGACGGCGGACTACCGCTTCGCGGCGGTCGAGGTGAACACCGAGAGCAAGGGCGACCTCACCGTCTACGCGGGCGCCCCGCTCGCCGCCCGGCAGAGCGCGGTGTCCACGGCGTTGACGTCCATGCTCATCGGTTTCCCGCTGCTGCTCGCCGTCATCGCCGGGGTGACCTGGCTCGTGACGCGCCGCGCCCTGCGCCCGGTGGACGCGATCCGCGCCGAGATGGCGGCGATCACCGCGTCCGAGGACCTCGCGCGCCGCGTGCCCGAGCCGGACACGCACGACGAGATCGCCCGTCTTGCCACGACCACGAACGAGACGCTCGCCGCCCTGCAGACTTCGGTGGAACGCCAGCGCCGCTTCGTGGCCGACGCCTCGCACGAACTGCGCAGCCCGATCGCCTCGCTGCGCACCCAGCTGGAAGTGGGCGCGGCCCACCCGGAGTTGCTGGACGTGGACGGTGCGGTCGAGGACACCGTACGACTTCAGGAACTGGCCGCCGACCTGCTTCTCCTCGCCCGTCTGGACGCTGGTGAGAAGCCGGGCGGAGGGCGGGTGGACCTGGCGGCGCTTGCTCGCGAGGAGCTTTCGCAGCGGACGCGGGATCGTGTCGACGTCCGCACGGATCTGGCGAACGTCGAGGTCACCGGCTCCCGCGGCCAGCTGTCACGCGTGCTCGGCAACCTCGTGAACAACGCCCAGCGCCACGCCCGCTCACATGTCACGGTGACCACCCGCGCCGACGGCACGTGGGCGGTCCTTGAGGTCTCTGATGACGGGGAGGGCGTGGCGGAGAGCGAGCGCGACCGGATCTTCGAACGCTTCGTACGCCTCGACGACGCCCGCGCCCGGGATGACGGCGGGGCGGGTCTGGGCCTCGCCATCGCGCGCGATGTCGCCGCGCGCCACGGCGGGACCCTCACGGTCCGGGAGGCTCCCGGTGGGGGAGCGCTCTTCGAGCTCAGGGTCCCGGGCGCCGCTGATTCCCGGCGAGGATGAGGGTCAGGGCTTGCCCCGCTGGGCGCGGAGGTGTTCCGCGATCGGGGTCAGGGCCTTGTGGAGTTCGCCGAGCGCCTCGGGTGAGATCAGGTCGACGAAGTGCCGGCGGACCGAGTCGACGTGGTGCGGGGCGACCCGCTGCATGGTCTCCATGCCCTCGTCCGTGAGGACGGTGTAGAGCCCGCGCCGGTCGGACTCGCAGTTCTCCCGGCGGACCAGACCCGCGTTCTCCATTCGGGTGATCTGATGGGAGAGCCGGCTCTTGGACTGCAGCGTGGCGGCGGCGAGATCGCTCATACGCATCCGCTTCTCGTCCGTCTCGGAGAGATGCACGAGGATGTCGTAGTCGTTCATGGTCAGGTTGAACGGCTGGAGGTCCTTCTCGAGCTGATATGTCAGCATCCTGTTGACCTCCACGTGGGTGCGCCAGGCGCACTGTTCCTCGTTGGTCAGCCACTGCGGGGCCGTCTCGGTCTCCATGGAATCGATTCTACCTAAGAAGTTGAAAGGTGAACGAATGTCGGTGTGTGACACGCGCCTCGCACCCCCCAGATGACAGAGGGGCACAGACGTTCGCCGTCACACTCCGCAGACTACCGCTCACAGGCCGAAGCGACGCTGGAGGTCCCCCAGTTGTCCGGGAAGGCGCGGTTGTCCTGGCTGCTGCCCGTGTTGACCGGGTTGGCTGCGTTGCCCCGGTGCTCCCTGGCCGCCCGGCACGCCCGCCTGCTGCGGCACCGCACCCGTCGCCTGCTCGGTCATGAGCGCTTCCGAGGACTGCAGAAGCACCGTGCCCGCGCCCACGAACTCGAACTGGTGCTCCTCCCCGGATGTCCCACCGATCCCGCTCAGCGCCCGCACGCCCCCGATGACTCCGGTCAGGTATCCGTGGTCGTAGTGATGGCAGGGCGAGGGGCAGTCGGCCCAGCCCACCAGGGCCTGTGGATCGACCCGGATCGGCGGCTCCATGAACACCACGGGGCCGTTCGAAGCGGCAACGAACTTGCCGGTCCCGATCAGGGTCAGGAAGCCGGGAACGATGGATTGCTTGAGCGCGAGAGTTGGCTGAAAAGCGAGGAGGTTGCCCGAGCGAATGGTCAGGTTGCCGTCTTCGAGGTCGTACGAATTCACGTCGAAGGCCCGGTCGGCGAGGAGCATCTTGCCCTGGCCGTCGGCGACCACCCAGTCGCTCGCGTGCAGGGGCGAATGGAAACTCGTGCGCACCAGGCGGTCCAGACGGCCGTGTCCGATGCCGTTGAACTCGATCGACCCGTAGTAGGCGATCATCTTTCCCTTCTGCAGGAACCACTGGCTCCCCTTGAGCTCCACACAGAAGGTGTACGCGTTCACGCTGTCGTCGCTCGGCAGCGACATCGGGTCGAGGGGCGCGGGCGCTCCCGAGGGCATTGAGGGGTTCACAGCTTCTCCTCCGACGCCTGGACGTACACCGCACCGCTTCCTGACAGCTCCAGCTGGAAGGCCTCGCCCGAGCCGCGGCCCACCATGTCGCGCCAGCCGAGCGCTGTGGAGAGCTTGTTGCGTACGTCGCCGTGGTGCGCCACATATGCCTGCGGGTCGACATGGACCGGGCGCTGCGGGGTGATCGGCACCTCGATGACTCCGCCGTGCGCCATGACCGCGACCGAGCCCTGTCCCTTGAGGGTGGTCGTGAAGAGGCCCTGCCCGGTGACCTGGCCGCGCACCATGCCCATGACGCCGCCCTGCGAGCCCATGAACATCGTGCCCTGCTGGAGTGTGCCGTCGAAGGCGAGCAGCCGGTCCGCCTCCACGTAGAGGGTGTCTCCGGAGAGGCTGATCACCTGGATGTGGTGGCCGCCGTGCCCGAAGAGGACGGTGCCGCTTCCCTCGACGGTCATCAGGGGTGTCGCCTCGTTGGCGAGCCTGCGCCCGATCATCGAACCGAGGCCGCCCTGCCCGCCCTGGATGTTGGGGGTGAACTCGACCTCTCCCTTGTAGGCGAGCATGGCGCCGCGCTGGCTGAACAGCCGCTGGCCCGGGAGGACGGTCGCCTCGACCATCTTCGAGTTGATCTCTTGGAAGGGCATGTCAGACGTCCCCCGCGATCGTGGTCCGCTCGCTGGGCTGGACGTAGACGAGTCCTTCGCCCTCGAAGCGGATCTGGAAGGCCTCGCCGCCGCCCTCGCCGAGCAACGTACGGAAAGTGACGCCGGACTGGAGGTTCTGGCGGAGGTCTCCTTGGTGGGCGACATACGCCCCGGGGTCCACCGTCAGCGGATACTGCCGGCTGACCCGCAGTACGACCGCCGGGCCATCGGACATGATCGCCGCCTGGCCCGAGCCCTCGACGGTCGTGGTGAACAGGCCGTTGCCCTGTGAGGCGCCGCGGACGCCGGTGAACTGGGTGCCGGTGCGCAGGGCCGCGTCCGTACACAGGAGATTGCCCGCCTCGACGAAGAGCTTCTCGCCGCGCAGCTCCACGAGATTGATCTCGGTGGCGCGGTCGGCGAACCAGCAGGTGCCGTGCCCCTTCACCTCCATCACCGTCATCTGCTCGCCGGTGAGGCGCCGGTTCACCATGCCCCGGATGCCCTCGCCGCCGCCCGTCATCTTTTTGAAGGCCATCTGGCCGTCGTACGCGACCATCGAGCCGTTCTTCGCCTTGACGGCGTCGCCGGACATGTCCACGGCGAGCACCCTGCTGCCTTGCAGTCGGAACGTTGCCACGTATCGACGGTAGCCGTCGGATATGGGGTCGGAACAGGGCAACGGCCCCTGAGCGAACCCCGAGAATGCCCCGATGTCACAATGGGGGTCGCTTGTGCGCGCATTCACAAGATCGACAGATCGACAGATCGATGCCGTCGAGCGGCCCCGCCCCTCGCCCCCGCCTCCCTCCGAAGGTGATCCGTGGACATCAAGACCGCTTCCGCACTCCGCCGCCTCCGCCTGGTCTCGGCTCCCGAGGCCATCTCCTTCCTGCTCCTGATCGTCTGCTCGGTGCTCAAGCGGACCACGGAATTCAACGCCGTACCGGTGATGGGCATGGTCCACGGCGTGCTCTTCGTCCTGTACGTGCTCTTCTGGCTCGACGCCTGGAACCGTACGAAGTGGAACCTGAAGACGGCCGCCCTCTACTTCGTCCTCTCCGTCCTGCCGACCGGCGGTTTCTTCGCCGAGCGGAAGCTGAAGGGTGAGGCCGAGGCCGCGGTGATCGCGTCGCGCGCCCGCCGCGAAGGGGTCGTGGGCGCATGATCATCGCCTTTTCCGTGACTCCGCTCGGCGTCGGCGAGGACGTGGGGGAGTACGTCGCCGACGCGGTCCGCGTCGTCCGCGAGTCGGGTCTGCCCAACCGGACGGACGCGATGTTCACGTCCGTCGAGGGCGAGTGGGACGAGGTGATGGACGTCGTCAAGCGTGCCGTCGCCGCGGTCGAGGCGCGGGCGCCGCGTGTCTCCGTGGTCATGAAGGCGGACATCCGCCCCGGGGTGAGCGACGGTCTGACGTCGAAGGTCGAGACGGTGGAGCGGCACCTCTCCCAGTAGCCACACCTTGCCCGGTAGCCACACCTTGCCCGGTGGCCGCCCCTCTCCGAGTGGCCGCCCCGTACCGCGAAGAGCCCCCGCCGAGTTCATCCGGCGGGGGCTTTCTCCTTGCCGCCGCCCTCAGCAGCCGCACCCTCACCCCGCAACCGCAGCCAAACCGTTCACCCTAAAACCGCTCGCACGGACGCATCTGGTTCGACACGCCGAGAAAACTCCCCTTTTGTGAGGTTATCGGCTTGTTCGTATCTGAACCTGCCAGACCCAGATCACCCACGACCTGGAGGGCGCTGTGCGGCCGGAGGGCTACGACTACGACACCCACAGCACACTCGCCGGACCGCTCACCGAGCCGGACGGCGACGGCGGCGAAAGCGGCGGCAGCGGCGAAGGAGGCCGCTATCGGGTGCAGTACACCAAGCTGCTCTCCAGCGAGCCCCACCGAATACGGGCCGTCATCCTGATGACGCTCGCGCCCGTCCTCACCGGCCTCCTGCTCGTCTACCTCGTCTGGCCGACCCACTGGACGGAACGCGAGGGCGCCGACCGCTGGCTCATCGGTCTCGACATCACGATGCTCGTGGCCATCGGCCTGATCGAGCTGTTCATGCTCGTCAACGTCATCTCGATCGCCCACGCGACGATGATGGCGAGGGACCCGATCCCGGTCACCCCCGAACCCGGCACCCGCGTCGCGTTCCTCACGACGTACGTTCCCGGCAAGGAACCCCTCAGCATGGTCCGCGCCACCCTCGAAGGCGCCAAGCGGATAGAGCACACAGGGCCCCTCGACGTCTGGCTCCTGGACGAGGGCGACGACGGCGAGGCCAAGGCGCTCTGCGCCGAACTCGGCGTACGCCACTTCACCCGCAACGGCGTCCCCGAGTGGAACCGCGAGAAGGGCGCCCACAAGGCCCGCACCAAGCACGGCAACTACAACGCCTGGCTCGCGATGCACGGCGGCGACTACGACTTCTTCGCCTCCGTGGACACCGACCACGTCCCGCTGCCCAACTTCCTGGAACGGATGATGGGTTACTTCCGGGACGAGGACGTGGCGTTCGTCGTCGGGCCGCAGGTGTACGGCAACTACGACAGCCCCGTCACCAAGGCCGCCGAGTCCCAGCAGTTCCTCTTCCACGCCCTGATCCAGCGCGCCGGCAACCGCTACCGCGCGCCCATGTTCGTCGGCACCAACAACGTCGTACGCATCACGGCGCTCCGTCAGGTCGGCGGCCTGTACGACTCCATCACCGAGGACATGGCGACCGGCTTCGAGCTGCACCGCCACAAAAACCCCGCCACCAGGCGACACTGGCGGTCGGTCTACACCCCGGACGTGCTCGCCGTCGGTGAGGGGCCCGCCTCCTGGACGGACTTCTTCACGCAGCAGCTGCGCTGGTCACGAGGGACGTACGAGACGCTCTTCAAGCAGTACTGGAAGGCACCGTTCACGATGCCGCCAGGACGCCTCTTCTCGTACACGATGATGCTCGTCTACTACCCCATGACGGCCGTCAACTGGCTTCTCGGCGTGCTGAGCTGCGTCCTGTTCCTCTGGTTCGGCGCGTCCGGCACGCAGGTCGCCGCATCCGTCTGGCTGATGCTCTACAGCGACGCGGCAGCGCTCCAGGTGGGCCTCTACCTCTGGAACCGCCGCCACAACGTCTCCCCGCACGAACCGGAGGGCTCCGGAGGCCTCGCGGGCATGGCGATGTCCGCGCTCTCCGCCCCCATCTACGCCAAGTCGCTCGGCGCCGCCGTCCTGCGCCGCCCGAGCCGCTTCGTGGTCACCCCCAAGGGCGGCGACGCCAGCCCCGACCGGGTGCTCACCTTCCGGATCCACCTCTTCTGGGCGGCGGTCCTCGCCAGTTCACTCGTCGCCTCGTTCGTGCTCGGCCACACCCATGTGGCGATGCGCACCTGGGCCGTACTGGCGATGGTCATCTCGCTCGCCCCGATAGCGATCTGGAGCTTCTCGCTGCTCGGGGAGCGCAGGGCGCGCGGCGAGGCCCGCAGGCAGGCGCGGCAGCGCGGCAGGCAGGACGCGGAAGCCCTGGGAGCCCCGGGCGCGGAGGGCGAGCCGGAGCCGGCGTTCGCCACCGGTACCACGACAGGAGGGAACTGACCCATGGCTTACCGGCCCTCTCAGCGCACCAGGAAGACGCTCCTCGGCGTCGGCGCGGGCACGCTGCTCGTAGGACTCAACGCCCCGGCGGCGCTCTCCTTCGCCGAGGAGAAGTACCACGAGTACGAGATCGCCCAGCCCGGCTACAAGGCGAAGTACGGCTCCTGGAAACAGATCGGCATCCCCGAGGAGTTCCGCACCAACGCCATCCACGCCGCGCTCCTGCACACCGGCAAGGTCCTGATCGTCGCGGGCTCCGGGAACGAGCAGAAGAAGTTCGACAAGGGGTCGTTCGACACGATCCTCTGGGACCCGAAGACGGACACCTTCAAGAAGGTCGCGACCCCGGAGGACTTCTTCTGCTCGGGGCACGCCCAACTCCCCGACGGCCGCCTCCTGGTCGCGGGCGGCACGGCACGCTACGAACTCCTCGACGGTGAGCTCACTCATGCCGGCGGCGGGATGCGCGTCAAGAACGAGAACCCCGACAAGACCCTCGTCCTCAAGAAGGGCACCCGTTTCCGCTCGCCGTCGGGCATCGAGTACGTGAGCAAGTTCGACGTCAAGGTCCCCAGGGCCAAGCGCGACTACGAGATCACGTACTCCAAATCCGGTGCGATGAACCCCTGGAAGACGAAGGTCAAGGCGAGCGAGGCACGTGTCTTCGTGGAAGGCGCCAGGGAGGGCAAGGAGTTCATCACCGAGAAGGCGGCGCAGTACGAGATCGAGGGGCTCAAGGGCAAGGACGCGGACAACGCGTACGGGATCGCCGAGAAGATCACCATGGACAAGCAGGACTTCCAGGGGATCAAGGCGGCGTACGAGTTCGACCCGAAGGCGGAGAAGTACGTCCCCGTGGACCCGATGAAGAAGGCCCGCTGGTATCCGACGCTCGTCGGTCTCGACGACGGCAAGGTGCTCGCGGTCTCCGGACTCGACGACGTGGGCATGATCGACCCGGGCGACAACGAGATCTACGACCCGAAGACGAAGAAGTGGACCGACGGCCCCAAGCGCTACTTCCCGACCTATCCCGCGCTCTTCCTCACCAAGGGCGGCAAGCTCTTCTACCCGGCGTCGAACGCGGGTTACGGGCCCGCCGACAAGGGCCGTGCACCCGGCCTCTGGGACCTGAAGACCAACAAGTTCGACAAGATCCCCGGCCTCGTCGACCTCGACCAGACCGAGACATCCGCCTCCCTCCTGCTGCCCCCGGCGCAGGACCAGAAGGTGATGATCATGGGCGGCGGAGGCGTCGGAGAGTCGGACAAGGCGACCAAGCGCACAGCCGTCGTGGACCTCAAGCAGGACAGCCCCGCCTTCAAGACAGGGCCCGAACTCCCGCAGGGCACCCGCTACCTGAACAGCGTGATCCTGCCGGACGACTCGGTGTTCACGTCCAACGGCTCCAAGGACTACCGCGGCCGCGGCGGGAGCAACATCCACAAGGCGCAGTTCTACGACCCCAAGACCAACAGCTTCCGCGCGGCGGCGTCCCCCGAGGTGGGCCGCAACTACCACTCAGAGGCGCTGCTCCTGCCCGACGGGCGCGTCGTCACCTTCGGCTCGGACCCGCTCTTCGACAACCAGGAGAACACCAAACTCGGCCACTTCGAGCAGCGCATGGAGGTCTTCACGCCGCCCACGCTGCACAAGGCGGGCGAGAACCGTCCGGTCCTGGGCGAAGGACCGGAGCAGCTGGCGGCGGACGGCCGCGCGACGTTCCGTACGAAGAGTCCCGGGAAGATCGCGTCGGCCCGTCTGATGCGTCCCAGCGCGGTGACGCACACGACGGACGTCGAGCAGCGGTCGATCGCGCTCGGCCTCACCAAGGGCAAGGGTTCGGTGACGGTGGACGTGCCCAAGGGCGACACCGCCCTTGTGCCGCCGGGCTGGTACATGCTGTTCGTGACGGACCAGGACGGCTCGTCGTCGGAGGCGAAGTGGATTCACGTGAAGTAGCCCTGGTGGCCCCTGGTCGGGCGGGCGGTCAGGTGGCCTTGGCGTTGCGCGCGAGACCGAGCGCGTAGTCGGGCCACCACTGGCCCGCCGCCGGGCCGCCCCTGCACGGTCCGTCCGAGTCGCCGGGCCGCTTGATCCACAGGACCGCGTCGAGCAGCGCCTCACCGGTCTTGTCCGTGGGCGGGGTGCCCAGACCGCGCCCCGGCGGATTGCACCAGGCGTCCGCACGGTCACCGGCGAGCGGGCCCTTGCCGTTGCGGCTGGTGTCCATCACGTAGTGCTTGCCGCCGACGACGCCCGACAGGCCGCGGCCGTACGCCTTGATGGTGTCGTCGTCCTGGAAGTTCGACACGTTCAGCGAGAAGCCGTCCGCCTGCGCGATCCCGGCCCGCTGGAGCGGTTCGGCGAGCTTGCTCGCCTGGGTGATCCAGCCCGGGTTGCCCGCGTCCAGATAGACCTTCACCTGGGGCTGCCGCTTGAGCCGCTGGATGGCGTCGGAGAGCAGCTGGTAGCGCTCGGCGTGGTACTCGGCGGGGGTGCAGCCGTCCGCGATGTGCGGGATCGCGTCCGGCTCCAGGACGACGACGGCCGACTTGTCGCCGATGGTGCCCGCGAACTTGTCGATCCACTGCCGGTAGAAGTCCGAGCTGTGCGCGCCGCCCGCGGAGTGCTGCCCGCAGTCGCGGTGCGGGATGTTGTACGCGACGAGTACGGCGGTTCGGTCCGCCTTCGAGGCGCCGTCGACGGCCGCCTTGATGTCCGGGGCCGGGTCGTCGCCCGCGGGCCACACGGCCATGGGCTGCTCGGAGATCCGCTTCAGCGCGGCGGCGTCCTGGGTGCGGCCCTCCTGCTCCCACTGCCTGACCTGCCGGGCCGCGGCGCTCTGGGGGTCGACCCAGAAGGCGTTCTGCGGGGCCTTCTTGGCGGCGTCCGTGGAGGGACCTGCCTCGGCGGCAGTCCTCTCCTCGTCCTTCGCGCCGGAGTCGGATGAGCACCCTGCCGTGAGCCCGAGGGCCGTCAGGGCCGTGAGTGCGGTGAACGTGCGGAGCAGCCGGTGCATCAGGACCCCTTGGGCGACGGTGAGGGGCAATCGTTACATAACGGTCTAATCGCCCTCGGTTGCGACACCGGGCCGACCGGACCGGGCTCCGTCAGATGGTCAGATACCGCCGCCACCGTCACCGCGACCTTCGCCGCCGTCCTCGCCACCCTTGCCCCCGCTTTCGCCGCCGCCTCCGCTCGCCGGCGCGATGCCCAGCGGGGTCCGCTCGTAGAGCACCTGATGCCCGTACCGCCGCGAGACGCCGACCGCGCGACGGTCGGCGTCTCCGCGTCGACTGCCGGTGGATCCCCCGGCCCGCAGGAACAGGCGACCGAATTTCGAGACGGGGCTGACCAGCATGTGACCGGCGGGTAAGGTCTTTGTCGTGCCGAAGCCGCTCAGTCTTCCCTTCGATCCCATCGCCCGCGCCGACGAACTCTGGAAGCAGCGCTGGGGTTCCGTACCGGCGATGGGCGCGATCACCTCGATCATGCGTGCGCAGCAGATCCTGCTCGCCGAGGTCGACGCGGTCGTCAAGCCGTACGGACTGACCTTCGCGCGGTACGAGGCGCTGGTCCTGCTTACGTTCTCGCAGGCCGGTGAGTTGCCGATGTCCAAGATCGGCGAGCGTCTGATGGTCCACCCCACGTCCGTCACCAACACCGTCGACCGCCTGGTCAAGTCCGGTCTTGTCGACAAGCGCCCCAACCCGAACGACGGGCGCGGCACCCTCGCCTCCATCACGGAGAAGGGCCGCGAGGTCGTCGAGGAGGCCACGCGCGAGCTGATGGCCATGGACTTCGGGCTCGGGGTGTACGACGCCGAGGAGTGTGCGGAGATCTTCGCGACGCTGCGGCCGTTGCGGGTGGCCGCGGAGGATTTCGAGGACAGGGGCTGAGCGGGCCCGTCGGCGTTTTCGCGGGTCAGCGCGTTGTTCCCGCCGACGCGGGGGTGGCCACGCCAGGCGGGTGCGGAGCACGAGAGGCATGATGTGCTCCCCGCGGGCGCGGGGATTTTTCGGACGGTTACGCTCGTAGCCATGAAATCCAGCGTGCTGACCCGCTACCGGGTGATGGCTTACGTCACCGCCGTCATGCTCCTCATCCTGTGCGCCTGCATGGTGGCGAAGTACGGCTTCGAGAAGGGCGAGGGCCTGACGCTGGTCGTCTCCCAGGTCCACGGTGTCCTCTACATCATCTACCTGATCTTCGCCTTCGACCTGGGCTCCAAGGCGAAGTGGCCGTTCGGCAAGCTCCTGTGGGTGCTCGTCTCCGGCACCATCCCGACGGCCGCGTTCTTCGTCGAGCGCAAGGTCGTGCGCGAGGTCGAGCCGCTGATCGTCGACGGCTCCCCGGTCACCGCGAAGGCGTAACCTCCACCGCCACGGACAGGTCCGTGGCGGTGAGCCATCGACATTTACTAGGACGTCCTAGTAAATTCAAGAGTATGGACGCTGACGCCATCGAGGAGGGCCGCCGTCGCTGGCAGGCCCGGTACGACACCGCGAAGAAGCGCGACGCGGATTTCACCACGCTCTCCGGCGACCCGGTCGAGCCGGTCTACGGGCCACGGCCCGGGGACGCCTATGAGGGATTCGAACGGATCGGATGGCCCGGCGAGTACCCCTTCACCCGCGGCCTCCACCCCACCGGCTATCGCGGCCGGACCTGGACCATCCGCCAGTTCGCGGGCTTCGGCAACGCCGAGCAGACGAACGAGCGCTACAAGATGATCCTGGCCGCCGGCGGCGGCGGACTCTCCGTCGCCTTCGACATGCCGACCCTGATGGGCCGCGACTCCGACGAGCCGCAGTCCCTCGGCGAGGTCGGGCACTGCGGGGTCGCCATCGACTCGGCCGCCGACATGGAGGTCCTGTTCAAGGACATCCCGCTCGGTGACGTCACGACGTCGATGACGATCTCCGGACCCGCCGTCCCCGTCTTCTGCATGTACCTGGTCGCCGCCGAGCGGCAGGGCGTCGACCCGGCCGTCCTGAACGGCACGCTCCAGACGGACATCTTCAAGGAGTACATCGCGCAGAAGGAGTGGCTCTTCCAGCCCGAGCCGCATCTGCGCCTCATCGGCGACCTGATGGAGCACTGCGCGCGCGACATCCCCGCGTACAAGCCCCTGTCGGTCTCCGGCTACCACATCCGCGAGGCCGGGGCGACGGCCGCGCAGGAGCTCGCGTACACGCTCGCCGACGGATTCGGGTACGTCGAGCTGGGGCTGAGCCGCGGCATGGACGTGGACGGCTTCGCGTCCGGCCTCAGCTTCTTCTTCGACGCGCACCTGGACTTCTTCGAGGAGATCGCCAAGTTCCGTGCCGCGCGCCGGATCTGGGCCCGCTGGATGCGGGACGTGTACGGCGCGCAGACCGACAAGGCCCAGTGGCTGCGCTTCCACACGCAGACCGCGGGCGTCTCGCTGACGGCACAGCAGCCCTACAACAACGTCGTACGCACCGCTGTCGAGGCGCTCTCCGCGGTCCTCGGCGGCACGAACTCCCTGCACACGAACGCCCTGGACGAGACCCTCGCGCTGCCGAGCGAGCAGGCCGCCGAGATCGCGCTGCGCACGCAGCAGGTGCTCATGGAGGAGACGGGCGTCGCCAACGTGGCGGACCCGCTCGGCGGTTCCTGGTACGTCGAGCAGCTGACCGACCGCATCGAGGCCGACGCCGAGAAGATCTTCGAGCAGATCAAGGAGCGGGGGCGCCGGGCGCATCCGAACGGGGAGCACCCCGTCGGGCCCATCACCTCCGGCATCCTGCGCGGCATCGAGGACGGCTGGTTCACCGGTGAGATCGCCGAGTCGGCGTTCCAGTACCAGCAGTCCCTGGAGAAGGGCGACAAGCGGGTGGTCGGCGTCAACGCCCACCACGGCTCCGTCACCGGCGACCTGGAGATCCTGCGGGTCTCCCACGAGGTGGAGCGGGAACAGGTCAAGGTCCTTGGTGCTCGCCGCTCGGCGCGGGACGAAGCGCGGGTGCGGGCCACGCTCGACGCCATGCTTGCCGCCGCCCGCGATGGGTCCAACATGATCGCCCCCATGCTGGAGGCGGTGCGGGCCGAGGCGACCCTCGGGGAGATCTGCGGTGTCCTGCGGGACGAGTGGGGGATCTACACCGAGCCTCCCGGGTTCTAGTTCGGGTGCTCCGGGGTGTGGGGATCTGCGGGCCGTCGTGGCTGGTCGCGCAGTTCCCCGCGCGCCCGGGGGCCCCGCGGGGTCCTCTTGGAACCCGGCCGAAATTTGTGGGTGTCAGATACACGGGGCTGGGTAGGCGCCGCCCGTCGACCCGTCCTGCCCCTGGAGTCACCCTGTGTCACCCGTGAGCCTGCCCGGCCCCACTCGTACCGCTGTGATCGCCATCGGAGCCGCCACGCTCACGCTTCTCGGTGCGCTGACGGTCTATGGCTCAGGCGAGGTCAGCGCGAGCCCGCCCGCGGAGCCGAAGGTCCAGGACACCTTCGACTCGCTCGGCCCCGCCGTGCACGCGGCGAAGCTCTCGGACGGCCGGACGGCGCACTACTCCGACACGGGGAACAAGAAGGGCAAGCCCGTCCTCTTCATAGGCGGGACCGGCACGAGCGCTCGTGCCGCGCACATGACGGACTTCTTCCGGACGACCCGCGAGGACCTGGGCCTGCGCCTCATCTCCGTCGAGCGCAACGGCTTCGGCGACACGGAGTACGACAAGAAGCTCGGCAAGGCGGACTTCGCCGACGACACCCTCGAAGTGCTCGACAGGCTCGGCGTGGACGACGTGAGCGTCATCGCGATCTCGGGCGGCGGTCCCTACGCGGCGGAGCTCGCCGGGCGCGCCCCCGACCGCGTCTCGGCCCTGCACCTCGCGGCGGCCCTGCCGCCCTACGGCACGAAGCCCGAGTACTGCTCGATGTCCGACGACGAGCTCGCCGACACCGTGAAGGACTCCATCAAGGACCCGCGCAAGTGGTGGGCGTTCCCGGACGACAGCCCCGTCAAGTCGATACCGGGCTTCGCCGACACGGCGTACGAGGAAGGCGCGCGCACCTACAACCAGCGCGGCCAGCAGGCGGACCCCGCGCCGCAGGTGCACGAGCAGAAGCTGTACTGCGGTCGGCCGGGCCCGGACCTCAAGAAGCTCGACGCCCCCGTGTACCTCTACGGCGGCGAGAAGGACACCACGGTGCCGCCCGCGACCCTCAAGACCTGGCAGGACGCGCTGCCCGGCAAGGCGAAGGTGCGCACGTACGCGGACTCCGGGCACGACGTGCAGTACCGCCACTGGGACCAGATCCTGGTCGACCTGGCAGGACACGGCGACCGTACGGTCGTCTGCCGCGGCAAGCACACGCGCGTACTGCCCGCCGACGAGGCCGACCGGCTCGTCGCCAAGGGCAAGGCCACGCTGGGCAGCTGTGCCTGGAAGAACAGCTGAGAACGACCAGGGCCTCTAGCGGGGCAGCGTCAGTCTGAACAGTGCGCCCCCGCCCGGCGCCCTCTGTGCCGAGAGCTCCGCTCCGTGCGCGTGGGCGATCTGGCGGGCCATCGCGAGGCCGAGGCCCGAGCCCGGCAGGGCGCGGGCCTTCTCGGCGCGGTAGAAGCGGTCGAAGACGTAGGGCAGGTCCTCCTCCGCGATACCGGGGCCGTGGTCGCGGACCGTCAGGGCGGCCGGTGTGAGGGAGACCTCCACGGGGGTGCCGGGCGGGCTGAACTTGGCCGCGTTGTCCAAGAGGTTGGTGACGAGGCGGGACAGGCGCGCGGGGACGCCGGGGATGCTCGTGCCGTCGGTGTCCGGCGTCATGTGGAGCGTGAAGGGCACCTGCGGCCAGTGGCCACGTGCCGCGTCCACGACATGGGCGACCAGGGGCGCGAGCCGCACTTCCTCCAGGAGCGGCTGCGGCTCCTCGTCGCGGGCCAGTTCGATCAAGTCGTTGACCATGCCGGTCACTTCGCGGAGCTGGCGGCCGAGCGCGCCGGACGCCCTTTCGCGCTGCGCGTCCGTCAACCGGTCCGCGCGGGCGAGGAGTTCGGCGTTCGTACGCAGTGCGGTCAGTGGCGTACGCAGTTCGTGCGAGGCGTCGGCGACCAGGCGCCGGCGTGCGGTGACCGACTTCTCCAGCTCGGCCAGCATCGCGTTGAACGAGGCGGCCAGGCGCGTCACCTCGTCCTCGCGGCCCGCGGGGCCCGGCGGCAGCTCGATGCGGTGGCGGGCGTCGCGGGTCGCCGTGATGCGCTCCGCCGTGGCGGTGAGGCGGGCGACCGGGGCGAGGCCGGTGCGCGAGACCCAGTAGCCGCCGAGCCCCGACAGGAGCACTCCGGCGCCGCCCACCGCTGAGAGCAGCCCCGCGGCCTGCCGCACCCCGCGCTCCGCGATGTCGGCGCGCAGGGCGACCTGCACGGCGTCGCCCTTGCCGTAGGTGGTGGTGTACATCCGGGTCGGCTTCCCGTGCAGCGTCAGGCTCGTGTAGTACGGCGCCGTGTCGCCGCTCGCGACCTTCCTGGTGGAGTCGGTGACCGGGAGCAGATACGGCTTCGACGGGTCGTTCGCGGGGGCGGCGGGGACGATCTGCGAGCAGGCGGGGGCGCCGAGGAAGCGGCACTCGCCCGTGACGACCCCCGGCTCGTTGTCGTAGTTCCGCTGCTGTGCGATGAGGGTCGCCGACTGGGCGAGATTCTGGTCGAGCTGCTGGTAGAGCTTGTAGCGGATGACGAGGAACGCGGCCACGCACACCCCGACCGCGACAAGCGCGACGGCCGCCGCCGCCGCGAGCGCGAGCCGCGTGCGCAGCGGACGCCTGCGCCGCCACCGGGCGCCGAGCCCGCGCCGGGCGCTCACGGGCTGCCGAGCCGGTAGCCGACGCCGTGCACGGTGTGCACAAGGCGTGGTTCGCCGCCCGACTCCAGTTTGCGGCGCAGGTAACCGACGTACACGGCCAGGGAGTTGGAGTCGGGCCCGAAGTCGCGCCCCCAGACCGACTCCTGGATGAGCTCGCGCGGAAGCACCCGGCCCGCGTTGCGCAGGAGCAGTTCGAGCAGGGCGAACTCGGTGCGGCTGAACTCGACCGCGCGGTGGCCGCGGCGGCCGGTGCGGGTCGCGGGGTCGAGGACGAGATCGGCGTACACGAGGTCGTCGCCGTCGGCGGGGGAGTGCGGCTCCGGGGCGGCGCGGCGCAGCAGGGCGCGGACGCGGGCGACGAGTTCGTCGAGGGCGAAGGGCTTCACCAGATAGTCGTCGGCGCCCGCGTCGAGGCCGTCGACGCGTTCGCTGACGGAGCCGAGGGCGGTGAGGACGAGGACCGGTGTGCGGTCGCCGAGGGCGCGCATCTGGCGGCAGACGGCGAGGCCGTCCATGACCGGCATCATCACGTCCAGGACCACCAGGTCCGGCTCCCACCGGGCGATGGCGCTGAGCGCGCGCTGCCCGTCGGCGGCGCCGCGGACCACGTGCCCCTCGATCGTGAGGGCGTCCTCGACCGCCGCGCGGACCTCGGGATCGTCGTCGACGACCAGGACCTTGGCCGGCGGGGGACCACCGCCGGTCAGGGGTGGGCCCGGCCTGCTCGTGAAGCTCATGGGCCAAAGGTGCCAAACGCTGCTCTTAAAACCCTCTTAGACCTGCTCGTAATGCTCCATTGCCATGCGAACACCCGATATGCGACCCGATACGCGACCCGGTACGCGATCTCCCGGGACAGGGGCCGCCGCCCCTCTCTCCGTCGTCATCGGCGCGGGCGGCACCGGTGGCCACATCTATCCCGGGCTCGCCCTCGCCGACGCCCTGCGGCGTGCCGTGCCGGACGCGGTCGTCTCCTTCGTCGGTACGCGGCGGGGGCTCGAGACCCGGTTGATACCGGACGCCGGGTACCGGCTCCACACCGTCGACATGATCCCGTTCGACCCGTCGCTCGGTGCCAAGCGGTTCCTCCTGCCCGCCGCCCTGGTGAAGTCCGGCGCCCAGTGCCGGGCGATCCTGCGGGAGCAGGGCGCGCAGGTCGCCGTCGGGATGGGCGGCTACCCCAGCGCTCCCGTCATCGTCGGCGCGAGGATGGCCGGTCTTCCGAGCCTCATCCACGAGTCCAACGCCGTCCCCGGCCGCGCCAACCGTTTCGCGGCCCGTCTCACCCCGAACATCGCGGTGGCCTTCGACCGCAGCCGAGAGCACCTGCCGGGCGGGGAGCGGGCCCACACCACCGGGATGCCCATCGCGGCGCCGCTCGCCGCGCTCGACCGGGGCGCGCTGCGGGCCGCGGCCCGCCGGGAGTTCGGGGTGCCGGAGGGGGCCCGGATGCTGCTCTTCAACGGCGGCAGTCTCGGCGCGGCCCGGCTCACCGAGGCGGCCGTCGGGCTCGCGGCACGCTGGCGGCACCGCGCGGACGTACAACTGCTGATCAAGACGGGGCCGGCCGCGCTCGACGAGACGCGGCGGCGTCTGGTGGAGGCGGGTGCGGAGGGGACCGCCCGCGCCGTCCCCTACCTCGACCGGATGGACCTCGCGTACGCCGCCGCCGACCTGGTGGTCTGCCGTGCGGGCTCGGCGACCGTGGCCGAACTCGCCGCCACCGGGGTCCCCGCCGTCCTCGTCCCCTACCCGCACGCGCCGGGCGACCACCAGACCCACAACGCGCGCGTCCTGTCCGACACGGGCGCGGGACTGCTCCTTCCCGACGGCGAGACGACCGCGGCGCGGCTCGCTGAGCTTGTCGGGCCACTGCTCGCCGATCCGGCGCGGCTCGCCGCCATGAGCGGGGCGGCGGATCCGGGCCCGCACGCGCGGGCGGCGGACCTGCTCGCCGAACGAGTCATCCGACTGACGCACCACACACCCCACTTCTCGCACCTGGAGTACGCATGAGCAACACGGGAACGACGTTCAGCTGGGCCGGTCGCACCGTCCTCGTCACCGGAGCCGAGGGCTTCATCGGCTCGACGCTCGTCGATCTGCTCCTGGAGCAGGGGGCGAAGGTCCGCGCCTTCGTGCACTACAAGCCGTACGCGGAGAAGGGTCATCTCGCCCATCTGATGGGGGACCCGCGTGTGCAGATGCTCGCGGGCGACGTCCGGGACGCGGGGCGTGTGATGGACGCGGTGGAGGGCTGTGACACGGTCTTCCATCTGGCGGCGCTGATCGGGATCCCCTACTCGTACGACTCCCCGGGGGCGTACGTCCAGACGAACGTCGTCGGCACGGAGAACGTCGCGGAGGCGTGTCGGCGGCACTCGGTGCGGCGGCTCGTCCACACGTCCACGAGCGAGGTGTACGGGACGGCGCTGACCGCCCCGATCTCGGAGGACCATCCGCTCCAGCCCCAGTCCCCGTACTCCGCCTCGAAGATCGGCGCCGACATGATGGCGCTCTCGCACTGGCACGCGTTCGAGCTGCCGGTGACGGTCGTCCGCCCCTTCAACACGTACGGGCCCCGGCAGTCGGCACGTGCGGTGATCCCCACGATCCTGGCCCAACTGCACTCCGGCGCGCGCGAGATCAAGCTGGGCTCGCTCTCCCCGACGCGGGACTTCACGTACGTGACGGACACCGCGCGGGGCTTCATGGCGCTGGCGGTGTGCGAGGCGGCCGTCGGCCATGCGGTGAACCTGGGGGTGGGGCAGGAGATCTCGATCGGAGATCTGGCGGAGGCGCTGATCGCGGCGTCCGGCCGCGAGGCGAGGGTGGTCGTCGACCCGTCACGCCTGCGCCCTTCGGGCAGCGAGGTCCAGCGGCTGCTCTCGGACAACTCGCGGGCGAGGGACTGGGCGGGCTGGACTCCGTCGGTGTCCTTGGGGGAGGGCCTGAAGCAGACGTCGGCATGGGTCGCCGAAAACCTCCGCCTCTTCGCGGCGGACCGCTACCAGGTCTGAACCTCTGCCCGCGGGCCGGCGGCACAAGGCCAGTTGAAACGTAGCGGCAGCCGCAGTGGAAGGCCCCCTGCTGGAGGACCCCTGCTCCCCCTGCTGAAGGCCCCCGGCCAGTTACGGCTGGCCCGCCGCCGCGGCCAACCCGCCCAGCAAGAGCAGCGTGAAGCGGCGGGCCCAGTCCTCGTCGACCGGCTCTCCGCTGACCAGGGCGCGGTGGACCACCGCGCCCGCGATCACGTCGAAGATGAGGTCGGCCGTACGTCCCGCGGCGTCGGGGTCGGGCTCGTGGGGAAGTTCGCCCCGGTCCTGGGCCCGCTTGCGCCCCGCCAGGACGAGCCGCTTCTGGCGGTCGACGATCGACGTACGGATCCGTTCCCGCAGAGGTTCGTCCGACGTCGACTCGGCCACCACCGCCATCAGCGCGGTCTTCGTCTCGGGGCGGCCGAGCAGCGCCGCGAACTGGAGCACCACTCCCTCGATGTCCGTCGCGAGGCTGCCACTGTCCGGCAGCTCCAGCTCGTCGAAGAGTTCCGCCACCGCGTCCACGACCAGCTCGCTCTTGCCCGCCCAGCGCCGGTAGAGCGTCGTCTTGGCGACACCCGCGCGCATGGCGACGTCGCCGAGGGTCAGCTTGGACCAGCCCAGTTCGACCAGGGCCTGGCGGGTCGACTCCAGGATCGCGGTGTCCGCCGCGGCGTTGCGGGGTCGGCCGCCGGTGCGGACGGGAGGGGGGATGCGGCTCTGCATCCCGTGACCATACCGGTCAGTACGGAACAGGCCGGAGCGGTGGCGACCGGCGGCGCGTGAGGCAGATCACCGTAGTTCGCGCGAGCCTGCCGCCCACGCGACCGCGCCCGGCAGTTACGCTACGACTCGTAGCGAAAGAGATGTGGGCGGGACGAACGGCAATTCCTCGACGCCCACCATCTTTCGCGGCGAGCGAAGAGTGAAGAGCGACAACCACAGTGAAAAGCAGAGCGGCACGGGGTGGGGACCCCGCGCCGACAACCATCGGTCCTCCTCGGGACCTTGGCGTCACGACCGTCCGCGGCCCCGCAATCCGGCGGGGGGCTTCGGACGGGCGCGGTTCCCGTACGGCTTGGGGGAGGATGTACTCATGCAGCCACGGAACATGTCCATGAGCGGAGTCGTCGACCTCGCCGCCGTGAAGGCGGCCCAAGAGGCCAAGGCGAAGGCGGAGCAGGCGCGCGCCGAAGCGGCCAGGCAGGGCGGGGGCGCGGTTTCCGGCGTCTCCCCGTCGAGCCTCGTCATCGACGTCGACGAGGCGGGCTTCGAGCGCGAGGTCCTCCAGCGCTCCAGTGAAGTGCCCGTCGTCATCGACTTCTGGGCCGAGTGGTGCGAGCCGTGCAAGCAGCTGAGCCCGCTGCTCGAAGGCCTCGCGCGGGAGTACAACGGCCGCTTCGTCCTCGCCAAGATCGACGTAGACGCCAATCAGATGCTCATGCAGCAGTTCGGGGTCCAGGGGATCCCGGCCGTCTTCGCGGTGGTGGCCGGACAGGCCCTGCCGCTCTTCCAGGGCGCCGCCCCGGTGGAGCAGATCCGCCAGACCCTTGACCAGCTGATCCAGGTCGGCGAGGAGCGCTTCGGTCTGACCGGCGTCGTCGTCGACCCGGACGCGGAGGACGGCGAGGGCGGGGAGCAGCGGGAGGCCGCCGTCGCCGAGGTCCCGGCCGGTCCCTACGACGCCCTGCTCGAAGCCGCCGTCCAGGCGCTCGACGCGGGTGACCTGGGCGGCGCCGTCCAGGCGTACCGCAATGTGCTGAACGACGACCCGGGCAACACGGAGGCCAAGCTCGGCCTCGCCCAGGCCGAGCTGCTGCAGCGCGTCCAGGACCTGGACGCCCAGCAGGTCCGCAAGGACGCCGCCGACCGTCCCGCTGACGTGGCCGCGCAGATCGCCGCCGCCGACCTGGATCTGGTGGGCGGTCATGTGGAGGACGCGTTCGGGCGGCTCATCGAGGCGGTCCGGCGTACGGCGGGCGACGAGCGGGACGCCGCGCGTGTGCGGCTGCTCGAACTCCTCGAGGTGGTCGGCTCGGACGACCCGCGGGTGAGCGCGGCGCGCACGCAGCTCGCACGGGTGCTCTTCTGATCGGGTCCGGTCCGACCCGGCCCCTCTTGATCTGGTCCCGCTGATCCGGTCCTGTCGGCCCGTTCGCTGACCAGTCCCTAAACGCTGGGGCTTGTGATGCCCGAGTGAAAATCTGCCGCCAAGGCGTCACAGTGGCCGCGCTTTACCAAAACTTGGTAAACGCGGCCACTGTTACTTGGAGTAAGCCCAGGCCAGTCTTCTGTCCTGTTCTGCCCTTCAACATCCCGGTCTGCTCCTGCCCATGGGTGCACCGTCCGTGGCCGACCGATACCGCGCGGTCGTGCTTCGGTTATCGGGCCGTTACTAGCCAGTAACGAACCCCCTTGTGCGGGGGCCGAGAATGCACCACGATCGGCGACGCTCGGTCCTTTGACCCGCAGCCCGAAAGCCAGTCGGGAGCGGGGTTTCTGGGTCCCCACCGAGCAGGCCGGAGGCACCCCGTCGCCGGTCTTGGACAGGGGGGTCTCTGCCATCCGGCAGGGCCTGTCCGGCAGGTTGTGCGTGTCGCGTGCGACCAGTGGTTGTCGCTCGGGGGTGATCGCCGGTGCTGAGTGGCGCAGTTGCGCGCCTCCCATGCGGGCGCTCTCCTTCCCGAGGACGTAGCGCTTCTCCCATCCCTGCCCGGCTGAGCCGCCCGAACGGGAGCAGTCAGGGCCGGAGATGTACGTCCGAGAAGGAGGAAAGTCATGGAGTCCGTGGCTCGTGGCGGAACCAGATGGAAGCGGTTCGCCGTAGTCATGGTGCCGAGCGTCGCGGCGACTGCCGCGATAGGCGTGGCCCTCTCGCAGGGTGCACTCGCGGCATCGTTCAGTGTGTCCGGCCAGCAGTTCAAGGTGACCGCCAAACAGCTCGACGGTACTGGTTTCGTCCAGTACGGGGCGCTCGACAGCGGTAAGTCGGGTAATCACCCGGTCGCCGTCGTCGGCCTCGACGAAGCAGAGATCACCAACCTCTGCCAGTCCGTCGTCGTTCCGGTCCCCGTCTTCGGCGATGTGTCGATGACCCTCAAGGCCGGCGGTAACGGCGGCCCGAAGGTCGAGGCGAAGAAGCTTTACATCGACGCCGATGACCTGAAGGCCGACGCGACGTTCACCAACGTGGACATCGGCGTATCGGTCGACCGGACGACCAAGGGCCCTGGCCCGTCGAAGGGCGACAAGTACGCCCCGGATTCGTTCGCGCAGCAGGCTGACTCGGTGAAGTTCACCGACGTCAAGCAGCGTGCGTGGGCGACCACCGCAGGCACCTTCAAGCTCTCTGGTCTGGGCATGTCGGTCAAGAAGGGCAAGCACGAGTGCTACTGAGGCAACTGATGCCTTAGCAGCGGTACTTGTCGCGCAGCACGGCTGGGCGCGGGGGCGCGACGAATCTTGACCTCAAACCGTCCCCGTGCCCGAATCCGCAGCACACACAGAACCAACGCCGTTCCCCGAGGAGCTGTACGACATGAGCGCCGAAGCGCAAGTGGGACTGGGCGACAAGCTCGGTCGGATGCGCCAATCGTTCCGAGGGTGGCGCGGTCAGCGCCCGTTCTGGGGTGGCCTGCTGACGTTGCTCGGCGGCATCCCGATCATGTACTTCCCGTACGCGAACCTCACGCTCGGCACGATGACGATCCGGATGGCGACGACCGCCGGTGCCGGCTCGTTGATCATCGGCGTCCTGCTTGTCGTGCTCGGCCTGACCATGTGGTTCCAGCCGCATTCCCGGATCTTCGCGGGTGTCGCGGCGATTCTGCTCGCCCTGGTCTCTCTGGTGGTCTCCAACTTCGGCGGTTTCGTCATCGGCTTCCTGCTCGCTCTGCTCGGCGGTGCCCTCGGCATCTCCTGGGCGGCGGCCAAGCCGGCGAAGGCGTCCGCGAAGGGCAGTGCCGACAGGGAAGCCGACCGCTCTGATGACGGGGCGCCGGAGCCCGCGGCCGCGGGGGCCGCGAACGGGGTGAGCGGCACTACGGACGATCTGTCAGGAACGAGCCCGGACAACGGGACGAACGGGAGGCACCGTGCCGGCTGACGAGGTGCACCACGCTGACTCCGCGGGGGAGGCCCGCGCGAGATCCGGGCCGCGCCACGCGGCACCCAGAAAGCCGCTCCTCACTCGCCTGCACGTTCCCGCGGGCAAGGCGATAGCCATCGCGGCCATGCCGACCGCAGTCCTCATGGGCATGGGGCTCACACCTCAGCTCGCGCAGGCCAAGCCGCTGCCGAAGAACCCCTTCCAGGACGGCCCGTGTGTCACGGCGCCGGACGACGCCTCCAAGGCCACCAAGGCCACCGAGGATACGGAGAAGGAAGCCGACAAGGCTGCCGAGGAGAAGGCGAAGAAGGAGAAGGCCGAGAAGGCGGAGAAGGACGCCGCCGAGAAGGCCGACAAGACGGGCAAGGACGACTCCGGCAAGGCCACCACCGAGCCGACGACCAAGCCCTCCGCCGGTGACAAGGCGGGTTCGGACGGCGACAAGACCGAGCCGACTCCGTCGTCGTCCGCTTCGGACGACAAGGCCGGCGACAAGGCCGACGAGCCCGCGCCGGATCCCTCCGAGACCAAGAACCCGTTGGACCCGCTGGGTGTCGGTGACGCGCTCAAGGACATCTTCACGCCCGACGAGAAGAAGTCCCAGAGCCCCACGCCGACGCCCTCCGCCTCGCAGGAGAGCAAGTCCTCGGGGTCCTCCAAGTCCTCCGACGACACGGTCAAGGACACGGTCGACGACGTCACCAAGCCGGTCGACGACACCCTCGACGGGGTGAAGGACGGCGTCAAGGACGGTGCCGACAAGGCCGAGGACTCGGTCGACAAGGCTAAGCGGGAGGCCAAGGAGAAGGCTGAGAAGGCGGCTGAAGAGGCTGCCGACAAGGCCAAGGCGCAGGAGTCCGCGGACCCGATGGCACCGGACGAGAACGGCAAGAAGCCGTTCCCGTGCGTGGTCGAGAAGAAGGTCGACGGAGACGCCGAGCAGACGCCGTCGCCGATCCCGAACCAGCCGTGGAACCTGGAGGCCAGCTCGCTGACGCTCAAGGGCGCGGACTACCAGGGCGTCGTGAACGTGAAGATGCCCAACGGCCAGACCAAGCAGACCTTGAAGTACGTCGTCGACAGCACCGACATCGGCGATCTGCACCAGATCGTCGACGGCCCCGCCGGCAAGAAGTACCACGTCGAGGCCGCCAAGGGATCCACGTCCACGATCACGGGCGGGAAGACGACGATGTACACCGAGAGCATCTCGGGCAAGCTCTTCGGACTCATCCCGATCACGTTCGACCCGGAGCACCCGCCGCCCCTGAACATCCCGCTGATCTACTTCACGGACGTGAAGGTGAAGCAGGCCGGTCAGTTCGGCGGCAACCTGCACATCCCCGGTCTGCACCAGTCGATCACCGACTGATCTTCACCGGAGTACCGGAGTACCGGAACACCGGGTCACCGCACACCGGAACACCGGGAGCCGCGGAAAGCGCTGAGGGCGCCCCCTGAACCAGGGGGCGCCCTCAGTGTCGTACCAGGGCGTGTCAGCCGCCCAGGTGGTGCACACGGACCATGTTGGTGGTGCCGGGGACACCGGGGGGCGAACCGGCGGTCATGACCACGGTGTCGCCGTCGTTGAAGCGGTTCAGCTTGATCAGCTCGGCGTCGACGAGCTCGACCATCGCGTCGGTGTTGTCGACGTGCGGCACGACGTACGAGTCCACGCCCCAGCTCAGGGTGAGCTGGTTGCGGGTCGCCTGGTCGGTGGTGAAGGCCAGGATCGGCTGCGCCGCGCGGTAGCGGGACAGACGGCGGGCGGTGTCACCGGACTGCGTGAAGGCGATCAGCGCCTCGGCGCCCAGGAAGTCCGCGATCTCGCACGCGGCGCGGGCCACCGAACCACCCTGCGTACGCGGCTTCTTGCCGGGCACGAGCGGCTGCAGACCCTTGGCGAGCAACTCCTCCTCGGCCGCCTTGACGATCTTCGACATCGTCTTGACGGTCTCGATCGGGTACGCGCCCACGGAGGACTCGGCGGACAGCATGACCGCGTCCGCGCCGTCCAGGATCGCGTTGGCGACGTCGGACGCCTCGGCGCGCGTGGGGCGCGAGTTGGTGATCATCGACTCCATCATCTGGGTCGCGACGATCACCGGCTTGGCGTTGCGGCGGCACATCTCCACGAGGCGCTTCTGCACCATCGGGACCTTCTCGAGCGGGTACTCCACTGCCAGGTCACCACGGGCGACCATGACGGCGTCGAAGGCCGCGACGACGCCCTCCATGTTGGCCACGGCCTGCGGCTTCTCCACCTTGGCGATGACGGGGACCCGGCGGCCCTCCTCGTCCATCACCTTGTGGACGTCCTTGACGTCGCCGGCGTCGCGCACGAAGGACAGGGCGACCATGTCGCAGCCCATCTTCAGGGCGAAGCGCAGGTCCTCGATGTCCTTCTCGGAGAGCGCGGGCACGTTCACGGCCGCGCCGGGCAGGTTGATGCCCTTGTGGTCGGAGATGACACCGCCCTCGACGACGATCGTCTTGACGCGCGGGCCGTCCACCTCGACGACGCGCAGCTCGACGTTGCCGTCGTTGATCAGGACCTGGTCGCCCTTGGAGACGTCACCGGGCAGACCCTTGTAGGTGGTGCCGCAGATGGACTTGTCACCGGGGACGTCCTCGGTGGTGATGGTGAACTCGTCACCGCGCACCAGCTCGACGGGTCCCTCGGCGAAGGTCTCCAGGCGGATCTTGGGACCCTGCAGGTCGGCGAGGACGCCGACGGCACGGCCGGTCTTGTCGGCAGCGGCACGGACGCGGTCGTACCGCCCCTGGTGCTCGGCGTGCGTGCCGTGGCTGAAGTTGAAGCGGGCCACATTCATACCGGCTTCGATCAGCGAGACGAGCTGCTCTTCGGAGTCGACGGCGGGGCCCAGCGTGCAGACGATTTTGGAACGGCGCATGGGGGCGATCCTATCGGTTTGTTTCGCTTCGGAATATTCCGTCTGGTGGAATCTACAAATGGGCGGAAGTGCGCTCAGGCGTTGCGGCGCTGACGGGTCCTGTCATGACGGGTCGCCGAGCGTCGCAACCAGCGCGTAGGTCTGCCGCGCGATCTCCAGCTCCTCGTCGGTGGGGACGACGGCGACCGCCACCCGCGCGTACTCCGGCGAGATCAACCGCGCCTCGTCGGAACGTACAGCGTTGAGCGCTCCGTCGACCGCGAGCCCCAGTTCCTCGAGGCCCGCGACCGCGGCCTCCCGCACCGGCGCCGCGTTCTCGCCGACCCCCGCCGTGAACGCGATGGCGTCCACCCGGCCGAGCACCGCGTAGTAGGCGCCGATGTACTTCTTCAGACGGTGGATGTAGATGTCGAAGGCGAGCGCCGCGGCCTCGTCGCCCCCGTCGATGCGGCGCCTGATCTCCCGCATGTCGTTGTCGCCGCAGAGGCCGACCAGGCCGCTCTTCTTGTTGAGCAGGGCGTCGACCTCGTCGATCGACATCCCGCCGACGCGGGCCAGGTGGAAGACGACCGCCGGATCCACGTCACCGGAACGGGTACCCATCACGAGCCCCTCAAGCGGCGTGAGCCCCATCGATGTCTCCACGCAGCGCCCGCCCCGCACGGCGCTGGCGGACGCGCCGTTGCCCAGGTGCAGCACGATGACGTTGACGTCCTCGGGAGCCTTGCCCAGGAGCCAGGCGGTCTTCCGGGAGACGTACGCGTGGGACGTCCCGTGGAAGCCGTAGCGCCGCACGCGGTGCTCGTCGGCGGTGGCCACGTCGATCGCGTAGCGGGCCGCCGACTCCGGCATCGTCGTGTGGAACGCCGTGTCGAAGACCGCGACCTGGGGGAGGTCGGGGCGCAGGGCCTGGGCGGTGCGGATGCCGGTGATGTTGGCCGGGTTGTGCAGCGGCGCCACCGGGACGAGCCGCTGGATCTCCGCGAGCACCTCGTCGGTGATGACCGTCGGCTCAGTGAACTTCAGGCCGCCGTGCACGACGCGGTGGCCGATCGCGGCGAGCTCGGGGGAGTCGAGGCCGAGCCCGTCGGCGCTCAGCTCGGCGGAGACCGTCCGCAGGGCCGCCTCGTGGTCGGCGATGGGCTCCTCGCGCGCACGCTCCTCGCCGCCGCCACCGGTCAGCGGGGTGTGCTTGAGCCGCGAGGTCTCCTCGCCGATGCGCTCGACGAGGCCGACCGCGAGACGGGAGCCGTCCCGCATGTCGAGCAGCTGGTACTTCACCGACGAGGAGCCGGAGTTGAGGACGAGGACGCGGGTGGCGCTCACGGGAGGAATGCTTTCTGTAGACGTCATGCGGAGGGGGCGCCGTCCCGGCCCTGGTCCTGGGCCTGGATCGCGGTGATGACGACGGTGTTGACGATGTCCTGGACGAGGGCGCCGCGGGACAGGTCGTTGACCGGCTTGCGCAGGCCCTGGAGTACCGGACCGACGGCGATCGCGCCCGCCGAGCGCTGGACGGCCTTGTATGTGTTGTTGCCGGTGTTCAGGTCAGGGAAGATCAGCACACTGGCCTGCCCCGCGACCTCCGAGTCCGGCAGCTTCGTCGCCGCGACCGAGGGCTCCACGGCGGCGTCGTACTGGATCGGCCCCTCGATCTTCAGGTCGCTGCGGCTCTCCCGCACCAGCTCGGTCGCCTCGCGCACCTTGTCGACGTCGGCGCCCGACCCTGACGTACCCGTCGAGTACGAGAGCATCGCGATCCGCGGCTCCACGCCGAACTGCTCGGCGGTGGCGGCGGCCTGCACGGCGATGTCGGCGAGCTGCTCGGCGTTCGGGTCCGGGTTCACCGCGCAGTCGCCGTAGACGAGCACCTTGTCGGCGAGGCACATGAAGAAGACGGAGCTGACGATCGAGGCGTCGGGCTTCGTCTTGATGATCTCGAAGGCGGGCCGGATGGTGGCGGCCGTGGAGTGCACGGATCCCGACACCATGCCGTCGGCGTAACCCCCCTGCACCATCAGCGTGCCGAAGTAGTTCACGTCCGCGACGACGTCGTACGCCAGCTCCACCGTGACGCCCTTGTGGGCGCGCAGCTCGGCGTACTCGGTGGCGAAGGCGTCCCGCAGCTCGGAGGTCTGCGGGTCGATGAGCTGCGAGTCGGCGAGGTCGACGCCGAGGTCGGCCGCCTTCTTACGGATCTGCTCGATGGGACCCAGGAGCGTCAGATCGCAGACACCGCGGCGAAGGAGTACATCGGCGGCGCGCAGGACGCGCTCCTCGGTGCCCTCGGGCAGGACGACGCGGCGCTTGTGGGAGCGGGCCTGCTCCAGGAGCTTGTGCTCGAACATCATCGGCGTGACGCGGTCGCTGCTGGGGGCCTGTACGCGGCTGCGCAGGCCGGCGGTGTCGACGTACCGCTCGAAGAGCCCGAGCGCCGTCTCCGCCTTACGGGGGGTGGCGGCGTTCAACTTCCCCTCCAGAGCGAAGAGTTCGCCCGCGGTCGGGAAGGAGCCGCCGGTCACGGCGATGACGGGGGTGCCGGGCGCGAGGCGGTCGGCGAGCTTGAGGATCGCCTCGCCGGGCTGCTCGTTGAGGGTGAGCAGGACGCCCGCGATCGGCGGCGTACCGGCGCTGTGCGCGGCGAGCGAGCCCACGACGAGGTCGGCGCGGTCGCCGGGGGTGACCACGAGGCAGCCCGGGGTCAGGGCGTTCAGGAAGTTCGGCAGCATCGCGCCGCCGAAGACGAAGTCGAGCGCGTCACGCGCCAGGCCCGCGTCGTCGCCGAGCACGACGCGGCCGCCGAGCGCGTGGGTGATCTGGGCGACCGTGGGGGCGGCGAGTGCGGGCTCGTCCGGCAGGACGTAGCTGGGCACGGGGAGGCCGGTGAGGCTGTCGTGGATCTCGTCGCGGTCGGCGGGCGCCACCCGGTTGGTGACCATCGCCAGGACGTCGCAGCCCAGGCTCTCGTAGGCGCGATAGGCGTTGCGCGTCTCGGCGCGGACCGATTCGGCGGTCTGGTTCTTGCCGCCGACGACGGCTATCACCGAGGCGCCGAACTCGTTGGCGAGGCGGGCGTTGAGGGACAGCTCGTCAGGGAGCTGGGTGTCGGCGAAGTCGGTCCCGAGCACGAGGACGACTTCATAGTCCCTGGCCACCCGGTGAAAACGGTCGACGAGCTGGGAGACGAGCTCGTCGGTGCCCTGCTCGGCCTGGATCGCGGAGGCCTCGTGATAGTCCATCCCGTACCCCGACGCGGCGTCCTGCGCGAGCCGGTAGCGGGCGCGCAGCAGGTCGAAGAGCCGGTCGGGCCCGTCATGGACGAGCGGCCGGAACACCCCCACCCGGTCGACCTGACGCGTCAGGAGCTCCATGACTCCCAGCTCGACGACCTGGCGGCCGTCGCCCCGGTCGATCCCGGTCACGTACACGCTGCGCGTCACGCGTGCTCTCCCCTTCTTCGCTGGCTCAGGGCCGCAAGGCCTCCAGACCTTCAGACCTCCAGGCCTTCTCGGCCTCAAGGCCCCAGCCCCGGACAAATGACCCGATATGGTTGCCGTGCCCTCTTGACAATACCTCTGCGGCTGGCTAGGGCGCCCGCCGGACGAAGGCCCCCATTCAGCGGGCCTAAAGGCCTCCTCCCCAGGATCGGGCGGAGCAGCCGCGAGAGGGGAAGGGTTCTGTGACGGAAGACGGAAGACGGAGGACGGGAGACGCAGGACGGGAGACGCAGGACGCGGGACGGGAGACGGCGTTCGACGGGTGAGCGGCGTCCGGTTCCCGGCCATGGAACAATCAGACCGGCTCACACGCATCAACAGCGAGCAGGAGACACAGCACGATGCGCATCGGAATTCTCACCGCAGGCGGTGACTGCCCCGGCCTCAACGCTGTGATCCGGTCGGTCGTGCACCGAGCCGTCACGCATTACGGCGACGAGGTCATCGGCTTCGAGGACGGTTACGCGGGCCTGCTCGACGGCCGCTACCGCTCCCTGGGCCTCAACGAGGTCAGCGGCATCCTGGCTCGTGGCGGAACGATTCTGGGTTCCTCGCGCCTGGAGCGCGACCGCTTCCGCGCGGCTTGCGAGGACGCGCCCGCGCTCGCCAAGGAGATCGGCTTCGACGCCCTGATCCCCATCGGCGGCGAGGGCACGCTCACGGCCGCGAAGATGCTGTCGGACGCGGGCCTGCCGGTGGTGGGCGTCCCGAAGACGATCGACAACGACATCTCCTCCACGGACCGCACGTTCGGCTTCGACACGGCGGTGGGCGTGGCCACGGAGGCGATGGACCGCCTCAAGACGACCGCCGAGTCCCACCAGCGCGTGATGGTCGTCGAGGTCATGGGCCGCCACGCGGGCTGGATCGCCCTTGAGTCGGGCATGGCGGGCGGCGCTCACGGCATCTGCCTCCCCGAGCGCCCCTTCGACCCCGCTGACCTGATCAAACTGGTCGAGGAGCGGTTCTCGCGCGGCAAGAAGTTCGCGGTGATCTGCGTGGCCGAGGGAGCGCACCCGCAGGAAGGCACCATGAACTACGGCGTGGGCGCGATCGACCGGTTCGGCCACGAGCGCTTCCAGGGCATCGGTACGGCACTCGCGTACGAACTGGAGACCCGCCTCGGCAAGGAGGCCAAGCCGGTCATCCTGGGCCACGTCCAGCGCGGCGGCACCCCGACCGCGTACGACCGGGTTCTCGCCACCCGCTTCGGCTGGCACGCGGTGGAGGCGGTGCACCGTGACGACTACGGCCGGATGACGGCGCTGCGGGGCACGGACATCACGATGGTGCCGCTCGCGGAGGCGGTCACCGAGCTGAAGACGGTGCCGAAGGACCGGATGGACGAGGCGGAGTCGGTCTTCTAGAGGCGCGTGGAGCTGGGCGGCCGGGGTCTCAGCCCTTGGCCGTCCCCCGGGCCTGGGCTCTGAAGTGCTCAGCCCCCCCCGGGCCTGGGCTCTGAAGTGCTCAGGCTCCCCGGACCTGGGCCCAGAAGTGCTCAAGGATCTTGTCCAGGAAATCCCGTCCGGCACTCCCCGAGGCATCGGCCCCGGCCCCGCCGCCCCAACTGAGTGTCCGGACCATCCGCGACTGGTAGTCGGCGTGCAGTTGCTGCAACACGTCTTCCAGATGCCGCTTCCGTACGGGCAGCATCTTGCTGACGGGCCGGACGTACCCCTGCCAGCGGGTGGACACGGCGCTGCGCAGCAGACCGGCGAGCTCGTCCGCGCGCCCCGTGACGGTGATGAAGTCGGACAGGGGGAGCTGAAGCACCTCGGCGAGGGCGGCGGACTGCCGTTCGTTGCCGCGCCAGGTGTTGGTCTCCTCCATGTGCAGATAGACCTGGATCTCGACGCCGGAGCCCCGCGCGACATCCTCCGGGGCAAGCCCGCGCGCGAGCCGGTGTTCGCGCAATGTCGTCGCGGCGCCCATGAGTTCACCGGGAGAGCACCACAAGGTCCCCGCGAGGGCGGTGAGCTCGGCGGAGGTGGGCGAGGCGAGCCCACGTTCCCAGGCGGAGATGGTCTCGGGGGTGATGTGGGCGAGACCGTAGCTCGCCCGCATCCCGTAGGCGACATGCCCGTGCGCCATCCCGAGGGCCTCACGGAGGCGACGGGCGGCGGGGAAGTTGAACGGGGGTGTGGGCTGGTGCGGCGGTTGGCTCGGTTGCACGGGCACACGGTATGGGGGCGGGGGGCTGGCGACTACGGTGCGTTCCTACGAGGTTGCGGATTGGTGCGAAGCTACGGGGAGCGGGCTGGGGGCTGGGGGAGCGGTGCTCGCCCAGCGGTGCCCCTGCCACGGAGAGCGCGCCGATCTGGACAGTATCGACAGTGTCGACAGTGTTGGACGTGGTCGGTCGCGAGGTTGCCCTCCCTGTCGGTCAGTCTTGCCGCTCTCGATCGGGCGGACCCCGGAGGCGAGGCGGGGTAGGTCTCAGTGTCGTCCTTCGTGCCCGGGGATCTTGAGGGAGATCGGCTCCGCGGTGGTCGTCGCACGGATGGACATCGGGGCGGCAGGTCACCCCTTCACCGCGCCTCCCAACGCGAAGCCGCCGCCCAGGCGGCGCGAGATGAGGACGTACAGGAGGATCACCGGCGTCGAGTAGATGATCGAGAACGCCGCCAACTGCCCGTAGACGACCGTGCCCTTGTTGCCGAAGAAGTCATTGATGCTCACCGACGCGGGCATCTGCTCCGGCGAGAGCAGGAGCATGAACGGGACGAAGAAGTTGCCCCACATCATGACGAAGGAGAAGACCGTCACCACCGCGACCCCCGGGCCCATCAGGGGGAGCACGATCCGCAGCAGGGACTGGAACGACGACGCGCCGTCCGTCCACGCCGCCTCCTCCAGCTCCTTGGGGACCCCGTCCATGAAGTTCTTCATCAGCCAGATGGCGAACGGCAGTTGGGACGCGGCGAAGAAGAAGATCGTGCCCTGCATCGTGTCGATCAGGTCGACCTGGACGAACAGCGCGTACACCGGGACCATGATCGCGGTGATCGGCAGGCTCGTCGCGAAGAGGATCGTCAGCATGAAGGGGCGGTTCAGGCGGGACTTGAAGCGGGAGAGCGGGTACGCGGCGAGTGCCGCGCAGACAACCGTCAGGAGGGTGCCGCCGCCGCACAGGAGCAGGCTGTTGAGGAGGGGCGTGAAGGTGATCTCGGGGGTCAGGACCGCGTCGTAGTTGTCCAGGGTGATGCCGTCGGGGACCTTCACCTTGAGATCGGCCTTGGTGTCGAGCGACGACAGGATCACCCAGGCCAGGGGAAGGACGAACGCGGCCGCGACCACGAGCAGCCCCGCGTCCGCCGCGAGACGGCGGCCGGTGCGGCGCGAACCGAGGCTCCGGGCCGGTGACTTGACGGTGTTGGCGGACACTCAGACCTCCGTGCGGAGCAGGCGCATATAGACGAGGGAGAAGAGTGAGCCGACGACCAGGAGCAGAAGCGCCACCGCCGTGCCGTACCCGATCATGCTCTTCTGGAAGGCCTGTTCGTACATGAACAGGGGAAGGGTCTGGCTGCGGTTTCCCGGACCGCCTCGCGTCATCACCCAGATCAGACCGAAGACGGAGAGGGTCTGGAGGGTGTTCAGCATCAGGTTCGTGCCGATGGAGCGGCGGATCATCGGGAGCGTGATGTGCCACATGCGGCGCCAGCCGCCCGCGCCGTCCACCTCGGCCGCCTCGGTGATCTCCTTGGGGATCTCGTTCAGGGCCGCCGAGTAGACCAGCATCGAGAACGCCGTCCCCCGCCATACGTTGGCGAACGACACCGCCAGGATCGGCAGCGTGTACATCCAGTTCTGGGACGGGAGATGAAGGAAGTCGAGGACCGCGTTGAGCGTGCCCTCGCGGCGGAAGAACGCGTACAGGAGGAAGGCCGCCACCACCTCGGGCAGCACCCACGCCGTGATCACGATCGCGCCGGTGAGCGTGCGGACCGGCTTGGACGCCCGCTGCATCAGGGACGCGAGCGCGAGGCCGATGGTGTTCTGCCCGATCAGCGACGAGACGACCGTGAAGACCAGGGTCAGCCAGACCGCGTTGAGGAACGCCTCGTCGCCGAAGGCCTTACGGAAGTTGTCGAACCCGACGAAGCTCGACTCCGCCTGGCCGGTGAGCTGGAGGTCGGTGAAGGCGATGTAGGCGCAGTAGCCGATCGGTCCCGCGAGGAAGAGGAGGAGCAGGACGACGGCGGGGGACAGGGGCAGCGCGCGGGTCAGGGCCCGGCCCGTCAGTCTGCCGCGGGACGGGGGCCGCGCGGGGCGCGGGGCGCCCGGATCGGGTGCGATCTTGGCGATGTCGCCGGGCCCGGCGGGGGGTGCGGTGGTCACCTCGGGACACTCACTTCCCTTGCGTACGGATCCCTCGCGGACGTGCGTGCGGGATCCCTTACGGACGTGCGTGCGGACAGCCGCCCGCACGCACCTCTCCACGTACCGGCGTCGCTACTTCTTGACGACCTTGCCGTCCGCCGCCGCCTTGACCTCGTCGTCGTATCCGCTCGCCGCTTCGGCCACGGAGCCGTCGCCCGTCGTGACCTTCTCCATGGCCTCCTGTACCGCGGTGGAGACCTTCGGGTACGCCGGGTACGCGGGGCGGTAGTTCGTCGAGGGGACCAGGTCGGTGAAGAACTTCAGACCGGGCTGCGCCTTGAGGTACGCGGGGTCGGCCGCCACGTCCTTGCGGACGGCGATGCCCGAGTTCGCCACGTACCACTTCTGGGCGTTGGCCTTGGTCTGCATCGTCTCGATGAACCGGAAGGCCAGGTCGGGGTTGGACGCCTTGGCCGGGATCGCCCAGGTCCAGCCGCCGGACATGCTCACCTTGCCGGGGGCCTCGCCGTTCTGGGTCGGCATGTGCGCGAGGCCCAGCTTCTTCGACCACTCGGGCCACTCGTGACCCGCGCCCTTGCCCCAGTCCTGCGGCAGCCAGGAGCCGTCGAGGTTGATGCCGAGCTTGTCCTCGGGGAGGAGTTCGCCGCGGACCCGGGTGGCGAAGTTCGGGTCGAGGGCGTCGGTGACGTCCGGGCCGAGCTTCTCCTTGTAGACCGTCTCGACGAACTCCAGGGAGTCCTTGAAACCCTGGCTGCCGGTGACCCACTTCTTGGACTTGGGGTCGTACATCGGGTTCTGCCCCGTGCCGTACAGGAGCATCTCCATGCCCTGCATGGTGGCCGCCTCGCCGGCCGGCTTGCCCGTGTAGACGTTCAGGGGTGTGACGCCGGGGACCTTCTTCTTGATGGTCCGCGCCGTCCGGAGGATGTCGTCCCACGACTTCGGCTGCCAGTTCGCGGGCAGCCCGGCCTTCTTGAAGATGCCCTTGCTGAACCAGAGGCCGCGCGTGTCGGTGCCGTCCGGGACGCCGTACGTCTTTCCGTCCGCCGCCTTCGCCGCCGTCTTGGACGTGGAGATGAACTGGTCCCAGTCCTTCCACTTGTTCAGATAGGGATCGAGCGGCTTCAGGTAGCCGCTGGTGATGTCCGAGTTGATGAGGAAGGTGTCCTCGTAGACCAGGTCGGGCGCGGTCTTCGGGGAGCGCATCATCTGCTGCAGCTTGGTGTAGTACTCGGAGTCCGGCGCCTTGATCGGCACCAGCTTCACCTTCTTGCCGGGGTTCTCCTTCTCGAACTGCTTCTTGATGTCCGCCAGATAGGTGTCCATGACCTTGATCTGGTTGTCCGTGGACTGCTTGAAGGAGATCTTCACGGTGTTCGGATCATCGCCGGAGCCCCCGCCGCACGCGGTGAGGGTGCCGGCGGCGACCAGGGCGGTGGCGAGGAGCAGCGGGGTGGTGGGATGCACGGGCACGACCTCCTACTGGCCGACGCGGCTGGGTTACCACGCAGGGCGCAACGCGGGGCTGCCCGGTGAACGTAAGGGCGGGCTCGGAGCAAGGTCAATGCCCGTGCAACGCCCCTTGTCATCAACGTGACAACGTTGTTATTGGAGGCGGCTTCCGGGCGTTACCGGTGAGTCAGCGGGCTGCTAATCGGCTTATGGGGGCGGGAAGTTGAAGCGTCAGCCGGCCGACGTGAGCCAGCGGTACACGTACTCGGGGCGGCCCACGTGGCCGTACTGCGGCGTGCGCGACGCGCGGCCCGTGGTGACCAGGTGCTCCAGGTAGCGGCGCGCGGTGATGCGGGAGATGCCCACGGTCTCGGCGGCGACCGCGGCGGTGACGCCCTCGGGGGGCGCGTCGCGCAGGGTGCGGGTCACCCTCTCCAGGGTCGGGCCGCTGAGCCCTTTGGGCAGGGCGGCGGGGCTTGGCGCGCGCAGGGTGGCCAGGGCGCGGTCCACCTCGTCCTGGCCGGTGGCCTCGCCCGCCGCGGTGCGGAACTCGGCATAGCGGGTGAGGCGGTCGCGGAGGGTGGCGAACGTGAAGGGCTTCAGTACGTACTGGACGACGCCGAGGGAGACTCCCTCGCGTACGACCGTGAGATCGCGGGCCGACGTGACGGCGATGACGTCCGCGTGGTGGCCCGCGGCCCGCAGAGTGCGGGCCAGTTGGAGGCCGTGGCCGTCGGGGAGGTGGAGGTCCAGAAGGAGCAGGTCCACCTCTGTACGGTCCAGGGCGCGTTTCGCCTCGGCGGCGCTGTGCGCCTTGCCCACGGCGTGGAAGCCGGGGATGCGGTTCACATAGAGGACGTGGGCGTCGGCCGCGACAGGGTCGTCCTCGACGACCAGAACCCGGATCGGCTCGGTCATTTGGTGCCTCCGTCTGTTGCGTCCGGTGTACTGGACGCCTCGTCATCGGCACCCGGCGTCGAGCATTGTGCGCCTGGCGGCGAGGGCTGCGTGCCTGGCGTCGAGGGTCGTGCTCCCGGCGGCGAGGGTCGTGCACCCGGCATCGAGGGGCGCGCATCCGGCATCGAGGGGTGCGCATCCGGCATCGACGGTTCCGCCCGTCGGATCGGTTGCCCGGAACGCCTGCCCGCAACAGGAGCGGCCGAGTTCAGGCGGACTTCGAACTCGGCGCCTCCCTCCGGTGAGTCCCGCACGGTCAGTGTCCCCTCATGCTTCGTCACCGTCTGGTGGACCAGGGCCAGGCCCAGGCCGCGCCCCGCCGTGGCCTTCGTCGACCAGCCGCGCTGGAAGACCGCCTCCGTGTGGGCGGGGTCCACCCCGGAGCCCGTGTCCGACACCCGCAGCGTCAGCCCCGCCTCGTCCGCGTGTGCCGTCACCGTCACGCGGGCCGCGGGCGAGCCCTGGGCCGCGTCCACGGCGTTGTCGATCAGGTTGCCGAGGACCGTCACCAGGTCGCGCGCGGGCAGGTCGGCGGGCAGCATGCCGTCGTCGATGCTGCTGTCGGGGGAGACGACGAGCTCCACGCCGTGCTCGTTCGCCTGGGCGGCCTTGCCCAGGAGCAGAGCCGCAAGGACCGGCTCGCTCACCGCCGCCACCACCTGGTCCGTCAGCGTCTGGGCGAGCTCGAGCTCGGCCGTGGCGAAGTCCACCGCCTCGTCGGCGCGGCCCAGCTCGATGAGGGAGACCACCGTGTGGAGGCGGTTCGCCGCCTCGTGGGCCTGCGAGCGCAGGGCGCGGGTGAAGCCACGCTCCGAGTCCAGCTCACCGGTGAGGGCCTGGAGCTCGGTGTGATCCCGCAGGGTGACCACCGTTCCGCGGCGCTCACCGCTCGACACGGGGGATGTGTTGACGACGACCACCCGGTCCGACGTCAGGTGCAGCTCGTCCACCCGGGGCTCGGCCGCGAGCAGCGCGCCCGTCAGCGGGGCGGGCAGGCCCAGCTCGGCGACGTTACGGCCCACCAGGTCGCCCGATACGCCGAGCAGCTCGCGCCCTCCGTCGTTGATGAGGGCGATGCGCCGCTGCCCGTCCAGCATCAGGAGCCCCTCGCGCACCGCGTGCAGTGCCGCCTCGTGGTAGTCGTGCATGCGGCTCAGCTCGGCGGCGTTCATGCCGTGGGTGTGGCGGCGCAGGCGGGCGTTGATGACGTATGTGCCGAGGCCGCCGAGCGCGAGCGCGCCCGCCGCGACGCCGAGCAGGGTGAGCAGCTGTTCGCGCGCCGTCTGGCTGATCACCTCGATGGTGATGCCCGCGCTGACCAGACCGGTGATGCGGTCGCTGCCGTCGTCGGCCAGGATCGGGGTGACCACGCGTACGGACGGGCCCAGCGTCCCCGTGTACGTCTCGGTGAAGGTCCGGCCCCGCAGGGCTTGTGCCCGGTGGCCGAGGAAGCGCTCGCCGATCTGGTCCTTGTCGGGGTGCGTCCAGCGGATGCCGTCCGGGTCCATGATCGTGACGAAGTCGACCCCGGTGTGGCGCAGCACGTCGGTCGCGTACGGCTGGAGGGTCTTCGTCGGATTTCGGCCACGTACGGCCTCACGTACCGAAGGGGAGTCCGCGACCGCCCGCGCCGCCGCCGTGGCCTGGCGGCGCGCGCCCTCCTCGGCCTGGTGCCGGTCGCTCAGGAACGTGAACAGGGCGCACCCGGCCACCACGAAGGTGACGAGCACGATCTGCATCGCGAAGAGCTGACCGGCGAGGCTGCGGGGCCGGGGCGGTCGGGCGAGGGACATGGTGCCCAGTCTGCCTCGCTCCATAAGTGCGAACTAAATGAACGCAAGGGTGACCGCCCTCACAGGGCGAGAGATAGTCACCCGAGATTCGCCTGCCCAGGACGTGAGCCGCACGCACTGGCCGAAAACGCCGACGTAGTCGTTCAAGGAGGGCCCTCGTGGCCGACACCACCGACAGCCAGGTGGCACCTGCGCCCGCAGCCAAGCGGGACCGCACTCACTACCTGTACATCGCAGTCATCATCGCCGTGGTCTTCGGTATCGGTGTCGGACTGCTCTTCCCCGACTTCGCCAAGGAGCTCAAGCCGCTGGGCACCGGCTTCGTGAACCTGATCAAGATGATGATCTCGCCCATCATCTTCTGCACGATCGTCCTGGGCGTCGGCTCGGTCCGCAAGGCCGCCAAGGTCGGCAAGGTCGGCGGCCTCGCGCTCGGCTACTTCGTCGCGATGTCGGTCGTCGCGCTCGCCATCGGTCTGCTCGTCGGCAACATCCTGCACCCGGGCTCCGGCATGGACATCTCCGACTCCGAGAAGGGCGCGGGTCACGACGCGGCCGAGGAGGCGGACAAGGGGCTCGTCGACTTCGCGCTCGGCATCATCCCGAAGACGATCGTCTCCGCCTTCACCCAGGGCGAGGTGCTGCAGACGCTCCTCGTGGCGCTCCTCGTGGGCTTCGCGCTGCAGGCCATGGGCCGCTCCGGTGAGCCGATCCTGCGGGGCATCGGGCACATCCAGCGGCTGGTCTTCCGCGTGCTCGGCATGATCATGTGGGCCGCCCCGGTCGGTGCGTTCGGCGCGATGGCGGCGGTGGTCGGCGAGACCGGCGTCGACGCCCTGAAGGCCCTTGCCACGATCATGATCGGGTTCTACGTCACCTGTGCGCTGTTCATCGTGATCGTGCTCGGCACGCTGCTGCGCCTGGTGACCGGGGTCAACCTCTTCAAGCTCCTGAAATACCTGGGCCGCGAGTTCCTGCTCATCCTGTCCACCTCCTCGTCCGAGTCCGCGCTTCCGCGGCTCATCGCGAAGATGGAGCACCTGGGCGTCAGCCGCCCGGTCGTCGGCATCACCGTCCCGACGGGCTACTCCTTCAACCTCGACGGCACGATGATCTACCTGACCATGTCGTCGCTCTTCATCGCCGAGGCGATGGACCAGCCGCTCGGCATCGGCGAGCAGATCTCCCTGCTCCTGTTCATGATGATCGCGTCCAAGGGCGCGGCGGGTGTCTCCGGTTCCGGCATCGCGGTCCTGGCGAGTGGTCTGCAGTCGCACAAGCCGGGCCTGGTGGACGGCGTCGGCCTGATCATCGGCGTCGACCGCTTCATGAGCGAGGCCCGCGCCCTGACCAACTTCGCGGGCAACGCGGTGGCGACGCTCCTGATCGGTACCTGGACCAAGGAGGTCGACCGGCAGCGGGTCGACGACGTCCTCGCGGGACGGCTGCCGTTCGACGAGAAGACGCTGCTCGACGACGACGGCGCGTCCGAGTCCGGGTCCGGCAACGCGGACGCGGACGGGGCGGACGCCGTCCCGTCGCAGCCCGAGGGCAGCGAGAAGAAGTCCCTGACGGCTTCCTGACGGCCTCCTGACCGCACCTGACGGCTCAGAGCCGTCGGCCACCGACCGGGTGGTCCGTGAGGCGGGCAGGTCCGCCGCGATCAGCAACGTGTCTCTTATACACATCTGACGCTTC
>NZ_JBHVXJ010000036.1:0-39207 GCF_042881845.1 Streptomyces sp. NPDC058257
CCATACCGTCCACCACACCACGCACCCCCCACCCGCAGCACAGGAACAAGCAACTCCACGACAGCCATCCACCACCTGTGCCACGCCAAACCCACAGACCATGACAGCGTATTAATCACCCCATAACAACCCACCAACACCACAAAACCCATACACACGCCTGAAACAGTTCGGCTCCGCTGCCGAGGAAGTCTGATGCAGAGGGACCTCCAGGGAGGTGACCGTATGGGCCCGGCCGCCGCGCGCTGGCAATGAAGTTCGTACCCGCCGCAGCCTGACTACTCACGCGGACCGCTCGCCCCAGTGGCCCGCAAGAGCGGCCGACAGCTAGCCGAACGGGTCGCCCACGTCCCGCCCGACGCCAGCAGCGAGTCGGCTCCGTGTGTCCACAGGAACGAGGTTCACTTGTTCACACACTTTCACGCACGCACGCACGCATACACGCTGCGTGTTGACCTGCACATTTGTTTCCCTTGGGCCTGCCTCGACGTTTCTCGTCGAGGTCCCGGCTCTGCCTCCTTGTGTTCACGTCGAGACGGAGCTGGGGCCTTCGGTGAGTGCTTCACTTGTTCACACACTTTCATGCACTCACACGTGCACGCATTCCAGCTCGCATCAATGCCCTCACTCACGCTGATACGCGTTTGTGCGCTCGCCCACTCTTTCACTCCTACCCGGGTTCGTTCTCGCACCCTGTCACCCGTACACGTCTACACGCATATTCTCTTGCGTTCGCCCTCGCGTCCCTTTGTGCGCGCACACCTATATACGCTCACGCTTGCACGCTCCCCTCCACGCCCACTCTCGTACACTCGCTCGCTGGCTCACACTGGAGTGCATGCGGACACGCCCGCACAGGTGCCTACCTACGTCACTGCACTAGTTCTTGCATGCAGTGACGCGTGCACTCCCGACTTCCTACGCCTACTCACTCACACATGCACCCACAGGCTGGTGCGGGCGGACACCCGAACGTGCCTGCGTTCATTCCTGTGGTCCTGCACGCCAGTCCGCATCCGTGCACTCTTGCCAGCGGGCGTGCACTCGCGCCCCCGGCGATGCAGGCACCCGTGCACTGGTTCCGGCATTCCTGCGCACCGGCAGGCATCCGCCCCTTCGGCCCTGCACGCTGCCAGCCTTCCCCACGCCCCGACTGCCAGTTGCGCGTGCGGGCACACCGTGGAGCGTGCGTTGGTGCATCCACGCAGCGCCTCTCGCGCTCTCGCGGCCAGTCATGCCAAGGCGCGTTCTTCCGCTCGGGCGTTTGCCCGGCGGTGCGCTCGGGCCCCACTCGATTCCTGGTCAGTCGTGGCGTCGGCGAACCGAGGGGGCGCCTCTGCTTTCGAGGGGTGAGGGGTGCTGCCGCTTCTCGTTGACGCGCTCGGTTACGACATCTCGGGAGGAATGTGCAGCTTCGAAACTGTCAGGTTCGTGACTGCGTCCCTGGCGGAGCAGATCGACACGCGTGGGGCCTGAAACTCGGCGGGGACTGCTGATTCTGCTGTTAATCTGTGCGTCGTCATTATGAATCTGTCAGTCTCACAGCACGGATTGGTAGCAACGGCGCATCTCGGTCGGTGTGGTGCTGCTGTCATCGGGTTTGGTGGGGCGGAAAGGCACCCATGCGGGTCATCACCGTCGCCAGTCAGAAGGGCGGGGTGGGTAAGACCACCACGACCGTAAACCTAGGTGCCACGTTTGCCAGCGCGGGCGCTCGTGTGCTGGCGATCGACCTGGAGTTGCAGGGGCAGTTGGGTGTGGCCTTGGGGGCTTTCGCCAAGAAGCCTCAGGACATCGGCGATGCGCTGCTCGACTACGTCGATGCCCAGGAGACCGGGGATATGGACTCGATGATGCCCCTGACTGACCGGATGATTGATCGTGAGGTGCTGCTCAAGGAGTTCGACTCCGCCGGTAGCCTGCACGTCATCGGTTCGGTGATGGGGGTAACCGACCGGGCCCGGGCGGAGGTCGCCAAGCGGGGCTGGGAGGCCACTCCGACGCTGCGGCGGCTGCTGATGACCGTGGCGGACCAGTTCGACGTGGTGCTGATCGATACCCCGCCGTCCGCGGATGCGTTGTCGTCCGTGGCGTTGGCCGCTGCCGACTACGTCATCGCCATCTGTAACCCGCGTCTGGCGACCGCTGACGGGGCGCGTGTGGTTCGCAACAACACGCTGAAGGTCCCCGAACGTACGGCGGGTGACTGCAAGCCGGTCTTTCTCGGCACCGTGGTCAATGAGGCGCTGCCGCCCTCCAAGCGCAATGACGAGACCGACGCGGTCGACGCGTATCTGCGTAAGCACGATCTGGCGCCGTTCACGAACCAGATCCGCACCAGCCCGCAGATTTCCGCCTCGTACGGGGTCAGCCGGCCCATCGTGATCGATGAGCCGAGCTACGCGGCCAGCCGTTGGTACGAAGACCTCACCGAAGAGATTCTCGAGCGCCTTGGGAGCCTGGCGGCATGAGCGAGGCGCGTAAGGGACGTCGCGGCAAGGCGCGTTCTTTCAACTTCGATGCCATCGAGCATGTGGGCAATGACGCTGATGCCGGGGGCTTCCTTGGCGACGCGGAGGCGGAGCAGGAACGCCAGGGAGCCGCTCCTGCCGCGGTTACGGTGGCGCCCGAACCCGCCCCTGAGCCCCCCACCCCAAAACCCATCGCAGCCACCACGAAGCAGGCGACTCCGGCCTCGACGGCCGTGCCGCAGCAGAGCCAGGCCGAGCCCGCAAGTGCGCCTCCCGCCGCGCCTGCCGAGGAGATTGCTCCGGTTGCGGACTCCGACGTGGCCGACCCAGAGCCTGCGTCGGCCGCAAAGGGCGTCGAGGAGACGGCCACCGCGGATCGCGCTCCCGCGGCGCAGCCCGAGGTCGCGCAGACGCAGGCAGCCGTGGCAGAGACGCCTGAGGCAGGGGAGGGGAGGGCGGAGCGTTCTGCACCGACGCCTGCCAGCACGGGCTCCGGCACGGTGGGTTCCACGTTGCCCGCGGCGGCCCGGCGGCGGGTGAACGACAGTGCCCCCACGTTCTCGGCATTGTCGGCTGAGCCAGTACTCGAGCCGAGGGCCAAGAAGAAAAAGGGGAAGGCCACGCCCGCCCAGGACGCGGTCGTGCAGGGCTTCTTGACCCACCGCACGGCAGGCGGTTGGCCCATGTGGTCGGGCCGGATGCTCACCGAAACGAAGATCAGGCTCCAGAAGCGGGCCGATGAGGACGCGGTGAGTTCGCGGCGCCCGCGGCTGAAGCCCGGCCACTATCTCGATGCGGCGTTGCGTCAGTTGCCCGACGAACCGGCCGCGCAGGCAGCGTTGGCCAACGAATGGCTCGTGCATCGGTGGGGCGGGGAGCACCCGCCGGGCACGAGTGCGCAGATGAGTGTCAGCCCTGAGGTGCACGCCTTCCTGGCCAATCTGAAGCGCTCTTTGCGCGGCCATCGGGCCGGCATCGTGATCGATGTGGTGTGCGCTGCCGCCGATGTGTTCCTCGACCAGCTCGATGAGGAGGGGCCGTTGGCCCCCTGATCTGCCTCTACTTGAAGGGTCTGGCCCCGCTGCGGGGTCAGACCCTTTTTGCATGCCCAGGCAGTTCACTTTTTCACACACTCTCATGCATGCGATCACGCACACTCTCATGCATGCAGTCATGCGTTCACCAGATGCTGCACACAGGCACGCACTGACACTGACACACTCGCAATGGCGCTGACAGGCACGCCGACGCCGGGACGCGCCTCGTGATCCCCGCCGACCCGAAAAGCCGTCAGAAGTCGCGCACTGCCTGGCAGTCCGTCGCCCTACACCAGCCTGGAGGCCGCGAGTGTGTGCAGCGGGGGACATACGCACGAATGAGTCTGTCAATTCCACATTGGGGCGTGTGAGGCACTAGTGTGAGAGACACACCACGAGAGGGACGCCACATGAGAACCACGCCGGGAAGTTGGTCCCTGCGAGCACTGGCCGCCGAGGCCAAGGTGCTGCCCAAAGTGGCCCGGGATGCCGCCGAGGAGGGGGTCATCGACTCGCATCACACGGTGGAGACCGACATCGTCCTGGTGCGGCTGTACGGGGCTCTCAAGCGTCTGGTGTGGCCCGAGGAGCGCCGCCCCGCCAACCGCGACCAGGGCCTGCGCGTGTGGGAATCAATAACGATCGAGACGGCGCGTGCGGCCCTCCCCGACGACCTCGCCTCCGATGCCGGTCTGTTCGTCCATCAGGCCGGCTGCACCCTGGCCACCGGACCCGGTGAGTACTGCGCGGCCCTGTTCAAGCTGGCAGACGAGCCGTTCTATTACGCCCCGCTGGGCAAGTGGTTCGACGAACTTCCGTCCCGCCGCGTCACCTCAGAGGCTGCTTGATGACCGCACAGAAGATCCTGATGGTGGGGGCCGACGTCGGCCTTCCAGGGCGGGCAACTGCTTCTGACCAGACTTCTTGCAGCTCCTGCAGGAACTGAACGGCCCGGGACATCGTCCCGGGCCACTCGTGTTCAAGGCCGTCACCGGCACACAGACCAGGAAGGAGCCATCCAGCTAGATCCCTAACTGAATAACCCATCCAGCTCGGCCGATTCGCCTCCCCAGACCGCCGAGTTGCGATGGGACTTTGCCTCAACCCATTTCCTCGTCCGGGAGCCCCTCATAGCCACCGCCACAAGGGCAAGTTTTGTGCTGCCCGAAACCGCGTCACGGAAACCGGCTGATTCACCCCAAGAGCCTGCACAACGCCCCGGCATCGGCTTTTCGCCCGTCCACCGCGCTGCCCAGGACGTGCTTACCACCACCTCGCGGCGCGCACAGCCGGGTGCTTGGATGCAGGCCGTCACCTGGCTCATCGCCTCCGGTATCCACCCCAAGGCAAACACCACCACCCTCGAGGTCGCTAAGGACCTCGCCACGCGCATGGACTACCAGCGCGGCATCGTCCTCTACGACCTCGACGGAACAGTTGTACGCACTAAGCAGTCCCGGGCCACGGTCAAACGGCACGTGGGCTACCTGCGTGAACTCGGCGCGCTGGTATGGCTCATCCACGGCTCCAAGCGCAATCTGCGCCTGCCCGGCCGCAAATACACGGCCACCGCCACCGTCTACGGCGCGGTCATTCCGCCCTGCTACGACGAGGCGATGGGCCACCGAATCTCCTACCAAGGCTACGAGTCACGCAAGATCGGCGTCACCGAGCAGGGCCGCCTCCGGGCCATCGCGGGCGCCCGTACTGCCGCCTCACGGACTCCTGGGCCTCGTACCACCAAGCACCGTGAGCCCCATTCTGGTGGGCCACACCACGACGGACCCGTATCTGAAGTGGGTGGGAAAGCAAAAGCTACGCTGCCGCGTGCCAGGAACAGCACATCTCGTCGCAGTATTCTGGGAAGGCGGGTGACCGCTCTCTCCTTCCAGATGGCTGACCGCATCGCCCGTAGGCTGAGGCACCTGCACAACTGGACCCAGCGGATGACGATTCCCGAGCTGTCCTGGGTGCTCGTCGACCGGGTCCTCGATGGGTACGACGAGTTCCAGATTGATAGGTGGCTGCGGGAGAACGCCCCGGCCGTCATTTTCGGCATCGAGTGGCGGCCCGCCAGCCCGCATCGGTACCTCGCCGCCAGGCTGGTCAAGGAGCACAGCGTAGAGCTGGCAGACCGCGAACGCGCAGCGCAGGAGGCTGCCGCAGTCGAGCCGATGGCGAATGCCGCCTGGCGTAAGCTGTGCGCCGAGCGTGCGGCCGCGGCTGCCGAGGCCCACGTGCCACGTACGGCCCAGGAGCGGCGGGAGGCTCGCCTGGCCGCGCAGTGGGACATCGGCCTGGTCATCGACCACCTGCAAGAGCAGGGCGAGGACGATGCATTGGACCTTTACGGCACCCGGCTCACCGTGAAGGCTGTCGGCCTGGCCGCCTCTCGGCACTTCCACGCAGGGCTCGCACGTGCCTACGCGTGAACCGTGCGGCCGAACGCCGGTGCCTAGTCCATTCATTCCACTCCCGGGGCCTGCCCTATCCCCGCAGCGTCTCGTTCGATGACTTCGCGCACGGGTCTGACGCAGCGCACAAGGCAGGCTTATCAAGTCCCCATCGGTCCAAGCCAAATTGCCCACATCCCAGCCTCCGGCCTGGCTGGGTCGCCGGATCCGCGCAGCATCGAGAGAGGCCTCACAAAAGGTAGTTGTTCGATCCGTTCGATATTTCTCTCAGCGCGATCCTAAGCACGACTGACGTTCACGAGTGGCTGCGGCAAACACTGAACGCTGACCTATAGGGCGCCGGGTCACAGAGCCCTGCCGTCACCGGATGTGCCCTCCAGGACGTCCTCGGATTCCGGCCGGGCCAGATTCTGGCGGATGGTCCGGTAGGCGTACCGTCGCTCTGCCTCGAATGCCCTGATATTGGCGCCTCGTCAACCGCGCGACACGCTTGGAGTGTTCTTTCGCCCAGCCCTCAAAGGTTAGTAAGGTACCCCCATGACCATCCCATACGATCCTGATGACCGGGAAAAGGTAGTTGCTAAGCTGCCAGGCGCTCTGCGCCAGGAACTCAAGGTCCGAGCCGCGGAGTTGGGCGTGGACATCAAGGATGCCGTCACCGAGGGCATCCACGCCTGGCGTGCCGCTCCCTCTCGCCCCCCGGTCAACACCTCGGGTGGCAGCTCCTTCTCCACCTATGTGCCAACCGGCCTGTACGCCGACCTCAAGAGCGACTGCAAGTCCCGCGGGATCGCATTCAACCAGGGCCTCGCGCAGGCGATTCGTCTCTGGCTCGACAGCTCCCCCTCCCCTCGCCGCACGCCTCCATCAACCGAGGAGGCCCGGCGTCTGGTCTTCGGCAATCAGAAGGGTGGCGTCGGCAAGACCGCCACCTCCGCCGGCGTCGCCGAAGCCCTCGCCGAAGCAGGGAAGCGCGTCCTGCTGATCGACTTCGACCCGCAGTGTCACCTGACCAAGCAGCTCGGTTACCCGATGCTCGGCATCGACGACCCCAGCCTGGCCAAGCACATGCTGGGCGAAGGCACGGGAAAGCTGCGGGACCTCCTCGTCCCCATAGAGGAAGGCTGCTTCGGCGGTCGGCTGTTCCTGCTGCCCGGCTGTAAGGACGCCTTCCTGCTGGACGCCAAGCTGGCCACCACCCGGCACGTGCGGATCAAGGAGACAGCGCTGGAGAAGGCGCTGGAGCCGTTGGAGGCCGAGTTCGACTACATCGTCGTCGACTGCCCGCCCAGCCTGGGCTATTCCATGGACACCGCCCTGTACTACGGGCGCACCCGCGGCGACGAGGCGCCGGGTACCTCAGGCGTCCTGATCCCCGTGCTGGCCGAGGACTCCTCCGCCGACGCCTACGACATGCTCTTCGACCAGATCGAGGACCTCACCGAGGACCTCGACATCGAGATCGCCAAGCTGGGATTCATCGTGAACATGTACGACGCCCGCAAGGGCTACATCGCCACCTCCTCCCTCGACAGCTGGAAGAGCATCGGCGATCCCTCGGTGCTCGCGGTCGTCCCGGAGCGCAAGGAGCAGCGTGAAGCGGCCCGCCTCAAGCAGCCGCTGCTGTACTGCGCGCCGGACTGCGAACAGGCCGAGGCCATGCGCACCATCGCCGTGGCGGTGAACGGATGAAGGCGGCTGACCGGCTGGGCACCGGATCCTCCTTCGGGAAGGTACCGCGCGGGCGCAGCGACCGCGGCCGCGCCAAGGCCATCGCCCAGGGCGACGTACCGGCCTACGAGCTCGTCCGGCTCCACCTGGACGAGGTCTCTCCTACTCCCCTGAACCCGCGCCGGAATTTCGGCAGCGAGGAACAGCTGACCCGCTTCGGTGAGGAGCTGCGCCGCGTACAGCTCGCTGCCTGTGTGGTCGTGACCCGTGATGCCTACCTCGCGTTGTGGGAGGACCATGCTGATCGCATCGGATCGGCCACCCACGTGCTGGTCAACGGCGAGCGCCGTTACCGCAGTGGTGCGCATGTCGGGCTGGACGCCCTGGACTTCGTGGTGCGCGACGACCTGGCGGCCACCCGCGAAGACTTCATAGAGAATCTTCTGCAGGAGAACCTTGACCGAGAGGACTTCGACCTCGTTGAGCGGGCTCGGGGCGTGCAGGCCCTGGTAGGTGTGTGCGGGGAAGAGAGCGCGAGCGGTGCTCAGTCCCGTGCCGCCGACCGGCTCGGGAAGTCGAAGGCTTGGGTGACCAATCAGCTCGCCCTGCTGACACTGCCGGAGGAAATCCAGGCCATGCTGAGCGCCGGCTCCCTGCCGGAGCGCGACGGCCGCCTGCTGGCCCGCCACTACAAAGCAAACCCCGACCTTGATGCTTCCCTGCTGCTGCAGCACCTGAAGTCGGTGCGGGACGGGGAAGCGCAGACCAAACAGCAGGAACGCTCCCTGCTGGAGGCGGCCAAGCAGCAGGCGTTGACCGCGGTCAACAAAGACACGGCAGTCGACGACAACGGCCCCACGCCCAGCCCCGCTGCCCCGACAGCGTTGACCGCGGTCAACAAACCCGCTTCCGGATCGGCTGCCAAGGCCGCTCAAGCAGGCGGCAGGAGGGATGAAAAGCCGACTCGCAACCCGTCGACGTTGACCGCGGTCAACGAAACCGTCCCCGACAACAGGCAGGATTCCGCGCAGCAGGTGCCTGGAAATCGTGAACTTTCCGTTCCGCACCAGGTCAACCAGGAACTGGTGGACACGCTTCCCTGGACTGACCCAGCCTGGTTCGACCGGCAGTTGCGCCGGCACATGGACCAGGAGGACCTCAAGAAGCTCGTGTGGCTGCTCCAGGCGGAAGAGGACGAGTAGGCCAGGCTCCGGCATGGCAAGAACAAGAGAAGGCTCCCCACCACACTGGTGGGGAGCCTCTTGCCGTACGGCGGGAAGGCGGGAGGCGGGAAGGCGGAAAGGCGGGTTGCGCGGTGTTGACCGCGGTCAACACAACACAGACAGGCAGCGACGACAACGGTCCCGGCCCGGCTGACGGTATGTGAGGAGTGGCAGCGTCTGTCGTCCAGCGGCGACCGCCTCACCTCCGGCGGGAACATCATCGAGACCGGCGTCCAATCTCTCTCCCCCCTCCGCCCCCTCTTAGACCCGGTCTCGAACAAACCGCAGGCTGAAGATCGCAACGGTCCCTGCCTCGACAAACGGGCCTTGCCTCGACGGGAGCCTGACCTGTCCCCCAAGGGAATTCACTCGCTGCCCGTGGCGGGGGCTTCTAGCCTGCATCGAGTGATGACAGCCGATGGCGTGTTGTTCGTCCTGGCCCTGTTGCGGCGGGCGAAGGTGGAAGTGTGGGTCGGTGGAGGATGGGGGATCGACGCTCTGCTCGGCGAGCAGACCCGAGACCATCGCGACCTGGACCTGATGCACCGGCAAGACCAGGAGGTCGCTGTGTTGGCGGCCCTCTCGGCGGAAGGCTTCGTGGAGAGCCTGGACTGGAGGCCCATCCGATTCGTCCTGACGCATTCGGACGGGCGAGAGATCGACCTTCATCCGCTGGTCTTCTCCAACGACAGCTCAGCAGTGCAGGCGTCACCCGATCCGCAGCGTCCTTTCGTCTATCCCTCCGCGTGCTTGGTGACGGGCACCGTGCAGGGGACGCCTGTCCCGTGCCTATCGGCCGAGCAGCAGGTCTACTTCCATCAGGGATACGAACCAACAGAACGCGATCGCCACGACATGGCGCAGCTCCGCCGCGTTTTCGGGATCGCCACGCATTTCTGACCCGCGCCGACCGGCCCGGGCTCTGCGCGGCCCGATCAAGGAAGCATGCCGCAGCAACCCGAGGCGGTGTCACTAGTCATCGGGGACGCCGCCAGTCATCGGGAACGCTCCCCTCTCCAACCGGCGTTGACCGCGGTCAACAGATCCGGCTCCGAGGACCCTGGCACCACGCACCACGCACCACGCACCCGGCACACGGCAATCGCGAAGCTTGTCTGCCTCACCAGATCACCTCAGTGGAGAACCTCTGCTGCACGGCAGCCGACGTCGTCGGCTCCGCTCCCAGCACTGCTCCCCCTAACGGTGTTGACCGCGGTCAACAAACCCGCCCTCGAAACAGCTGGGAGGAGCACCCGAGTAAGCGGCAAGAACGACGCAGAGCCGCCGCCTGGCTCGCCGGTGTTGACCGCGGTCAACACGAGCACGGCGTCTGACGGCAGCGCCGCGCTTCTACTCCCGGGAGCCGTTGACCGCGGTCAACAAACCGAGTAGCGCGCGGCCGGTGGGCGGATACCCGGGAGCCGGACAGGGAGCAGCGTGTTGTCCGCGGACAACACGCTCCGAGCCAGCAAGGCGAACGCCCCTCACTCGCAGGCAGGGGGACCTGCCCCTGGAGTTGTCCTGGTGCCTCCGGGAACCCAAAGAAGGAGGCCTCCGCCGCCCGGAATGAGGTCCGGACGGCGGCGGCCGCTTCGTGCCCACTGGACCAATTGACCCCAGGGGCGGGGGAGGGGGAGGGGCAAGGGGAGGCTGGAGCGGACGCGGCCTTGTGGCTCTCGCGGTGCGCGGACTGCGCCGGTTCGGCGAGGACGCTCAGTCCGTGGGGCTCGTCGGCGCCGACGAGCCCTTGCGGGCAATGGAGCCCGACTCCACGTCAACTATTGCCCGTACGTGAGCAACTTCTGCTGACCTGCCGAAGCCCTGAAGGGTGGGGATGAGCCGCTGGCGGCAGCGTCAACCTCGCAGTGCTGAGGCCTGCAGAAAGAACTCGCAGTGCTGAGGCCTGTAGAAAGAGAGGTGACACAGGCTCTCAGCTCTTGACCAGGTCGCCGTTGCTCCAGGCGTAGACCTTGTCTCCCTTGACCGCCACCCGTAGCTGGTACTGCCCGGAACAGTCGGGCCGTCCGTCCTCGGCCCCCACGTCTTGTGGCCACCAGCTCGCTACCAGCGTGGGCCCGTCGGAGAAGGCGCCTTCCGAGCAGCCCTTCTCACCGGTCAGCTTCAGCGGGGTGTCGGCGAGTGTGAAGCGCATGAGCTTGGCGTTGCCGGTGGTCTGCGCCTTGATCGTGATGTCCGTCGCGTCCTTTGGCACCCACTTGGGGAGCCGGAAGATGAGTTCACCGTCGGAGGACTTTCGGGCCTCGTACTCGGTGGGGAACGTCTTGACGCGTTCGTGGAGCACGTGGTCGTTGAACACGTCCGGGAAATCGGCGTTGTGTTCCTTCAGTACGGGCGTCACGGCCGAGCCGACGGCCCAGAGACCTACTACGCAGGCTGCGCTGATGATCAGAGTCTTTTTCTGCATACCTATCCAGGCCCGGCAGGGGGCCGCTCGCTGACCGGGCGATCGTATGTCGCCCCATGAGAGAGACGGGGGCGGAGACTAGGCGGTTCAGTCCCGCAGTCCAAGAACATCTACGGTCAACGTGCCCGTCGGCCTCGCCGTGCTCATCCGGGGACGCAGGTTCATCCCCGAGTCGACCCTGAAGAAGGCCGACCGGCTCGACCTGACCGGCATGCTGCTGTCCGCACTGGCCAGCGTCTTGATCGTCTTCCCACTCGCCCAGGAGCACCTCCACCACTGGCCGCTGTGGGGCTTCGCCATGCTCGCCACCGGTCTCCTTGCGCTGAGCCTCTTCGCGCCACCAGCAGCGCAAGCAGGACAACGTACCCCTGGTGCCCCTGGTGCCCCTGGTGCCCCTGGTGCGGACGTCCTGCCACGGCGCGGAGCACACCGCCCTCGCTCCAGGCGGGCGCCCACACACGCCGCCACCGGGCGGCGAGTTGATCGAGTCGCTTCTTCACGAACCGAGTCGCTACCCCGTCAGTTCCGGTCTGCCGGGATGCTCTCGCCGATGCCCCTGCCGGGAGGCCGTCAAACAGTGTTAGCGCAGGCTGGGGTGGAGTTCGGGTGGTCCGCCCAGGGTGTAGCGCAGGGAGAGCGGGGCGCTCCCGTCGATGTCGGTGATACCGAGGTGCGCTCCCAGCTCAGCGCCGATCAGCGCCCTGCCGGAGAGCTGCATGAGGTCGTCGGCCGCGTAGAGGGCCGAGATCACCCGGCCGGTGAACTGCGGGGATTCGCGCCTGGTGGTCGGCCGGGCTTCAACGGGCAGTGTTGCGAAGTGCGCGCGTGCGCGCTCGGTGTCCAGGCCGCCCATCCAGATCGAGACGGCGGCGACGTTGTGGGGGTGCAGTTCCTTGGCCATGTCGGCCGCCATCTTGTCTGCGCCTGCCTTCTGGGCCCCGTAAGCGGGGCCCAGGTGGTACGACACAGCGCCGTAGTGACCCGTGTTGACGATCAGCCCTCGGCCATTGGCGATCAGCAGGGGCGCGGCGTGGAAGCTTGCGACGTAGTGCGATCGCAGACCGACCGTGATGAGATCGGCCGCTTCCAGCGGCTGCTCCCAGAACCTCCCGGGAGGCGGGGCGTTGAGCACCTGGGCCGCGTTGTTGACCAGGATGTCGAGTCGGCCGTGATCGCGTTCCACCCGGGCGAACAGTTCCGCCACGGTTTCATCGTCGGCGTGGTCGACGGCCACCGCGACGCCTTTGCCGCCGGCTTCGTCGATGAGCGCAGCTGTCTCCGCGACTGTGCCGCCGTAGGGCGAGTCGGACGACTGCCGGCTGCGCCCGGTCACGTAGACGGTCGCGCCCGACTGTCCGAGGGCGAGGGCGATTCCCTTGCCTGCTCCCCGGCTGGCTCCGGTGACCACCGCCACCTGCGGCCCGCTGCTGACCGATCCTGACATGGCACGCCTCACTGAGTTAGATACGTATCGAACACGTCCGACTGTACGATGAGGATCGAACATGTCAAGTCGAGGAAGGATCCGCCATGGCCGAGCCGGTCGCGCGCCGCGTCAGGAACCTGGTCCACGCCGACCCGGAAGAGGTGAGCCTGCAGGCCGCACTCGATGCCCTCTCCGACCCGGTACGGCGCTCGATCCTGCGCGAATGCGCTGGTGAACCGGACTTCAGCCGGGCATGCGGAACATTCGACCTGCCGGTCTCCAAGGCAACGGCAAGTCACCACTTCGCGGTACTGCGTGCCGCCGGACTCCTGGAGCAGGTGGACAAGGGATCACGCAGGCTCAACCGGCTTCGCCGACCCGAGTTCGACGCGCGGTTTCCCGGACTGCTCACACTCGTACTCACAGAAGGTGCACAGCCCCGACCACCCCAGGCTTGAGAGGTTGCCGACTGCGGGCGCGGACCAGACCGTCTCAGCGAACCCCGTCCGCGTGTCTCACCTAATCCAGTCCATGCAGGTCAGCAGTGCGTGGGCGACCAACTTCGGTGAGACAGGACAGAAAATCACGGCGTGATAATCAGGAGCCATCGGCTGGCTCCTCCGCCCTGCCCCCTCTCACCGCTGATGTCCTGTCTCAGCGAACGTAGGGAAGGAGTGCAGTCTCAGTTTTCTCTGGGCATCCCGGCCCGGGACACCACTGCCCTTGCTGATGGCTGCTGATGGAGACCGTTGCCCGGAGTCAGTGACGGCCCTTCGTTGTGAACCACGGCGGCTGAGTTGATGCCTTCGGATCGTCGTCTTCAGGCAGGCATGAACGCAGCACTTCAGGGACGGGGGACAAGAGGGTCGGGGGACAAGTGGGACGGGGGACAAGTGGTACGGCGACCGCCGACCAAGGCCTGTAACGAGTCGTGATCACCAAGCGGCGTACCGACGTTCATCGAGGGCGGGCCAAGGCGCCGGCGGCGCCGACGCTCCGAAGACCGCCAGCGAAAGCCCCCGGGCTCCGCGGTGTGACGTGCGGGGGCCGGGGGCGGCTCTGGCTGTGACCAGGCGGGCGGTCTCAGTTCAGGTAGGTGTTGTACTGCTCGACGTCACCGGGCTTGAGCTGCGTCTTCGGGTCGGTCTTGATGCTGGAGAGCTCCGTGCCCAGGATGCGTCCGGTGTGCTCGTCGAGGATGATCGTCCACCGCACCGTCCCCTTGAAGTCCGCGGCGTACGCCTGGCCCTGGCGCCCCGCACGGTCCTTGACCGGACCGATGGCGCGCAGGCCGGACCGCTCGGCGAGCAGGCCGTCTATCGCGGCTGTCTGGGCGGGGCCGGGCGTCCAGTCACGCAACAGCGCCTCCACGGTGTCCATCGTCCAGTACGCGCTGCCGCGGGTGTCGGGGTTCTCCTTTGCCAGGTAGTCGGCGAGGCCGCCGACGGTGGTCGGCGGCGTGCTCCGGAAGGCGGCGAGCTTCTCCCATGACCCTGCGGGCAGGTGCGTACGGTTGACGACCCGGCCGTCCTCGATGTCCTGCGCCTCACCACTGCCGTCGGCGTTCCAGCTGTCGCGGGACTCGGTCACCGGCATCTGCTCCGGCTTGTGCTTGCCGTCGTCCCACATCCCCATTGCCCACTCCCGTCGGTGGGTCCCGCGTTGCGCGGCGCCGTCGGAGTCGGCGAGGGCGGCGGCCCGCTTCGCGACGGTGGCGAGCGGCACGGTGGCCCGGGAGCTATCCACCTTGAGCGCGGCGGGCGCGGCGACGGCCGTCTGACCGCTGCTGCCGGTGACGGCGAGCCCCGCCACGGTCGCCGCGATGACGGCGGCAGCCGCCCCGAGGGACATCGACCGGCCGGGCGTCAGCCAGCCGAAGGCCGGGGAGCGGCGGGCGGCGGAGCGGGACTTGGAGGACTTCGCGGCGTCGGACGTGGCGGCCGTGTCGCTGATCTCGTGCATCAGGTGTGCTTCGAGCTCCGTGCGACGGGTGGACGAGAGCCGGGGGGTGGCGGGCGGCGGGACCATCTCACGCAGCGCGGCGAGCTCGGTGCGGTCGCGGGCCTCCTGCCACTCCCGGTTCTCCTCCTCGTGGGCGGGGTCCGCCGGACGGGACGACGGGCTGGCGGCGCCGGGACGGTTCCGGAACAGGGCGTTCATGCGAGGTTCTCCTGGGTCGTTCGAGCCGGAATGCTGTCTACGCGCTGTATCTGTCCGCTGCCTCCGGGGAGTTCCCGACCGGGTGCGCGCCGTGTGTCGTCGTGCCGGGTGGCCGGGTGCCCCACGGAGTCGCGCAGCTTGGCGCGGGCGCGGGACAGCCGCGAGCGCACGGTGCCGACGGGTATGCCCAGGGCCTCGGCGGCGGACGCGTAGTCAAGACCGCCCCAGACGCACAGGGTGAACACCTCGCGCTCGGTGCGCCGCAGCCCCTCCAGCGCTGCCTTGGCCGCCGCCAGCTGTTCGGAGTCCGCCAGTCGCCCGGCCACCTCGTCGGCGAAGTCCGGGACGATGTCCGAACGTGGCATCCGGGCCAGGGCCTTTCGGTGCCGCCGGGCCGAACGGGCCGTGTTGCGCAGGACATTGGTGGCGATGCCCAGCAGCCACGGGCGCAGACTGCCGGTCTCCTCCGGGCGCAGCCGCTCGCGCGAGCGCCACGCCTCCAGAAAGGTGAGGGAGACGATGTCCTCGGCCGTGGCCCAGTTGCCCGTGGACCACAGAGCGAAGCGGTACACGGCGTCCGCGTGCTCCCGGAACGCCTCGGCGAGCGCGGCCGGGTCACCTTCACGGAGACGGGAGTGGGTTGAATCAGTCACGTGGAGTACTGTCCGACCGGTCCGGCGGGTTCCTGTGACGTGCGCCACGGTTCCTGGGTGGAGGCGCGCTGAAACTGGACTCGAACCGAACTTCGATACGCGGCCCAGGGCCTGCATCGAGTAGTGATCGATTTGCTGGATTCGCCCTCGCTGCGAAGGTGGATCCGGTGGTCCAGTGTGCATGACGCGTGCGCAACTGACGGACAAGGGGTGGGGGTTCGTCGAGCCGTCTCTGGCGGACGGCGAGTACGGCCCGTATCCCGCGCGGCTGCGGCAGCAGTTCGAGGGCGTGATCTGGAAGTTCCGCCCGGGAGCCCAGTGGCGGGAGATGCCGGACCGGTGCGGCGCCTGGTCCACCGAGCACAACCGGTTTCGGCAGTGGCGGGACGCCGGAGTCTTCGAGGCTCTGCGCCGTTCCCGTCGCGGTCATCGACGATCGGGCGCTGCCGGAGGCCTGGCCGAACGTGCGGCTGCCCGCGTGGGCGGCCCCTCCACTCCGATGCTCCCGGCCCGCTCCCGCCACGCCTCCGAGCCCTCCCTGGAGCGGTATGCCCGCCCCGGCTTCGACGCGGTCGCCCAACGCGTCGCCCAACGCGTCGCCCAGCGCGAACCCGCCGCCCGACGGAAGCGGAAGCGCTGACGCCTCAAGGTCATCACATTGCCGGGCATGCCTGCCCGGCACAGCACCATCCACCGGACGGGTGCAGGGCTCGACGCGCCGCGAGTCGCACTGACACAGATCGTCAACTGATTGATTCTCACGGGGCTGGTCGCTGTCCCGGTCCTGCGAAAGGGTTCGAAGAAGGCGGCAGTGCGGCATGTGCGCACTCGATCTGCTGCCGCGCCGAATGTTCGGGCGCATCCACGAGAGAAGGAAACACACCCCCTATGCGCGCCCTTGTGGTCGATCACAGTGAGGCTGGACCCATCCGGTTCGCCGATGTCGATGAGCCCGTACCGTCCGCCGGTCAGGCGCTGGTGGAGATACGGCACATCGGTCTCAACTTCGGAGAGCTGAATTACGTACACCAGTGGCCAGCCGGCGCTGTGCACGGTCACGACGCCGCCGGCATCGTGGTGCGCGCCGCATCCGACGGCTCGGGGCCGCCCGAAGGTACGCGCGTCGCAGTGGGAATGGCTCCCCACGCGTGGGCGGAGCGGGTGGCGGTCAGCCCCGCCTCGCTCGGCACCGTCCCCAAGGGCGTGGACCTGGCCGACGCCGCCGCGCTGGGGATCGCCGGGGTCACCGCATTCCGGGTGCTGCGCAAGCGTTCCCTGCTGGCGCGCGACGTGCTGATCACCGGCGCCAGCGGGGGAGTGGGGCACTTCGCCGTCCAACTGGCGGCGCTGGCGGGCGCCCGGGTGACGGCACTCGTCGGTTCGCCGGAGCGGTCCGCCGGGCTCCGCGAACTCGGGGCCGACAAGGTCCTGACCGACCTGGCCGAGACCGGGGGCCGGTTCGACCTCGTCCTGGACACGGTCGGCGGGCCGTTGGTGGCCCAGGCGTGGAGTTCTCTCGCCGAGGGCGGCACCATCCACCTGGTCGGTTACTCCTCGGGGCAGGAAACCACCTTCCCGTCAGGGGCCTTGTTCGGCTTCGGTGAGCCCCGCAGCATCGCCACCTACGGCGACATGACGCCGACCGGCGGGGAGCTGACGGACCTGCTGGGCCTCATGGCCGCCGGGAGGCTCTCGGCCCCGGTCGGACTGCGAGGCGACTGGCAGGGTGTGGACGACGCCGTCCGGGCGCTGTTCGCGCGGAAGGTGCACGGAAAGGTCATTCTTGACGTGGCCTGACGCTGTGGACGAGAACACATGCGCCGCCGCCCGCCGGTGGGCGGTTCGCGGCGGTGGACGAGAATGGACCCATGGATGTGCTGGCGGAGGCCTTGCGTGTTTCGGGTGCGCGTGGGGCGCTCGGGGTCATGCTGAAGGCCGGAGGAACGTGGGGCCTGTGGTTGGACTCCTCTCCAGGAGCGGCACTGCACGTGGTGTCCCGCGGCACTATGTGGCTCCACGTCACAGGCGAGGAACCTCTTGAGGTGCGGGCCGGAGACGCCGTCCTGGTGTCGCCGGGCACCGCACACGGGATAGCCGGCGGCGCCGACGTGACGATGGGTTCCTGCGACCGTGAGGAGGCGGCCCGGGCTTTTGGCGATGGCCGGGCCCTGCGGCTGGGCTCGGCGCCGGTGCGGACGGAAGTGATCGTCCTGCACTATGAGCAGGACCCGGAAGTGCGCACACCGGTGCTTACCTCCCTCGCTCGGCCGATGCATGTCACAGCCCGGGAGAACGCGCAGCTCAGAAGGACCGTCGAACTTCTCGCTGCCGAGCTCGCACAGCCTCAGATCGGCACCACCGCCGCCATCAACAGCATCGTCGACCTTCTGCTCGTCCAGTTCGTACGCGCCTGGCTGGCCCGCCACCCGCAGGAGCAGTCCGGCTCATGGCTGGGAGCGATGCGTGATCCGGTCGTACGCGACGCTCTGGCGTGTGTCCACGCCCAACCGGAACACCCCTGGACCACACAGACCCTGGCCGCCGCGACGAGCGTCTCCCGGGCGACGCTGTCCAGGCGTTTCCGCTCCGCCCTCGGACAGACGCCGGGCGCGTACGTGACGCAGTGGCGCATCGACTTGGCGTCCGTCCGGCTCCGCGATACCGATGAGCCCGTCGAGTCGATCTCCGGCGCGGTCGGATACGGCTCTCCGCACGCTTTCAGCCGTGCCTTCAGACGTGCCCGAGGCACGGCTCCGGGCGAATACCGTTCTCGACTTCGCAAGTGATCCGGCTTCGTTTGTTCCGTTTGTTCAGCTGGAACTCGGGGGTCGGTCCGTGTGCGTCGGCCGGGGGTATCCGTGAGTTCGGTGGGGATGTGGGGGTGGGCTGCACGGTTGCGCAGACTATCCCTGGGCGGTGGGGCGAACCACGATGTCACTTACATCGACGCCGTCCGGCTGCTGGATGGCGAAGGCGATGGCGCGGGCCACCGCGTCCGGCGAAAGAGCGATCTCCATCATCTTGTCGATCTGGTCCTTCACAGCCGGATCCATGCGCTCTGCGAAGTCCGTGCGGACGGCGCCGGGCGAGACGACGGTCACGCGCAGGCTGTCGCCGGCCTCCTGGCGCAGGCCCTCTGAGATGGTGCGCACGGCGTTCTTCGTGCCGGCGTACACCGACTGGAGCGGCACGATACGCAGTCCGGCGGTGGAGACGGTGTTGACGAAGTGCCCGAAGCCCTGCTCCCTGAAGACGGGAAGGGCCTCGGCGATCCCGTACAGGACCCCTTTGAGGTTGACGTCGATCATCTCCTCCCAGTCCTCGACACGCAGGTCGTCCAGACGGGAGATCAAGCCGATCCCGGCGTTGCTGACGAGGACGTCGAGCTTGCCGTATCGATCGCGTGCCAGCTTGACGAGGCCGGACATGTCCTCGCGTCGCGTCACGTCCGTGCGGGCCCAGACGGCTTCACCGCCGGACTCTTCGATGCGGGCGGCCAGCGCCTCAAGGCGCTCCGGACGGCGTGCCCCGAGAACGATCTTCGCACCGCGCTCGGCGAGCAGGAGCGCGGTCGCCTCGCCGATGCCGCTGCTGGCGCCCGTGATCGCCACGACTTTGCCTTCGATTCCCGACATGGACAGTCCTTCCAGCGGAGGAGTGGGAGCGGCTGTGCCTTACAGTGAAAGTGGAGGCGTCGCCACTTCGTCCACACTAAGTGGCGACGCCTCCACTTAGCAAATAGAGACAGGGGAGAATCACTGATGGCCCGGGATGCAGGACGCCCGCTGAGGGCTGACGCACAGCGGAACCGGGACAAGATCCTGGCCGCCGCGGTGCGCGTGTTCACCGAGGAAGGGCTGGATGCGCACTTCGAGCGCATCGCCAAGGAAGCGGGCGTGGGAACCGGCACCCTCTACCGCAACTTCCCGACCCGGGAAGCTCTGATCGAGGCGGCGTACCGCAACGAAGTGGCCCGGCTGTGCGACGCCGTCCCCGGCCTCCTCGCGGGGATGTCACCGCCTGAAGCGCTGCGAGCCTGGACCCGCCGCTTCATCGACTACGCCACCGCCAAACTCGGCATGGCCGACGCCCTTCGAGCCGTCGTCAACTCGGGAACCAACCCCTACGCCGACAGTCACGAGATGATTCAGGCAGCCCTCTCCGCCCTCATGGACGCCAATACCGATGCCGGAACGATCCGGTCCGACATCAGCCCGACCGACATGTTCGCCGCCCTCGCCGGTATCGCCCTCACCTCGGCCAAGCCCGAGCAGCGAGAGCAGGCCGAACGCCTCCTCGACCTCACCCTGGACGGACTGAGACCCGCGCCGCCGCGGCCCCCTGAAAACTGATCGAAGCACGCGAACTGCTCACCGACCTCCTTCCCGCGCAGTGACACGCAGTGACACCTCGCCGGTGCGTCAGCTGCAGGAGCCGTTGGTGTGGCCGTCTCGGGGAATGACAGCGAGGCGGGCCGCGGCCGGCGTGCCGGTAGCGGCCTGAGGGCCGCGCAGTCGGGCAATCGCCTCGTGCTGGGCGGCGATGCGCGACAGTGTGAGGGTCTTGAACTCGCTCAGCTTCTCGATCTCCTCGCTCTTGCGGGCGGCGCGTTCCCGCAGGGCGGCTGTCTCGGCTTCGAGCCGAGCGATCTGGGCATCCTCAGGGTCCGGGAGGGTGCCGCCGGCGTTGTGCAGTGGGTTCAGCCGACGTAGGAATTCGTCGGAAGATACTGGTACGGGCCGTCCCGCACGGTGCCGTTGGGGTTCTTCCTCGGATAGAGGCCGGTGCGGTCGATCCCGGCCTCCGTGGCCAGCGTCTTGAGGTCGCAGCGTCCGCCGGGCGGGAGTTCGCCGCGCAGGAGGCGGTCCATGGCGGCTCTGGTCGCTTCCTCGTCGCGTCGGTGTTCGGCGCTACTGATCTGGCCCATGAGTCTCTCCGTCTGCGGCGACTGAGTCTCTCCGTCTGCGGCGGCGGGGCCGACAGGACGCCCGGCACGCTGCCCGGCCTGACCGGCGCCACTCCCGGCGGCAGCCGGGTTGAACGGGCTCGCCCAGCAGCACGAGGACACCTGCGGCGACTGCTCGAAGAGGCCCGTGGCCACGCGGTCGCCTTCGGCGGGAAAGTCGTCCGCCCAGTGCGGGGGCCGGGTGTCGTCGAGGACCGGGTGTCGTCGAGGACCGGGGTGGCCCGCTCCTGGTCCAGGGCTCAGGACGAGGCGCTTGGACGATCGCGCGGCCTTGCCCGGCCCACGAAGGTGCCGAACGGCCACCGCTCTTGGCACCCGATAGCGAAGCACCCGTGGGGCGCCCTGAAGGAGTCCGCCAGGCCGGCTTCTTCCAGGCGAGCGACTGCCTTTGGCCTGCTCACTCTGTGAGGACCTGAGCTTCCACAAGAAGTTGGGGGAGCGCAGCCGCCAGATGCTTCAGAGCGCGCATCCAGGCCCTCGTACCCAGGCCACGCCGTGGGCGTTACGAGGCATGCAGAGCGCCTACTTGGTGGTGTGGGTGGGGTAGACCTGGACGTCGGTGTAGGCGCCCTTGATGTCTCCTGCGGCTGCGGGCCAGTCCAGGGTCACGGAGTGGGTCTCGTTGGGGGGCGTCACCTCGATGTTGGTCGGGTGCGCGAGGCTCTCGCCGCTGCTGTCGATGTCGTAGGCGAGGTTGAAGACGGCGGCGTCACCGGCCTTCAGGGTGGTGATACGCGGCTGGGCCTGGCCGCGCTCGATGGGGTTCGAGGTGTTGTCGACGTCCTTGATGTCGACGCCCGCGAAGCCGGTCGCCGAGCAGGTGGCCGAACCCCGGTTGACCATAGTGATGTTGATCCTGCCGGAGGCCTCGTCGGGCGCCGCGTCCGTGGCGTCGATGGCCAGGTCCTCCGTCTTGCAGAACGTGACCTTGCCGCCGGTCTGCGCCGCACCGTTCGCAGCAGCCTCTGCCTTGGTGTCCTCACCGGAGCCCGCCTTCGCGTCACCGGCCTGCGAGCCGCCAGAGCCCGAGCCACTGTCCGGCTTCGAGCCACCCTCCGAGGACGAGGAGGAGGACGAGGAGCCCTTGGAGGACGAGTCCTTGCCGGAGTCGTCACCGCCACAGGCGGTGAGCGAGAGGCTGGCGGCGACGCCGAGGGCGGCGAGAGCGGCGATACGGGTGTGCTTCATGGTGTCCCCCTCCAGGGGTAACGCGGTGCGTGCGGTCTGAAGTATTTGTATCCCGCACCGAGTTACAGGCCATTCCCAGCGACGTCTTCGTTCTGTCACAGGCGGCAGCCGCCGCAGCAGACCCCCTCGCACGTCGTGTCGCTTTCCACCAGGTCTGGGCCTTCGACTCGTGTGCCGTTGTGGGGGCAGTTGATCGAAAAATGCGTAGTCCGTCGTCGAGGGCGTCGGGATACTGCCGCGGTGCCACCCACTGAGCTGCCTCAATTGCTGCGGCCTCGCGCCCTGGAGCCCGGAGACCTCGTCGTCATCGCGGCGCTGTCCGGACCGCTCCACCCTCTATACGCGCCCGATCTTGAGCGGGCGCGTGACCGGGCTCGGCCGACCCCAAGCCGATCCCGGCCTCAGCGACATCTCACTGCCGCATCTGGCGCTCTACGCACGTACCGGTCTGGTCGAATTCCATACCGACCTGGCCACGCCCGGCCTCGGGAGGCACTGCTCGGGAGGCACTGCTCGGGGGGCGCTGGCAGAAAGCGCCCGCGGCCCGGCGCTCGGCGGGTCAGGAGCCGTTCCTCAGTCGCCATGGCCGGAAGGGGAGGAGGGGGGGGAAGGTCACCCTTCCATTAAGTCAAGCTTACTTGACTTAATGGAAAGCAAGCCTTACATTCGAACTATGGTGAAGAGGGTGGAGCAGGATCAAGTGACACGCGCGGCCCGCCGCGCCGTGCTCATCGACGGCATACCGGTGTCTGCTTTCGGTGTGGTGGCCCTGACGCTGGGCAGCAGCCCCGACCCGAGCACAGCCCAGAAGGCCTGGTGGATCGCCACCACCGCCGTGTTCACCCTCGCGATCGCCTGGGTGCTGCTGCGGGCATTCCGGCGCGCGGACGAATACCTGCGCAAGATTCAGCTGGAGAGCATGGCCGTCGCCTTCGCCGCGGTCCTCGTGGGGCTGCAAGTGGCTACCCTGCTCGATGCCGCGGGCGTCATCCAGCTCCATCAACTCGCGCAGGTGATCCTTCTGGGCGGCGTGGCCATCTGGATGACGCTCGCCGACCTGCGTACTCGTCTGAACCGGTGACGGCACTCTGTGAAAAACCGACTACGTGAACTGCGTGCAGCTCGCCGGTGGAGCCAGGCCGACCTGGCCGACCGGTGTCAGGTCTCCCGGCAGGCCATCAACGCCATCGAAACCGAGCGGCACGATCCCAGCCTGCCTCTGGCGTTCACCATCGCCGACGTCTTCGGCTTGGCCATCGAGGAAATCTTCCGTCCCGACCAGACGGAAACGACGGACGCCCCGGCCTGACCTCAAGCCTCTTCAGCCGGGCCTTCGGGCAGCATCGTCGACGAGGTGAGCCGAAGGGCGACAGACCTCATCAAGATCTCCGGACCTCGGGATCTGTACTGCGCCGCAGTACAGATCCCGAGCCGTGGTCACCGTGTTCGGGGCCTGTCACCTCCGATACCGCTGCGCCACTGCCGTGAAGGCGGCCTTGGGTTCCCATTCCATGTCGGGGTAGGTCTGCCCCCGGCGCCCTTCGAGGAGTTTGACGACGCCCAGGCCGGCCCGGTCCAAGTCGTCCCTGGGATCGCCGTCCGGGCGGTGCGGGTAGCCAGGCAAGGCGAACAAGAACACGAATGCGCTGTCCACGCCCTCGGACTCGAAGATCTCCAGCAGTTCGCTCAGATATGCGGCCTGGCCGGCCTCGTCACGCTCGTATGTGCCGTTCAGCCGTACAGGGGCCTTGGTCTCCGGGTCGTACTCGACCACTTCCAGTACTCGCCCACCGCGGTCTCCGGCGCCGCGGTAGGCCGCGGTGCCGAACCCCGTGATAGCGAGCGGCTTCGGGCCTTGGGCCAGGGTGCGCACCGCGTCCCTGAAACGGTCGGCGACCTCGGCGGAGCGGATCAGCTCGAACGTCACAATGTCGAAGGGAGTCCAGTCGACCTGCTCGAACTGGATGGCCGCGTAGGTGAGCTTGCCCTGGAAGCGCTCGCGGACCGTGGCCGCGGCGTCGCGGAGAAACGCGTTGACGCGCACGCCGAGCCCGCGCATTTCATCGGCGCGCCGCTCGGGTTGGCTCATCAGCTGCTCGACCCGCTTCTCGGGGCTCTCTCCGGGCAGGAACCCGCGGTTCATCACACTCAGCTCGACCCCTGCGACGAACACGACTGTGGCCCCCTGCTGCCGGAGCCGTTCCGCTCGCTCGGCGCAGTCGCGGAAGAGCGTGAGGATCTGCTCCGGATCCAGCTCCAGCGGATAGGGCGAGAACCAGACCTCCAGGCCGAGCTCAATGGCGGCACCGGCGGCCAGCTCCAGTCGGTCCGGGTCGCCGCCGATGATCTGGACCGCGTCGCAGTGCAGGTCGTCGCGGATGATGGCGAGCTCGCGCCGGACGACCGCAGGGTCGAAGTCCTCGCGGGACACCTGGCCGTGTACGACGAATCCGGTGTCGTAGGTCATTCCTCTTGCTCGCATGGTGACGCCCTCTCTGCCGGTCCCGGTCGCGCCGAGGCTGACAGTAAAAGTGCGTGCACGCAAGTTTGCGTGCACGCATCTCCGTGTGGAACGCTGACACCGTGACGACGACACCACCAGGGCTGCGGGAGCGGAAGAAGCAGGTCACGCGCAATGCGCTACGCGAAGCGGCCCTGCGCCTGGCCGTGGAGCGCGGCCCGGACCAGGTGCGGGTCGAGGACATCGCCGAAGCGGCCGGGGTCTCGCCGCGCACCTACAACAACTACTTCGCCAGTCGCGAGCAGGCGATCGTCTCCGCTGTCACGGCGGACCGGGAGGCACGGATCGCGGCGGCGGTCGCGGCCCGGCCCGCAGGAGTGCGCCTGGCTGACGCCGTCACCGAAGCAGTGGTCGAGCAGTACACGAACACTGGTGAGCGCGAACACGAGGCACTGCTGCTGTTCACCACTCGGACCGCGCTGCGCGACGCGTTCCTCGACACCACCGCCGGCATCGAGCCGCCTCTCACGGCGGTGATCACCGAACGCCTAGGTGACGCCGGAGCGCGCACAGCCCGCGTTCTTGCAACGAGCGTGGCCGCGGCGGTTCGCATCGCGTTGGAAGACTGGCTCCAGCCAACCGGGAACGTGGGGGCTGCCAGGAGTCTCGGCGCCGGAGGACTGGTCGTGCCCTCCGGCTCACTGCCCGAACACCTTCGCGCGGCACTGGCCCCGCTCGCGCCCGCGCTCGACGCCGCCGAACGGCACACCCAGCCGTGAAGCCGACTCAACTAGGCACTCGCTGGGGAGGCCCAGTGAACAACGACGACAAGCAACGGCTCCTTGACGTCCTTCATCGCACCTCGCTCGGGCATGACCGCGAACCAGCGGCTGGTCGTGATGCTCTATGCGATGCACCCCGCCGCTACATCAGCCGATGCCACGTGGCCAGGGCCAGCCGATGCCACGTGGCCAGGGCCAACTGCGGCCCTGCGGAGCATGACAGTCAGAACCCGGTTGCCCGGCCGCCCCGGCCGTCACGCCCTCCTCCATCCGTATGCGGATACGAACGCAACCACACCCCGTCCACCGGGCACCCACCGCCCTGACCTGAGCAGCCGACACTGTCGGAGACCTGGGGAAGGGGAGCCAGCCATGCTTGCTGCGCGTGCGATCTCGGTGTGAGTGGTGGCAAAGAACCGTTTCCAGCAGCGGGGCGGCGGGGCAGTCGGGCAGCTGGGTGGCGGGGCAGCTGGGTGGCTTGGTGTCGCGCGAGGTCGGTCAGGCAGGGACGGCCACTATCTGGTGTGCGGCAGGAGCCCGGGTGTTGTAACGTCGACGGGTCGCTGTGCCGAGGTGTCGGTGGCAGTGACCGGACTTCCTGTTCCTTCTGTGTCGATCTTGAGGTGACGTCTTATTAACCAGGCCATGTAGTCGTCCGTGTTCCCCGCGTGCTGAGTTGTCGCACGTGTCCGGGGGCGGACGTCGCGCTGGTCTGAGTTGCGTCACCCTCCCCGCAGTTTCTTTTTCCCGGGTGCAGCTCTGCCGTCTGCCCCGGGTTTCGTGTTCTCCGGCCCCGGTGCGGCTGTCGGCAGGGCTCCCCGATTCCTTTGGATCAGGAGTTTCCCGTCGTGTCTTCCTCCGCGCTCGACAACGAGCCGCAGCACACCACCCAGCCCCCAACCCACCCAACAACACCTGGCCTGTCGAAGATGGGCTTGGCTGCCTGGATCGCCCTCTTGGTGCTGCTGGGCGCCGAGCTGATGGACATGATTGACCAGTCGGTCGTCCTGACCGCGCTGCCCGCGATCCAGGAGTCGACTGGCGCAGGACCGGACGCGGTGCAGTGGCTGACCACCGGCTATTCACTGCCCATCGCCGTCGGCCTGATCACCGGCGGGCGCCTCGGCGACCTCTACGGCCGGCGCAGGATCCTCCTCATCGGCACCGTCGTGTTCACCACCGCCTCGCTGCTGTGCGGCCTCGCTGCCGGACCGGGCGTGCTGATCGGCGCCCGCGGGCTCCAGGGCGGGGGAGTGGCCCTGATGATCCCGCAGATCCTGGCCACCCTCCATGTCACTTTCGAGGGGCAGAACCGCAGCAAAGTATTCGGTCTGTACGGGGCCGTCATGTCGCTCGCCAACGTCCTGGGCCCGGTGATGGGCGGCCTGCTGACCGAGTCCGACCTGTTCGGGCTGTCGTGGCGGCCGATCTTCCTGGTCAACGTGCCCGTCGGCCTTGCCGTGCTCATCCTGGGACGCAGGTTCATCCCCGAGTCGACCGTGAAGAAGGCCGACCGGCTCGACCTGACCGGCATGCTGCTGTCCGCGCTGGCCATCGTCCTGATCGTCTTCCCGCTCACCGAAGGACACCTCCGTCACTGGCCGCTGTGGTGCTTCGCCATGCTTGGTACAGGGCTTCTCGCGCTCGGCGTCTTCCTGCGACACCAGCAGCGCAAGCAGGGCAACGCCCCGCTCGTGCCCCTGTCCCTGTTCCGGGGCAGGCAGTTCTCCGGCGGCATGGCCGCGCAGCTGATGCACGGCCTGCTGTGCGGGCTGTTCTTCATGACCTGGACGCTCTACCTCCAGCGCGGACTGGGCATGAGCCCCCTCCACGCGGCCCTGGCCTTCGTGCTGCTCTCCCTCGGGGAACTGGCCGGTGCGACGGTCACCGCGAAGAGCGGCGGGCGCTTCGCCCGCCGGTTGCCGCAGGCCGGAGCCCTCATCACGCTCGCCTCGATGGCCGCCTACGGGCTCCAGGCCGACGCAGGCCGGGCGGGGTTGACCCTGCTGGCGATGACCGCTCCGGTGGTACTGATCGGCTTCGGCCTCGGTATGGTCGGCGGCCCGCTCGCCGACCTGTCCCTTGCCCGGGTCCCGCACGAGGACGCCGGGGCCGCCTCGGGCCTGTTCAACACCGCGATTCACCTGGGCATCGCCCTCGGCACCGCGCTGACCGCCCTGGTGTTCTTCGCCGCCACCGGCGGCTCACCCGACGCCGGACTCAACCGCGACGCGTTCATCACCGTGCTGTGGTGGGTCGGTAGCCTCCTCGCCCTGATGTGGGCCCTGATGTTCTGCCTGCCCAAACACGCGAACAACCAGACCGACTGAGCGACTTCCCATGGCGGCGGCTCCTGCACTCCGGGTGCCGCCGCCCCCTCAACCCCATCTGCTCACCCCTTCTGCTCACCCCTTCTGCTCCAAGCCCGACACCACATGGCTGGAAGCCGACGGGCAGATGTCCGCCCTCGCTGTCCGAGCTCCGCCACTCTCTCCACGAGAATTGGAGTGATCGTGGCTGACCCGCCGACGCATGCGCGTCTCTATATCTGGGGACGGACTTGTTCCAGCAGCAGCGGGAACCCGTTGTTTGGGCAAGCGGCGTTCTTGCTGCTGCGGCCCGGAAGAGGGCCAGTCACCGGAGATCGACGAGGCCCTGATCCTGGCGGAACGTGAAGACCAGTGGCCGCGGGGCCGCGAAGTCTTCGGTCGAATCCGGCGACGGGGCCTGAGCAGAGAACACCCGCTGGCGGCTGCGGTTTCGCGCGTTCATGCCCGCCATGGCCCGGAAAGGGCCATGTTCCCCTTTCCACTCGCGCCGCCCTGCCGCTCTACACCCGCAGGGCCGCCGCGTCCGAGTGCGCGCCCGCCTACACGGGCTGGATCAACAAGACTATGAAGACCAACAGCGCCCAGCCAACTGCGGCCCAGGGATCCGACCTCGCCGACACCGGTACGAATGACAACACCGCGGCCAGCACGGGTGCGGCTGCCGCGCTGGTCGTCGCTGGTGGCGGTACCACCGTCGCGGTACGCCGACGCAAGGCCAGGGGCGACCTGCCGGTGAGGCACGCCGCTTCGGTCCCGTGGGCCATGGTGTCCCGTGGGCCATGGTGTGAAAAGGGGCAGGTCAACGAGGTAGAACACCGGCTGACGGGACTCACGGGACTGGCTCATCCGGATACAGCTCCAGACTCGCGCGAGCCACTGCGGCCGGGTGGTGCAAGCTCCATGCGGGCGCTGATGAGGTTGGTTGCCTGGCCAACTGCGGGAAGAAGGCCAGGCGTCCGAGGAGCCTGTCTTCCAAGGTGGCAGTGTGTGCTGCTGCGTTGTTACTCAGGTTGAGTTTTAACCTCAGACGCCTTACTCACGCCGGCTGCGCGGTGTCCGCCGCCGATTCCGTCCGAACCAGGGCGAAGGCCAAGAGGGCCGCGGCATGGTTGCGCCGGAGCGAGAGCCGATCGAAGGCCCGCCACCCGAGCTGGGCGTCGTCAGACGAAGAAGGCGTTCATCCCGGACACGTCGGAGAGATAGGTCTCGATACTCGCGATCTTTCCATCGCGAAGCCGGCAGACCGTGGCCAGGTACTCGTCCAGCACGGCGTCCTCCCGGCGCGCGGTGTTGTGCAGGGAGAGCGCCATGTTCTCCCTGCTGACCAGGATATGCAGCAGCTCGAAGTTGAGGCCGTACGAGGCGATCCGCTGAGCGCGCTCCACCACGGCGTCGGCGCCTTCGGCCGTACCTGAGACGGTGTTGTCGCCGGGCAGGGTCCAGGTGGCGTCGTCGTGCAGCAGCGCCCGGATGCCGTCCCAGTCGCCCGAGGTGAGGGCTCGGTGGAAGCTGCGCCCGAGAGCGTGGGGGGTTTCACTGATGGACATGGTATTCCCTTCATCGCGCTAAAGCGGCGACCTCCGCTTTAGCGCGACTGTAAACGGACTGCCAGTTAAGGCGCAACTCTCTGCTTTAGGGTGGAGGGGTGAACGATGACGCATCGACGAAGCGGCCCGGCGGGCGCAGCGCCCGTGTCCGTGCCGCCGTACACGGCGCCGCGGTCGCGCTGGTGGGCGAGCACGGCGCCGACCAGGTAACCCTCCCCGCCGTGGCCGAGCGCGCGGGGGTCAACTCCAGCACCCTCTACCGGCGCTGGGGTACGCTCCCGGCGCTCCTGGCCGACGTCGCCAAGTACCGTGGCGACGTCGGTGCCCCTCCGCTCGTCGGCGACCTGCGCACCGACCTGGAGAACCAGGCGATCTGGACGCTGGCGGAGCTCTCCCGGCCCGGTGGCATCGCGTTCTTCCGCGCCGAGGTCGCGCCCGACGTCGACGAACGGCACGACGGACTGCGCGAGTGCCTGCGCAGGGTCAGTGAGCGCTTCAGCCCCGCCCTCGACACGGCGCGGGAGCGCGGCGACGCACCCCCGCCGCCGTCCTTGGAGCAGGTTCTGGACCGAATCATCGCGCCGCTCTACTTCCGGGTGGTTTTCTCGATTCCCAGTACGGATGAGGCTTACGTCCGCGAACTCGTGGCGGAGTTCCTCGGGGAGCCACCCGCTTGAGCCCTGACCTCCGACCGGCTCCTCGCTTCAGCGGAACGGAGCCTGCACACAACTAGCCTGCACACAACTCGGACCCCGAAGACGAGGGTTACGGAAAACCCCCGAGGGGCGGCCAGATGCCGCGCTGCTGTCGCAGAACCCCTCTCCCCGCCCAGGCCCGGGTGGAAACAACGGGAGACACCGCGGCGACGAGGGCGAGCACATCGATCCGAGGTTGAAGCTTAAGCTCAGTAGTTTTTTCTCTCCTAGAGGTCGCCTGGTGCGCCCTGCCTGCGTAGCGGCAGCCCAGGCATCGAGAACGTTCAGAGTCGTTCCCTCACTCACATGAGGCGCCGCAAGGCCCCCAGGGCAATGGAACGCCGACGTAGCGGTTCCATCACCAACCACGCTCGTGGTCAATACACCTGACGGCATGACGAGCAGGGGAGTTGGCCGGAAGCGTCTCTCGCGGGAGCATATGCGTGGTGACATTGTTCCCTCCATGAACCTACTGAGAGTGCACCGTACGGGCGCCCCCTCTGCTGCACGCGCGCACCGTACGAACACCCGATTACGTTCTCTGGTATCCGCGCTGGCAGCACTGTTGTTGGCGTCCACCGCCCTGGTCGCCTCGGCCACGACGGCGCAGGCGGCCAACCCCGACAGTCACGTCGTGGCCTCCTGGAACATGCAGGCCGGACCGGACCGCTGGGCAGGCGCCTACAACCTCGCCGGGACGCACGACCTCGTGGCCCTGCAGGAAGTACCGCTGGGCGCACCGGCCGGATCGCACTACCAGGGCCAGATCAACGGTGTCGAGCACTACCTGTGGGTGCAGGGTGACAACGGCCCGCTGCGGCACCTCTACATCCTGCGCACGGGCAGCCGCAACCTCGGCATGATCACCGCCTGGCAGCCGGACAACGTACTGAACATCGACGGGGTGTACCGGCCCGCGCTCGGCGTCGTCAACCGCGCCGACGGCATCCTCTTCGCGTCCATGCACGCCGCGTCCAACGGCGGGCGGCCCAACGACGCCGGTGCCCTGCTGCGCCGCATCTCCGACGCCGCCGACCGCGAGGGTTTCCTGGAGTACGCGGCGCTGGGCGACTTCAACTACAACCCGCAGACCCTGCCCGGTCTGGGGCTGCCCCCGGACGCCCGGATCTACAACAGCGGTCAGGCCACCCAGCAGAACGGCAACGAGCTCGACTACCTGGTCTCCGACGTCGTCACCGACCGCTGGCAGGCCACCGTGCTGCCGAACTACGGAAGCGACCACTGGCCGATCCGCTTCGGCTCCCTCCAGGCCGCTGCCGAGCCTGTCGACCTGACCATCCACGCCGACAACAGTGACCGGCTGCTGGACGTCTACGAAGGGCAGACCGGCAACGGCACGCACGTCATCCAGTACCACGCGAACGGTGCCGCCAACCAGGAGTGGTACCTGGCCGCGCTCGGCTACAACGCCCCCTCCGGCAAGCCGCTCTACCGGATCGTCAGCAAGCCGAGCAACAAATGCCTGGACGTTTCCAACGGGCAGAGCTCACGGGCCGGGGACTACCTCAACGTCTGGGACTGCCACGAGCGCGACGGCGAACCGGGCGGCGGCGGATACCCCCGCGACACCCAGAACTTCACCCTGGAACACCCCAACGCCGCCCGCCCCAACCTCACCCTGCTGCGCAACAACGCCACCGGCCTCTACGCGAACATCAACCGCAACGAGACCGGTGACGGTGCCTGGGTCGTCCAGTGGCCCGACCAGTTCGGCCCCTTCCCCGCCCCGAACGAGACCTTCTACCTGCACCCGGTCGTCGACTGACCCTCCACCCCGGACGGGCCCGCCCGGGGGCCCGCGCCTGCGCCTGCGCCTGATGGCAGGGACCGTATCTCCAGACGGGACTGACGGGACTGAACTTCCAACATGCAGGCCTGTCTGCCTGTCTCTGGCCGGGCGCGAGGGCTTCAGTCCCGCAGATGTTTAGTCCCGTGCCTGGGTCGCAGGAAAAACGCAGGTCAAAGGGGGTGCCCCCGTAGAGCGCGGGACTGACGGGGCTCAACTTGCTAGTTATCACTCCACCAGTACACACATAACACGCGCGCGCGCATTATGAAGAGGCGTAGTCCTGAACAGCTTATAACTGTCAGGGTCGGTCCCGTCAGTCCCGTTCCCGCGAGCCGGGTCCTCCTGAGCAGGACGTTTGTGGGACGGGACCGAATCCCGTCCCCTCCTGCGGGACTGAACCTCCCCTCCGTTCCCCGGCTGCTGCGGGACTGACGGGACCGAAAATCCCCGACACGCCAGGGGCAATCCTTTTCCGCCCTCCTCCGTGGGCTACGCTCGTGCCGCAAACCCGAAACCTCAGTCCCTTCAGACCCGTTGGTCCCGCCGGAGACCGACACACATCACGACAAGGACGATCCGTTGACCCGCCAGCCCTCGACCGCGCCCATGGCCCCGGACGAGGCCGTGCACGCCAACGCGATCGCCCGGTGGTGTGCCCGTGCAGGATGGCCGGTGCACCCTCTGGCCCCGCAGCAGAAGGTCCCGCCGGCCAACTGCCAGACCTGCAAAGCGGACCGGCACACGCCCGCGTCGTGCCCGTGCAGGATGTCCGGCCGGTGGTGTCACGGGTTCCACGCCGCGACCACGGACATCGAGCGCATCGATGCCTGGTGGCATGCCCAGTCCCGTTTCGGAGTCGGCGTCTCCTGCGGTCCCGCGGACTTGGTCGTTCTTGATGTGGACGCTCACGCGGCGCAAGTCCCCGACCGGTCCCGGCTCCTGCCGGGCATCCCGATATCCCCACAGGTCAACCTCGACGGGCTGGCCACAGGCTTCGACACCCTCGCGCTGCTGGCCGCGCTCCGAGGGCAGCCAAGCCCGGTGGAGGACACCGAAACGTTGCGCGTGCGCACCCCGTCCGGCGGTCTGCACATCTGGTATCGCAACCCGCACCCCGCCACCCGCTACCGCTCCTCCACGGGCTCGAGCCCGAAGACGGCGTTGGCCTGGCAGGTGGATGTGCGCTCGGACAACGGCTACATCGTGGCCCCCGCTACCCGGACCACCGCGGGCAGTTACCGTCCCTTGGGAGCGGCCCGCCGCCCGGCGCCGCTGCCGCGCTGGCTGGCAGCGGAACTCGTCCGTACCCACCACGTCCCCGCGATGATCCCTCAGCCCGCCGTACCCGAAGCCCCACGCCGCCGACGCCGCTCGGCGAAGGGCGCCGAACGCCTCCTGAACCCGCTCCTGGCCGAGGTCGCCGCCTGCGCGGCCACTCCCGAAGGAGCGAGCTTCACCGAAAAGCTCAACCGCGCCGCCTACACCGCCGGAGGCCTGGTCCAAGCAGGCCACCTCGCCGAGGGCGAAGTGCGGGATCTGCTCCTGGACGCGGCCCGCTCGGCACGTCCCGCCCAGGAGAGCCGCAACCTCACGATCGTTGAGTCCGCTCTGTCCGCGGGCGCCCAGCGCCCACTCCACCCCCGAGGACGCTCATGAGCGCCGAGCCCGCACGCTTCGACGCCGAAGCGGCCGCCGCCCAGATCCACCAGCAGAGCCTCGACCTCGCGCTGCCAGAGCCACACCCCAGCCTCCCGGCCCAGCAGACCGACGCCCGCCGCCCGCCCGCGGCAGCAGCCGCGGATGGACTGATGCCCGGCTCCCTGACCGACCGCGGCAACGCCAAGCTGTTCGCCCGCCTCTACCGCGACCAGTTCCGCTACGTCATCGGAATGGGCTGGCACTCCTGGGACGAGTACCGCTGGAAGCTGACCGGCGGCGATGAGGCAGCGGTCTGGGCAGCGGGGGAGATGGCCGAACAGATCCCGGGACACGACCCCCGCGGCCAGTTCACCGACCGTCAACTGGCCGCGCACCGCAGGCACTCCGAATCGACCTCCGGACTCAAGTCCCTGCTCTACCAGGCGCAGGCCGCGCCTGGCCTGCGCCTGGACCCGGAGGTCCTGGACGGCGACATCTACGCCCTGTGCACCCCGGCCGGGGTCGTCGACCTCAGAACAGGGACGCTGCGCAAGCCGGACCCGCTCACCGACATGCACTCGCGGGCCACGCTCGTGGCCCCCCACGCCATGCCCATCCCGCGCTGGCAGAGCTTTCTGCGCGACACCTTCGGGGACGACGCGAAGGGGCTGGAGACCACCCGCTTCCTGCACCTGCTCCTCGGCTACTCCATCACCGGCGACGTCGGCGCGCAGGTCCTGCCCTTCCTCTACGGTTCCGGCGCCAACGGCAAGTCCGTACTGCTGGAGGTGATGACGCAGATCCTGGGCGACTACGCCAACGCGGCCCCACCCGGATTCCTCATGGAGAAGGGCAAGTTCACCGAGCACTCCACGGAGCTCACCGAACTGCACGGCAGGCGCATCGTGGTGTGCAGCGAGCTCAAGCCCAACGACAAGTTCAACGAGGCCCGCGTCAAGCTCCTCACCGGCGGCGACACCATCACCGCCCGGCGGATGCGGCAGAACTTCTTCAACTTCACGCCCACCCACAAGCTGTGGCTGCTGGGCAACCACCGGCCCGAAGTCGGCTCGGGTGGCTACGCGTTCTGGCGCCGCATGCGGATCATCCCCTTCGAGCGGAGCGTGCCCGACGAACGGAAGATCGACAACCTGGCCGCCGAACTCGTCCGCGACGAGGGCCCGGGCATCCTGCACTGGCTGGTCGAGGGCGCCAAACGCTACCTCGACACCCGCGACCCGCTCACCGGCCCGCCCTCCGTGCGGGTGGCAACAGCCGCCTATGAGACGACCGAGGACCACGTCGGCCGCTTCATCACCGAATGCTGCACCAAGCGTCCGAACGCAAGCGCCAACTCTGACCTGCGCGTCGAGCAGAAGCTGCTGTACGAGACCTACGGCCGCTGGTGCTCGGAGGAGGGCATCAGACCCTCCACCAGCCGGGCCTTCGCCAGCCGCATCCGGCAGGAACTCGGCCTCGCCTCACCGGCTGAGATGATCAAGAACAACGCGACCAAGCTGTACCCCGGCCTGGCCCTGCTCGCAGACGACGACGCCGATGGCGGGGGCGGGGGCGGGACGCCGTGAGGAACCGCTGCACTCCCTGCGTGTGCGCGCACCGACCGTACGATGGACGACGCCTGCTTCCCCGGACCGTTGCTGATGGAGCCGGGAAGGCGGGCCGCATGGACGCGACACCCGAAGGCCGGTGCCCGGCCGCCAAGACCCAGGAGGCCTGATGAGCGCGATTCCGCAGGAAGGCGATCTCGTCCAGGAAGCCGAGGTCATCTGGCTGGAGGACACCGCGGACATGGACTACGTCCGCCAGGCCCTGGACAAGGTCGGCACCCGCAAGGGCAAACCGCGCTACGAACGCGACGGCCGCCTCATCGGCTACTCCAACCTGACGCCGGGCGCCCCGCGCAGCGCCGACAGCGGCCTCTTCGCCCGCCGCACGTTCTATCTGCTGCCGCACGACCGCCCCAACCGGCCAGACGACCCTGAGTGCCCTTACCGGGTGGGCTCGCCGCTGGAGGCCGTCGACCCGCGGACGGTGGAGGCGGGCAGGGCCGGATCGAAGACCCCCCGTTCCCAGGCGACCGGTGAGATAGTGCCCGCCCGCTCGTGACGGAGGGGCCGCCCGCCCCCTTGCGCCGACTTCTGTATGGCGTGCGGCGAGAAGATCGACGTCGAGGACCTGGTCCTGGAGACGTTGCCGGAGGTCGGCGTCCTCCGGCGTCAGCGGGTCGACCGGGCGCCGGATGCGGACTCGGCGGGGCCCTGCTGCCCGCCCTCTTCGCCGAGGACGGCGTCATCAGACCGGGCAGCGTGGATGACGCTGAGAATCGTCTTCTCGGCCTCCACATCGGCGGCGGTGGCAAAGTCCCCGGCGCCCTTGTCGATACGGGTGAGCCGTTGTGGGGCGAGTGGGCCCTGGGGATGGTTTTGTACGTGGGAGCTGATACCGCTTGTTGCTCAGAGCGGGGCACGCCCGGATTTTCCGGAGGGCAGTGTTGCTGAGTTCCGGCAACACCAGGGGGCTTGCGGTGGGAGCCTGGGGGTGCTCTGTGGGATGAGGGTGCGATGGCGCCACCGAAGTCCAAGGTCGATCTGTACGCGGCGATCCGCCGTGATGCCCGGGCTGGGATGCAGGCCGAACGCGCCAACGCCGGATGAGCCGAGGGCGCCGTCGCTGACCTGGCGTCATTCCTCCACGACCGGTGAGCTGAAGAGGAACGCGACGTCGATCTCTTCCACGAACTCAACTGCCCCGCCCCCCCACGAGGCACGGCGCGTCAGCAGCTGCGGTTGCCCCTGTCTGAGGCCGAGGTCAGTCCGCCCCGCTGGGACACGGTTCGGACTCGGCAGTGATCCGTGATCCGTGATCCGGTAGGGTTTTGCCATGTCCTACATGTTCGTCCGCCTTCGGACCGCCTAAGACGTCTGCCGCCGCAGTCGCTCAGCGACCGGCGCCGGTCGGGGAACCCGCAGGAGACCACAGAGGTCTCATGGCACTGCCCTGCGGGTATCGCTCGGCCCTGTCCGTCGACGCGCACTGTTCCCGGTGAGCGCTTCCACGTCGCGTGCTGCCCCTGACGGGCTGTCACGCGCTGGTTGACCGCCGCACCGGTCTGAGTGCGCCCGGCTACCGAACCGCGACGCGCCTGGTGACAGGTGCGCGATTCTCCTTCACCTTCGGCGGCTCACCGCGCCGGCATCGGCTTGTCCGGCTTGCCTGCCGCGCCGCCCACCGGACATTGGACCGACCCGTATGACATCCCTCTCCGCCAACTCCTCCTCTCCGCAGCAGGCCCGCGATGCGAATACCACTTTCGTGCTCGTGCATGGCTCGTGCTCCAGTTCGCTGATGTGGGCTCCTGTTCAGCGCGAACTGGCGCTGCTCGGCCATCGCAGCTTCGCTGTCGACCTGCCGGGGCACGGTTTCGACGCGCAGTACCCGGCCGCCTACCAGGCCCCGCAGGACCTCGAAGCTTGGGCGGCCGAACCGTCGACTCTGGCCGGGGTCACCTTGCAGGACAACGTCGACATGGTCGTCGACATCGTCCGACGGGTGGCCGAGCATGGGCCGGTGGTGCTGGTGGGCGCCAGCCTCGGCGGAACCACCATCACCGGGGTGGGCAACACGGTCCCTGACCTGGTGAGCCGACTCGTCTACATCTCCGCGTGGTCGTGCGTGCAGCGCGCGAACCCCATCGAGTACATGCAGGATCCCGAGTTCGGCGGCAACCTGCTGGCCCCATTGGCCGCGTTGAACGTCGGCGACCCCGCCGAACTCGGCGTCGGCCGGGCCAATTACCGCACCGCCGACCCGAACCTGCTCGCGGCACTCAAGGCGGCGATCATGGCGGACGGCACCGATGAACAGTTCCGGTCCTTTCTCAACCTCCTGCAGCCGGACGAATCCCTGGCGGTGATGATGGCCGACGCACGCGGCCACGCTGGAACCTGGGGCACCATCGCCCGCACCTACATCCGTCTCACCGACGACCGGTCACTTCCCGTGGCAATGCAGAACCGTCTGATCGCCGAGGCCGACGCCTTGACACCCGACAATCCGTACGACGTGCACACCCTGGACACCAGCCACGTCGGGTTTCTGCTCAAACCGGCGGAGGTGGCCGGCATCCTCGATCAACTGACCGTCTGACCCCAGAAGGCGCAAACCAACAGCTAACGCGCTGAAGGGGGCAGCCGGCCAGCTGCCCCCTTCAGTGCAATCGCCACCTGACGTCAAGCTCAGCGTTGCTGGTCCTCAACGACATTTTCGAGCTCCCTGATCGCCAAGTGCTGCCCAAATCCGGGCTCTGGTCCACTCTCTGTGGTGCGGGGCAAGAACGTCTCTGTCCGGTCCTGGCGGAAGTGGCTGACCTGCGTAGCACTAGGCCTCTTTGGTTCAGTACGTGGGATCTGAGAGCGGTTGTTGCTCAGCGTGGAGAACGCCCGGTTTCGCTGGAGGGTGATGTCTGCGGGTTCTGACAACGCTTCAGGACTCGCGGTGGGGACTTCGGAGTGCTCTGCGTGGTGAGCGGCCACCGCTGGGCAGGTGCTCGACTGAGGCGAGGAAGTCGTGGAAGGCCCGGTCGGTGCGGGCGGTGTCGCCGGTGGCGTCGAGGTCCATGAGAAGACCACGGATGACGGCGAGGACGAGCGTCGCCAACTCCGGCCGGCCGATGCTGCGCAGACCGTCCTCGAGCGGCCCGAGCCAGTCAGTCGTGGCGGTACGCCGGAAGTCGGGCCACAGCTGTTGCGCTGCGCTCTCGCGCAGCTGACCGAACATCTGCAGGTACGGCCGCCCATCCACGCCGGTGATCGAGGTCCAGGCGCGATCCAGGGTGGCCGTGTAGGGCTCGCCGGGGCGCGCCCGCAGAAGGTCGCCGAAGGTGTCGAGCTGGCGTTGGCGCGCGTGTCTGAGGACAGCCCGCAACAGGGCATCGCGGGTGCCGAAGTGATAGATCAGCATGCGGGACGAGGTGCCGGTGGCGGTGGCCAGCGGCTCGAGCCGGTCAGGGAGGCCGTGCGCGAGGGCGTAATCAGCGCAGGCGTCGAGCAGCCTGTCCTTGATGCATGGCTGCGGTCGTCTGCCCATGCCGACATCTTTTCCCGTAACTGCTGCTACGTCTACCGTTGATCGAAAGGCAGTCAAAGCAGACGTGGAGGTCGCGATGAGGGTCGTGTTCGTACATGGGGCGTGCGTGCGGGACGGGTCGTGGTGGTGGCACCGCACCGCCGGACTGCTGCAGGAGCGAGGGGTGTTGAGCGTGGCCCCGGCGCTTCCGAGCTGCGGCGAGGCGGGCCTGCCCGCAGGCGCCGGCGGCCCGGGACTGCCCGAGGATGTTGCCTCAGTGCGGCAGGTGCTGCAGGACAGCGACGAGCCGACCGTCGTGGTCGCCCACAGCTACGGCGGCATCATCACCGCGGAAGCCGCCGCGGGCATCGGGTCGGTACGCCACCTGTTGCTGGTCTCCAGCTACCTGCCCGAGGTCGGGCAGAGCCTGTCGGAGTTCGGGAACGGCAGCCCCGCCCCATTTCTCGACGTCGACCCCGACACCGGCACCTTCGGGGTCCGCCCCGAGCTGCTCGTGGATACATTCCTGCAGGACTGCGACCCCGAGGTCCAGGCGCAGGCGGCCGACCACCTCGCCCGGCAGAGCGTGCAGATGACCGGGCAGCCAGTCGGGGCGGCCGCATGGCAGCAGTTGCCCTCGACCTACCTCGTCTGCACCCAGGACCGGGGCACCCCGCCGCAGCTGCAACGTGAGTTCGCCCGCCGGGCCGGCAGCGTCGTCGAACTCGACGCCGGCCACCACCCATTCCTGTCCCAGCCCGCCGCGGTCCGGGACCTGCTGCTGAGCCTGTGACAGCAGCCGCGCCACAAGCCGGGCCGGCGATTCCAGGACCAGGGGGCATCGTGAGCGCCGAGGAAGAACTTCTGTCGAGGGCTACCCGGCCTACAACAGGCAGGACTTTGCGCTGAAAGCTACGGGCGGCCCTTGACGTGCTCCGAGGGCCGGCGACCACAACGGCGCCGGGGAAGGCCCCGCCCCCACTTCGGGCGTTGCTACTTCTCATCGACACCTCCGGGTTCGGTGATCTCGGAATGCTGCCCCAAACCGCCGGCAAACGTTGCCGGCTCCCACCTACGAGTCCACCTCTTGCTGTCGGTCGTCCCCGGTGTCGACCGACTCCACAGAAAGTGGCTCTGTCGCTGATTTGGGGGTGCGACTGGTGGATCACGGCGAGAGGAGGATGCGGCGTCGTAGGAGATCGAAGTTGGCCCGGCCGTACATCTG
>NZ_JBHVXJ010000037.1:0-38319 GCF_042881845.1 Streptomyces sp. NPDC058257
GGTTGCATATCGCTTCGCGATATGCAAGCGAACATCCCTGCTTCGCAGGGATGTTCCGCTCCCGCTCCGCGTGAGCGGATGCGGCTCGCTCCGCTCACCGCCAGACGGCACGCGCTCCGCGCCAACCGCCAACCGCCAACCGCAGGACAGGCTCCTCGCGTTGCGAGGCGCGGCCGGCCTCCGGCCGCCCGGTGGCCCACCAACTCCCCTGCGGCGCGGCGTGCCACGCTCCGCGTGGCCCACCCATAGGGCTCACGCCACAAACGGCAGCAAGAGGAGGGGGTGACGGGTAATCGAATCGAGTGAGGAGCACGGGGGTCGGCCTCTCGGGCGGGGGTGCGGATTGAGGGGCCGTCAAGACCCGCTATCGCGGGCCAGGCTGGCTACCGAACGGCCAATCCATGGGCTTGAGGGGCTCATTCCCAGGAACCCGCGTGGATCTCCAGGGCCGCCCTCACCGCGAAGGAATCATCGATCGGCACATCCCACCGGCCGGCAGCCTCTACCAGTGCCTCCTTCACTTCACTGAAAGGGCGCCCCCAGTGCGTCAAGCAGACTTCCTGCCACACCATCTGGATCCTCATCGCCTGCTCCACCACGCGCAGAACATCCTCCTCAGGCGAATCACCCTCCATGTCACTCCCCCGCCCTGCACGATCCAGCTGTTCCAGCGTGGCAGTGATGCGCGATCAGAAAGCCCCTGCCATCCTTCCCCTGCCATCCTTCCCCTGCCAGGCAGGGGAAGGATGGCAGGGGAAGGATGGCAGGGGAAGGATGGCAGGGGTGAATCAGGATGTGGGGCGTTCCACCGGCTGCCAATCCTCCATCGGCTTGGTCCTGAACATGCCCCGGTATACACGCCGAGTGAGTACTACCGCGCCCTCGCCGTACTCCTCAAGCTCCTCGAACGCTTCAGTCTCCGAGTCGTACACGAACTTCTTCCCCTTGGCATTCTTGATGATCCACTCACGGTCAGCCGCAACGCCGATGCCGCCTGTCTGCATGTTCCCCACCCCATCGACTGCAAGAGCTAGAGCTATGCTTGCTTCAAAATAATACACGGATAGACTCTGGACTCAGATAGCTCCAGAGCTGGAGCCCTGAACTGTTTCCGATGGCGAGATCGTAATCGATATCTGTCTCGCCCCGACTTCGTATGCAGGTTCAACTCCGGTCACCAGGACGCTCATCAGCCGCCAGCTACCCCCGCAGAAGGCAGATGCACATGTCGACCCAGCTCACCGATCAGCGCGAGGCCGCCCAGCGGGAAGCCATTGACGCAGTCGTGCGTGCCCTCGAGTTGCCTGCAAGATCACTTGTGCCGGAGCGAGGGCTCCGAACACAGGTGATCATGGCAACCGGGTCCGGAAAGACGAGGGTGGCGGTCCGAAGCGCGGAGGAGCTCCACGCGGGCCGTGTGCTGGTGCTCGTGCCCTCGCTGGACCTGCTCGCGCAAACTGAGGCTGCGTGGCGCGAGGGGGGCCGCCGGGGGCCGATGGTCGGGGTTTCCTCGCTGCGGGGTGAGGAGGTGTCCTTCCCCAACACCACGGACGTGGACGAGCTGGTGGAGTGGACGCGGGGCCTGGAGAAGGTCACCGTGTACGCCACGTACGCGTCGCTCGGTCTGGGCACGCTGGAGCGGGCGCACACCGCGGGTCTGGCGGCTTGGGACCTGATCGTCGTGGACGAAGCCCACCGCGTTTCCGGCCGGATCGGCAAACCGTGGGCGGTCATCCACGACAACCAGAAGATCCCCTCCCTGCGCCGCCTCTACATGACCGCCACACCCCGACTGTGGCAGCTCGGGGACGAGGACCAGGAGCTGCAGGATGCGCCGGGTGAGCTGGTGGCGAGCATGGACGACAACCCGGACGGGCCCTTCGGCAACCGCTGCTTCACCCTGACCCTCTCGGAGGCCATCGACCGGGGCATCTGTGCCCCCTACCAGGTCGTCTGCGTGGACGTCACCGACACCGCCCTCCAGGCCGCGCAGCTCCTGGGCGCCGAAGGCCGCACCGCAGAGATCCGCGGAGCACGGCTCGCCGCCCTGCAGACCGCCCTGGTGAAAGCGTCCTCGGAGGAAGGCTTCCGCCGCACGCTGGTCTTCCACCACATGGTGAAAGAGGCCGAAGCGTTCGCGGCCGGCCTCCCCCAGGTCGCCGCACAGCTGCACACATCCGACCCCGAGCTGTACCCGGCCACGATCTGGGCGGACTGGCTCTGCGGCGAGCACAAGCCACTCCACCGGCGGCGTCTGCTCGGGGAGTTCGCCGACGGGATCGCCGCGGACGGCACCGTGGTGGAGAAGGGGTATCTGGGGTCCGTGAAGGTTCTCGGGGAGGGCGTGGATACCCGAAATTGTGACTCTGTGTACTGGGCCGACGTACGCGGCTCCATGCCCGACCTGGTCCAGGCCGTGGGCCGCGCACTGCGGATGCAGCCCGGCGAGGGCAAGACGGCCAGCCTGGTCGTGCCGGTGCTGCTCGGGCCCGGTGAGACTGCGGACAACATGCTCACCAGCCGGGCGTTCGGCGGGCTCGCCAAGCTCCTGGAGGCGCTGCGGGCGCACGACGCCCGGATCGTGGAGAACCTCGCGGAGCAGCAGGCCCCGAGCCGCTACCAGCCCGTAGCGAAGGACGACAGCGGGAAGAGCACGGGCGGGAGCGGCGACGGCTCTGGGAACGTCAGCGGCCCCGCCAAGGCCCTGCTGAAGTTCTCCACGCCCCGCGACCCGGCCGCCCTCGCCGCGTTCATCAACCTCCGCGTCCTCAACCCCGAACACGAACACTGGCGACGCGGAGTAGAAGCCGCCGTCATCTACAACCGACTCCACGGCGACCTGAAGGTCCCGTTCACCTACCGCGTCCCGGCCAGGGACGAGGTGCAAGTCGGAGGAGAGGGGTGGCCGACCTCGCTCGCCGCGTTCCCCCTCGGGCAGTGGACCGCCGACGTCCGCCGCTTCTACGCCCGCGGCGACATGGACCAGGACCGCATCGCCCAGCTGGAAAAGCTCGGCATGATCTGGTCCCACTTTGACGTCGCATGGGAGGAGGGCCTGTCCGCCGCACACGGATGGGCCGCCGAACACGGACACCTCCTGGCCCCACTCGACGCCACCCACCAAGGCGCGAAGGTCGGCATCTGGCTGAAAAACGCGCGAGCAGCCGCCCGCAAGGCGCAGGAGAACGAGCAACGGCGTGCCGAGGGGCAGCCGGTCCAGACATCGGCCGGGGCCATGCCGCAGGAGCGACGCGAGCAGCTGGAGGACATCGACCCATCCTGGTGCCCCACCTGGCCGGTCACATGGCAACGCTGCTTCCACCTCGTCCGGCTCCACCTGGACGCCGGTGAGACGCTCCCCACCACGGCGGGCGAAATCCTGCGCCAAGGCGAAGACCTCGGACGCTGGGTCCGCTCCGTAAGGCATGGGTGGGAACAGCTCACGACCGTGCAGCAGTGGATGTGCGAGCAGGTTCTCGGCATCGAACCCGCCAGCGAGGACGAGAAGCCACCGCCGCGCCGTACGCAGGCCGACAAGTGGGCGCTGAACTACCAGGCCGCCAAGCAGTACTACGAGCGCGAAGGACACCTACAGATCCCGAGGAAACACGTCGAACGGATCGTCGGCGAGGGCCAGGAGGAGCGGGAACACAAGCTGGGCGCCTGGATCGGGAACCAGCGCAGCCGGGCCGCGACCCTGACGCCGGAGCGGATGGAGCAGCTGTCCGCGATCGGTATGCGGTGGACATGATGCGCAGGCGCAGACGCAGGGGAGCTGGGCAGGAGTTCGGCCCGGCCCACTGCTGCCCGGATCACCCGGGATCCGGTCTCGCTGTGCTCCGCCCAGGCCGGTTCGGGGCGCACTCTGTCAGACCCAGATCTGATCTTCGTTGGTGAAGACCGGCCACGGTTGCCATCCCACTGTCCCCTTTGCCAGCATGCGATCCATGCCTCGGGCCCAGATTGGGAGGTCGACCAGTTCGAGCAGCAGGCGGTTGATCTCCGCGCTGTTCATCGAGACGCGGTGGCCGTTGCTATGGAGCTCCAGCACTGGTTGCCCCGGCGACGTCGGCTCGACACCGTTGGGGAGCAACCAGCGCGCGTCCATCCCGCACTTGCCGAGTTCCTCTACGAGGGAATCGGAGCGCAGGGTCACGGTGAAGACCAGGAAGTCGGCGATGAGGGCGGCGCACTGGGCGGCTTGGAGGGGATAGATGCCCCACGGCGGGGTGAGCCGTCCGCGAGCAACGCTGTCTCCGCTGGAGAAGCAGATGCGGGTCCCCGTCGTCAGGCGGGCGCGTCGCAGCAGCGACGCGTACGCGGACTCGAAACGTTGGCCCGCCTCTTCCTCGCCCCATCGGTTCCTCGCCGCTGAGAAGTCGAAGGCGAGCAATGCCCTGCCGCCGGGGATCTTCATGGTCTGGATGCCGCGCCGATGAGCCAGGCTGAGCGCATCCGCGAGTGCGGGAAGGTGGGTGGCGTATGGCACGCCGGTGTCGACCAGGCGGGCACGGATATCGCCGGGGAGCCGGCCGAAGTTCTGGGTCGCCTCCGCAGCGGCCTTCAGGCGCAGGTCCTGAACACGGTCGCGTGCGTTCGGGTTCGACTTCAGCTCGTGGAGGTAGATGTTCTGCCACCCGTCGTCGCCATCGTGGAAGACGGTGGCATCGCCGATACGCAAGCAGTCGGTGAGGTCGTGCAGCAACGTGAACCGGCGGTGGTCGCGCCATTGTTCGACGGCGAACTCGATCTCGTGCTGCGTCCCCTTCTTGTCCAGGTGCATGGGCCCGGGCGACTCGTTGCGGCACAGAGCGAGGATGTAAGAGCGGTTGTAGCCCAGGACTCGCCAAGCCAGCGCGTCACCGATGGAGCGCAGCTGGCGGATGACCCGCTCGTACACGTCCAGTTCCAGCTTCCAGGCGTCAACGTCGTGCGGGTCGCCCTCAGGCAGTTCCGGAGCGTCAGGCGGAGGCCTCTCCCCCTTTCGCAGGCGCTTGGCCACGCGGGATCTTTCCGCCCGGGCCTGGGTCGCCGTCAAGGTGGCCGACAGCAGATTCTCCTGGAACGCGACGAAGTCGCCGGGGGTTCTGGCACATCCGCAGATCGCTGATGAACGAGTGCCAGGCAAGCACCACGAGAACGAGGACGCCGTGGACGGCTCGATCCACTTCAAAGGCCCCATTCCTTCGCGCGTCAAGAACGCCGACGTCGCTAGAGTTGTCCATGCGTCGATACCCGCGTATCACTCTGTGAAATACAGGTTCGCTTTTCTCTGCTGGGGCACGCAGACGCTGAGCTGCACCCTGGGTCTCCTAGGCCCTGCCACCGCAGAAAACGGGCTTTGTCCCGGTCCTCCTCGCGCTCGACGGCCATCCTCCGCGGTGGACCTGGCGGCCGCAGGATGCCGAACAGCTCCGCTCGGTGCAGGTGGGCCGAAAACCATCAGCCCCTCCGCTGGCCAAATCGCCCCTATAGGAGTTCGTTGAGGATCGTCCGGAAGAAGCGCACTCACAGGTGCGTGCACTGCAAGTCCCGGAGTGCGTAGGGATGGCGCTGATGCGGAAGCTGCTGGCCAGCACGGTGTCGTCGGCCCTCCCATAGGTGTCGACCGTCCGTCCCATCTCGCGCCGAGGAGAAGAGAAAGCCATGAGCCCTCCCGTCCGTATCCCGACCCGCTCGCAACCCGGTGCTCGTCTATACGGGTGGCTGGCAACCGTGACCGGTCTGCTGGCCATCGTCGCCGTGACCGTCCTGGCCCTGACGGGCCACGGCGCCGCGGCCGCCGTCGTCGGAGTCATCGGCGGTGGAGTGAGTGCTGCTGGCGGCGTTCAGGTAACGGTTCACGTCCGGCACTGAACGGTTCACGTCCGGCGATGCGGCCGCATCGCCGGACGCACGCCCTTCGGCTCGCTGAGCGACAGTGGCCGCTGCGTAGACCCGCACCCGGGGGGCCTTGGTCAGCGGTGGCCCGGATGTCGGCAGGGCCGCATCGAGCCCGCCAGCGAGGACGAGAAGCCGAAGCCGCGCCGCACACAAGCCGACAAATGGGCCATCAACTACGCCGCCGCCCGCCAGTACTACGAACGCGAAGGACACCTACACGTCCCAAGGAAACACACCGAACCGATCACCATAGGCAGCGACAGCGCAGAGAAACGCAAGGTCAGAGAGCTAAATCTAGGAGCCTGGATAGGGAACCAGCGGAGCAGGGCCGCGACGCTGACGCCGGAGCGGATGGAGCTGCTGTCCGCGATCGGGATGCGGTGGTCGTGATGGCTATCGTCGTCACCGCGGCCGCCGCCCTCGCGGCCCGGCTTCACGCCCGACGGCACCGTGCCAGGTAGCGCAGCCTTTCCCGGTCACAGACGTTGCTTAGGGCGGACCGCCTTTGCGGCGACGGTCCCGGCTGTGCTCTGTCGGCCCGTGAACGGCGAGCAGCGACAGCCCGAAGGTGCTTCGCATCCTCGCCTCTGGTTGCAGTGATCCGGTCGTTCAACGCATCGGGTTCACGGGACTGGTGCGGATAGAGCGAGATGACCAAGAAGCATGCACGTAAAGAGGATGCGCCACGCCGCATGAAGGAAAACGGGAACAGCAGCTATCAAGCGGAACTGAAGAAGATGTCTACGGCAGAAGCCGGGGAGGGGAATTCCAAGCCCCTACCCAACGCGGATCGTCGCGAGGACTTCGTGGATGCCGTAGTCGATGCGGACCTGCCGCAAATGGTCAAGGTCCTGCTGTACGAGTTGGCCTCGCGACTCGACCTCAGCCTTTCAGACTGGACTGAGGGAAATCACCGAGTCCGGTTCGAGGAAGAAGAACTGGCCCGCAGCATCGGGCTAGAGGGTGAAGCAGCCGAACGTCGGTACCCACGCTGGTACCTACGCCGGTACCCACGCTGGCAGCCCAACACCCGACCCCACCAAGGATGGTGAGGAGCCGGTATCGGCGGGGCCCGATGGTCGACTCCCAACACAACGCCGGGAGAAGGCGCGGTAGGCCCGACCACCACAGGTCACAGACGCCGCGCCTCCCAACGACACACGAGCACCGCTTCGCACACCCCCGCTCCATGCCTACGTTCCCCCGCGCACTGGAGGAGATGCGTGATGAGCACTTGCAGCGGGCTCGCACGGTGCACTTAGCAGCCGGTGCGCATCGGCAGACATCGCCGCGCACTAGCCGGCGCGCACGGCCGGGCGGACCGGTACCGACCGCACCGGATGCCGCGCATCGAGTGCCGACGGTGCGGTGCGTTTCTCCTTGACCACGGCCACGGTCAAGGAGAAACACGGCAGTGCGCACCCAGGTGGACACACGACATCGTCACCGGCGGTGTCGTGCACTCGTCGGTGTGCGCCGGCCGCTCCCCTGCTCAACTGGCTACCGTCTGTGTCCCGCAGTTCGTACTCGGCCTGTCGGACCGGCAGGCTGCCGAGGCGGTTCGTTGCCGCGTCGACTTCAAGTACGCCATGGCCATGGAGTTGGATGATCCCGGCTTCCACCACAGTGTGCTGGCCGACTTTCGCGACCGTCTCGCTGAAGACGACCGTGCTGACCTCCTCCTTGACCTCGCGCTGGCCCGTCTCAAGGAGGCCGGACTGGTGCGTGAGCGCACCACGCAGCGCACCGATTCCACCCACGTCCTGGCCGCGGTGCGGGACCTGACCCGCCTGGAGTTGACCACCGAGGCGGTTCGCGCCGCGCTCGAAGAGGTCGCCGGCACCTCCCCTCACCTGCTCGACGAGCTGGTTGATGAGGACTGGGGGCGCCGATCCTCGTCACCGGAAACGACGCCGTCCGGCTCCTGGAACACCTCTACCGGCACGGAACCGGCCACACGTTCGGCCCTCGCGTGCAGGCCCTGCGCCAGATCGTGGTGCAGAACTACCACCGCGACGTCGCAGGACACCTGTGCTGGCGCACCGCCGAGAAGGAAGGCGGGCCCGGACTGTCGCCCTCATCCCGAGCGATTGTCTCGCCCTACGACACTTCCGCCCGCTACGCACGGCACGGCACGGCACGGCACGGCACGGGCACATCATCAGCTGGAAGGGGTTTTCCGCTCACCTGACCGAGACCTGTGCCCCCGACGGCCCCAACGTGATCACGGACGTGGTCACCACCGCGGCCACCACCCACGACAGCCAGGTCCTGCCCGGCATCCACACCCGCCCGGCGCGTCGCGGACTGCTGCCCGCCGAGCACCTGGTCGACGCTGGCTGCACCTCACTGCCCCACCTGGAACAAGCCGCCCGTGAACACCAGGTCACCGTCTCCGGGCCGCTTCGGACCAACCCCCACCCGCCAGCACCGACGGAACGAGGGCTTCGCCCGGGACGACTTCCACATCGACCACGACCAGCAGCAAGTCACCTGATTGGAAGGCCCGCTATGCGGTCCGCTCCGGAGTGGAGGGCACGGTCAACGAGTTCACCCACGGTCACGGCATGCGGCGCTGCCGCTACCGGGGGCAGGGAAAGGCCCGCCTCCAGCACGTCCTGACGGCCATCGCCGTCAACATCGAGCGGCTCAGCGGCTGTCCCCGACCGAGGAAACCTCCGCGCCCCGCCGACCGACCGCCTCCCAGGGCTACCTCGACCAACGCGAAATTCCCCGACTGAAGTCCTGGCGAACCCTGGGCACCTGACCTCGGCGCGACTCCAAGATCTCCGACAGAGTCAAGCTGATGCTGGGGTGTTGGTCGGCCCGTGGCTGGCCCCGCGCCCGACGAGAAATGCCCCGCGCCGACTTGATTGGACGCCCGACGTGCGCTGGAGTGGTACGTCGCGATGATTCGGGCCCAAGTGGTGTGAGGAACAAGCCTTGTTGGTAGAGACGTTGACCGCGTTGGCCGCCGCGAGCGGCGGTGCGGTGGTGCAGGCTGCGGGAACCGACGCGTGGCTGGCGGTGCGGGACCGGGTCGCCGAGCTCTTCGGGCGGGACGACGCCGAGCGGGCCCGGGCCGAACTGGAGCGTCTGGATCGCACCGCCCAGGCGCTGGAACCGGGTGCCGCCGCCGACCCCGAGCGGGAGGCGCTGCGTCAGGAAGGCGCGTGGCAGGGGCGGTTCGAGTCCCTGCTGGAGTCCTTGGACACCGCCGCTCAGGAGCGTGCCGTGCGGGACCTGCGTACGCTGCTGGCCTTTGTCGACGGCCCGGGAGAGGATGTGGCCCTGGCGACGGGCAGGGCGACGGCGCAAGACGGGGGCAGTGCGGTGACGGGGATCAGAAAGTCCGCCGGTGGGGAACCCGGTGCCGGGCAGCCAGCTGCGCGGGCGGTGAACACCGGCGACGCGCAAGCGACCGGCGCCGGGTCCAGTGCCGTCAGCGGCATCGTGACGGAGTAGGGCCAGGGCGCGGATGGCCAAGTGGCGATGGGGCAGAAGGTACGACCTAGGCAAGCGGACCCTGGCCGGGAGCACGATCCCGGACGATCCCGCAGCGCAGCACGTCTCGGGCAGCGGCAACGCGACCGCGTCGAACGGCGGCATCGCCGTGTCGGGCATCTACAACGACCACTCCAGCGTGGTGCTCCCTCCGGAGGCGGTGCGCCCCGTCGCGGACGTGCGGGCTCGGCGCGGGCTCGACAACTACCCCTATAGGACGGCCCAGTTCATGGGGCGTACGGAGGCACTCGACACGCTCGACGCTTCGATGAAGAAGCGCCGCGGCGGGTGTGTCCAAGTCGTGCACGGGCTCGGGGGAATCGGGAAGAGCACGCTGGCCGTGCACTGGGCGGCCACCCGGGCCCGCAAGCATGGCCTCACGCCCGTCCGCTGGATCGCCGCGGACAGCGCCTCGGCCGTGGAGCAGGGCCTCGCCGCCTTGGCCGCGTCGCTGCAGCCCGCCGCGTCGAAGGCGATGACAGTGGAGGCCCTCGCCGAGAACGGCATGCAGTGGCTCGCCGCGCACAGCGGCTGGCTGCTCATCCTCGACAACGTCAACCACGTCGCGGACATAGCCCCGCTCCTGGCCCGCGCTCCCCAGGGCCACTTCCTCATCACCAGCAGGCTGGCCACCGTGTGGCACGACGCCACCGCCGTCATCCGGCTCGACGCGCTGCAGCCGGCCGAGTCGCTGGCCCTGCTCACCCGTATCGCCGGATCCGGTGGCTCCCGGGACCTGGCCGGGGCGGACGAGTTGTGCACGGAGCTGGGCCACTTGCCGCTGGCGGTCGAGCAGGCCGCCGCCTTCCTCGCCCAGAACCCCTTGCTGACGCCCCGCGCGTACCTGGAGCTCCTCCGGCAGGACCCGGCGCCGCTGTACGAGCGCGGCGGTGACGGATACACGATCGCCGAGCGCACCATCGCCCGCATCTGGCGGGTGACCCTGGACCGGGTCGGTGAACTGCAGCCGCTGGCCCCGGCCGTCCTGCGCACTCTCGCCTGGTACGCCCCGGACGAGATCCCGGTCGACCTCGTGGACGGCGAGGGCGGTCCCGCCCTGGTGGCGAGCGCCGTCGGCATCCTCAACGCATACAGCATGATCACCGTGGATCCGGCGGCCCGGACCTTCTGCGTGCACCGGCTGCTCCAGTCCGTGGCGCGCACCGCCGACGCGGCGGACCCGCACCGCACCGCGGGTCTCGTCGACGAGGCCCGGGACCGTGCGACGGCCGCTCTCGAGATGGCGGTGCGGTCGACCGACTGGCAGGATCCCGCCACGTGGTCCTTCGGACGGTCCGTGCTGCCGCACATGGACTCGCTGGCCGACCAGTCCCCGCCGTCCGCCGACACGACGACGACGGCCCGGCTCCTGCATCACGCGGGAGTGTTCTGTCTCAGCCAGGGGCTGGCCGCCCGAAGCACCGCGCACCTCCAGCGCGCACTGGACCACCACGAGAGGGAGCTCGGCCCCTACGACATCCACACACTCGCCTGTCGCCACGGTCTCGCGGGCGCCCAGGAAGCCGCGGGGCAGGTGCGCCGGGCCGTCGCCCTGTACGAGAGCGTCCTGCGCGACGAGGAGGACGTCCTCGGGGCGACGCACCCGCTCACGATGGCCAGCCGCAACAACCTGGCCGACGCCCATCGGGCTGCGGGGCACCCGGACAAGGCCCTTGCCCTGCTCGCGGACCAGCACGACGACACGTATGCCGCCCGCGCGGCGACGCGTTTGGGCCTACCGATGGACCTGAGCATGTCGCTGCCTCCGGGCCCGCCGACGGAAAACGAGGACCTCGTCACCCTGTCGGCACGCAACACCCTCGCCCGCACCCGGCAGGAGGCGGGCGACCACGCCGAAGCCATGCGCCTGTACGAGGAGAACCTCGCCGCGTGCGTCCGAACGCTCGGCGCGGAGCATCACCTCACCCTCACGACGCGGAACAACCTGGTCGCCGCCCGGCGCGAGGAGAGAGGTACCTCGGACTGCCCGCGGGGGCCAGAACAGACCGTCGCCCAGTTCGAGGCGCTCCTCGAGGCGATGGAGCGGGTCCTCGGCGACGAGCACCCCGACACGCTTTTGGTGCGGGGCAACCTCGCGGGAGCCGTGCGGGACGCGGGTGACCTGCGGCGGGCCATCTCCCTGTTCGAGGAAGTGATGCCTGCCATGGAACGGGTCCTCGGCGAGTTCCACGGCCTCACACGCACCGCGCGCGTCTCGCTCGCGCTCGTGTACCGCTCGGCCGGTGACTTCGAGCGGATGGCCGGGCTCGGGTCCGCACCGCAGGAGTCCTCGAGCGGGCCGCAACCTTCGGCCCCCGGTCCCGGGGGAGGCGGGACCACTGACAGAACGAGGACGTCCGCCGAGGCCGACGTCCTCGACACCCGGAACGTCGACCTCGGCTACGGGCTTTTGGCGGCCGGGGACGCCGCACGGGCCGTCCCCCTGTTCGAAGAGGCCGTACGCGAGGACGTCGGCGCTCGTCAGGACGCCGACGACCGCAACGCGCTCACCGCCCGCCACAATCTAGCGGTGGCCCACCTCATGGCGGGTGCTCCCGAGCGCGCGCTCCCCCTCTTCCAGGAGGTCCTGCGCATCCGGGCGGAGTCGCTTGGCCCTCATCACCCTGACACCCTCAACAGCCGCCGGCACTTGGCCGATGCCCACCGCGAGGCGGGGGACTTCGGCGAGGCCGCCTCGCTCTACGAGCAGACGTTCATCGCACGGGAGCGGGACCTCGGCCCCGATGATCCTGACACCCTCGCCGCCCTCGGCCTCCTCGCGTACGCCCGGCAGCGCGCAGGAGGACCTGCCCTCGCCCTGCCCCTGTACGAGCGGGCAGTCACGGGCATGGAGAGGGCGCTGGGCCCCTTGGACACCGGCACACTCACCGCGCGCAACGGCCTCGCCGGCGCCCACCAGGATGCGGGGGACCTGACGCGCGCCGTAGAGCTCTACGAGGACAACCTCGCCGCCTGCACCGTGGCGCTGGGGCGCGACCACGCGCACTCCCTCACCACGTCCCACAACCTGGCGGTCGCCCTTGCCACAGCAGGCGACATCCGCCAGGCCCTCCCTCTGTTCTGGGACACCCTTCGCCGGCAGAAGAAGCAACTGGGCCCGGATCATCTCGACACCCTCACCACACAGATGAATCTGGCGGGCGTCTACCGGGCGGCGGGCGCGCCGCGCAAGGCGCGCCGCCTGTACACGCGGACCCTCGCGACCTGCGTACGCACGATCGGGGAAGCCCACCCCCTGACCCGCAGTGTGCGCCGGCTGATGGCGGCCGCCGGGATGGCCGGACCCTGAGCTTGTTCCTTATCTTCTGGCGCTGTTCGGGGCACAAAGATAGAGAACAAGCTCAGCGTCCCCGTCTCGGCCTGCACCGGCCACCGATCACCTTCGCGGTCCAGTTGCTGACGTCCACCGTGAGGGCCAGACGGCCATCGGCGGCCTGCTGGCTATGCGCGTGGGTAGTGACACCACCTGTCGGTCAGCGACGACACCACCCGCTCTCGTCGGGAAGCGGTATCGATGAGTTTGGACACCACCCGGGTGCTTGCGGTGGGACCATCGAAGTGCACCGCGTGGTGAGGGGGCACGGATGCCGCCGAAGTCCAAAGTCGATCTGTACGCGGCGATCCGTCGTGATTCCCGGGCCGGGCTGTCGAACCGGGCTTTGCAGCACAAGTACGGGGTGGGCTTCCGCACGGTTCGCAAGGCTCTGACCTCGGTCTGGCCGGAGCCTCGCAAGAAGCTTCCGCCGCGCAGGACACGGCTGGACCCTTACAAAGGGCTGGTCGATGAGATGCTGCGGGCTGATCTCACCGCGCCGCGGAAACAGCAGCACACCGCCAAGCGGATCTTCGACCGGCTGGTTGACGAGCACGGCGCGGCCGAGATCACCTACGGGATCGTCCGCGCCTATGTTGCGGAACGTCGCGAGGAGATACGGATCGCGGCGGGCCGGGGCATTGCGAAGGCGTTCGTGCCGCAGTCCCATCGGCCGGGAGCCGAAGCGGAAGGTCGACTTCGGGGACGTGACGATCCGTCTGGCCGGTGAGCAGGTCAAGTGCAGCCTGTTCTCGTTCCGTCTGTCGTACTCCGGGAAGGCGGTGCACCGGGTGTCCGCCTCCGGCGGCCAGGAGGCGTTTTTCGAGGGACACGTCCACGCTCTCAGCGTGCTCGGCGGGGTGCCGACCGGCAAGGTCCGCTACGACAACCTCAACTCGGCCGTCGCCCAGGTGCTGGGCTTCAACCGGGCCCGGGTGGAGACCGAGCGGTGGATCGCGTTCCGCTCGCATTTCGGTATCGAGGTCTTCTACTGCCGTCCTGGCATCGAGGGAGCGCACGAGAAGGGCGGGGTGGAGGGGCAGATCGGCTGCTTCCGCCGCAATCACTTCGTCCCCGTTCCCGAGGTCGGCTCGCTGGCGGAACTGAATGCGATGGTCGACCGCTGGGACGAGGAGGACGACGCCCGGCGGATCCGCTCCCGACCGCGGACGGTCGGCGAGTACTTCGCCGCGGAACAGCCGTTGCTGAAGCCGTTACCGGTTGAACCGTTCGAGACGGGCCGGCTGTTCGCACTGCGGGTGGACCGCTACGGCCAGATCAGCGTCCGCACGAACCACTACTCGGTGCCGGTGCGGCTGATCGGAAGACGGGTGCGCGTGATGCTGCACGCCTCGGAGCTGGTGGTTTACGACAACGGCGTCGAAGTCGCCCGGCACGAACGGCTGATGACCAAGGCCGGGTCGCGTCTGGTGCTGGACCACTATCTGGAGGCGCTGGTCCGCAAACCGGGGGCCCTGCCCGGCTCGACCGCGCTGGAACAGGCCCGCTCAGCAGGGAAGTTCACCCCGGTCCACGACGCCTGGTGGGCAGCGGCCTGCAAGGCCCACGGCGACCGGGACGGCACCCGGGCGCTGATCGAGGTCCTGCTGCTGGGCCGGCACATGCCGCACGAGCACTTGGTCGCCGGACTCGCCGCGGCGCTGCGGGCAGGAGCGATGACCTCGGACGCGGTCGCGCTGGAGGCCCGCAAAGCAGCGGAGGCCGACGACACCACGGCCCCGACCGTGCTGCCGGAAGGGCCGGAGTCCGACCGGTTCGGGCATCCGAAGGTCACCTCGCTGACCGAGCGGAGACTGGCGCACCTGCCGCCGGACACCCGGCCGCTGCCCTCGGTGGCCGTCTACGACCAGTTACTGCGACGACGCCGGCCGGGCGGCCGGCCCAACCCCGAGGGAGAAGAGCCGTGACCGTCAATCGCCACCGCGGACTGACCGAGCAGGCCGCCGACGCGGCTATCGAAGCATCCTGCAAGGCACTGCGACTGCCCACGATCCGGGGCCAGTTCGCCGACATCGCCGAGGATGCGGCCAAGGGCCAGATGACCTATCGAGGGTTCCTCGCGGAGCTGCTGCTGGCCGAGTGCGACGACCGGGCCCGCCGACGTTCCGAGCGCCGGATCAAGGCCGCCTCTTTTCCCCGGGAAAAGTCTCTGCGGCAATTCGATTTCGACGCCAACCCGAACATCGACCAGGCCGTGATCCACACTCTCGCGTCCTGCGAATGGGTGAAGAAGGGTCTGCCCCTCTGCCTCATAGGAGACTCCGGAACGGGGAAGTCTCACCTGCTGATCACGCTGGGCACCGAAGCCGCGATAGCTGGCTACCGGGTGAAGTACGTGTTGGCCACCAAGCTGGTCAACGAGCTGGTGGAGGCCGCCGACGAGAAGGTACTGACGAAGACGATCGCCCGCTACGGACGCGTCGATCTCCTCGCGATCGACGAGCTGGGATACATGGAACTCGACAAACGCGGCGCCGAGTTGCTGTTCCAAGTTCTCACCGAACGGGAGGAAAAGAACAGCGTCGCCATCGCCTCCAACGAAAGTTCTGGAGGGTGGACCAAAACGTTTACCGATCCCCGGCTCTGCGCGGCCATCGTCGATCGGCTCACCTTCGGCGGGAACATCATCGAGACCGGCACTGATTCCTTCCGCCTCGCCCAGACCCGAGCCAGGGCCCAACAGTCCGCTGGCTGACGACAGCGGGCCCTTCCTCGACAGGTGCCGCGGGCCGACGGAGGGCCACCATCACGGCACCGGGGAAGCCGCTACCGGGAAGGACCGAACACCCTGGACACGCAACGGTCGAGGAGGTTCCCGAAGGCTTGCGGTGAAACCACATCCGGGGCAGGGAGCACACCGGCATCATCGATGCTCGCGATGAAGTCCACATCGGCCCAGCCACCGCGGAACAGCACCACACAGAGCTCGGTCTCTGCCAGCCCCGTGATACGGACGCCGATTGAATCGGGGTCCTCCACTCGCGAGCGGTCCGTCTCAAGCTGCTGAGGCCAAGAAGCTGCTTCGTCACGCCAACTGACAGGCCCGACAGCCAATCCTGCGGACTCCCACCCACGTCGACGCTCTGCAATTTCGACGACCGCTTGATCAAGATCGATGACTCTCTTCACGGTCCGATCATCGATCACGCAGGCGCTGAGGTCCATTGTTTACGGCTCGACCAGACACCGGACCTCACCCCAGGCCAGGCGGTGTCAGATCTCACCGACATTTCAAACGGCCCAAGGCAGCTACTGCTGTCGAAACCCACCGGCAAGTGGTGTCCGTTTCCACCTACGAAGCCAGCCTGCGGCTGGGCAAGCCCTGCTCAGGTGATGTCGGCGGACTGCTGGCGGGTGAGGGTGGTTCGGCCGCGGGGGCCGGGCAGGACGAGCTGGCCGTCGGCGATGAGCATGAAGCGTTCCAGGCCAGGGACCAGGACGTTGAGCACGATGCGCATGCCGTCCAGCATCCGCGCAAGGCCGGGGCTTGGTTCACGGCCATGGTCTGCTTCAGCCCGATGGACAACATGGGCGCCCGCTTCCTCGCCCCGGGAGGGCCATCAGGCCGCTTGCCGCTCTCAAGTTGACCCCTCCAGCGGGGATGCGTCTGGGAGTCCGACTTTGGCGGCAGCCCCCGTCCTGGATGGCACAGCTGTAGGTTCCACCTTCTGGTGCGCACTGACTCCAGCGGAGACACCGGATTCCACGCGAAGTGAGCACTGCGGGTGCCGGTCCTCCATGCGCAATAGGCGCCCAGCTGGGGAGGCCGCCTGTCGCAGTCAGTGACGACTTCTCGCGGGCCGTCGCCTGCCTGCCTGTCGAGATCGACTCCGAAACGCCGCGCCGAGACAGCGGCGCTCGGTCCGCCCGTCTCGTTCAAGACGCAACCCCCTGGGCGCATATGACCAGTGGCGGTCGGCACCGGCGCCTTTCCTGCGGCGAAATTGCGCAAGGAAGAGCTGGGCGGACCAGCGGCCATCCCATGCCCGAATCCGCAACTCCGCCCCAACACGGCCTGCACGACCCCGAAACGATCAACCGGGAATCAAGCCGGTGGATCCGGGGTGAGTCAGCGCACCAGGCAAGGGGGCTCTGCCAGTACCTGTATCACAAGGGTCTCCCAGACGTCCCAAACGCCTGTCAACCTGGTTGAGTCGAAAGCGCCGACAACACTCCATGGACGCGCACTGCGGCTTTACCCCATCAGTTCAATTCAGTTGCCCCGAATGCGCGACCGTGTCGGCGCATTCTTCCACGACAGAAGGTACGGAGACCAATGGCGGACAACCAATGCACCACGCACACAGAACTTTTCGATCTGAGTGGGAAGTACGCCCTTGTCACTGGCGGCACCAAAGGCATTGGGATGATGATAGCGCGCGGCCTTCTCCAGGCGGGCGCCCACGTCGTCATCAGCTCACGCAACGCAGACACATGCGCGGAGGCACAGCATCTACTGTCCGAATTCGGCGACGTTCGAGCAATCCCCGCCGACCTGTCCAGGCACGACGAGTGCCGGCGCCTCGCTGATCTTGTCAAGGCCGACTCGGAACACCTCGACATCCTTGTCAACAACGCGGGAGCGATGTGGCGCGAGCCGCTGGAGACGTTCCCGGACGAGGCTTGGGACACAGTGATCGACCTCAACCTCAAGTCACCGTTCTGGCTGGTCCAGGCGCTGCTCCCCGCACTTCGCAAGGCGGGCACCGCCGATGATCCCGCGCGGATCATCAACATCGGCAGTATCGCCGCCATCCACGTCGCCCAGGCGCCCAACTACTCGTACGCCAGCAGCAAAGCGGCACTCCATCAACTCACCAGAGTGCTTGCCAGAGAGCTGGGCCCACAGCACGTCACGGTGAACGCGGTAGCACCGGGAGTGTTCCCGTCGCAGATGATGGCGTCCACGCTCGATGCCATCGGCGACACGATCGCGGCGGCGGCCCCTCTGCGCCGGCTCGGCCGCGACGACGACATGGCGGGTATCGCCGTGTTTCTCGCCAGCCGGGCCGGGTCCTACCTCACGGGCACCATCATCCCGGTGGACGGCGGCACCGCGACGACCGCATCGGGTACCCCTTAGGTTGCGGGACGGGCTTACGGTGAGGGGATGGCCACGATGGATCTACGCACCGAGATACGGGAGTTTCTCAGCTCGCGTCGCGCCCGCATCACACCCGAGCAGGCGGGCCTGCCCGCTTACGGCAACAACCGTCGGGTCAAAGGTCTGCGCCGCGAGGAGGTAGCGCTACTGGCGGGGGTATCGGTCGACTACTACGTGCGCATGGAGCGCGGCAGCCTCACCGGTGCCTCCGATGGCGTGCTCGAGGCGTTGGCCTCTGCCTTGCAACTCGACGAGGCCGAGCGTGACCACCTGTTCCACCTCGCGCGCCAATCCAGGGCACCCAGTGGCCCACGCCGACGTAGGCCTGCTGTGACAGTGCGCTCGACGCTGCAGCAGGTGCTCGACGCGATCTCCGATGCGCCGGCCTGGATCGGTAACGGCCGTTATGACGTGCTCGCCATGAACCAACTCGCTCGCGCGCTGTATTCACCGGTGCTGGCAGACCCGCGACGGCCCGCGAACACAGCGCGATTCGTCTATCTGAACTCCGAGGCGGCCGGAGATTTCTTTGTCGACCACGACCGAATTGCTGGTGACGTGGCCGCGAAGCTACGCATGGAGGCCGGCCGCAATCCGCACGACGAGGAGCTGATCGCCCTAGTCGGCGAACTGTCAACGTGCAGTGAGCTATTTCGGCAGCGGTGGGCATCCCAGGACGTGCGGCTGCACCGGTCCGGTCGCAAGCGTGTGCGCCATCCGATCGTGGGTCGGCTCGATTTGGACGTCGAGTCCCTGGAACTGCCCGCCGAACCCGGCCTGCGCCTCAATGTCTACACCGCACCCGCGGGCACCCCGACCGCTGACAATTTGGCGCTCCTGGCGTCATGGGCGGCCACCCAACAGACGCTGGCGACCGAGCTCGAAGCACACAACGGATAGTCCAACGCCTTCAGCCCTTGGTTACCGTGCGGAGTCAGTGCGCACAGATCCTTGAAATTGCGCATCGGGTGCGCGTCTCACGGGTACGTGCGCACCGGATCGCGGAACTTACAACAGCGACCTGAGCGCTGGACGTTCAGCGGTCTTGTGCCAGTTTGTAGAGCTCGGCGAGAAGCCCGCCACGATCCATAAGTTCCTGCCATGTGCCCTCTTCGCGCACCCGGCCGCCGTCGAGAACGATGATCCGGTCGGCAATCCGGGCATTCTCAAGGTTGTGCGTCACGAAGACCGCGGCCCTGCCCTCGGCGAGCCCTTTGAACCGGCTGATCACCAGGTGCTCGGCGCGCGCGTCCATCGCGGACGTCGGCTCGTCCAGCATCAGCATGGCCGCATCCCGGTAGAAGGTCCTAGCGACCGCGATACGCTGCCACTGCCCGCCGGACAGATCAGTGCCGCCCCAGTTGGAGCTCGCGACCAGAGTGTCCAGGCCGTAAGGCGCCTTCGCGATGACGCTGTCCGCCGCCGGCCGCCCGAGCAGCGTCCAAGAGCAGGGCATCGTCCTGCGTGCGGGGTTGGCCGAGGTGGATGTTGTCGCGCAGGTGCATGGGCCAGCGGGTGTAGTCCTGCGGAACGAGACCCACCCGCGGCCAGAGGCTGTGCGGATCGGCTTCGGCCAGGTCCACGGCGTCCCACGTCACCCTGCCGCCGGTGTTTGAGACGCGCAGGCCGTGAGCAAGCCTGCGTCACCTTGAACCGGTCCATGGACCACATGAGCGGCGTGCACTCCGTCCGCACCCGCAAGGCCGTGAAGAACATGCGGCGCGACCTCCGCCGTTTCCGAGCCCGAGGCATCCGCCCCGCCATCGAACTCGCCGAACGCGCCACTGCGTTCCTAACCGACGCCTAGCGTCCTACCGCCCTTGACCTCCGGCGCTGCCTTCCCTTGACGGCAGCGGCAGCGGCACCGGCGGAGTGTGGTGCTCAGGTGCTGCCTCCCGGGCTGGATCGGCGGCCTGCAACCGATCAGGTGCGGGGCCGCGGCCTAGGAGTTCTACGACCGTGACCAGAGCGGGCCCCGCCGGGAGGTCGAGCCTGCCCGTCATCGCAGTCCTCTCCGACCACCAGGGCACGTCCATGGCAGCCGTGGCCATGACCACCCTGGCCGTTACCCGCCGCAAGCAACTCCCCTTCGGCCAGACCCGTTCCAAAGACACCGAAAGCCTCCCCGGCACCTGCGGCTTCGTCGGCGGCACCAACGACCCCACCGGCCTGGTACATCTCGGAGCGCGAGAATACGACCCCGTCCTGGGCCGCTTCCTCTCCGTCGATCCGGTCATCGACGTCGACGACCCGGCCCAGATGAACGCCTGCTCCTACGCGCACAACAGCCCGCTCACCAAATCCGACCCGGACGGACTGCGTCCCATGGGCCCCACCGACCACGGCCCCTCCGGCGACGCGGCCTGGGGCGCCAACCCCTCCCACTACTTCATCGACGACAATACGCTCGCGCCGAAGTCCGCGCCTCAGCCATCGCCCGCGCCAAAGCCCAGGCCAAAGCCCGTGCCAGCCACGACCGTCGATGTCGTCGGCGGGGAAACGCGGCGGGCGCTGGGTGACCCAGGTCAGTTCGTGTCGCCCTCGACCCGCAGGAAGGCCCCGTCGCGGTGGACGCCGTGTACGGACAGAGGTCGTGTACGGACAGAGGTCGTGTACGGACAGAGGTCGTGTACGGACACCGGTCGGATGACGGGGAGTTCGTATCCATGCTCGTAGTCGATGCTCGTAGTCGGTGAGGTACTGGACGACATGCCCGGCTTCGGGAGAGGTCTCGCCGCTCTGCCGTGGCATCGGACGTCCCGGCAGGTACGAGAACGCGGCCGGGGGGGGCGAAGAGGTGGAGGGAGTCCCGGGCGTGCCGCCAGGCGCCGCCCGGCGTGAACTGGGCGTCGAGAATGACGAAGTCCAGACTGAGGCGGCACAGGTGGGAACCGGCAGCGAGCCGCGCCTGCCCGCCGCCGATCACCACCACATCCGTCGTGTGTGTCACGGGGTCGTCGTCAGGTCCTGGGCGCTGAACTTCTTGCGCCAGGCCAGGGCGACGTAGACCAGGCCGATCAGTACCGGCACTTCGATGAGCGGGCCGACGACGCCGGACAGCGCCTGGCCGCTGGTGACGCCGAAGGTGGCGATGGCGACGGCGATCGCCAGCTCGAAGTTGTTGCCCGCGGCTGTGAACGCGAGGGTCGCGGTGCGGTCGTAGGCGAGGCCTAGTCCCTTGCCCAGCAGGAACGTGCCGAAGAACATGACGGCGAAGTACACCAGCAACGGCAGCGCGATGCGTACGACGTCCAGAGGCTGCGAGGTGACGGTCTTGCCCTGCAGGGCGAAGAGGATGACGATCGTGAACAGCAGTCCGTACAGCGCCCACGGACCGATCTTCGGCAGGAACTTGGCCTCGTAGCCGGTGCGCCCCATCTCCTCTTCGCCGATGCGGCGAGTGAGGAATCCGGCGAGGAGCGGCACGCCGAGGAAGATGACGACGTTCAGCGCGATCTTCCACATGGAGATGTCGAGGTGCTCGCCGTCGCCGAGGCCGAGCCAGCCCGGCAGCAGGCCGAGGTAGAGCCAGCCGAGCAGGCCGAAGGCGATGACCTGGAAGACGGAGTTGAGGGCGACCAGGACGGCGGCGGCTTCGCGGTCGCCGCAGGCCAGGTCGTTCCAGATGATGACCATCGCGATGCAGCGGGCCAGGCCGACGATGATCAGGCCGGTGCGGTACTCCGGCAGATCCGGCAGAAAGATCCAGGCGAGCGCGAACATGACCGCCGGGCCGACGATCCAGTTGATGACCAGCGACGAGGCCATCAGCTTGCGGTCGCCGGTGACGGTGTCGAGCTTGTCGTAGCGCACCTTCGCAAGCACCGGGTACATCATCACGAGCAGGCCGAGCGCGATGGGCAGGGAAATGCCGCCGACCTCGATCTTCGCCAGGGCGTCGTTCATGCCCGGAATCAGCCTGCCAAGCCCCAGGCCGACGGCCATGGCGAGCAAAATCCACACGGCCAGGTAGCGGTCCAGGGTGGAGAGCTTGGCGACGATGCCGTCACCCGACGGTGCCGCCTGCTTCTCGCTCGGCGGCGTCGCGTCGGTGCGGGTCATCAGCAGGCCCTCTTGTTGTCAGCGGCAGTGCGGGCGGAGGCGGCCAGCTCGGCGAACTGCTCGGAGACTGAGGCCAGGACCTCGGGGCGCAGCTTGTAGTAGGTGAAGCGGCCGCACGGCTCGGTCTCGACCAGACCGGCCTCGCGCAGCACCTTCATGTGGTTGGAGAGGTTGGTCTGCCTGGCGCCGGTCTCCGCCACCAGGTGCGTCGTGCAGAGCGTCTCCTGGGCGAGCAGGGTCACGATTTTCAGGCGGAGCGGGTCGCCAAGAACCCGGATCACATCAGTGTCGACTGAAGTCAGCATGCGCTGATACTGTCACATCATTCGGAGCTGATACCAGTCCGGGCTGAACCGTAGGGCCCGCGAAAGGGTTCCCTCATGACCGCCTCCCTTCTCCCGCTCTTCCCCGACAAGCGGCTCTCGGCCGGAGTCGCCCGCCTCGCCTCCCGGCACGCGGGCCGCTCTCTCGGTGGAGAGCGTGCAACTGCGGCTCACGGACTCTTACCGGTACTGCTCACGGGCCCCTACCGGCGCTTGGCCGAGCAGTCCCGCGTCCGTACGCACCTGGTGATGCTCTCCGAGCGGCTCGCCGGCGAACTCCTGGACGCTCTCGCACACGTCGAGGGCACGCCGGGCCTCGGGCCGCCACAGGTGCTGTCTGTCTGCAGCCACAACGCCGGACGCCGGTCGCGGACCCCGAGGGCGCCGCCATCAGCGTCGTACGCACCATCCGGGACGCAACCGACGCGCACATCACCGACCTGCTCGGCACCCTGCCCCTGAACTGTCCTCGTCCGCACGCCTGTTGACCGCTCATTGCCTGTGAAGGAAGACCGCATGACCACCCCTCCCCTCTCCTCCGTGCTCTTCGTATGTGTCCACAACGCCGGGCGCTCGCAGATGGCCGCCGGATTCCTGGGCCACCTCGCGGGCGACCGGATCGAGGTCCGCTCCGCAGGGTCGATCCCCGGCGACCAGGTCAACCCGGCCGCGGTCGAGGCGATGAAGGAGGCCGGCGTCGACATCTCCGCCCAGAAGCCGAAGGTCCTGACCACCGAGGCCGTGCAGGCGTCCGACTACGTCATCACCATGGGCTGCGGCGACGCCTGCCCCATCTTCCCCGGCAAGAAGTACCTCGACTGGGCGCTGGAGGACCCCGCGGGCAAGGGCGTGGAGTCCGTGCGCCCCATCCGCGATGAGATCAAGACCCGCATCGAGGCCCTCATCGCCGAGATCGACACCAAGCCGGAGGACTGAGCACTGACCGACAGCGACGACAGGGCGACATGTACGAGGCCATCGTCATCGCGTACGACGCCTCGTGGGGGTGGGCACGTCTCTGACCTAGCGCTTCTGGAGGGTGGGCGACAGCGGCAGATCGGGGCAACGGCGCCCGAAAAGACGGTCGTGGGTAAGTACCAGCGTAGGTGCCGGCGTAGGTACCGACCTGACTACCGGCGTAGCTACCAGCCCCCTTGGGTAACCGCGGCGTCTGCGCAGGTCGGGCCCTGTGGGTATCCAGGTAACCGCACTGACACCTCTTCCCCCTTGAGGGGAGAGGTCATTTTTTCTTGTCGGCCCGGAGTGCCAGGCAGGTGGACGGCAAGGGCGAGGAGCTCCGGAGAGCAAGGAGCTCGAGAGAGCGAGAGAGCAAGCTGGACGATCAGGTGACCTGATCCCCTTCGGGTCCGCCGTGCCCGGCGGTCGCTGCGCTGAGTAAAGAGTGGATCCACACCTGGCCCGCCACCCTGCCGCGCGCAGCGCGCGGGTAGCGTCTCGCCGTTCTCCAAGCCTGCTGTCCCGCGCAGTTGAACACTGCGGCGCCGGGCATGGCGACCAGCGGAGCGAAAGGTGTCCCTTCGTAGGCTGCGCCGGGGTTGTGCGGAGCCACCTTGCGTCGTTGACCAAGGTGGCTCGATCTACCTTCCTCGGCGGACCCGGCTCAGGGCCGGGCGGCCGACCACTGCCTGAACGAAGCAGGCAGTGCTGGCAGGACATCGCTCTCCTGCGGGGTCCACCCCAACGCGCCCCGGGCGGCGGAGGCGTCGATGACCTCGTCACGGTCGAACACCCGGTACACCGGCTTCTCGTCCTCAACCGGGGCGAAGGTCAGAGCGTCGGTGCTGCCGACCGCCCTGGCAGCGGCTTCGACGACAGCCAGCGGGGCCACGGGATGTGCGTCGGCCAGCAGGTAGGTGCGCCCGTCATGTTCCTCGGGGGCACGCAGTACCGCCGTGTACGCACGCGCCAGGTCCTCGACGTGGATCCAGGACCACACCTTGTCCCGCCGTCCCCGGTGCACCGGCCCGGAGGATCGGGCCTCGCGGAACCAGTCCCCCACGATCGAACTGCGCGCATCACCGCCGTGCACCATCCCGGGGCGCAGCACGGTGTGCGGCAGCCCGGCACTGCGCAGTTCGGCTTCCAGGCGCGCACGTCGATTGCCGTCGTCGACGGGGGTCTGAGGCGTCAGCACCGCATGGGCGTGCTCACCGTAGACCGAGCAGCCGGTCGTATACACCAGATGCTGGCGGCGACCGGCGTCGGCGAGAGCACCGAACAGAGCACGATCGGCGCCGACGGGGTCATCCGGGTCGAAGGCGGTATGGACCACGGCGTCCGCACTCGCGAGTATCCCGCTGAGCACGGCACGGTCCGCGAGACGCCCGCGCAGCGGCCGGACACCGAGGTCCCGCAGCCCCCTCGCCCTGTCCGAGCCCGGATCCCGCGTGAGGGCATCGACCTCATGCCCCGCCCCGGCCAGAGCAACCGCAACAGCACGGCCGACATAGCCAGTTGCCCCAGTGATCAGTACACGCATCCCACGAGGCTAACCCGTACCCCGTTTGTTGTGGTGGCCGGGACTGTGCCTCACGGCGGTTGTCGCGGGCCGTGGAACCGTGCCGAGTATGTGCTACGCCGCCAAGACGCGTACGGGGAGGGCGTGCTCGAACGGCACGGCGGCCCGCACCTCCGGCAACGGGCGCCGTAACTCCGTTCCGTCCGGGGCGATGTACGCGACCTCGAACCCGGTCAGCGGCAGCCCGGCAGGACCTATTGCATCGTGGGCCAGCGGGTGAAGGCCCGGCCCCAGATGTCCTCCAGCGCCTCTTCGATCCGCTGCTCGCTCACGTCATGCCGGGCTACGTCCTTGATCGTCATAAGCCTCACCCAGGCAGCCGCCACTGACACCGCAGGGCCCAGCCGTGACCGTGTCCGGGGGCCTGGTGGTTGCCGGGAACGCTGGGCGGCGCACCGGGCAGAGGTTAGAACTCAAGCTGAGCTGGATCTTTATGGTCCGGTCGTTTCACTGCGCTCGTCAGGAGCGTTTGACGGTGATGGCGCCGCTGCCGGTGGTCAGGTCGAGCCGGTGCGTGCCGGACGGGTCGTCGGAGACTGCGATGTTTTTGCCGCCGCTGTCGCTCTTGGTGGTCACTCGGTATCGCCCGTCGGGCGTGGTGAGGGTGGCGGCGCCGCTGCCGGCCTCTACTTGGACATCCTGGGGCGAGGACACGGCGAGGTCGATGGCTCCACTGGAGGTCGTGGCGCTGATGGGTCCACCCTTGAGTCCGCGTCCGGTGATCGCGCCGCTGGAGGCCCGTACCTCGACCGACCCGTTGACGTCATCGAGGTCGATGGCGCCGGAGCTGGTGGTCACCTTCACCGCGCCCGTCCTGGACAGGCTGACCTCGCCGCTGGAGGTCTCACCGGTCACCGGGACGCCCGCCGGTAGGTCGACCGTGTAGGCCACCGAGCAGTCGTCATCGCAGCCGCGGAGCACCAGGACACCGTTCTCGATGCGGTGCGTGGCCCCTGCCGGGCGGTCTCCGCCGTATTCCACGTAACGGTGCAGGTTCACCTCGATGGCGCCCTCCTTGCCGCGCAGGGTGATCCCGCCGGAGCCGCTGTCCAGCCGCACGGAGGTGATCTTCTGCGACAGCGTGGTGTCATCCTCGAAGTTCTCCCTGGCCAGGCCGCATGCGCTGATTCCGCCGACGGCAACTCCCGCCGTCACGAGGGCAGTGAGCAGACGAAGGCGCGCACGCATGGACTTTCCACCGTTCTTGAGGGGTTGTCAGGCAGTTCCCTCGCGGGGAATGCCCAGCGAGGCTATGCGCCGGATTGGAGCGTGACCATGGGGTAAACCCCCGGGTTCCTGGAGGCACAATCACCGCCGGATTCCGGGGTGTTCCAGGCCGGGTGAGGTGCTGTCCACGAGGGTTCGCCCAGGCCCCGCCGCCCGGTGGCAGTCTTCCGGGGAGGACTTCCCCGAGAGCGTCTCCTTGGGGTTGACGCTCGTCCTGGGCCTGACCCGGCGACGCTACCTCGCCCCGCCGACCGACCACCGTCAGGAGATACTGATGGGCTGCCCTGGCCAGTTCCGCCGCCCGCAGTGAGCGTCGGCTCTCACCGGGAGTTCCTCGATCTGTGCTACGACCTGCACCGGCAGGCCGGGGGGCGGCTGTCGGCGCGGCGCCTGGCCGGGCTCGCCGGGCTGCCGCACAGCACCGTGTGCAAGTTCCTGGCCCATCTCGCTGTTCGTTCCGTCATTCCAATTCCCTGCCCGTGCCGTCGTCAGCTGGAGGTGGGCCAGGAGCGCAGGAGCTGGGCGACCTTGTCAGCGGTGCAGTCACGGCTGAGGAGGAGATCCCGCAGGGCGACAGCGTCATCGTGGTCGGGTTTGACCGTGACACCAGAGGCTTCCAAGTACATGACGCCGGTAGCGGCCGCGACGGCGAGGTTCGAGCGCTCCAGCCAGCGGCAGCGGCCCAGGACGTGCACCAGTGCCGCGGCTCGCGCGTAGGGGCCGTCGTAGACGGGGGTTTCGAGGAGCTCGGCGCGGTGGCAGGCGACAGCGGCAACGGGGATGCCGTAGTCGTCCGGGGCCGGGTCACCGGCCCCGGCCAGTTGCGCGACCTGCAGGATCCAGGGGACGTCGACGTGTAGATCCATTACGCGGCGTGCGCTCCCGGTGCGGCGGTCTGCGCGTCGCGGGGCGCTTCGGCTTCGTCGAAGACGTGCTGGTGGTCCGCCAGGAATCGGCCGGCCGCCTCAAGACCCCGGGCGCGCAGGCCGCTCGCGTCTTCAAGGACCAGTTGGGAGATGTAGTCCCCGACCGCCATGCCGCGCTCCTTGGCCCGCGCCGCCGCGAGTTCCTTGACCTCGGAATCGACCCGTGCACCGAGCTGTGTCTTTGCCATACCCCTCACGGTAACACTTGTTACCAAGAGGGGGTGTCCGCCCCGGACAGACCTCGAGAGGAATTGCCGCCTCGGCCGGGTGCTTCGTCTTTGTGGGCCTGAGCGGGTGACGTGGTTGGTTCCATCGGGGCACGGGCGTTACTCCGGTCGTCGACGGGAGAACGTGTTGAGTGATCACCTCACGTGAAGGAGCTCACCCATGCGTATTCGTACCGCCTTTGCTGCCGCTGCTCTGGCTGCCACCGCCGTGCTCGGGGGTGCCGGAGCTGCAATTGCCGACGCCGGCGCGGAAGGTGCCGCCGTCGGGTCGCCCGGTGTCCTCTCCGGCAACAACATTCAGGTCCCGGTGCACGTCCCGGTCAACGCGTGCGGCCTTGGAGTGAACGTCGTCGGGCTGCTCAACCCCACGACAGGCAACACCTGCGCGAACAGCTGACCAGCCACGTCAGACCGCAGGGCCCGCCAGTTCAGTACGGTTGTGGCCGGGCACGTCGCCTTCCCTTCTCGGTGGCGTGCCCGGCCTGCCTGTGTGTGAGCCGGGGCAGCCAAGTCGGAACAGGCCCCCGCCATGCTGCAGCCCCGCTGAACCTTCTAGTGCTGCTCCACCGTAGGAGTAGTGCAGGGTTGGAGTACTGCCTCTTCACCAGTCGCAGGCCGCGGAAGGGCACCCCAGATGATGCCGCCGACGCCTTGTCCGCCCAGCACTTCATCTCCGCTTCGCGGGGGCGTAGTCACCGGCAGCGCCCTTGTCGTGTACCGGGAACGGTGGGTGAGGTCGGCAGCAGCCGACCGCCGCATCGGCGATGACCTGCCACGCCGAGCCGGGATCGTCGGACATGGTCGCGCCGACCCGGCTGGGAGCTGCCGCGGAGCTGCGCACCGACCGGTGGCCGGTCGGTGTGGACCCGGTCTAGCGGTTCGCGGCTTCGCGGGAAGCGATCCGGTTCGTGCGACCGACCGCGCGGCCCACCGCGTTGCGCACCGCGAGGCCCGGCCGGGTGCGGGGCACCATGAGCCTGGAGAGCAGACCGACGCGTCGCTGCCGCGGACCTACCTCGCGGCGGAGCCGCGACTCGTAGGCGGCAAAGGCGCGGGCGTGATCACCGGGATGGGCGGCGAGCTCTTGTGCGAGGGCGTAGGCGCCCGCCATCGCGATGCTGGACCCGTCGCCCAGCAGGGCTGTCGCCGCCGCCGCGTCGCCGAGCAGTACGACCCGTCCGCGGGACCACGAGGGCACCCGGACGGTAGTCAGGGGGTCGAAGAACGGAGCCGGGTGGTCGAGGAACGCCGCCACGAGTTCCGGTGCCCGCCACCGCACGTCGGCGTAGGCGTCGGCCACGGTCTGCTTGTGAAGGGCGATGTTCTTGCGGTCGTGGGGCGCCGGCTGTTCGGCCCGGAAGGTGAAGATCGCGAGCGGAGTGGTCCGCGAGGGATGGACGACCAGCATCCGGTTCGGCACCGTCAGCATCGTCATCTCACTGGGGTCCTCGATGGCGTCGGGTTCCAGCGGCACGGTCGCGCCGTACAGGCCCAGGTCGCTCGCGAACTGCCGCTCGGGTCCGAATACCAGGCGCCGTACTGTGGAGTGCATCCCATCGGCACCGACTACCAGGTCGTAGCGCCGTGGCGCGGACCGCCGGAAGGTGACGTCGACCCCGTCTGCGTCCTGGTCGAGAGCAGTGACCGTGTCATCGAACACGAACTCGGTCTCGGTCTGCGCCGACCGGTGGAGCACCTCGGACAGGTCGGCTCGGGTCACCTCGACCGTCGGAGCCCCGTCCGAGGTGAGCGGGCGTTGCAGGATTCGCCTGCCGTCGGGGTCGAGCAGGGTCAGTGACCGATTGCGGGTGGCGAGTCCGCGGAGCTGCGGGAGGATGCCCATGCGGTCGGCGACCGGGATCGCGGGCCCCTTCACGACGATCGCGCTGCCACCGGAGCGCAGCCGGCGGGCATGTTCGATGACCGTCGGCCGGTATCCATTCCGGGAGAGCCAGTATGCGAGTGCGGGCCCTGCAATTCCGGCACCGACTATCAGCACCTCGGGCTTCTTCATGACGATGGCCTTTCGGAGTTCGGTGACCAGGTCCCCGGCGAGTGCCGGGCCGGGTCTCAGACGGCGGGGGCACGGGGCGGCACAACCGGACCAGGTACGAAAGAATTCGTACCTCAGTGGAGCACAACCTTCAGGTACGATTCAAGTCGTACCTGAAGGAGGTGCCGCGTGGCCGGGAAGAACCTGGTCGGCCCTGAGGCCGCTCTGCTCGACCTGGGTGTGGTGTTCCGCGCCCTCGCCGATGAGCACCGTCGTTCGGTGATGACGGAGTTGGCCGCCGATCGCAGCGACAACGAGCGGGGCTGCAACTCGTTCGATCTTCCGATCTCGAAGCAGACCCAGACCCACCACTTCCGGGTCCTACGCGAGGCAGGTCTCATTGACGAGATCGACTACGGCAACCGCAAGGGCATCCGGCTGCGACGAGCGGACATCGAGAAGAGATTCCCCGGGCTGCTCGCGCTCCTGGGAGCAGAACCAGCGGGCAGTACCGCTCCTCGCTGAGCACAGGCCAGGAAGGCCGTCGGCGCCCACGGTGTCGCCCACGCCGTGTGGGACCGGCTCAACCCCATCGAGCGCGACGGCATCGCCTCGATGCCGCGCGCCATCCTGTCCGCGCCGCAGCCCGCCGCGCGGAGTCCCTGGCCCTCACGGGTCGGCAGTCGGCGGGATCTGACCCGCGGGGTCCAGGGTTGCCTGAGACGCGGTGCCACGCGCTGCCTCAGAAGACTGTGGGCGCCGCAGCGTGCGGCGCTCCCCATCGCCACACGAACGCGCTGGAGACGGTGCGCAGAAGGCTGGGGGCGCTCTGGCTGACGAAAGCTGTCAGGTCTCGTACGATCCCACTTCAGGTGGGGGCCAAGAGGGGGGTGCGGCCAGTGCGCCGCTTTGTGATTGCTGTGCTCAGCGCAGTCCTGGCGATGACGGTCGGCGGATGTGCGACGGACAAGGGCACGCGTCCGACGGCGCGTCAGAGCGGGACCAAGTCCGGGCTGTGGTTGCCGGTGGGCCACACCGGCAACCCCGGGAACCTGTACGGCGTGGTGGCTACCGGCACGCAAGAGGCATGGGCGGTGGGAGACGAGAACGGCGAGCCGGTCGTCATGCGGTGGCGCGGCGAGGCATGGACGGGTGTCGGGGTACCCGGGCGGCTCGGCCTGAACAGCCTGCGCGTGGTGGCGGCCTCGGGGCCGGGTGACGTGTGGGTCTTCGGTACCGCGAGGCTGACCGGCGGCCAGGAGTCCCGGGCGGCGCGGTGGAACGGCAGCCGGTGGACACCCGCCTGGCGTGAGCCCAACTCCTTGGTGGATGCGGCAACCGTCGCGGGGCCCGGCGACGTGTGGGTGGCGGCTCGGCGGCGGGGCGGTGAGGGCACCTGTCGTTCGTTCCTGCGGCACCATACGGCTGCGGGCTGGTCGGCCGTTCCCCTGCCGTCGGTGATGTGCGTGCATGCCCTGCATGCCCTGTCGCCTCGGGACGTCTGGGCCGTGGGCGAGGGCCGGGGCCGACCGGTAACTCTGCACTGGGACGGGCGGAGGTGGCGCACGGTGCCGCTGCCGCCCGCTGTCGCGGGGCCGACCGGAGAGCTGCGCGGTCTCGCCGCACAGTCGCCGACGCAGCTCTGGGCGGTCGGCCGCACGGGTCGAACGGGGGGCGTCGTCGGGCCTGTCGCGGTGCGCTGGGACGGGCACAAGTGGGTGAGTGTGATCGGCTCCGGCATCGCCGGGAAGTTCGCCAATGCCGCCGCCGACGGGCATGGCGGGGTCTTCGCCTCCGCATTCTCCGCGGGCGGAGACGATCTGGTCTTCCACTACGACGGCCGGAACTGGTCGAGCGAACACGTCGCCCCCGACCACTCGATCACCGGCCTTGCTGTCATCCCCGGCACGTCCCGGGTCGTAGCCGTGGGCGTCTGCTGCAACGGCTACGACGAGGACACCAGTGGCAAGATCTGGATGCGCCGCTGACGATCTGCGGCTGGTCACCGCCCGACTCGGATGCATCAACAGGTCATCGACGTCCGCCTCGTGGCAGCCCGCCGCACTCGTTGCCCACCCCTGGCTTTCGTTCCCCTGTCCGACGGGGGAAACGGGGCCGCGTTCCATGTCCTGCCGTGATCGGGCCATGTGACGATCGGCGCGGGAAGACGCGAGCTCCACGCCCACGCACGGATGACCGAACCGCAAGAAGCTGTGCCAGAAGCCGTGCCAGACGCCGTGCGCCGGGCCATGACGGAAGTCGCTTCAACCGGTCACAGACCGGCGATGCCCCCAGCCCTCTTCAGTACGGAGCCCAGCTTGTCCACCACGCCGTCGCGCCGCCTCGCGCGCGTCGCCCTGTCCGCCGGCACCAGCCGCGCGGCTGCCTGCACGGCATAGTCGTCCGGGTCGCCGAAGGCAGTACGCGGGGGCTCTCCCGTATCCGCGCAGTGCGCCGTGACGTCCTTGACCGCCTGGAGCACGACTGCCCGGTCCACGCCCGGCTGCATGGCCAGCCGTACCTGGAAACGCGCCATCCACTTCTCTCGGTCCTTCTCCTTCTCCTGCTCCTGCTCCTTCACCGCGTCCGTCGCCTGCTCCCTCTTCGCCATGTGCTGTCCTGGGTGATCTGCAGCTATCCGTCATGGAGTCGGACGCCGGGACATCGAAGTGAGTTCCGGAAGCGAGAAACTGATGAGCTTCGGGTGACTGCCGGGAGCCGCACCAGCTCCACCGGCCGGTCCTCCACTGTCACAGAACGTCATCACAGATCACGGGTGCTGACACAGATTCCAAGCCCTACTTGGTGGTGTGGGTGGGGTAGACCTGGACGTCGGTGTAGGCGCCCTTGATGTCTCCCGCTGCTGCGGGCCAGTCCAGGGTCACGGAGTGGGTCTCGTTGGGGGGCGTCACCTCGATGTTGGTCGGGCGCGCGAGGCTCTCGCCGCTGCTGTCGATGTCGTAGGCGAGGTTGAAGACGGCGGCGTCACCGGCCTTCAGGGTGGTGATACGCGGCTGGGCCTGGCCGCGCTCGATGGGGTTCGAGGTGTTGTCGACGTCCTTGATGTCGACGCCCGCGAAGCCGGTCGCCGAGCAGGTGGCCGAACCCCGGTTGACCATAGTGATGTTGATCCTGCCGGAGGCCTCGTCGGGCGCCGCGTCCGTGGCGTCGATGGCCAGGTCCTCCGTCTTGCAGAACGTGACCTTGCCGCCGGTCTGCGCCGCACCGTTCGCAGCAGCCTCTGCCTTGGTGTCCTCACCGGAGCCCGCCTTCGCGTCACCGGCCTGCGAGCCGCCGGAGCCCGAGCCACTGTCCGGCTTCGAGCCACCCTCCGAGGACGAGGAGGAGGACGAGGAGCCCTTGGAGGACGAGTCCTTGCCGGAGTCGTCACCGCCACAGGCGGTGAGCGAGAGGCTGGCGGCGACGCCGAGGGCGGCGAGAGCGGCGATACGGGTGTGCTTCATGGTGTCCCCCTCCAGGGGTAACGCGGTGCGTGCGGTCTGAAGTATTTGTATCCCGCACCGAGTTACAGGCCATTCCCAGCGACGTCTTCGTTCTGTCACAGGCGCCTCGCCCGATGCTTCGGTCACGGCAGCGTCAGGATCGAGTGGCTGGCGATGCCGCGCCAGATGACGTGAGGGGGGGGGCAGGGCAACGTGCTGGCCCGTACTGCCAGGTGGCCCGTACTGCCAGGTGGCGCGTCCTGCGGGGCCGGTGCCCATGGGCCAGGTGAGTTCGTAGATACCGGGGAACCCGCTGAGGTGCTTGACCCGTAACCCCGGGCGGAACAGGCCGGTGCGGAGGTCGGGCACGAAGGCGTCCACGACGTCCCGGTGGCCGGGGCTTCGGCCCTTCGGGGGTGGCCGCGTTCCGCCGGTTCACCGAGTGGACCGGGGCATGAGTGTGAGCCATGCTCCACCGCCTGGTCCTCAACAGGCTCGGTGCCCAGGGCGAGTTGGACTGGTCTCGGTGCGCGATCGACTCCGTCGGCGTCCGCGCCCTCAAAGGGGGCGGCTGACGGGACCGAATCCGACCGACCGCGGCAAGACAGCCGGGCGGACACCACAGCCGTGCCGGCCATCGCCTCCTCACGCATGTCGTGATCAACGCTGCCTTCGGTGTCACGGGCGGCTCGGGACACCGAGGATGTCCGCATCGGCTACCCAAGCATCAGCTCGTGAGTGCCTCGTGCGGGAAGGACGAGGTGACGACGCGACTGGCGAACTTCCACTGACCCGCGACCCGGACGTAGCGATCGCTGTACGTGACGTGGGCGCGCGCGTAACTGCCATCGGTCTTCACAATTTCAACGAGACAGTTGACCCGGCCTTCACCATGGTCACCCTCGATGCTGGTGATCAGGTGGTTGAACATCATGTGGACGACGTTCGTGGAGTTGGCCATCAGGGTGTCGCGGAAGAAGACGCGGATCGCCTCGCGGCCTTCGAACAAGCCGAGGCCGGTTTCGGTCTCGTCCAGGGTGCCGTCCTCGGCCCAGCAGTCGACGGACTCGTCAAGCTGCCCGGAGTCGAAAGCAATCGCGTAGCGACTATTGAGGTCCAGGATCTCTGCACGGTTATCGCTCATGCCGGAACTGTACGTTTGCGAACAGGATCAGAACCGGAGCGCACCCGGCAGTCCGGTCGCCGCGGGAAACGGTCTGATGTCAGGACAGGACGGCGCCGATGATCGCGACCACGACGATGAGCAGGAACATCGTCCTGACGAAACACATCAGTGCGCCAACACCGCGGCGGCCCGAGCGGAAAGAACCAGATGGGACGCCGCCGCGCAGCAGGCTAGGGGGCTCTGCGCCTGCATCGGCAACCTCTGGACAGTCCGCGGCTCCGGTGTCAGGCCCGGCGGATAATGCCTGGTCAGCATGAACGTTGCGGGCTGTCTCGCACCTAGCGCACCCTGAGCTCCGCCTGCCGTACCCCGTCGGAGAGCAGGGCGATGACGGCGGCGCCGGCGCTGATCGCGGCGCCGACGAGGAACATCGGTGTGACGCCGACCGACGCCGCCGCAAGGCCGAAGAGGGGGAAGACGAGCGGGGCGAGGCCGACGTGGGAGAGCGCGAGGACCGCGGCGACCCGGCCCTGGTAGGAGGCAGCCGTGTTGTGCTGGATCAAGGCGATCGACAGGCCGCCGCACACTCCGCCCACCAGGCCCGCGAAGCCCGCCACCGTCGCGGCGCCGGCCACGGTCGGCAGCAGCCCGATGGCGCCGATCGCGGCGGACGCCACGACGAGCGCGGCGGCTTGGGCCATTCCGGCGCGCCGGATCCGCCCCATGAGGGAAAGGCCGATGGCCCCCACCCCGGCGCCGACCGCGAACGCGCCGAGTATCCAGCCGATGCCGGTGGCCCCGAAGCCCCGGTCCTTGGCCAGCAGGAACACACCCATCTGGAGCGGCGGCATGAACCCGATCTCGCTCAGCGCGGTGGCGAGTACCAGGGGGCCGACGATCCGGTGGCGTCTGATGTAGCGCAGCCCGTCGGTCAAGTCCCGCCAGGGGCTGGCGACTTGGCCGACCGTCTGGCTCGGCGGCAGCGGTGCGACGCGTACGGAGACGAGCAGGACCAGGGAGAGCGCGAACAGCGCCCCGGCGAACGCGAACGCCGCCTCCCCGTGGTGGGCGAGTGAGAATCCGGCCAGGGGCGGGCCCACGGCCTTCCCGATCCGGATCGCCAACTGCCGCAGGCCGACGAGGCGGACGACCTCGTCGGGGCCGGTGAGCCGTGGCGGGAGTGCGCCCACCGCCGGCATGAACGCGGCGTCCACCACCCCGAAGACCAGCGCCACCACGATCAGCAGCCACAGCTCGGGGGTGCTGAGCCACAGCAGGGCGGCGACCGCGAGGATCACCGCGGCCCGCAGGGCGTCGGAGCCGATGACGACCTTGCGCGGATCGAACCGGTCGGCGATCACTCCGCCGACGAGCATCAGCAGCGCCCGGGGCACGGCGCCGAGCGCCAGTACGATGCCGACCTGTGCGGGGCCCGCTAGCTGGGCGGCGGCCCAGCCGAGGGCGAGGAAGTAGACACTGTCGCCCACGATGGACGCGAAGTACGCGGTGAGCCAGCGCAGCACATTCGTGTCGCGGTGCGCGGGCCGCGACACGGACTCCGCGGTCGCGTCGGAAGGAACGAAGGCGCCGGGCTCGGCAGGGGGCACGGAGCCGCCGAACTCGATTGGTCCGGCTATGTCGGCATCAGTCACAGTCCCGGATCTTCACGTCAAAGTTCCTGCGGGGCAAGGGCTTTCATGAATCTGACGTCTGCGTGCCTGACGCCTGCGTGTCTGACGCCTGCATGTCTGACGTCTGCGTGGCCGGGTCGGCGACGGGCCCTGCCACGCGGGTGGCAGGGAGAGGCAGGGGCAGGGCGGCGGGCCGGAAGTCCGCCGACCGTGGCTCGGCGGCATTCGGACCGCTCGCCCTCGTCTCCCTCGCCTTCACCTGAATCGCCTTCACCTGGGTCGCCTTCACCTGGGTCGCCTTCACCTGGGTCGCCTTCACCTGGGTCGCCTTCACCTGGTGCCTGGGCCTCACCCTCCTCGGCTACCGCTGGTCCACCGCACAGTTCAACCAGGGCCCCAAGTAGGCAACATGAGCGGGGGCCCGCCCTCCTCAGCCCGTCCGTCCCGCCGAAGGCGGCGCACCCGACATCCCGTCGGCGTGCGCCTCCTCCCTCATGCCGCCCCCATTCGTTCCGTAGTGCGCCGCGAGGCGGATTTGAGCGGTTCACGAGCGGGGGCACCCATGCTGCCTGGCGAGGCTGAACCAGATTGGGCTGTATCGGCGGACGGACAGATCATGCTGATGTCGAACGACGAGGTGACCGGGCGCGCCCCCGCGACAGCGCGGAGCCGCGGCAACGTCCTCGACCCGCACCTCGACCGGTATGCCGCGCGCACCGCGGGCATGACCGCCTCGGAGATCCGGGCGTTGTTCGCGGTCGCCAGCAGGCCGGAGGTGGTCTCGCTGGCCGGCGGCATGCCGAACCTGGCCGCGCTGCCGCTGGACACCCTCTCGACGCAGGTCGCGCGGATCATCGCGGAGGACGGTCTGACGGCACTGCAGTACGCGTCGGCGCACGGTCTGCCGCTGCTGCGGGAACAGATCTGCGACGTGATGGCCCTGGAGGGCATCACGGCGCACCCGGACGACGTCGTGGTGACGGTCGGCTCGCAGATGGGCCTCGACCTGGTGACCCGGCTGTTCTGCGACCCGGGTGACGTGGTGGTGGCCGAAGGCCCCTCGTACGTCGGTGCGCTGGGCTCGTTCGCCGCGTATCAGGCGCAGGTCGTGCACGTGGCGATGGACGAGCACGGCCTGGTGCCGGAAGGGCTGCGGGCAGCTCTTCGGCAGGCCAGGATCGCCGGGCAGCGCGTGAAGCTGCTGTACACGATCCCGAACTTCCACAACCCGGCCGGCGTGACGCTGGCGGTCGAGCGACGAGCGGAGATCCTGGAGATCTGCCGTACGTACGACGTGCTGGTGGTCGAGGACAATCCGTACGGTCTGCTCGGCTTCGAGGGACAGACCTACCCGGCGCTGCGCTCGCTGGACCCGGACAATGTGGTGTACCTGGGATCGTTCTCGAAGACGTTCGCCTCCGGCCTGCGGGTCGGATGGGTCCTCGCACCCCACGGGGTACGGGAGAAGCTGGTGCTTGCCACGGAGTCGGCGACGCTGTGCCCGCCCACGCTGAACCAGATGATCGTGTCGCGCTACCTGTCCACGCACGACTGGCAGGGCCAGATCAAGCTGCTCCGGGAGAGCTACCGCGAGCGCCGCGACGCGATGCTGTCCGCGCTGGAGCAGTACCTGCCTCCCGGCTGCACGTGGACGGAGCCGGACGGCGGGTTCTACGTGTGGCTGACTGTGCCGGAGGGCGTGGACACGAAAGCGATACTGCCGCGTGCGGTGGCCGCCGGAGTGGCGTACGCGTCGGGTACCGGGTTCTACGCGGACGGGTCCGGCTCCCGCCAACTGCGGTTGTCCTACTGCTATCCGACGCCGGAACGGACCCGCGAGGGAGTGCGCCGCCTTGCCGCGGTCCTGGAGTCCGAGACGGACCCCGCGCGCGCCTTCGACGGCATGGGCTCCCGCCAGTTGCGGATACCGGCGCCGCGGACGCGCTAGTCGGCCGGTACGTACGCGCCCCACACCTCGCGCAACGCGTCACAGACCTCGCCGACGGTGGCCCCGCCGGCGAGAGCCTCCCGCATCGGATAGAGGACGTTGCCCGTCCCCGTCGCCGCCTCCTGCACCAGCGACAACGTGGCCGCCACGCGGTCGGCGCACCGCCAGGCGCGCAGCTTGGCCAGGCGCTCGGCCTGCCGGTCCTCGATGTCGTCCGCCACCCCCTCGCCGACGTACGCTCCCGCGAACGGATCGGACGTGGCCGACGGCCCGAGGTACCCCAAGCCGTCCCCTTCGCGCGTCACACGGGCCCAGATCCTGCGCGCGGAGCGGGACCTGACGATCGCGCGCGCGGACGTCGCACCCGCCTCGGCCATGTGGTGGCCGGAGCCGGAGACCGAGATGATGTCCCACTTCGGGATCTCGGCCCGGCAGTACCCGAAGATGTCCGCGATCAGGCGCAGCGACGGCTCGGGCGGGAAGATGTACGCCCCGCGCGCGATGTAATCCTCCACGGCGTCGTTCTGTATCCGCCCCGTCAACCGGTCGGCCGGGACGCCCTGCTCCTCGGCCACCAGTTGGTAGAGCAGGAGGAGCAACGCCGCTGGGGCGTCGATCGCCAGCGACGTCGACACCTCACCCAGCGGGATGCCGCCGAACAGGACCCGCATGTCGTCGATCGAGTCGATCGCCACCCCGGCCTTGCCGACCTCGCCCGAGGCGATCGGGGCATCCGAGTCGTGGCCCATCTGCGTGGGCAGGTCGAAGGCGACCGACAGACCCGTCGTGCCGTTCGCGATCAGCTGCTTGTACCGGGCGTTGGACTCGACGGCCGTACCGAAGCCCGCGTCCTTGCGCATCGTCCAGGGGACCCCCGGCTCGCCTGCTCTGGTGCGGTTCATCGCTTCCCACTCCTTACGACGAGGACCGGCGGCCGTCAGCCGGCGACGGTCCAGGTGTCGCCTCCGGCGAGGAGTGCGGCGAGGTCGCCTTTGCCGTTCTGTTCGATGGCGGTGTCGAGTTGGTCG
>NZ_JBHVXJ010000038.1:0-38086 GCF_042881845.1 Streptomyces sp. NPDC058257
GGGGGCCCGTGGGCGCCGGCGGCATCTGGTTCGTGCACGACCGCTGTGCGCCGTCGCGGATCATCGAGCTGAACGCCGAGGCCGAGGCCGCGCTCGTGCAGCCCGAGGACGGACTCGACATGACGATGGCCGCGGGCATCGTCGAGGGCACGCCCGTGCTCGTCGCCCGCATGGTGATGACGCCGTACACCGACTCCGGCACGTACGGGTCCGAGCCACGCAACGTCTTCATGCAGGCCCTGCTGGAGAACGGCTTCCAGCTCGTGACCGCCGAACTCGACGCCGAGCCGCTGGCCGAGTGGGTCGCAGTGTTCCAGCCCCACGGCCGCGACCTGCAGCTCGCCGTCCTGACGCCGACCGGGGAGAAGTTCTACGCGGGCACGCTCCCCAGGCCGCCCGCCGGGTGGATCAAGGCCGTGCTCGACGGCCGCCAGGTCCTGCTCCTCGGTGGAGACGTCGCGGGCAGCCACGACGCCGCCGAGGTCGAGCAGGCCGCCGCCCTGGCCGTCGCCGCGAGCGAGGGCAAGCTGGCCGGCGCCCGCGTCGCGGCCGGACGCCCCAGCGACTTCGGCCTCTCCTGACGCCTCAGCTGTGGAGGCAGCCAGCGACCAGGGCGAACAGCATGAACGCGCCGATCACCCGCCACGTCCACTTGCGCCCGAGCAGCTGAAACAGCAAGAACACCATTGAGGGCCCCCTGAGTTGACCTCGACACAGGGGGCCCATTCTCGCGTCCGTGATCGCCCGCCCGCTGGGCTACCGCCGAAACCGCGGCCGCCGGGACCCGGAAAGAGGCAACGGGCAACACGGCGAAGTCCCTGGTTCCGGAGCCGAGTTGGCCCGACCGTAGAGCCATGCCCCAGTTGCGAATCGTGAGCTTCGGCTACGGACACAGCAAGCCCCGGCCCAGCTGTGCCCTGATGTTCGACGCCCGTCACCTCACCGACCCGTACCTCGACCCCGCCCTGCGCGACCTCGACGCCCGCGACCCCCGCGTGCAGCGGGCCGTGATGCGCACGCCCGGCGCCCAGGCCCTGCTCGCCGCGATGGTCACCGCCGCCTACCAGCTGCTCGCCCAGGCCGACGACGACGCCACCGTGACCATCGCGGTCGGGTGCGGGGGAGGTAGGCACCGTGCACCTGTTCTTGCCTCCCGGGCCGCCGCGCACATGGACCACCTCGACGAGCTCCGCGTCCAGGCCGTGCACCGCGACCTCGACGAGGAGCTCCTCCCCGCCGGCGCGGGCGAGGCCGCAGCGTAGGGGAGACTGGAGAAGCGCCCCGGCGGCGCGGGCGACGTCCGGCCGATGCTGCCCGCCGCCGGGGCCTCTCCCTATATAGGGGAGAAGCCAGCCGACCGTCACCGTCGTTGAGTAGGTCATGGACCTGTTGCCCACCACCGCGGCGCCGGGTGTCGCCGAGCGAGCCGAGGCCCTGGCCGATGCCGCGTGCGAACTGCACGACGCCGCCAGCACTCCGGCCAGCTGGAGCGCGGCCGCCGTCGAGGACGCGGTCGAGGCCATGGAGACCACCGCGCTCGCCCTGGCCGCCGCTCACCCCGACGCCGCCGCGGCGATGCTCGCCATCGGGCAGCAGCTGGCCCAGCTCCGCGAACGCCTCGACCTCCCGCCCGGCGAACACGCGGCCGCCGGCCCCGACGACGACGAGCACCAGGAGCAGCCCGTCGAACCACCGACCCCGATCCGGCGACCACGGCGACGCGGCCTCGGCCCGGGGTACCAGGGCCTGCGGATTCCGCCGGGCCGTACCGCCACCGGGCGGTAGACGAGTAGCGTCGACACCAGAGCGACGAGGAGGTCACCGTGACCGCACAGCCCGACCACCAGGCCGACCGGCCCGGCTTCAACCCGCCCATGGGCACGCTCGCCGAACTGCGCGAGGCGCTCAGCAGCTGGGGGTTCCCCGGCGACCGCCAGCGGTTCGAGGAGGAGCTCGACGCCCTCGACCTCGACGACCTCACGAAGGTGCGCGAGCTCACCCAGGCGTACCGGCACCGCGTCCTGCTCCGGTACGACGCCCAGGGCATGGCCGCACTCGCCCGCACGACGGACGACGTCGAGGACGAGCTCCGGCGGAAGCTCACGGAGGCCGGCGCCCGGTGACGCACGCCTTCTACTCCGACGCCGCCGACAAGGCCCGCGCCGAGCTGAGCCGGTCCGAGCAGGCCGCCGTCGAGTCCGTGCGCCGAGCGCTCGAAGCTGACCCCGAGCAGGGCCGGGGCCTCCCGGACGCCGACCCGCGCAGCGAGTCGTACGTCGTCGAGCTGCTGCCCGAGCAGACCGGCGGCCGCGGGATCAGCTTGGTGTACCGCTACTCGCAGGATCTCGACGCCGCCCTGATCCTCTGGCTGATCGCTGGACCGTAGCGACCGGTCCCACGGACGCCGACGAGCCCGCCACCGTGGTGGCGGGCTCGTGCGTGTTCGACGTCAAAAAACCATCGTTTGTTGACGAGTGCCGGTCGAGGGTCCGAATCACCCCGACGCGCCGTCAAAAACCCCGTCAACAACCCGGACCGTCAACAACCCCCTGATGACCCTTTTCTGAGAGGATCAGCGGGTGACGACGTTCTACGAACCCGACGATCTGCTCGCAGCCGCTCCGGCCGTCCTGACGAACATCAGGATCGGGTACGCCCGCGTCTCGACCAAGGGCCAGCTGCTCGACCGCCAGATGGACAGTCTCACCGCCGCCGGGTGCCGCCGCATCTTCGCCGACAAGAAGTCGGGGAAGAACGCCGAGCGTCCCGAGCTCAAAGCCTGCCACGCATTCCTCGCGGAAGGTGACACGCTCGTCGTGCCGTCCCTCGACCGCTACGGCCGGTCGCTGCAGGACCTGGTGAACATGGTCGCCGAGCTCCGGGCCCGGGGCATCGGCTTCCAGAGCCTGCACGAGGCCCTCGACACCACGACGCCCGGCGGTCGCCTGATCTTCCACGTGTTCGCCGCGCTCGCCGAGTTCATCCGCGAGCTCATCGTGGCCGGCACCAACGAGGGCCTGGCCGCCGCGCGGGCCCGGGGCAAGACCGGCGGGCGCCCGACCGTGGTCAACGTCGAGCTGATCCGGGCCGCCCGCGACATGCTGCCGAACCCGGAGAACAGCGTCGCCAGCATCGCGCGCCTGCTCGGGGTGTCGGTCGGCACCCTCTACAACCACATCCCCGACCTGCAGGAGCTCCGGGCCAGCCGCCTCCCGCGCCAGATCGAGGCCCCGGCCCACTGACCTACCGGCGCAGTTCCTCGCGCGCCTGCAGGCCGTACTCCCACAGCTCCGACCCCTCCGGACCGGTGCACCCCCAGCCGTCCGCGACGAACTGGCGGACCATCCGCTGCATCAGCTCGCCGCCGCGCGACGTGCCCAAGGAGATGTGGACCACCACGGTCGCGCCCGGCTCGTCGTAGCTGTCCCACCAGGCCGGGACCTTCCCGTCGCGCTCGGGGACCAGGTGGTGCTCGACGAACCGCACGACCAGTTGGTCAGGACCCGGCAACGGCACCCACGGCTCGCCCTCCGGCTCGCGCTCGGTGACGCGCAACGACGCCGCCATGATGCGCTCGCCCACCGCCGGCACCGCCACGGCGCGGTAGCCCTCGGTCCGGTCGACGTGACCGAGGTAGCCCTTGGAGGGCTCGCCCTCGATCACCTGCTCGTAGAACTCGACACGTACGCCCAGATCGATCATGCGGCGATCCTGGCACAGCGGGCAGGCCCGCATGGGCAGTTGGGCAGGTTCTCCCTCCTCCGTCCGCCCTCGGTCGAGGAGGACCTGCGGAAGCTCCCCTTCGGTACCAACTTGCTCCCGCCGCCCTTCCGGTTTCGGGCCCTCATTTGAGGTCGGATTTTTAGAACTTCCCCAGGTCAGAGCCGGTAACTGTTACCGCGCCGAGCGCCGCCGAGGTGACCGTCGAGCAACGGCCGCGGCTCGTCTGTGGGGCGCCTGAGCTCCGTAATCCTCCGTGGCCTGCAGCGTGCGCGACTGCGGGTGATTCGGGGTGTGAAAGACGGCCAGCGGCGGAGGGAGGGGGGTCGGTGGCGGACCGGTCGCCGTCAGCCCGGCCGGAGTTGGGCCGCTCGCCGTACTCCCGCCGTCGCGCATGACGGGCGCGTGAGGAGAACGCACCGCCGGCCGTGGCTGAGGGGGAGCAGCTGCTGCCGCGATGTGGTGGCGGCCGGTGTGGTCGCTCCGCGTCGGTGCCGGTCTCGTCGTGGCCGAGGAGCGTGTCGTCGGTGGTGGGCAGGGCGCCGTGGGGACCCACCGCCCAAGGCCGTCGCGGCGACCACGGCGGAGCCGGTGACGATCTTCTCTCCCCCTCCAATCCAATACATTTCATTACGTCAATCCAATGCATTGGATTGACGTAATGCATTGCAATGCATTAGAATCGGGGTACCGAGATGGACCGAACCGAGGAGCGCACGGTGGCCGGACAGCAGGGCAGCAACGAGGACTTCAACTTCTGGCGCGACGTCATCGGCGACGACCTGGTGGTGGACGGAGTCGTCTACGACAGCAACGTGTGGCAGCCGGACGGCGAGGGCGGCGTCGAGCGGCGCGACCCGCAGGACTGACGCCCCGGCGGGGGTCGGCACCGGTCGGCCCCCGCGTCTCCCCCAGCGCCGCGACCACCAGGAGGACGAGATGACCGACCGCCCGACCGCGTACGCCACCGCCCCGGACCTGTACGAGGAGCACCAGGAGCTCGTACGGACGATGGCCCAGCTCCCGCTCCGCGAGCGGCTCGTGCGCCGGGCCGCGCTCGCCGACCGCGAGACGCTCGACGTTCCCGAGGCGGACGGCAAGGCCGTGCAGTCGGTCCTCTCCGCCGCGCTCAAGCTGGCCGCCCACGACCAGGCGCACGGCACGGCCGCCGGCCCCGTCGCCCCGCAGGTCCTCGGCCCCGGCTCCCCCACCGCCGACCTGCGCGCGTACATCCGCCAGGAGTACGGCGCGTGGGGCTCCCCCGCCGAACAGCGCCCGGCCGTCTGGCTCGTGACCCGGGCCGAGGACCCCGGCGCCACCCCGGCCGAGGACGAGGCGACCGGCCGCGCGTACGCCGAGGCCCGGTACCGGGAGGATGAGGACCCCGACGAGCCCGCCGTCCTGCGCTGGGACGCGGACGGGGAGCTCATCGACGAGACGCTCGACCCCAGTTACCCGTACACCGGCTGGACCGTTCGCCAGGAGCAGGTCATCCGCGCCGCCGACCTCCCCACCACCAAGTAGGAGACACCCGAGATGAGCGAGCAGCAGGCCGAGCAGGCCACCACCGAGAAGCCGGCCGACGAGTGCGCGTTCCCCGACTGCCACCGCACGCGGGTGCCGAAGGACCCCACGGTGCGCGGGGCCCGGCCGAAGTACTGCGACGACCCGGAGCACAACGCCATCACGGCGTACGCGGCCAAGAACCGGCGTCCCGCGGGCTCCGCCGCCCCGGCGCAGGAGGAGGACACCGACCGACCGGTGACCGGCGCGGCCGCGACCGCGATGCTCGTGCGCGAGTCCGTCCTCAACGCCGTCCGTGATCTGGGGAAGCATCTCCCCCGGTACGTCGAACTCATGGAGCAGGTCACCGACCCGGACGCGGCCGAGGCCCAGGTCGCCGCCGCCGAGACCCGGGCGGAGGCCCGGATCGCCGAGGCCCAGCAGGAGCTCGTCACCGAGCGCGGCCGCCGCGAGGCCGCCGAGCGCCGGGCGAAGAACGCCGAGCAGGCCAAGGTCGACGCCGACGAAGCGGCGGACGAGGCGATCCGCGAACTGGAGGAGGCGAAGGCCCGGTTCGAGGCCGAGGTCGCCCGCATCCAGGAGGAGGCGGACGCCGCCGTCGCCGAGGCCGAGCGCCAGCGGGACGAGCAGGTCGCCCAGGCCGCCGCCGACGCCGCGGCGAAGGTCTCCGAGGTCGAGGAGCGGACTGCCCGCGAGGTCGCGGACGCCGAGGAGAAGGCCGGGAAGGCCACGGTCGAGGCCGACCGCCGGGTGAAGGAGATGGAGGGAGTCGTCGAGCAGGAGAAGGCCGGCGCCCGCGACGTGAAGGCCAAGGCCCTGGCGGACGTCGAGGCCGCCAACGGCCGTGTGGTCGAGGCGAACGGCAAGGTCGAGGAGGCGCAGCAGGCCGCCCGCCAGGCCGCCGCCGACGCGACGACCAAGGTCGAGGCCGCGCAGTCCGTGGCCGACGAACTGCGGGCCGAGGTGACCCGGCTCCGCGAGGACGCCAAGACCGCCGGCGGCCGCATCACCGCGCTGGAGACGAAGAACGGCGAGCTGTACGACGAGGTCCGCACCCAGGAGAACCGCGCCCGCGACGCCGAGGAGAAGCTCCGCGACGCCAACCGCGAGCTGCAGGAGCTGCAGGGCCGGAAGAAGTAGAACCGGCCACCGGGCGAGTTCCGGTCAATCATCGCAACCCGGTTGCGGTCGATCATGAATCGGCCGCAACCTGGTTGCATGACGAACACTCAGGAGGCCGTCACCGTGCCGCCGAAGCTCACGGTCATCGAGACCACCGCCGACCAGGTCCCCCCGATCCCCGACGCCGAGAAGGCCCGCAAGTACCTCGACAGCGAGGGCCGGTACGCCGATGGAGCCATCCACGCCAGCGCCGGGCACTACCAGCAGCTCGTGCTCCACGTCTCCGGCCCGCGCGCCGGAGAGTTCTACTTCTACTGCGACGACTGGCGCGTGCGCCGGGACCCGAACGTCGACCGCTTCCCGCCGTCCTCGGGTGTGTGGGCGCCGTTCCACTGGCTCAAGGTCGCCGAGATCCTGCACTGGACGATCGACTCCCACCACAACGTCGCCGAGCGCCCGTTCCTCACCGTCGAGGAGGGCAACGCGTTCGCCCACGAGGTCGCCCCGCTCGCCGAGGCCCTGCTGCTGAACCTGCAACGCGTCCCCGGTACGGACACGTACGACTGGAGCGCGGAGGCCGCCAGCGCCGGCATGGACATCCAGGCCGCTTGCAGCCGCCACAAGCACGCCCCGAAGGGCCGCCGCCCCGAGCTCGTGAACATGGCCGAGGCCGTCTCCGTACTCCCCCAGCTCGTCCAGGACCGTTGGGCCACCCTCGACGACAAGGCCCTCGACGAGGAGGCCGAGCACCTCAACCGGTGCGGACTGCACCACAACCCCGCCATCGGCGAGGCCCTCGGCATCGACCCCAACGCCCACCGTGACTCGCTCGTCGGCACCCGTGCGTGGCTCTACGAGCACCGCCGCAAGGCCGCCGCCGGCCGCCCGACGATGAGCGCCGCCGAGTGGCACGCCGCCCACCCCGCGCTCGTCACCGCGGACACCACCAACGCCGAGCTGGAGACCATCCCGGAGAAGGCCGCCGCGGCCGCCGCCGCCGAGGGCATCCTGCTGCTGAGCAACACCAAGTACGTGGCTCAGGACCGCCGCGAGGAGCTCCGCAAGCAGGTCCTGGCCGAGCTGGAGACGTATGGCGCGGCCCGCGCGGCCGCCGAGGCCGCCGTGAAGTCCAACCGCAGCGCGGTCTACGCCCGCCTGTACCGCGCGTTCTCGTGGGAGGAGCGGTACGAGGGGAAGGCCGCCGTCAGCGACACCGACCTCGGCAAGCTGGCCCACATCAGCCGCCAGGCCGTGGGCAAGCTCCGCGAGCAGCTCGACGAGACCGCCACCGAAGAGGAGACCCTCAGTGCCTGACCCGATCACCGGCGAGGGGTTCGACGCGCCGTCGCCTGAAGTCGCGTACATGGGCGCCCCGGACCTCCTGCAGGAGACCGTCGCCATCACCCGGATCTCCGAGCGCCTGCGGGTCGAGGCCAGCGTCGCCGGGCACAAGGGCGAGCCGTACGAGGTCGACGAGCACCAGGAGCGCCTGCTCCTGCTCCGCCGGGCGGCCCTGGCCGACCGCCTGTCGATCGCACACCCGGAGGTCGAGGAGTTCCTGACCGACGCGGTACAGCTGGCCCACCAGCTGGCGAAGTTCGACCGCGAGCACGACACCCACGCAGGCCCGCACGGACCCGGCGCGATCGAGTGGGACCCGTCCCACCGCCCGTACGTCCGCCAGGAGTACGACCACTGGGGATGGTGACCATGACGACCGTCGACCCGATCGCCGAGCAGTCCGCCGGCCTGTTCGCGGCCGCGCTGCAGGAGCTGGCCGAGACCTACCCCACCGACCCGGAGGGCACCGCTACCGTGGCCGTCACGGTCACCGACCCGGCGACCGGCGAGCAGCACCAGGCGCTCGTGCAGCCCGGACAACTGGGGTGGCTGACCACCCTGGTCATGGGCGAGATGGCCACGTGCCGCAACGCCCACTCGGACGGGAACGGCCAGTGCGGGCACTGCGCCGGCACCGGCCGGACCCGCAACGGGTAGCGGACGACGAGCACCAGGTCGAGGAGGAGCCGGAGATGACGACGGAGCAGGCGCCCGTGCCGTGGGCCGCCCTGGCGACGGACGCCTCGACCGTCGAGCGCTACCGGGCCAAGGTCTACGACCGCGGCCCGGACCGGTGCGCGTACTTCCTCGGCGCGATCAGCAGCTCCGGGCACGGCAAGCTGCGGGCCGGGTCGAGGAAGGTCGGCACCTCCCGGGTGGTCACCGCCCACGTCCTCGGCTACGTCATCGCCAACGGCCCCGCCGCCCTCTCCGAGGGTCACGTCGTCCGCCACACGTGCGACGAGTCGAGCTGTCAGCTGGCCGCCCATTGGGTGGCCGGTGAACGGCTCGACAACATCCGCGATTACTACGCGAGGTCCCACCGGGCCGGGCACGCGCTCAGCGACGTGCGCGGCCCGGACGGACGGGCCGTCGCCATCCGCGACGCGATCCTCACCGCCCAGGCGACGGGCGCCGACGTCGAGGCCGCCATCGCTGCCGCGATTGCAGCGGGTAACCCCTCCGGCGCTGTCCAGGACGCCCTCTTCTGAGCCCAGCCGGTAACAGTTGGCACCGCCCGTACGATGATGAAAACCCATGCACATGGGGGAAGGAGGCCGATATGGCCGACCCGAGGACCGACCCGGGCCGCGAGGGCACCCGCCTGATCGCCGCGCTGGAGAAGTGCTGGACCGCGATCCAGAAGCACCACCCCGACCTCCCTCCGGTGTTGTTCATCAGCGGAACCGGAGTCCCGCGCCGTCAGACCGAGAAGCCGCGGAAGTCGACCGACGCACCCAAGCGCCGGCACTACGTCACCCGCGGGCACCACTGGGCCGACCGGTGGGCCGTGGCCGAGGAGGAGCAGCGCCTGGCGGAGCTGTTCGTCGCGGGCGAGACCGTCCGCGACGGGGGCGAGGAGGTCCTCAAGACCTTGCTGCACGAGGCCGCCCACGCGCTGGCCCATGTTCGAAAGATCCAGGACACCTCCAAGGGTGACCCCCGGTGGCACCGCAAGGAGTTCGCGCAGCTGGCCCGGGAGACCGGACTGGAGCCGCCGAGGAGGTCGGAGAAGCCGTTGGGTTTCTCCAATGCGGTGCTCACCGACGCGACCCGCAGGAAGTACGCCGCGATCATCCGGCAGCTTGACGGAGCCGCCCTTCCCGGCCTCGGCGGAGCCGACGAGGAGGGCACCGAGGAGGAGCCGCCGGACGCGCCGGAGACTCCCGGCTCGACGAACGGCAAGCGGGTCAAGGTGACGTGCGGGTGCCTCCCCGAGCCCCGGGCGTTCCCGGTCACGCCGAAGGTCCTGGCGGAGGGGGCGATCATCTGCGGACTGTGCGGCGAGCCGTTCACCCTCCCCGGGGAGGAGGACCAGGAGCAGCCCGGCGGGGACGAGCCTGCCGCCGAAACGGAACCCCTCTCCCCCGCCGCCGAGCCTAGCGCGGCCGTCCCTACACCCCGCCCGGCCGAGCCTGCCGAGGACGGGGATTCCCCCATGCACATGGGTCACTGACCCGCCGCCGGGTCGCGACGCGCGTGCCCGGCCCCGGGGGTCCGTGGCCGGGCGTTTGACCCATGTGCATGGGGCGCAGCCCGGCGCCGGCGCGCGAAGCGCGCGGCAGAATCCGCGCCGCCGAAAATCACTTGTGGTAACAGTCGAGGCCCGACCCCCAGTCCGGGGGTCGGGCCTCACGTCGTCTCTGGCGAGCGTACCGGTCCCGTGCGGGCCCGTCGAGCCTCTGTCTTGCGAGAGGCGCTCTGCGCCACCCTCTCGCGCTCTCCAGGCCCCCGTCACAGTGCAGCCCGTATCCCTACCGAATCTCAGAACCAACCCCCTTCCCGCCGTCCTCAACCATCCGCATCCATCCAGCTCACGCCACTACAAACCCCTCTCCTCTCCAACTCTCATCCCCCCTACTACAAACCTCACTACATAACACACCTAGGCATTCTTAATTTGTCGGTGTCGCTCGCGCCGTCGATCACGTACTCTCATGACCATGCTGCGCATCACGCCGATCTCCGGAGGAGAGGCAGGACTCAACTACCTGCTCTCCGGATCGGGCTGTCAGGGCGAGCATCAGGCCGACGTCGAGCCGGGCCTCGATGGCCCGGAGGGCTACTACGCCAAGGGCACGGAACAGGGCACTCCGCTTGCCGTGTGGATCGGCAACGGCACCTCCGAGTGGGGCGTCGAGCAGGGCGAGAACGCTACCGAGCGTGACATCCGCGCGATCTTCGGGAAGCACTCGCACCCCGAGGAGTACCGGGCCGCCGTCTCCGCCGCGAAGTCCTACATCGACGAGAACGGCATCACCGGCACCGCCGCCAAGAAGGTCATGGACGACGCCGAGGCGTCCGCCCGCCGGGGCCGGAAGCAGTACACGTACCGCACGGTCGAGGAGCGGATCGAGGACCGCCTGGCGAAGGAGCCGACCGCCGACCCGGAGCGTGTGACGGAGATCCGGAGGGAGGAGCGGCGCAAGGGCCAGAACTCCCCCGCCATGTACTTCGATCACACCTACTCGGCGCAGAAGTCGGTCTCCACCTACCTCACCGCGCTGGAGGCCGCCGGTCGTCACGAGGACGCGGCCAAGGTCCGCGGCGCGATGAACGAGGGCATCGCGGAAGCCATGAAGGTCTTCCAGGAGGAGGCCGGCCTCGGCCGCGTCGGGTACCACGGCAAGGCGAAGGGCGACCGCCCGTCGACCGGCCGGTACCTCGACTCGACGGGGTTCACCGCCGCGATCTTCACTCACGAGGTCTCGCGTGCGGGTGACCCGCAGCTGCACGCGCATGTGGCAGTTCTCAACAAAATCAAGGTGCTCGACGCGGACGGGAACGAGCACTTCGTGACCCTCGACTCGAAGTCGGTGAGCAAGGCCCGCGAGGCCGCGGCCGCCGTGTTCGAGCGGACGATGGAGCAGGCCATCGAGCGTGAGCTCCCCGTCGTGTTCGAAATGCGCCCGGACGGGATGGCCCGCGAGATCAAGGGGTTCGAGCCCGAGCTGCTCGCCGCCCTGTCGGAGCGCACGTACGAGATCGACGCCCGTTACGCGGAGCTGCACGAGCAGTATGTCCAGGACCACGGCCGCGAGCCCTCCCCGTACACGCAGACGCGGCTCAAGGAGATCGCCACACTCGACACCCGCGACCCGAAGCGGAGCGAGCACCAGTCCGCCGAGGCGAGGATCGAGCGCGCTACCCGGCTCGCCGAGGACAAGGTCGACGGGGGTCTGCTCGGTGCGCTGGAGCGGGCCGAGCGGGTCGGGTTCGACACGAGGATGGCCGAGGTCGACGCGCCCACGTTCGACCGCGAGGAGGTCATCCGGGAGTCGCTGGAGGCCCTGCAGACCAAGCGCGCGACGTGGGACCGCAGCGAGCTCATCCAGCAGATCAACACCACGCTCGGTGACAATCTCCCCCGCGACGTGCCGCTGGCGCCGCTCGCCAACGAGCTGGCGACCGAGGCCCTCAAGTCCGGCCAGTACGGCGTCGTACAGACCTCCGGCCTGACCATCATCGACGACGCGCCGTCCCGCATCCGGGAGAGCGACGGATGCTCGGTGTTCTCCCCGCGCGCCATGTCCGCCGAGAAGTTCTCGCTGGAGGAGCACCTCAGCGACGAGCAGCGCGTCGCTTCCCGCGCCCACCAGACCGGCGCCCCCTGCCTGTCCCCGCCCGCCCTCGACCAGGTGGTGAAGTCCTCCGGCGTCACCGCCGACCAGGCCGACGTCGTCCGCGGAGTCCTCGGAGACAGCAAGCGGATCAGCGTGGTCGAAGGTCCCGCCGGCGCGGGCAAGAGCTACGCGACCGGCGTCATCGCCAAGGCGTGGCAGGAGCACACCGGAGGCCGAGTGATCGGCCTCGGCCCGTCCCAGGTGGCAGCCGAGGTTCTCGGCGAAGAGGGCATCGAGATCCGGACCAATACGACCCGCTTCCTCGACGTGTACGCGAAGGGCCTCGGCAGTCGAGAGGACGTCGAGACGTTCCGTCTGCGCGCGGGTGACCTGGTGGTGCTCGACGAGGCCGGCATGACTTCCACCGACCACATCACCCGAATTTCCGACATGTGTGAAGAGGTCGGAGCCAAGCTGGTCCCGATCGGCGACCAGCAGCAGCTGCAGTCCCCCGAGGCGGGCGGCCTGCTGCGCACGATGGTTGAGGACGGCCCGCACTACAGCCTCAGCAACGTCCGCCGGTTCAAGGAGCCGGACGGCACGGTGCGCGAGTGGGAGGCGAAGGCGAGCCTGGCCCTGCGCCGTGGTGATGTCAGCGCGCTGGAGGTCTATGACCTGCATGGACGGATTCAGGGCGGCACGCTGGAGGAGATGAAGGCGGCCACGATCCAGGCGTACGTCGCAGACACCCTGGCGGACCGCGAGTCCGTGGTGATGACCGCCACCAACACCCGAGCCACCGAGGTCAGCAGGGAAATCCGCGCCGAGCTCGTCCGGTACGGGCTCGTCGAGGAGACCGGCCTCCCTCTGGTCGACGACAACCGGGCCGGTGTCGGCGACCTGATCCAGACCAGGGAGAACGACGCCAAGCTCAAGGACTCCGAGGGCCGGATGGTTTTGAACCGCCGGGTCTACCGCGTGACGGGCATCGGTGAGGACGGCCAGCTCATGGCCGCCCGGGTGGCCGGCCGCAACGACGACGGCACCGAGCGACTCGCCGGGACCATCAGCCTGCCCGCGGACTACGTCCAGGAGAACGTCGCGCTCGCCTACGCGGGCACCGTGAACGCAGTTCAGGGCCGCACGGTCGGATACGGCGGGTACCTGCTCGTCGAGGAAGGCATGAGCCGTCAGCAGGTCTACCCGGGCCTGACCCGTGCCCAGCGGTACAACCGGGCGTTTGCCGCGTGCCAGGTGCCCGGCGACGAGCACCGGCTGCAGAACCTCGACCAGGACGCCTTTTCCCTGATCCAGAGCGCCGTCGAACGTGACGGGGGCGAGCTGTCCGCGCTGCAGGAGCTGCGCGAGTCGCAGGACTGGGCCGAGTCGATCCCGGCGCTGGAGCCGCGCTGGAACGACTACGTCACCGAGCACACCCGCAAGCAGTACGAGCCGATGCTCCGGCAGATGCTCAGCGAAGACCACTACAAGAAGCTCATGGCGGGCGACCCCAGCACGGTCTACCGCAAGCTCCGCGAGGCCGAGCTGGCCGGGCACGACGGGAAGCGTCTGCTGGGCGGCGCCATCGGGATGCGCCCGATGAGCTACCCCGTGCCTGACAACGTCCCGGCCCTGGTCAACTGGCGTATCGACATGGTCCTGGAGGACCGCACGCCGGAGAACGAGCCGGTCGGTCCCAACTGGTGCGACCGCACGCCGCAGATCCCCGGCATCGAGGGCGAGGTCGCCCGCGAGCTGGCCGAGGCCATGGACGCCCGGCGCGATGTCCTCGGTGAACGGCTCACCGAGGCGCCCCCGGAGTGGGCAGTCCGCCACCTCGGCCCCGTGCCCGAGGACATCCTCGACCGCGCCGATTGGGCCCGCCGCGCGGGCACGATCGAGGGATACCGCGAGCTGTACGGCATCGACGCGCCGAACACGGCGATCGGTCGCCTGCCGGCGAAGGGCGCGGTCGAGCAGCGCGCCGCGTGGGAGGCGGCGCACTCCGCCCTCGGCCGCACCGAGGACCAGGAGACCCTCGCGCGGACGGGTGACGCCACCCTGCGCGAGATGGTCAAGCGCTACGAGCGCGAGAAGTCTTGGGCCCCGGCCCACTACGGCGAGGAGCTGTCCGAGGCCCGCCAGATGGTCCTGCGCTACGAGGAGAAGGCGATCCTGGCCCAGGCCGAGGCCGACCAGTGCACGGACGCCGCCGAGCGCGCCGAGCTGGAGGCCCAGGCCCGCGGCTACGAGGACCTGGTGGCCAACCTCTCCGGCCGGGTCGAGGTCATGGAGCAGATCGACGCGGCCCGCTCCGCCTGGTACGAGGAGACCGCGCCGGCCCGCGAGGCCGCCGAGGCCGCCCGCGACGAGCTGGACCGCCGTGGCGCCGACGACCGGGTCGAGGCGGAGCCGGACGTCGAGGAGATCCTCGACGAGGAACTCGTCGCCGAGCCGGAGTACGACCTCGACCGCGCCGAGGAGATCGACTGGACGGTGGAGGGCGAGACCCTCGACCAGGCCCCCGAGCAGAGCGTCGAGGAGGAGCTCCCCCTCACGTACGACGAGCAGGAGGAGCTCGACCAGGCGCTCGCCGCGTACGAGGAGCGGTTCCGCGCGGCCCCCGAGGTCGAGGACGACGTCGACCTCGACCAGGCGCCGGACGTCGACTGGGGCGACGTGCCCGGGTTCGAGGAGTCCGCGCCGGAGCTGGACGACGTCGCGCAGCAGCTGGCCGAGCCGGACGAGCAGCAGCGCGTCCAGGACGAGCTTGCCGCCGAGGCCGCCGCGTACCACGAGGACCGGCGCGCGGAGGCCGAGCAGGCCGAGCAGGCCCCGGAGATCGACTGGACGGTGGAGGGCGAGACCTGGCGGGCCGAGGAGTCCCTCGACGCCCCCGAGGCCGAGCAGGCACCGCAGGCCGAGGAGACCGCCGAGGTCACCGCGACCACCGGGGTCACCACCTACCGGCCCGGCCCCGAGCTGGACGCCGCGCTCGCCGCGTACGAGCAGCAGCTGCGCGAGCAGGCCACGGCCTCCCGCGAGGCCGAGCCGGAGTACGACCTCGACCAGGCCCCGGAGATCAACTGGGAGATCGAGGGCGAGACCACCGAGGAGCGTCCCGAGCAGGACGTCCAGGCCGAGGCCGAGCAGGACGTCGAGGCCGAGCTGCAGCCGGAGTCCCCGGAGCAGGAGCTGGCGCCGGCGGTGTCCGGGCCGACGCAGGAGGACCAGCTGCGCGAGCTCTACGAGCAGATGTACGTGCAGCAGGGTGCGGACCGCGCCCCCGAGGCGGAGACGGAGGCGACGCAGGCCGGGCCGGAGCAGGAGAACCAGCGCGAGGCCCAGCGCCTGACCGCCTCTCAGCAGCAGCTCCCGGCCCAGCTGGCCGACCTGCAGGAGGACCTCGACAAGGCGCACGGTGCGCTCGCCGAGATCGCCAACCGCATGGCGGAGAGCAACCGGACCGCCGAGGCCGACGACGCGGCCCGCGCCGAGCAGGCCGAGGTCAGCCGTACCCGCGAGGTCGAGGTCGAGGCCGCGCCGCAGATCCAGCAGGACCAGGGCCCGATCATCAGCTACTGACACGGCCCGTAGCGCCTGCTGGCCGGGCGCCCGTCCCGGCCCTTACCCTCAACCGACCAGGAGGTGAGCCGAGTTGAGCACCGCACAGTGGACGCCGCCCCAGCTGCGGCCGGAGCACGAGCTCGTCAGGATGATCGAGCACGTCACGGCGAACGGCTACAGCAGCAACAAGCACGACGGATACGACAAGGGCCTGCTCGCCGCGCTGGAGTGGGCCGCCGGCCGCACCGAGAAACCGCCGGTCAGTAAGACGCCTCTCGGCCGCCCCGTCACCGGCACCGATGCCAAGCGTGAGCAGTACAGGGCACACGAGGCGATGCAGGGCGGGATCGCCGAGCCCGAACTCCGAGAGGTCGCCCAGGAGAAGGGCCGCGGCTACGTGACCGGGGTGGAGAACACCCTGGCGTGGACCATCGGGTCGGACGGCCTTTGGGCACCGTGGGAGACGTAGCCGGAAAGGCCGTAGAGACAGCACAGAGCCCCCGACACGTACGTGTCGGGGGCTCTTGTCGTCCGTGCGGCTACGAGGCCGCCACAGGGCCGGGGGCGGGCGCCTCCCGGCGGTTCTGCAGCTCCCAGCTCAGGAAGCCGGACAGGACCGCGTCGTCGTCGATCGCACGCGGAGCCGTGGGCAGCTCCGGGTTGTTCTCCCAGGGATCGTCCTGGTGGACCTTGGCCTCGACGCACTTGCTCAGCGCGCTGATCAGGCGACGCTTGACGCCGGGCGCGTACCGGTCGTGCCAGTCCCCCGCGCGGGACGGGGTGCCGTACGACGTGCGGTAAATCTTGATCCACTCCTGGCACAGCCAGCCCATCTCCCGTACGGCATCCCGGTGCCGGTACCAGCACGGCGGGATGCGGTCCGGGTCGGTCGGGGAGCCGGGCATCGGGTTGTTGCCCGCGAACGCGCCCGACTTCCACCCGACCCAGCCGTACCCGTACTGCAGCTCGTAGCGGACCCACTTGATCAGGACGTCCCAGGCTTCCCCCGCCTCCTCACGGTCCATGCCCTGGTCAAGCGACCAGTTCCAGACCGCGAGCTTCTCCTCGGCCGGTTCGGCCGCCAGGGCCTTGAGGTCCTCCCCGATCTGCTTGACCGTCTTGGACAGGGCATCCAGGCCCGACCGGAGCGGGGCCAGGGCCTGCACCTGCTCCTGCAGGCCACCGGTCCGCTCCTCCAGGTGGTCGAGCGCGTCCTGCACGCTCCCGAGCTGGGCGAGCGCGGTACGCACATCGCCCTTGCTCTCGTCCAGCGCCTCGACGTCCTTCTCGACCTTGGCCAGGTCCTTGGCCAGGGCGAAGACCTGCCCGGCGAGGCCGCCGCCGATCTCCCCCGCCATCAGCGGCTTCCCTTCGTCATCGTGACGCCGGCGCCCGTGCCGGTGCCGCCCTTGCGCTGGCTGGGCAGGTTGGCCTTGGCCAGCTTCTTGACGTCGCGCCGCTTCCACAGCGGCTTGATGTGCGTGATCACGGGCGAGCAACCGGCGAAGATGATCAGGGACTGGCGCTTGCCCAGCTTGAACACCTGTCCCGGCGTGATGACCGGCTTCTCCTCGGTCACCGTCGAGACCGAGTTCTCCCCGTTCCTGGTGGTGGTGGTCTTGCGCTGCTTCTCGTAGGTGCCGCACATGTCGCTGATGTCCTTGCGGACCTGCGTGTCGCCGATGCCCCGCAGGAAGATGCGGACGTTGGCGTCGTCCCAGATGATCCGGCCGCGCTGCTCGCCCCACACGTCGAACAGCTGGGCACGGGACTGAATGACGATGACCAGCGTGATTCCCCGGCCGCCGGAGTCCGGCATCCACTTGTCCACCGGCAGCGGGATCAGGTTGGCGATCTCGTCCAGGGCCCACAGGCAGGGCGGGTCCATCCGGCCGGTGCCGTTCTTGTTGCCCAGGTCGACCGTCACCGACCGCAGGTAGTCGGCGAACATCACGAACAGCGGGGCGACCGTGCTGCCCGGCTTGTCGTTGCCGATCATGTAGAGGGTGCCCTTGTTGAGCAGGAAGGTCTCGGCGTCGAAGTGCTCGCCGGGGCCCGGCAGGACCGTCTCGGCCACCCGGGGGTTGGCCATCCAGCCGAGCGCGGAGGACAGCGTGGTGAAGATGCCGTCACCCGTGCCCTGCACGACCGTCTGCCGCTGGACCAGGAGGTTCGCCCAGTCCTGCGAACCGGCCGAGAGCAGGATGTTCGCCGCCGTCTGGTCACCGCGGTTCTGCGACCACGAGTAGACGTCCATCATGGTCTTCCCGCCGAGGGCGGCCGCGTGCATGAAGCGCGCGAGCACCTCGCAGGCCGTCGACTTGAAGAACGCGTCCACGCCCGAGCCCGAGTCGGAGCCGCTGCGGGAGCCGTACAGCAAGTAGGCGGCCCGCTGGATGGCCACCTCGCGCACCTCGCACCCGCGGATCGGGTCCCAGCGGAACGTGTTCTTCCCGCCGGACAGGCCCAGCGGGTCCCAGACCCACACGGGCCCGAGCTGCTCACGCATCGACTTGGTGGCCAGGTGGTCGTTGACCTTGGACGACGTGTGTACGACCGCGCCGTCCCACCGGTAGATCATCGAGTTCAGGATGATGCTCTTGCCCTGCCTCGACGGGGCCAGGATCAGGTAGTTGTTCTCCGGGGTGCCCCAGATGCCGGCGGGCAGGCCGCCGGAGCGCAGGCGCCCGAGGGGCACCGCGTACGCCGTGGTGGGGACCTTCTTCTCGCGTCCTTCCAGGCTGGGGCGGGTCTGCTTGACCATCTCCCGGGCGTGCTTGGCGGACATCTCGTCGCGGATCTCCCGCTTGGAGGCGAAGCCGGGCCGGGGCGCGTACGCCTTCCAGACGGCCGCCAGAGTGGCGATGCCTGCCACCGCGGCGACGCCGACGACGGCCCCGCCGGGACCATAGACGAAGTCGTTGAAGTGGTTCAGGAAGTCGAAGATGGCCGGGTCCGTGGTGGTGTCGCTGCCCGGGAGGCCGGGGGCGGGCGACGAGGCCGCCAGCTCCATAGCCGTGATCTGCGTGTGGGACATCATGCGGGGTTCCTCCGTTGTCGTGACTTGGGTCCCCGGGGATCAGCGCTGCCATCGCCCCCCGGGGGCGTTGTCCGACTGATCCGGTGACCTGCTTCGCACCGTATGCGGGGGGTCGGACACCCCTCTGCTCGTTTATTGCTGGGAGCCGCTCGGCAGCGCTCGGTTCCCGGCCTGCGGGGCTCGGATGATCCCCGTTGATCGAATTCTTGAAGGCCGGTCCTGTGGATAAAGTCCGCGCTTCCTGCCTGACGGGCCATCAATTCCGAGCGGGCCCGTCCGGCGGGAAGGTCAGACCGGCTGACGCTGGCCGTTGATCGGCCGGGTCTGCGCGGCATCCTCAGCACGCTCGTGACCGTCTGCGCGGTAGTCGCTCGGCTCCTGCCGCGCGCTGCTCGCCGCCGCGCGGGAGCTTTCCGAGCGCTCGGTTGAGCCGTCAGCCTGCCGCGCGCCGCCGTTGGCGATCATCGCGGCCCGCTTCTCCTTGAAGTCGATGATCCAGTTGCGTGCGTTGCCCTCGGCGACCCCGCAGGTCTGGGCGAGCTGGGCAGCGGTCGGGGGCTCCTGGCCCGCCGTCACCGCCTCCAGGTAGAGCTCCCATCCGGTCTGCTTCGCCTCACTGCGGAAGGCCGGCGCCGCCGCGAGGGCCGCCGCCTCGGCCTGCCCGCCGAGCCGGTCCGCCAACTGCGGGCGGATCGAGTCGAGCAGGGCCTGCGCCTCGGCCGCCTCAGCCTGCGTACGGGCCGCAGCCTCGGCCGCCAGGCGCTGGTTCTCCTCAGCCTGACGCCGCAGGTCAGCAGCCTTTTCGGCCGCCGTGGTGTGCTCGCGCGCCGTCTCCTGCGCCTTGGCGAGAGCCGCCTGCAGGCGCTGGACCTCTCCGGCCGCCCGCTGGGCCTCCTCGGTGCTGGCGCGGGTCGTGTCCTTCACGGACTCCCGCTCGTTCACCAGGCGCTGCAGCTCCTCACGGATCGAGGTCACCTCGGCCGCCGCCTTGTTGCGCCGGTCGGTCTCGTCGGCGATCCGGTCCTGCACCCGGGCGAGCTCGTTCGCCGCGTCGGAGAGCTTCTTCTGCTCCTCCTCGGCCCTCTCGGCGAGGCGAGCGACATTCTGCGCTTCCTCGGTCATTTCGGATTCCGCGCGCTGCCGCGCAGCTTCCGCGCGCTGCCGAGCGTCCTCCGCGCGGGCCGCCTCGGCCTTGGCTGCCTTGGTCTCCTCGGCCGCCTTGGCGAGTGCCTCCTCGGCTTCCTGCCGCGCGGTGAGGGCCGCCGCCTTCTCCTCGACTGCCGCGCGCTTCTCCTCTTCCGCGCGCTCCCGCGCAGTCTCGGCCTCGACCCGAGCGGCCTCGGCCTCGATCCGAGCAGCTTCCGCGCGCTCGGCTTCCTGGTTCGCTTCCGCCGCGCGCGCGGCCGCCTCGATCCGCTTGGCCGCCGGCATGATGGCCACCCGCTCCATCAGCTCCGTGACCTCCGTGGGGTTCTTGAAGTCCACCACCGCGACGTCGTCCACCTCGCTCCAGCCGCCGAGCTCCCGCAGTACGGCGAGCGCCTGGTTGCTGTCCACGGCGAAGTCGGCACGGGCCATGGAGGTCGTGGCCGCCTTGCGCGCCTGCTGCAGCTCCTTGACCTCCGCAGCGAGGCGGCGCTGCTTGGCCTTCCGGCCCTCCGTGAGGTTCTTCGCCTGCGTCTCCAGCAGCGTCCGCAGCCGGAACAGCTTCTTACCGGCCTTCTTCGCCAGCGCCGCCCGGTAGACCTGCCCGCCCTTGCTGGCCGGGTCGATGTCGAGGCCCGCGAACAGAGCGGCCCATCCCTTGGTCCACAGCAGCCCGATGAGCTTGCCCGGACCGGGCTTCTCCTCGGTGTCGGGGAGCTCCGCCCCCTTCATGACCGCCCGGAACTCCAGCTCGATCACGACCGCCGCCACGACCGGCATGATCGCCATGAACGGGGCGCTCGCCGCGTTCGGCGCGTGGATGAAGTTGGCCGTGGCGGACACGGCGACCAGGCACCAGGCCAGGTTGTGCATCAGCCGGAGCTGAGTGGTCCAGCCCTTGTCAGCGCGCTTGTAGAGCAGGGTGAACAGCACCAGCTCCGTCAGGTCGAACGCCGCGAGGAACCCGACCGCGAACGGTTCAGGGAGCTGGGCCGTCTCCCGGGCGAAGCCCCACATGCCGTACAGCGAGACGGACATCGAGGCCAGAGCCATGACGTACAGCCGCTTGGGCAGCGAGGGCCGCCCGCCTTCCGGCTTCCGGCCGGCCTCGACCGCAGCCTTCCGCTCCTCGGCCGCACGCTTGCGGTTCCGCTCGGCAGCGCGCCAGACGGTACGGGCCGCCAGGGCGACCATGCCCAGCCACGCCAGGACCAGGGCCGCGGCGGAAACCGTGAGGACCCAGGGCGGGGTGCCGGACACCGCACGGTCAAGAGTCGACGACCAGTCAAATCCCTGGCCAGTTCCTGCTGCCTGTGACCAGGACAGATGCTCTCCGGCCGTAGTCTGGGACAGACGCATACAGACCTCCATATCTCTGCGCCGTGGCCTCGGCGGTCCCTACACCGCTGGGGCCGTTCTTCGTTCTGATCAGGCGTTTCTCTTAGCCAGGTACTCGTCGAGCGCCGCGTCGAGGAGGTCCTGCAGGTTCACGTCGTGCTCGGCCGCGTAGACCTTCATCCGCTTCCGAACCGAGGCCCGGACCCGCCCGCTGATGAGGACTTTGTCCTCCGCCTTCGGGTCCTGTTCTGCCTGCTCATCGGGCACTTTGCTGCTCCTCGGTGGTCGTTCCAGCACGTCGAGCACCATCTTCCCCTCCTGTTGCTAGCCGGTGAGTGAACACGAGCATACAGCTAACAAGCTAGGAAGTCACGAACCTAGGTTGTTGACAACGTAGCTCCGATGGGGCTTACTGGAATGGCGAGAGGGTCGGGGTTCCCGCCCCGACCCTCTCGGACCGGCCGGAGTTCGAGCTCCAACCGGTCACGGACACCCCTGCCGTTCTCACCGAGAGGGATCTCCAGTGCGCCATCTTCCCAGGACCAACCGCGTTCTGACCACGCAGGTGAACACCGACACGACCGCCGCGCCGAACGGGCGCCGGGTGCTCGTCGTGGGTCGCTTCATCCGCCCCACCTGCGACAACTGCGACGGGTTCGAGTCCGTCAAGGTCGTCATCGGTGGCCAGCTCGTCACCATCGACTGCACCGTGTGCACCGCCCCGGCCCCGACCGCCGGCCTCGACGACGTCATGGACGACATCGAGCGCCAGGACGACGGCCGCGGCTTCGAGGCCGAGGACCTGCTCGTCACCCAGGGGCGTGCCGCATGAGCCCCCAGGAGCAGGCCGCCGCCGACGCGCGGGACGCGCAGGTCAGGGCCGCCGAGGAGCAGACCCGCAAGGCGCTGGAGGACCTGCAGCGCCACGGCCAGGCCGCCGCCGCCGTCTCCCAGATCGGGGGCCGGGGATGAGCAACCTGCCCATGCGTCCCACCGCCCACGAGCGCGACGGACGCGACGAGGTGGTCTCCGTGGCCGCCGAGATGGCCCGTACGGCGCATGAGCTGCACCTCGACGGCTACAGCGACGCCGAGGTCAGCCGCGCGCTCGTCGCCGACGAGCTCACGATCGAGCTGCTGATGAAGCCCGGGGGTGCCCAGTGAGGAACCCCCTGCGTCCCCTGATCGGCCGGGTGAGCCACGCGTTCGGCGTCACCCTCGGCGCGGTCGGTGTCGTCGAGGACGTCGTCGCCACCGTCCGCAGCCAGCGCCTGACCAAGGCCGACAACAAGCAGCTGGCCGACTCGGCGCGCAACGCCGCGCTGGCCGAGGCCCGCCGGGGCTGCACCCACCTCCCGGCGTGCCCGCCGGCCGCCGCGCCGGACCGGATGAAGGCCGTCGAGGTCTGGGCCGACGACGCCTGTGTCTACCTGTGCAACGGGCTCGTGCTCGCCGCCCGGGAGACGCAGGCCCCGGACTCCCCGTCCGGCCTCTACACCGCGATGCCGGAGAAGGAGACGACGCTGTGACGAACGACGACCGAGTACAGGCCACCGCCGTAATCGCCCTGCTCGCGGCCCTCCTCGGCGCCCTGTGGGCCCTGCAGCGCGGTTTCGACCCGCAGGGAGTCGCCCTGGTATCCGGACTGGCCTACGGAGCCGCCCTGGCCTTCACGGGCCCGCTGCAGGCCCCGCTCGGCGAGTCGGTGGTGACCAGCGTCAAGTACGCCGCGTTCACCACCGCGTTCGCCGTGTGGGTGCTCGCCGCCGGGGCGTACTCCGGGTGGCAGCTCCTGCGTGAACGCCGCACCTCGACCTCGAAGGGGGTGTTCGCGTGACGACGCTCGCCGACCTCCTCGGCAGCGAGACCGAGGCCAACCGCTGGATGGAGAGCCGCGCCCGCGGACTCGTGCTCTGGCACCGCGTTGCCCCGCAGGACGCGTACCGGGTCGTCGAGGCCGCCGTCGCCGAACACGACCCGTCGATCCTCGCGGAGATCGGCCAGGTGTGGACCCGCAGGCCCGAGGCCGCCGAGTCCGGCCTGCCCGCCGTCCTGTACCTGACCCACTGGCTCGACCGCGACCACCTGGTGGTCGAGGACGGGGCGACCGGGTCCGCCGTGCTCCCGCTGCTGGCCCTGCACGCCTACCAGCTCGACTACTGGCACCAGCCGTGACTCCCCGCCAGCCGTTCTCCGAGGACATGGCCGGCGGAAGCCGCCAGCTCCGCCTGTTCGACGAGGACACCGAGTCCGGGCCCGCCACCACGGCGGGCCCGGCCCCGGGCGACACCGACCCCACCAACGACACCGACGAGACGTCCCGGACGGAGCCCCAGCCGTGACACCCCCCGACCAGCTCCCCGCCTGGTACAGCCAGCACCTCCCGGCCCCCGCGCCGCAGCCCCAGTACGACGGGCTGACCCTGCTGATTGCCTACTCCGGCAGGATCGTGCCGGTCATCACCACCTCGACCGCGCTGATCCTGGCGAGGATCTGGCACGAGCAGGGCGCCGCCAACAGCGTCGGCGACATGGCGCTGATGATCGCCCTGGCCGCCGGATCGTTCGCCGCCGCGTGCGTCTCGGCCGCCCACCGCAACAGCGACGCCGTCACCACCGCCGTGGCGTTCACCGCCAGCGGGGCGTTCGCCATCATCGGCCCCGCCGCCTACACCGAGTCGTGGGCCCTGTCGATGCTGCTCTGGCTCGTCGCCACGGTCCTGGTGTACGTCGTCTCCTCCCGGCACTGGCGGGCCGCCCGCCAGCTGCGCGAGAGCCGCGACCACGAGCTCGCGCTCGCCCGGCTCGACAGCGCCACCACCGTGGCGACCGCCGTCATCGACCGCGACGCCAAGGCGCAGGCGTTGGCGTACGGACTCACGCTCGCCGCCGCCGTCGAGCACCGCGCACAGCTCGACCCGATCACGTACGACCCGGCCGCTCTCACCAAGGCCGGACTGCCCGAACTCCCTGGTCACACCGCTGACAGCAGGCGTGACCACGCGTGAGGATGGCCGGGCGAACACGAGGGAGAACGCGATGAGCACGCAGGACCACGACGACCAGGACGGGCCCGACGAGGTGACGTTCGGTTCGAACTGGACCGTCACCCCGCGCGTGGCCGCCGGCCTGCTCGGCATCGAGCACCGCCAGGTGCTGCGGCTCATCGACCACGGCGACCTCACGGTGCAGTACGAGGGCAGGGTCCGGCTCGTCGAGCTGGACTCCATCTTCGCCCTGCGCCGTGACCGCCCCCTCCCCCGTCGCCCGGCCGCCCACCCCGCAGACACCGACACAGACAAGGAGCACGGCCAGCATGACCACTGACGACCCGTGGGCGACCAGCACAGTCCCGACCCCCGCGACACCCCAGCAGGCGTACGAGGACGCCCTCGACGCCGCTGGATACGGCGCCGCCGCCCGCGCCCGGTACATCGCAGACGCCGCCGATCCCGAGTACGCCGAGTGCGAGTGGGACAACAACGTCATCCCGGCCGCCGAGGCCGCCGGCATCCTCCCCGAGCCGCCGCCGTACGAGCCGACCGTCGAGGAGCAGGTGCGCGAGTGGTGCAACCGCGCCGCGGCCCGGCAGTTCGACGCCGCCCACGGCGACCCGGCCCCCTGGGACCTCACCCAGCAGGACGTCGACACCATCAGGGCCGACACCGAGCGGCTCATCGTCGAGCGCGGCGAGGAGCTGGCCGCCTTCCTGCAGGCGAACCCACGGACCGGCGAGGAGCCGGTCGGAGCGTACGACGACCAGGTGTTCGCCCTGCTCGCCCAGGAGCCGACCGTCGTGGTCCTGTGCGGCTCCACCAGGTTCATGGAGGAGATGGCCCAGGCCAACGCCCAGGAGACCGCCGCCGGCCGCATCGTGCTCGCCCCCGGGTGCGACCTCAAGACGCCCCACTCGCTGTGGGCCGACCCGGCCGCCGTCGAGGCCCTCAAGCCCATGCTCGACGCCCTGCACCGGGCGAAGATCCGCATGGCCGACGAGGTGCTCGTCGTGGGGGACTACGTCGGCGACAGCACCCGCTCCGAGATCCAGTACGCCCGCCAGCTGGGCAAGACCATCCGCTACACCCACCCCGAGATCGAGGAGACCGCCGAATGACGCTGCAGGACACCGAGACGCTCGCCCCCGTCGAGCTGGAGGGCCTCACCGGCCTGCCCGGCCGCGAGGTCGAGGCCGACGCCGCGCACTGGCACCGGCACATGGCCGCCTGGCAGAAGGCCCACCCGGACGCGACCGAGGAAGCACGCCACGAGGAGGGCCTGCGACTGATCGCGCTGAACGACGTGCTGCGCCGCTACAACACCCTGCGGTACCGGCTCGTCGAGGAGCAGGTCGCCCGGAAGGCCCGCGACGAGGCCCTGCAGCTCGTCGAGACCCTGTGGCAGCGCCTCGGCGACCCGGGGGCGACGGGCAACTGGCTGCACACCCACCAGGCGTACGTGCGCGCCCTCGATGACGTCCGGATCACCGTCGACATGTGGCGCGAGCGGGCCGCGGCCTCCCGGCAAGTCGTGTTCATCACCGATGGCACCGGCTACCGCGATCAGGCGTACCGGCAGATCCTCGCGGCCGGCCACCCGGCCATCGAGCCGCCCACCGGCAACCCGGCGACCGAGGCCGAGCAGCTGCTCGCCAACCACGACCAGGCCGTCGAGCACCGCGGCCGCCTGCTCGCCCAGACCCTCGACCTGGTCACCCAGGCCGTCGCCCGCTGATCCCCTCACCAGAAAGAGACCTGATGACCGAGAACCTTGAGACCATCCGGTACACCGCCGATGTCGTCTGCCTGCGCGGCGACGACGTCCTGGTGATCCGACGCGGCTGGGAGCCGCACAAGGACGAGCTGGCCCTCCCCGGCGGACATGTCGACCGGGGAGAAACCTCCCGATTCGCCGCCGCGAGGGAGCTGGAGGAGGAAACCGGAATCCGTGTCGCCGCCGAGGACCTCGACCGGCTCGACGTCTACGACCGCCCCGACCGAGACCCGCGCGGCCGGTACGTGAGCGTCGCCTACGTCGTCAGGGTCCCCGAGGACACCGTCGCCCAGGCCGGAGACGACGCGACCGCCGTGCAGTGGGTCCCCCTGGCCGAGCCCGGCACCCTGGCGTTCGACCACGCCGAGATCCTGGCCGATGCCCGGCGCCACCTGCTCGCCGAGTCCGGCCGCCGCTGAGCTCACACGGAAGCGCCCGCCCCCGAGATGTTCGGGGGGCGGGCGCTTCGCTGTGTCGAGGAGTCAGGAGCCGTCCTCGGAGGGCCCCTTCATGGCCGCCCGGATACGGTGCTCGGTCCGTGTGAGGTACTGCAGGAGATCCCGCAGCACCCCCTCCGCAGCCCCCGGATCGTGCTGCAGGGCCGCAGCGAGGAGTCCACCCCCTATGCCGTCGTACACCGCCTGTTGGTCCTTGAGGAAGCCGTACAGTGCCTCGACCGCGCGGGTCCCGTCGTTCTCGACGATCTCCGCGTCCTCGATGCCGTCCTTCCCGGCGCCCCTCTTGCGCGCGGAGGGCACCGCCGGCGCCTCGGAGATGGTGAAGCCCCGATCCTCAGCAGCCTTCCGCAGCGCGGCCGCCGTCCGCTTCTTGCCCGACGCCTCGACGTCCCCGACGATCAGCTCCGCCTTGGTCTTCCCGGCCTCGGCGGGGCCGAGCTCCGCCACCGGCTCCATCAGCGGAGCCAGCACCTTGGCCTGCGATGCGTTGAACGGTTTGTCAGAAATTTCTGACAGTGGGGCGACCGCCAGCAGCCGGGCCGCATCGTCCACCAGCTCGTAGACGTGCCCGCGTGACAGGTGCAGCCGGTTGTCCGCGTACGTCTCCAGCGAGGTGAACTCCGGATCTTCCTTGTACAGGTCCTCCTCGATGAGGAGCCGCAAGGCAACGCCCGTTTCCACCGTCCAGCGCAGCTTGGACCAGGCGACGCTCTTGGAGCGGGTGGCTTCCGCCTCCATCAGCGCCGCCTCGACCGCCTTCAACCGCTCCTTGCGATCGACCGGCAGCTCCGCCGGGTCGAGCACCCGGGCGTTGTACGGACGCGGCTTGACCAGGTCGTTGGCGTACGACTCTTCGTCGTCATCGTCGGCGACGTCGAGCGCCGATCGGACCGTCCTCACGCTCACGCTGCCGCCTCCTTGCTGCCGAACAGGACTCCGGCGAGTTGGTCGAAGTCGCGGGCCGCCGAGTCCCTCGGCGCGTGGAGCCGGATCGGCTTTTCCTCCCCCACGGCCTCCTTGACCTTCACCGAGGGCCGCACGGGGGCAATCACGGCGTCAGGGAAGTCCGCTGCCAGCTGGATGGCGGTGTCCTTCATGACCCCCGACCGTGCCCACTCCGTCAGGATCAGCGCCAGGACGAACAGCTTGGGGTTGTACGCCTCCTGAACCTTCCTGATGGTGTTGTAGACGTCGCCGACGCCGAGCGCCTCCATCACCCCGGCCTCGGTCGGGATGATCACCTCATCCGCCGCGGCGAGGGCCGCCACGGTGAGCGTGCCCAGCGTCGGGCCGCAGTCCAACAGGTTCAGGTCGATGCCGAGAGAGCTGGACTGGATGCCCCGGGAGATGGCCAGCTCCCGGCCCACCAGGTCCGCGTCCTTCTCGACACCCGCGAGCTTCGCGCCGGCCGGGACGACGTACAGACCCTTGAAGCGCGTCGGGTAGGTGGCTTCGTCCAGGGTGCATGCCCCGTGGAAGACGTGCGTCAGGCTGCGCCGCCGCTTCGGCTCCAGGCCCTCCGGATAGATCGGCTTCAACCAGGCAGACAGGCCCGCTTTCTGCGGGTCCACCCCTATCACCCGGACCACCCAGTCCCGAGCCGCAGCAGCAGCCCCCAGCTCCGCTACGGTCGTCGTCTTCCCGACCCCGCCCTTCTGGTTAGCCACTGCGATAGTCCGCACGGTGGTCCCGGGTCGAAGCGCCCGGAACGAGGCCGGGACCCGCAGCTGAGCCCGCCACTTGGCCCACTCGATGGGCTCCGCCCAGTTGGCCACCGTGGGCAGATGCCAGGAGTAGCCCGCCAGTGGCGGGATGGGTACGGTCTGGGCTTGTGTGATTGACATAGCCCGCACGGTAGCGGGCGCACACGCACGCGCGGCCCGTCTCCAGCAGGAGCGGGCCGCGCGTTGTAGGGGGCAGGGAATCAACTTGCAGGTGGGAGCGCACGCCGGGCGCGAGGCCGCCGAGCAGGAGGACCGCCCGAACGGGTATACGTACCGGTCGACGCGTCGTCCCGCTCGACCGTCACGGTCGGCGCCCCGGCGAGCTGTACGTCCAGGACGACGCGGAGTCCGCCGCCGCGGTGCGAGAGCCGGGTCGGTTCGCTCGCCTGCAGGGCCGTGCACGCGTTCAGCAGCGGCAGCAGCACCGCCAGGACGTCCTCCCCGCGCTCGTTGTCGTCGGTCATCAGGCGTAGCTGAACCATCAGTTCACCCCTTCGCTCATGGCGCCGGCCCCGGCGGCCGCCGTCGCGTACTCGTGCGCGTAGTCGCGTCCCATGGACCGGAGGCAGTCGAGGACCGCACGGCAGTCCCCCGCCGCCCTGTGGCCGCCGTTGAGCGGTTGCCAGCGGTTGTTGCCGTGGTACTCCGACCAGTCGCCCACCCAGTCCGAGTACGGGGTCATGACGTCCTCGAACGTCATGGCGTCAAGCCAGGCCGCCGCCTGCTCCCGTGCCCAGGACAGCGACCGCTCCCGTACGTCCTCCGGCACGGTGCCCGTGCTCACCGTCTCCTCGGCCGCCTCCCGCGCGGCGCGGTCGAGGTAGTGGAGCGTCAGCTCGTGGCGCAGCCTGGCCACGTCGTACCATTTGTTGTAGATCAGGCACCGCTTGCCGTCGAGCAGCCCGGTGAGCTGCACGAGCACGTCCGAGAACGTCCGCGCCCCGGAGAGCGCCTCGGTCGTGATCCCGTGAATCGCCGCCGCATCGTCCGGCACGGGCACGCCCGGGTCGAGGAGCGTGTCGAGGAGGACCTCCCCGCGCGAGTTCAGCACGGCCAGCTCGACGATCCGCGCGTCTTCGTCGAGTCCCGTCGTTTCGGTGTCGAGCACCAGGACGTCGGAGTCGACGAGCGCGGCCGCGGCCCACCGCTTGCGCTCGTCGGCAGCCCGAGCCTCGGCCTCCCGCCGCTCCTTCTCCTCCCGCTCGTACCGGGTCTGGTTCTCCGCCTGGCGCCGCTCCTGCTCCGCGTCGTACGCCGTCTTGCACGGCGGGCACCGACGCGCCCAGCCGGGCCACCACATCGAATCCGGGAGGTCCGTGCGCTCCGGACGGAGCAGCCAGTCGTGCTCCTTGAGGTAGGCCCGCGCCGCCTTCTTGGACCCGCGCCGCTTCGTGCAGCCGTCGCCGGCGCACACCGTCACCTCGACGAGCCACGCCTCGACCCGCGTCCGCTTCTTCTCCAGCTGCTCCTGTCGGCACCCCGCGCACCGGCGGTGTTCCTTCGGGTACGGCCGCTCCCGGACCGTGCTGCAGCCCGCGCACGTCCGCGCCAGCAGCCGCTGCCGCTCCTTCTCCGCCCGCTCCCGGCAGGCCGAGCAGGGCCCGCGCAGGATCGCCTGGCGGACCTTCCCGCACTCCGGGCAGGTGCGCCGCGCCAGCATCTTGGCCTTGGTGGCCGAGGGCAACGGCCGCATCTTCTCCGCGGCCGCCGGGTCGTGCAGCGGCACGTCTCCGTAGTCGCGGGTACGGACGTACGCCAGCGGCGCCGCCTCCTGCTCCTCGGTCACGTTCAGCCGGTCCGCGACGAGTTGGGTCTTCGTCCGCAGGTACGGCGGTGCCTGGCCCCAGCTGTAGACGGGGACGCCGGCGGTGTGGTCCAGGGGCTTGCCCTTGGCGACCCGGGCCGGGTCCGCCTCGGTCCGGCTGGACGGGATCTGCTCCGTCGCCGTGGTGGTACTCACTCATGCCTCCCGAAAGAGCGTCGAGGGAATTGAAACCGTAGCAGTCATAAACCCCATTCCGCTACCGCTCAAACATTCCAGCCAAACGAGGGAACGGCGGAATTCGACCGCTATTACTACGCGCGCGCGAATGCGTTTATCTAAATGGAGATCCATTATTCAGAGCGTGACGCGATCACTCGTCTGCCGTAGCGGGTCCGTACCGGGCCAGGGCCTCCCGGACGATCCTGGGCACCGGGTACAGCAGCGCGGCCAGCTCGTCGCGCTTCTCCTTCTCCGTCTCGGTCAGTACGAGGCCGGCGCCGACCAGGCCGCGCTCGCGCAGCTCCTTGAGCGGCTTCTCCGACTTCCGCCACGCTGCCGTACGCAGCCTCTTGACCAGCGGTGACGGGAAGCTGTAGTTCCTCTGGGACATGGAGACGCCCAGGCTCGGCCCTGGCCAGCGGCCGGAGAGCGCGAGCTCCTCCTCCTCGGCCGAGGTGAGCGGCTGCCAAGGGCCGGCCAGGTCTGGCTCGTCCAGGCGCTGCTCGACCGCCGAGGCGACGACTGTCTCCAGGCCGGGCCACTCGGTGGGCCGCATCCGCGCCACGATGATCCGTGCTTGCCGCCGGGTATTTCCCTGGTTTACCAGAGCTTCCAAAGTGGCTTTCTGTTCCATGGCCTGCTGCTTTTTCAGCAGGTCCAATCGGCCCGCCTGATAGGCGTAGATCATCACGGTGACCGGGATTTTCTCCATAGGGATAGCTTAATGGAGATCCATTGATCAGCGGCGCGATGCCCGATTTTTCCCCTGGCTCGGCCCGGTTGTACGGCGCACGGGGTCGGCAGCTCCTCGGCCCGAGGGGCCTGCGGTGCCCCGCCGGGGCGGCCGGTCGACGTCGGCGGCCGCGGGTCCGCCGTGGCCTTGAAGAAGGGGAGGCGTGGTTGCGACCGGGGAGTGGTTGCTGTGGCCCCTGCAGCTGCTCGGCCGGGTGCGGGAGCGTCGGGGCGCGCTTTCGTGGGCCGAGGTCGAATCAGGTGGCCGGAGGGTTCTGCGCGTTGTCGTGTGCGGGGGCGGCCGCCGTGGTGGTGTGCCGCTGGCGCGGCCCGCCACCAGGAGCACGACGGGCATGGAGAAGCCCCCAGCCGGGTCGGGTGGACACCAGCTGGGGGCTTCCGTGTGCCCGTGCCCACGGGGGAGGGCGACGGGCAGTCCGTGGGGCCGCTCAGACCGAAGTCGCGGCGGGCAGAGCGGTGTTGAGCCGGTCGAGCCGTTCGTACAGCGCCCGGACCATGCGGGCCCGCTGCTGCACGCAGTGCACCGTGCCCGTCCGGGGGGACGACAGCCGCCGGTCGGCCTCCCGCAGGACGACCTCGGCCAGCTCCCGGACTTCACCGGGAACGGCCGGGTCGGCGGAGAGCCGGCGGACGTCGTCGGCGACGGCCCGGCCGTGCCCGGTGAGCTGGAGGGCGATCTGCAGGCAGTCGTCCCGCTCCACGTCGGCCATGTCCTCCCAGCCCAGCACCTCCTTGGCCAGCGCCATGTGCGGCTCGCGGTCGAGGGGGAGCTCCGCGCCGAGCAGCCCGTCCGGGTCGTACAGCACGGTGTACCCGCTCATGACACGGCCGCCGGGGCGACCACGGGCCTGTCGACCGTGGCCAGCGCGTCGTAGAGCGCCCGGGGCTGGACCCGGGCGGACATCAGGCCGAGGTTCGGGTCGCGTTCCTGATCACGCCACAGGGCCGGTACGTCGCGCGCCGGGCAGCTCAGCCAGTGCGCGGCGAACGAGCCCTCGGTGCCCGGCGCCGGCGTCAGGAGCCACGAGCCGAGGGAGAGCACCCGGACCCCGGGCGCGCCTTCCCACAGGTGCGCCCAGCCGTCCTCCACCACCACGATCAGCTCCTGGCGGGAGTGGTCGGCGAGCACCGACTGCCCGTCCTCGACCGGCAGGCCGAGGGCATCGAGCGCCGCCAGGCCGCGCTGCAGGGGCGAGATCACGACCGCGTCCCGGCCGTCGCCGCACGCGACGAACCGGGTCGAGCCTGTACCGGCTCCTCGAAGGCGGGCGAGGGTGTGGTCGTCAGGTACGTGCAGCGCCGCCCACGTTGGGGTGACGGGAGTCTGGGACTTGGCCATATCCGGACGGTAAGGGCGGTATACCGGGGAGAGACCACACGATGTGTGTGGGTCGTGCTTCACATCCGGGGACGCCCATGGACTCCTTCCAGTTCGGCCACCGAGTCAACTACTGGCGCACCCGCCGGCGCATGTCCCGCCAGGAGTTCGCCTACCTCATGGGCAAGTCGCTCCGGTGGGTCGAGGAGCTCGAAGGCGGGCGCCGCCAGGCCGACCCGCAGCTGTCCGTGATGCGGCTCGCCGCCTTACGCCTCGGCATCACGCTGGAGCGGCTGATCGCCGACGTCCTCGACACCGAGTGCGTCGAGGAGAGCGAGATCGACGCCGTACGCCGCGCCCTGCACCGGCACGACGTGATCACGGGCGCGACCGACGACTCGTCCGACGAGCCGCTCCCCGTCGAGCAGCTGCACCGCTCCCTCACGTACGCCCGCACAGGCTTCCAGGCCGGGCACTTCGCCCAGCTGGGCAGCGCGATCCCCGCCCTTCTCGTCGACGCGACCCGGGCCGCGCAGCACCACCGCGGCGACGACCGGCTCACCGCGTACGAGCTGCTCTCCCTCAGCCTGGAGTTGACCGAGGCCGCCGCCATCAAGTGGGGCGACACCGAGCTGGCACTCATCGCCGGTCACCGGGCCGTCGCCGCCGCCGAGCGCAGCGAGAACCCCGTCATCATGGCCAGCGCGGCCCGGCACCTCGGCGACGCGATGACCAACCACGGCCAGGCCGACGCCGCCGCCCAGTTCGTGCTCGCCTCGGCCCAGCGCCTGCAGGACGAGCTCCTGCGCACCGGCCCGGAGGGGTTCAGCGTGCTGGGGATGCTCTACCTCAAGGCCGCCATGGCGTCCGCGGCCGCCGCCGAGGCCGACGACCTCAACCCCGCCGCCCACGCCCGCCGGGTCCCCGACCACCTCGACCAGGCCGACGAGCACGCCGACCGCCTCGGCCGCGACGACAACCTCCTGTGGACGTCGTTCGGGCCGACCAACGTCAAGTGCTACCGGGTCGCCGCGCACGTCCAGCTCAGCGAAGGAGCGGACGCCATCGCGGCCGCGGCCGACATCCCGGCCCCGGCGTTCGCCAGCTTGCCCAAGGAGCGCCGGGCGCACCTGCTCGCCGACCGCGCCCTCGGCGAGCTGCAGGCCGGGAAGCGCGAGACAGCGGTCGAGACCCTGCTCGCCGCCGAGGAGCTGGCCCCCGAAGAGGTCCAGTGCCGGCCCCGCACGAAGACCACGGTCGAGAACCTCCGGCTGCTCGGCGCCGGGTCCGCCGAGGGCAGGTTGCGCAGTCTCGCTGATCGCTGTGGACTGCCCCGGTGACCACCCGAACCCTGTACCTGATCTCGTGCGCGGCCCCGCCCGCGCAACGCCTCGAAATCCCCATCCGCGCCGCCCAGCAGGCCGGTTGGGACGTCTGCACGATCCTGACGCCGTCCGCGTACCGGTGGGCGAGCGAGGACGCCGAGGGCGAGGTCGAGGCCCTCGAAGCCCTCACCGGGCACCCCGTCCGCCACCAGTACAAGCTCCCCAGCCAGGACGACGTGCTCCCCACGGCGGACGCGCTGCTCGTCGCCCCGCTCACCGCGAACACGGTGAACAAGTGGGCCGCGGGCATCAGCGACACCCTCGCGCTCGGCCTGATCACCGAGGGGATCGGGCTGCAGCTGCCCATCGTGGCGTTGCCGCACTGGAACAACGCCCAGGACGCGCACCCCGCCGTGGGCCGCAGCGTGCAGACCCTGCGCGACGCCGGCGTCACCGTCCTGCTCGGCGGCGAGGGGTTCGTCCCGCACCGCCCCAGGCACGGGAACCTCGACGCCTACCCGTGGCAGACCGCCATCGACGCCCTGCCACCAGCCGCCTGACCTGCCCGGACAACCGTCTCCCACAGGAGACACCCGACCCGAAAACTCCATGCACATGGGGGAAAGCTCAGGTCAGGGAAGACGCGGGCTCCGCCCACACCCGGCCCTCCTCGGAGGGGGTGGGGGCACGGTGGCGATCTTGCGGTGAGTGGGTGGCAGGGGTGGGGGCGGGTCGCGGTGCGGCCCCCTCCTCGACCAGGCACCCGAGGGGAGGCCAGCCCGCGCCGGGCCGCAAGGTCGTACGTCCTCGCTTCGCTCCGGGCGCTCCACCTTGCCCCCCGACACGCTCTGACCTGCGCAAGCGCTGCCCGATCGAGGAGGGAACCACCCCGCTCACGGAGTCCCGTACGGCGGGCGCCGCCGAGGGCGCGGACCGCCCGGCGAAGTCGACGGACCCGGCCCCGGGCCAGCGGATACGGTGCGTAGGTGCAGATCAACGGGGCGCAAGATCGACCGGGGACCGCGCTGCTACTGGCGGCCGCGCCCACCGGCAAGGGCAAGCTGACCGACGCGGGCAGCGTCATTCCGGTGCTCGCCGCCGTGCCGCCGGCCGCGCTCGCGGGCACCGCGGCCGCCACGCTCATCGAGCTGGCGGACCCCACCGACCCGCAGGCCGTCCTTACTCGAGTACGGGGTGCCGCCGCGACCGAGGGGCCGCTCACCGTCGTGCTCGTCGGCCAGCTGCAGCTCGACCGCAAGCAACGGGGCGTGCACCTGGCGCTCGCCCGCACCACGCCCTCGACGATCCGCTACACCGCCCTGCCGTGGTCCTGGCTCGTCTCGGAGCTCCGGCAGCGCCGCCCGGACACGACGACCCTCTACGTCGACCTGGTCGCCGACGCCGAGGTCTGGCAGCTGCTCGACGAGGAGCCGCTCGACCTCCCCGGCGGAGCCCGCGCGTACGGGGTCATCGTCCCGCCGCCCGGCCGCCGGCGGATAGCTCACCCCGCCTACACCCACGCCCTGGCCCAGATCCTGCGCACCGGTGAGCGCCTGACCCCGGATCAGCTGCACCACGCGGCTCTCCGCCGCGCCGCCGTTGCCGAGGGCGCGCTCGTCCTCGGCCCCGAGCGCCCCACGGCCCCGGTGAACACCCAGCTCCCGCCCGCGCGTACGGCCCCCGAGGCCCCGGCGCCCCTCCCGGCCGCCACGCCGCCGCAGGCCCCGGCCCCGGTGGCGCCCGTTGCCCCGGGCCCGGTGTACGCCCAGGCCCCGCAGCCCGCCGCACAGCCGCAGCCGATCGGCGCCCCGGCGTTCCAGGCGCCCACGTTCACCCCGCCCACGTTCCAGCCGCCCGTGTTCGCCCAGCGCGCCGCCACCCAGGACGCCCCCGCCGTACGACAGGCCCAGCCGCAGCAGCAGGCCGCCCCGGCCCCGGTGCCGGCCGCCGCACCGCAGCAGCTCCCGCCGCCGCCGAGGACGCAGCAGCGCACCGTCTCACCGGTCTACGAGCCGAGCGCCGCCGTGGTGCCCGTCGAGCAGGACCCGCACGAGCAGATCACCGCCCTGTCGCAGGCCGGCCGCCACCAGGAGGCCGTCGCCATGGCGGCCGCCGCCGAACAGCGCGTCGCGCAGACCCTCGGCGCCGACACGTTCGCCGCCGTCCACTGGATCGAGGTCCGCGCCTACCTGCACTCCGTCGCCCAGGACCCGTACGCCTCCTGCCAGTTGTGGCTCCAGGCGGCGCAGACCCGCCTCGACACGCTGCAGCAAGCTCCCGACGCCCACGACGTTGAGACCGCCGTCGACCGCGCCCATCACTTGTGGGACCGCATCCGCGACGCCGCCCAGGCCCGCAGCCTGGCCCCGCAGCTCGTCGCCCTGCGCCGCCGGGTCCCCGGCCGTCAACGTGGCGCCCTCGATGCCGTCCAGAAGAAGGTCGAGCGGCTCAACAGCCTGCCCGCCTGACGGGCCGAGGCCCTGAACTGCGTCCCGGTGCCCGGGAAACCACGGAAGTAATCACCCGTCACAAAAGATTTTCGGCGCAACACGCCAAACGCGCTATGTACATGAATCCTCGGCATGGCATGATCTGGATCATGGCCAGAACCTACGGAAGTCGAGACACGCGAGAGCGGACGTACGAGCCGCCGACGCCTGTTGCTGCGTCCAAGGGTCTTGTCCGTCTCTCCCCGCTCGTTCCCCCGGAAGTCCACGCCACGGCGTTCTCGAACGCCAAGGCCATGGGGGTGTCGATGGGGAAGTACGTAGCCGAGCTGATCCGCAGGGACCAGGTCGACGAGAACGGCGTCCCGCTGTGGGCGCGAGAGCTCAAGGACGCGGAGGAGGCCGCCGGACAGGCGCCCTTACCGCTCCCGGAGCAGAGCTAGACCGTAAGACTCCGGGCACGCCAAGAAGCCCCTGGTTTGTAACCAGAGGCTGGCGTGCTCGGCGGACCTCAGAGCAACGGCGACCAAACCCGCTCTGAACGTCCTTCGCAAAACCGTCAGGCGACCGACCAAGCCGTCTGACAGACCACCGTCCAGACCCGCCCCGCCGCCGGATTACCAGTCCAGCGACACGCAGACCCAAGGAGGTGCACCACCCCAGAGACCCAAGATCCGGGCCCGCCCTTCGGCGTAGGCCCTTCAGCAGCTACAGGTCCCCCTCGCGGGGGGCCCGGCTCTTTGTTGTCTTGTGACCCCATGAGGAGGTACGGCCATCGTAGCGGACAGCCGCAGCGCTGGCAGCGGAGCACGACGTGTCGAGGACGTTTCACCGAACCGACAAGTCGACTCCAGCCCGGCGCAAGCCGACACACCGGACAGAGGTCCGCCGGTCTGATCCAGACCCCACGTCGCAGCAGTCCAGCAGGACGCGCACCAGTGGATGGGTGAGGGCCCGCGATGTAGGCCCCGGAGGGAAGCGCCTCCGTATCAACGCTTCCGAGTTGCCCCCGCCCTGACGAGTCTGGGGGAGTCCGGTGGTCCGACCGAGTAGCGACCGGGAGGACTGAGTCAGCGGAATGACCGGCAACCGCGTAGTTAAAGGCCGGCCCCGGGTTCATCCACCGGGAGGTAGAGAAGGCCCGCGCCGCAAGGCGTGGGAGAAGGAAGCGAGTGGACGTCCGACCGATCTCAAGGCGGACCCGTGTCGGTGCGGCAGCCATGCCGCGGGGAGTACAGCGACCTCCCCCCGAGGCGTCCACATATCCCGGTCCCGGGGCGCAGGAGCAAATGCCTGCAATGCCCGGCTGGTTGCGATGCCCTCGATAGGGCGTACCGAAGACGTACGCACTTGAGCTTGCAAACGGCCCCCTCCTTGTGAGAACGGCAGAGCCCGAGCTTTGTCGTTTTTACAAGGGGGGGGCTAGAAGTCCACCCCGCTCCTGGGCACCCGAAGGGTGGCGGGGGGGACAAAGAGAACAGCAGCGCTTCGCGCTTCCAAGCCTTTAGCCCCGGCCGCAGGCCGGGAAAAGGAACGCGCGAAGCTCCTTATCCCGCGCTGTGAGGCCCGATCAGGCCCAGTCCCACCGGAGATGTGGTTGACCCAGAAAGAGAGCCTGATCGGGCCTCACAGCTTGTTCTGCCTGAGCGAAGCGAAGTCCATTAGGCCCGAACAGACGTTCCCTCTTGGATCAGTCGGCCAACTCTCCCCACCCACCCCCGGACCTCAGCCGACCACCCAGGAACTTGATCCCTTCCCTTCATCCCCACCAGGCTGATTCCCTTGCCTCAGAGACAAGTTGGAGGAGCCACCCATGCCCGTGAAGGACGCGTGCCAGAACTGCGGGGCGCCCCAGCAGCAGAAGGACCGGCATGGAGCGTGCAGCAGCTGCGGAGCCCGCTGGACGCGATGAGCAGCAGGACCACGCCGGTACGGTGAACGGATGCCCGGAACCACCAGGTCACCGGCACAACGGAGGGGAGCAGGCCATGACGCTGGCCGTACGGATGAGCCCGGAGGTCGAGCAGGCCCTCGGACCGCAGATGGCCGTGCAGGCCCGCGGCATCACCGAGGGCACGTGCATCGAGTGCCAGCAGCCTCTCGACGCCGGGCCGGTCAACGTGGTGCTGGGCAGGGGGCCCGTGGGCGCCGGCGGCATCTGGTTCGTGCACGACCGCTGTGCGCCGTCGCGGATCATCGAGCTGAACGCCGAGGCCGAGGCCGCGCTC
>NZ_JBHVXJ010000039.1:0-36986 GCF_042881845.1 Streptomyces sp. NPDC058257
CTCATCCCCGACCTGCCTCATCCCCGACCTGCCTCATCCCCGACCTGCCTCATCCCCGACCTGCCTCATCCCCGACCTGCCTCATCCCCGACCTGCCTCATCCCCGACCTGGCACATCAGGGTTGCGTCAAAGAGAGCCCCCGGGCGCACCTTCGTCCGTTTCGCGGGAATTGTTAGCCGTAAGGTCGACGCTGCGTACAGAGCGGATTCGGGAAGACAATGGGGCCATGGCACGCGGCAAGCTTCGGATATACCTCGGTTCGGCACCGGGCGTCGGCAAGACGTACGCGATGCTGTCCGAGGCCCACCGCCGCATCGAGCGCGGCACCGACTGCGTCGTGGCCTTCGTGGAGCACCACGACAGGCCCCGCACCGAAGTGATGCTGCACGGCCTTGAGCAGGTGTCCCGCAAGGACCTCGACTACCGAGGCACCTTGTTCACCGAGATGGACGTGGACGCGGTTTTGGAGCGGGCGCCCGCCGTCGCCCTGGTGGACGAACTGGCGCACACCAATGTCCCGGGATCCCGCAACGCCAAGCGCTGGCAGGACGTCGAAGAGCTGCTCGCCGCGGGCATGGACGTCGTCTCGACCGTGAACATCCAGCACCTGGAGTCGCTTGGCGACGTCGTCGAGTCGATCACCGGCGTACGCCAGCGCGAGACCGTGCCGGACGAGGTGGTGCGGCGCGCGGATCAGATAGAGCTGGTCGACATGTCGCCACAGGCGCTGCGCCGCCGCATGGCCCACGGCAACATCTACAAGCCCGACCGGGTCGACGCGGCCCTGTCCAACTACTTCCGGCCCGGCAACCTCACCGCCCTGCGCGAGCTGGCGCTGCTCTGGGTCGCCGACCGGGTCGACGAATACCTCCAGCAGTACCGCGGCGAGCACGACATCCGCTCCACCTGGCAGGCCCGCGAGCGCATCGCCGTCGGCCTGACCGGCGGCCCCGAGGGCCGCACCCTGATCCGCCGTGCGTCGCGGATGGCCGCCAAGGGCTCGGGCAGCGAGATCCTCGCCGTCTACATCGCCCGCAGCGACGGTCTGACCGCGGCCTCGCCCAAGGAGCTCGCGGTCCAGCGCACCCTCGTGGAGGATCTGGGCGGCACCTTCCACCACGTCATCGGCGACGACATACCTGCCGCGCTGCTCGACTTCGCCCGCGGCGTCAACGCCACCCAGATCGTCCTCGGCTCCTCCCGCCGCAAGACCTGGCAGTACATCTTCGGGCCCGGCGTCGGCGCGACGGTCGCCCGCGAATCGGGTCCCGATCTGGACGTCCACATCGTCACGCACGGCGAGGTCGCCAAGGGGCGCGGCCTGCCCGTGGCGCGCGGGGCACGGCTCGGGCGCTCCCGGTCCATCTGGGGCTGGCTGGTGGGCGTGGGCGGCCCGGCGCTCCTGACCCTGCTCCTGACCCATGTCGACGCGAACCTCGGGCTCGCCAACGACATGCTGCTCTTTCTGACGCTCACGGTCGCCGCCGCGCTGCTCGGCGGCCTCCTTCCGGCCCTGGCGTCGGCGGCCTTCGGCTCGCTGCTCCTGAACTTCTTCTTCACGCCGCCGCAGCATCTGTGGACGATCTCCGACTCCAAGAACATCGTCGCGATCGTCGTCTTCGTGGGCGTCGCGATCTCCGTCGCCTCCGTCGTGGACCTCGCCGCACGCCGTACCCACCAGGCCGCCCGGCTGCGCGCGGAGTCGGAGATACTCTCCTTCCTCGCCGGCAGCGTGCTGCGCGGCGAGACCAGCCTGGACGCTCTACTCGAACGCGTGCGCGAGACATTCAGCATGGACTCCGTGGCCCTCCTGGAGCGGGCGAGCGACGTCGCCCCCTGGACCTGCGCCGGCCGGGTCGGCGAGGGCCGTACGATCGAGCGCCCCGAGGACGCCGACGTGGACATGCCGGTCGGCGACCACATGGCGCTCGCCCTGTCCGGCCGGGTGCTGCCCGCCGAGGACCGCAGGGTGCTCGCCGCGTTCGCCGCGCAGGCCGTCGTCGTCCTGGACCGCAGGCGCCTGAAGGACGAGGCGCAGCAGGCCCGCACCCTCGCCGAGGGCAACCGCATACGCACCGCGCTGCTCGCCGCCGTCAGCCATGACCTGCGTACGCCCCTCGCGGGCATCAAGGCCTCCGTCTCCTCCCTGCGCTCCGACGACGTGGCCTGGTCCGACGAGGACCAGGCCGAGCTCCTCGAAGGCATCGAGGACGGCGCCGACCGCCTCGACCACCTGGTCGGCAACCTCCTGGACATGTCCCGCCTGCAGACCGGCACCGTCACCCCGCTGATCCGCGAGATCGACCTCGACGAGGTCGTCCCGATGGCGCTGGGCGGCGTACCCGACGGCAGCGCGGACCTCGACATCCCCGAGACACTGCCCATGGTCACCGTCGACAAGGGCCTCCTTGAGCGCGCGGTCGCCAACATCGTCGAGAACGCCGTCAAGTACAGCCTCGACGCCGAACCGGTCCTGGTCTCCGCGAGCACGCTCGGCGACCGCGTCGAACTGCGCGTCGTGGACCGCGGCCCCGGTGTCCCGGACGGGGCCAAGGACCGCATCTTCGAGCCGTTCCAGCGCTACGGTGACGCTCCGCGCGGCGCGGGCGTGGGCCTGGGCCTCGCGGTCGCACGCGGCTTCGTGGAGTCCATGGGCGGCACGCTCGAGGCGGAGGACACCCCGGGCGGCGGCCTCACCATGGTCCTCACCCTGCGGGCGGCGGCGGGCGGACCGCCCGTCCTGCCGGATCTCTCCGCCCAGGCCACCTCATGACCGCCCGCACCGACAAGACGGCCCCCGCCGACAAGACCCACAGGCCCGAAAGGCAGACGCGCATGCCGCACTCTCCCGGGGGAGACCCCAGGACCCCCACGAGGGTGCTCGTGGTCGACGACGAGCCACAGATCGTCCGCGCCCTCGTGATCAACCTGAAGGCGCGCAAGTACGACGTCGACGCGGCCCCGGACGGAGCCACCGCGCTCCAGCTCGCCGCCGCAAGGCACCCCGACGTGATCGTGCTCGACCTCGGCCTGCCCGACATGGACGGGGTCGACGTCATCAGGGGGCTGCGCGGCTGGACGCGCGTGCCGATCCTGGTGCTCTCCGCGCGGCACAGCTCGGACGAGAAGGTCGAGGCGCTCGACGCGGGCGCCGATGACTACGTGACCAAGCCGTTCGGCATGGACGAGCTCCTGGCCCGGCTTCGCGCCTCCATCCGCAGGGCCGAGCCCGCGGGAGCGGGGGAGGACGACGTGATGGTGGACACCAAGGACTTCACGGTCGACCTGGCGGCAAAGAAGGTCAACCGCGGCGGGCGCGACGTACGCCTGACGCCCACCGAATGGCATCTGCTCGAAGTCCTGGTGCGCAACACAGGGCGCCTGGTCAGCCAGAAGCAGCTGCTCCAGGAGGTCTGGGGCCCTTCGTACGGCACGGAGACGAATTACCTGCGCGTCTACATGGCACAGCTGCGGCGCAAGCTGGAGACGGACCCCGCGCATCCGCGGCACTTCATCACCGAGCCGGGAATGGGTTACAGGTTCGAGCGGTGAGTCAAGGTTCCGGGTCGGACTGAGCGGGCACAGGCACAGGTGAGCGCACCCGTTGCGGCACTGTCGGCGACCCCCGGTACGCTTCGTGTATGAGTGCTGTTCCTGGTTCCGCGAAGCCGGCAGGCCGTTTCCGGCGCATGCTCGACCGGCTGTCGTCCTCGCAGGAGGACCTGGAGTCGGAGGAGCTGCGCGAGGACACCGAGACGGCGGGGTGCACCCGTATCGGAGACTGCCAAGACCGCCAGATAGTCACGGTTACTGGTACCTTGCGCACGGTCACCCTGCGACCACGCGCCGGCGTCCCCGCCCTTGAGGCGGAGCTGTTCGACGGCTCCGCGGCACTGGACGTGGTGTGGCTCGGCAGGCGCTCCATCGTGGGGATAGAACCGGGGCGCAAGCTGATCGCTTCCGGCCGGGTCTCGATGAGCCGGGGCCGCCGGGTGCTCTTCAACCCGAAGTACGAACTCAGACCCCTCGGACGGGAGTAGCCGGTGACGTCCCTCGACAAGCCGACGGAGACGGACCACGAAGCCACGGACCGCACAGCCACGGACCAGGAAGCGGATTCCAGGGCCGTGACCGAGGCCGCGCTCTTCGAGGCGTTCGGCGGCGTGCGGGGCATGGTGGAGACCGTCGTCCCCGGCCTCCTCTTCGTGACCATCTTCACGATCAACAAGGACCTGCACATGTCGGCCATCGCGGCCCTCGCGGTGTCCCTGGTGCTCGTGGTGGTCCGCCTTGTCATGAAGGGCACCGTCAAGCACGCCTTCAGCGGCGTCTTCGGTGTCGCCTTCGGTGTGGTCTTCGCGATGATGACGGGCAACGCCAAGGACTTCTATCTGCCGGGCATGCTCTACACCCTGGGCCTCGCCCTCGCCTACATCATCACGGCCCTCGCGGGTGTCCCGCTGATCGGCCTGATCCTGGGCCCGGTCTTCAAGGAGAACCTCTCCTGGCGGACCCGCAACCCGGGCCGCAAGAAGGCGTACACGAAGGCAAGTTGGGCCTGGGGCCTGATCCTGCTCGCCAAGTGCGCGATCCTCTTCCCGCTCTACTGGTGGGGGGACACGACGCAGTTCGGCTGGGTCCTGATCGCCCTGAAGATCCCGCCGTTCCTGCTCGCCGTCTGGCTGACCTGGGTCTTCCTCGCGAAGGCGCCCGCGCCGATCGACGTCTTCGCGGAGATGGAGGCGGAGGAGAACGCCGAGAAGGAGCGCAAGGCCGCGGGCCAGCATCGCAAAGAGGCCTGATCGCCAAGGCACTTGCCTGTACGCGGATGGGGGCGCCCGGAGTGATCCGGGCGCCCCCATCCGCGTATGAGCGAGCGAAGCGCCTAGCTCGCCGCGTCCTCCCGGCGTACCGAAAGGAGGTCCTCCAACTGCTCCTCGCGGGCCTGGGCCGCCACGAAGAGGAGTTCGTCGCCCGCCTCCAGGGAGTCGTCCGGGGTCGGCGCGAGGACGCGCGTGCCGCGGATGATCGTCACGAGGGAGGTGTCCTCGGGCCACTGGACGTCGCCGACCGTCGTGCCCGCGAGGGCCGACTCGGGCGGCAGGGTCAGCTCGACGAGGTTCGCGTCGCCGTGGCTGAAGCGGAGCAGCCGGACGAGATCGCCGACGCTGACGGCCTCCTCGACGAGCGCGGACATCAGGCGCGGGGTCGAGACCGCGACATCGACGCCCCAGGACTCGTTGAAGAGCCATTCGTTCTTGGGGTTGTTCACGCGGGCGACGACCCGGGGGACGCCGTACTCGGTCTTCGCGAGCAGCGAGACGACGAGGTTGACCTTGTCGTCGCCGGTCGCGGCGATCACCACGTTGCAGCGCTGGAGCGCGGCCTCGTCGAGCGAGGTGATCTCGCAGGCGTCGGCGAGCAGCCACTCCGCCTGCGGGACGCGTTCGACCGAGATGGCGGTCGGCGCCTTGTCGATGAGCAGAATCTCGTGCCCGTTCTCCAGGAGCTCACCGGCGATGGAACGTCCCACCGCGCCCGCTCCGGCAATGGCGACCCTCATCACTGACCGCCTTCTTCAGGGCCTTCGGCGAACGCCGCTTCGACCTTCTCGACCTCGTCGGTACGCATCATCACGTGCACCAGGTCGCCCTCCTGGAGCACCGTCTGGGAGGTCGGCAGGACCGCCTCGCCCAGCCGGGTGAGGAAGGCGACGCGTACGCCGGTCTCCTCCTGGAGCTCGCTGATCTTGTGGCCGATCCAGGCCTCGGACGCGTGCACCTCGGCGAGCTGTACGCCGCCGGTGGGGTCGCGCCACAGCGGCTCGGCCCCGGAGGGCAGCAGCCTGCGCAGCATCTGGTCGGCGGTCCAGCGGACCGTGGCGACGGTGGGGATGCCCAGGCGCTGGTAGACCTCGGCGCGCCGCGGGTCGTAGATGCGGGCGGCGACGTTCTCGATGCCGAACATCTCGCGGGCCACGCGGGCGGCGATGATGTTCGAGTTGTCGCCGCTGCTGACCGCGGCGAAGGCGCCCGCCTCCTCGATGCCGGACTCGCGCAGGGTGTCCTGGTCGAAGCCGATACCGGTGACGCGGCGACCGCCGAAGCCGGAGCCCAGACGGCGGAAGGCGGTGGGGTCCTGGTCGATCACGGCGACCGTGTGCCCCTGTTGTTCCAGGGTTTGCGCGAGAGCCGATCCGACTCTCCCGCAGCCCATGATGACGATGTGCACGCCCGTCCTTCCGGCTGTGTCAATACTTTTTGCTCAGGCTGAACGGTAAAAGCGTCTCAGACCGACGCCCAAGCTACACACGCGCGGTCCGTGGAGGGCACCCCCGTGCACCTGCCGGTACGCAGTCTTTGCCGCGGACTCAGTCCACGCTGCGCAGCAGGCCCTCGACGGACTTCAGCCGGTAGCCCATCTCGACGAGCTGCAGCCGCGCCGCCTCCTGCTCGGACCTGGCGCGCTCGACCACGTCGCGGTACTGCTCCATCGCCTCGGCGTACTGGCGGTCGCGCTCGCGGTTGCGCTGCGTCTGGAAGTACGCGACTGCCACGATCGCGCCGGCGAGTATCAGGAAGAAGGCGACCGGGATGATCACGTCGTCCATTAAGACCCCTCTGGTGAGTGCTGCTGCCCTGCCTCGTCCGACGCGTCCTGCCGGACGGCCGCGAGGATCGTGTCCACGTTCAATCGCACGTCGAACGGCGCGAGTTCGAAGTACTTGAGCGCCTTGCCGTCGTCGGAGAGCTCCAGGCGGCCGACGACGAGACCGGCCTTCTCCAGGCGTTCGAGGTGCATGTAGAGCAGGGGCCGGGAGACGCCGAGCCGCCGTGCCAGTTCGCTGACGTACAGCTGTCCCGGGGCGAGCTCGGTGATGATCCGGATCCGCTGGGCATGGCCGACGGCGGAGAGGAAGGCGAGCAGCTCTTCGCTGTCCATGGCCCGCCTTTTCGCTGGTCTTCTCGCTGGTCACGGAACCTGTCGACCGAGACCTGTCGACCGAAACCTGTCAGCCAAGACTTACGCATGACGGGATCCACTGTCAATCCGCTTGCCCTAGTCATTAATGACAGTTGACGGTTCATTCCTTCACCTGTCAGTCTCCGCTTACACATGAAGGCCAGAGGCTGACGAAGGGGCGGGGATGGTCATGGGGAAGCGATCGGTCACGGTGCGCGTGGCGAGATGGAGCGCGCTGCATCCGGGGCGGGCGGTCATCGGGTGGCTGGTGTTCGTGGTGCTCTGCCTGGGGGGCGGGATGGCCGCCGGCATGAACAGCGCGACATCGGAGGACTTCCGCGTCGGGGAAGCGGGGCGCGCCGAGGCCCTGGCGACCGGGGGCGGCGTGCAGCTGCGGCCCACGGAGCAGGTGCTGATCCGCGCGGAGTCGGGGCCGCTGGACGAGGCGGCCGCCGATGCCGCCGTCAAGGACATCACCGCCCGGATGAAGTCGCTGCCCGAGGTCGCCTCGGTGGCGGCGCCGGTGAAGTCGGCCGACGGACGGGTCCTGCGGGTCCCGGTGGAGCTGAACGGCTCCGAGCAAGAGGATCAGGAGAGCGTCCCCCCGCTCCGGGCCCAGACCGAGGAGGCCGCGAAGGCCCACCCGGACCTGGTGATCGAGGAGACCGGCGACGCCTCCGTGAGCAAGGGCGTCGACGACCAGCGCGACAAGGACCTGCAGTTCTCCGAGGCGATCACGCTGCCCGCCACGCTGATCACGCTGGCCCTGGTGTTCGGCTCGGTGGTCATGGTCGGTGTACCGCTGCTGCTCGCGGTGACCTCGATCATGGCGACGATGGGCCTGGCGATGCTGGCCTCGCACCTGCTGCCCGACACCGGCGTGGGGATGAGCATGATCCTGCTCATCGGCATGGCCGTCGGAGTCGACTACACGCTCTTCTATCTCAAGCGCGAACGTGAGGAGCGGGCCCGCGCGGGCGGCCGTCTCACCTCCGAGGCCCTGGTAGAGGCCGCCGCCGCGACGGCGGGCCGCGCCATCGTGGTCTCCGGACTCGCCGTGATCGTCTCCACCACCGCGCTCTTCCTGGCTCGTGACGTCATCTTCGACTCCCTCGCCACCGGCACCATCCTGGTCGTCGCGGTCGCCGTGGTCAGCTCGGTGACGGTGCTTCCCGCGCTCCTGGTCAAGCTCGGCCGCCGTACCGAGCGCCGTGCCGCCAAGCGGCTCGCGCAGGGCAAGCCGGTCCGCGGTACGTACGGCGAGAAGAAGCCGGGCCGCGCCTGGAACGTGCTGCTCGCGCCCGCTCGCAACCGCCCCGCGCTCACCCTGTGCCTGTCGGTGCTCGTCATGCTGGGGCTCGCGCTGCCCGCCCTGAACATGAACCTCAAGAACCCCGCGCGGGACAGCTTCTCGCGCGACATCGAGGCGATGAAGGGGTACGACCGGCTGCTCGACGCCTTCCCGGAGCAGCGCGTCAGGCACCTGGTCGTGGTGCGGGCCGAGGCATCGCGGGCCGCCGACGTGCGGCAGGCCCTGACGGATCTTGACCGCGGGGCGAAGTCCGACCCGCTCTTCTCGCACCTCTCCGGTGCTCCGCTCCTGCGCTCCTCGGAGGACCGCAGAACCACCACCCTGGAGCTGAACGCCCCGCACCCGACGTACTCGGAGAAGGCTGAGGAGTCCCTCGACCACCTGCGCGACGACTACATCCCCGGGACCGTCGGCAAGCTGCCCGGCGTCGAGACCGCCGTCACCGGCGAGGTGCCGCGCGGCACCGACTACGTAGAGCACCAGAACCAGAAGCTGCCGCTCGTCCTGGGCTTCCTCCTCCTGATGACCTTCGCCATGACGGTCTTCGCGTTCCGCTCCGTCGTCCTCGGGCTGCTCGGCATCGTGCTCAACCTGCTCTCCGCCGCGTCCGCGCTCGGGCTGCTCGTCCTGGTCTTCCAGGGGAAGTGGGCCGAGGAACTGCTCTCGTTCATCTCGCTCGGCGGGATCTCCTCGCGGGTTCCGCTCTTCCTCTTCGTGATCCTCTTCGGGCTCTCGATGGACTACCAGGTGTTCGTGGTCAGCCGGATCCGGGAGGCCGCGCTGAACGGCGTGCCCACCCGGCAGGCCGTCATCCAGGGCATCAGCTCGTCGGCCAAGGTCGTCACCAGCGCCGCGATCGTCATGGTCACCGTCTTCGCGAGCTTCGTGATGCTGCACATCCTGGAGATGAAGCAGATGGGCTTCGTCCTGGCGGCGGCCGTTCTGCTCGATGCGGTGGTGATTCGCATCATGATCCTGCCGTCAGCGCTGCTGCTGCTCGGCCGCGCCACCTGGTGGCCGTCCCGCGCGATCCGCCGCGCCGAGGAACGTGTGTCCGATCGGTACGGGACTCGCCATGGGGCGTACGAGACGTACGGGGCGCAGGAGGTACCGGAGGCACCGGAGGTACCGCAGACCACCGATGAGCGTCCGCTTTCCGGGCATTGGGCGGAGCCCCGGACGGCGCGTCGTGGCTAACCCGAGCAGTTAGGGGGTGGTGGGTGGGCGGGCACCCATTCGAACGCTTACGATCCTCTGCGTGTCCAAACTGACCGACGTGCCCAAACGGATCCTCATCGGGCGCGCACTGCGCAGCGATCGGCTCGGAGAAACCCTCCTGCCGAAGCGCATCGCTCTACCCGTGTTCGCGTCCGACCCGCTCTCCTCCGTGGCCTACGCCCCGGGAGAAGTGCTCCTCGTCCTCTCGATCGCGGGTGTGTCGGCGTACCACTTCAGCCCCTGGATCGCCGTCGCGGTCGTGGTGCTGATGTTCACCGTCGTCGCGTCGTACCGGCAGAACGTGCACGCCTACCCGAGCGGTGGTGGCGACTACGAGGTCGCCAACACCAACCTCGGTCCCAAGGCCGGACTCACCGTCGCGAGCGCCCTGCTCGTCGACTACATCCTGACCGTGGCGGTGTCGATCTCCTCGGGCATCGAGAACCTCGGCTCGGCGATTCCGTTCGTCGTCGAGCACAAGGTGCTCTGTGCCGTCGCCGTCATCGTGCTCCTCACGGTGATGAACCTGCGCGGCGTGAAGGAGTCGGGGAAGCTCTTCGCCATCCCGACCTACGTCTTCGTGGCAGGCGTCTTCATCATGATCGCCTGGGGAGCCTTCCGGGGCGTCGTACTCGGCGAGACGATGAAGGCGCCCACCGCGGACTATGTGATCAAGCCCGAGCATCAGGGCCTCGCGGGCTTCGCGTTGGTCTTCCTGCTGCTGCGGGCCTTCTCATCGGGCTGCGCGGCACTCACCGGCGTCGAGGCCATCAGCAACGGCGTCCCGGCCTTCCGCAAGCCCAAGAGCAAGAACGCGGCGAGCACCCTGGCCCTGATGGGCGCCCTGGCCGTGACCATGTTCTGCGGCATCATCGCGCTCGCCATGACGACCAAGGTCCGCATGGCGGAGTACCCGGGCAAGGACCTCTTCCACAACGGAGTGCCGGTCGGCGTCGACTACGTACAGAACCCGGTGATCTCCCAGGTCGCCGAGGCCGTCTTCGGCAGCGGCAGCTTCCTGTTCATCGTCCTCGCGGCGGCCACGGCCCTCGTCCTCTTCCTCGCGGCCAACACGGCGTACAACGGCTTCCCGCTGCTCGGCTCGATCCTCGCGCAGGACCGTTACCTCCCGCGTCAGCTGCACACCCGCGGTGACCGGCTCGCGTTCTCCAACGGCATCGTGCTGCTCGCGGGCGCCGCGGCGCTGCTCGTCGTCATCTACGGCGCGGACTCGACCCGTCTGATCCAGCTCTACATCGTCGGCGTCTTCGTCTCCTTCACGCTCAGCCAGATCGGCATGGTCCGGCACTGGAACCGCCATCTGCGCAAGGAGAGGGACCAGGCCAAGCGCCGCCACATGATCCGCTCGCGGGCGATCAACACCTTCGGCGCCTTCTTCACGGGCATGGTCCTGGTCGTCGTACTCGTCACGAAGTTCACGCACGGCGCGTGGGTCGCCCTGCTCGGCATGTGCATCTTCTACGCGACGATGTCCGCGATCCGCCGCCACTACGACCGCGTCGCCGAGGAGATCGCCGCTCCGGACACCCCGTCCGAGGACAGCGTGCGCCCCTCGCGCGTGCACTCCATCGTCCTGGTCTCCAAGATCCACCGCCCGACGCTGCGCGCCCTTGCCTACGCCAAGCTGATGCGCTCGGACACGCTCGAAGCACTGAGCATCAACGTCGACGCGGCAGAGACCAAGGCCCTCAGGGCCGAGTGGGAGCGGCGCGGCATCCATGTCCCGCTGAAGATCCTCGACTCGCCCTACCGCGAGATCACCCGGCCGATCATCGAGTACGTCAAGGGCCTGCGCAAGGAGAGCCCGCGCGACGTGGTCAGCGTGATCATCCCGGAGTATGTGGTGGGCCACTGGTACGAGCACCTGCTGCACAACCAGAGCGCGCTCAGGCTCAAGGGCCGCCTGCTCTTCACTCCCGGCGTGATGGTCACATCCGTCCCCTACCAGCTCGACTCCTCCGAGGCCGCGAAGAAGCGGGCCAGGAAGCGGTCGGAGTGGAACGCGCCGGGTGCGGTGCGGCGGGGACCGGTGGAGAAGCGCACGAAGGAGCCGAGCAACGGCAACGGCGGCGGGAACGGCGGCGGGAACGGCGGCAAGGGCTGACCCGTGCCCGGGCTCCTGGTGAGCGGCCGGACAACACCCACGTAGACTGGTGGGCTGTTGTCCGGCCGTTTCCTTCGGCCGATGCCCCCTTACGTTGTGGAGTCACCCCGCCATGCAGGCAGAACCGAAGAAATCGCAGGCGGGGAACTCGAAGGAGGGCTCGCAGGCGGCCTCGCTCGTCGGGCAGGAGTACGAGGTCGAGGTGGGCCCCGTCGCGCACGGCGGCCACTGCGTCGCCCGCACGGCCGAGGGCAGGGTGCTGTTCGTCCGGCACACGCTCCCCGGTGAGAAGGTCATCGCGCGCGTGACCGACGGTGACGAGGAGTCCCGCTTCCTGCGCGCGGACGCGGTGACGGTCCTCGACCCCTCCAAGGACCGCGTCGAGGCACCCTGCCCGTACGCGGGCCCCGGCCGCTGCGGCGGCTGCGACTGGCAGCACGCGAAGCCGGGCGCACAGCGCCGCCTCAAGGGCGAGGTCATCACCGAGCAGCTCCAGCGCCTGGCGGGCCTGACCCCCGAGGAGGCCGGCTGGGACGGCACGGTCGTCCCGGCGGAGGGCGACAAGCTGCCCTCGGGCGAGGTCCCGGCCTGGCGCACGCGCGTCCAGTACGCGGTGGACCCCGACGGCAACGCGGGTCTGCGCCGCCACCGCTCGCACGAGGTCGAGCCCGTCGAGCACTGCATGATCGCCGCCCCCGGGGTCTCGGAGCTCGGCATCGAGAAGCACGACTGGTCCGGCATGGAGTCGGTCGAGGCGATCGCGGCGACCGGCTCCCAGGACCGCCAGGTCATCCTGGAACCGAAGCCGGGCGCGCGGCTGCCCCTCGTCGAGCTGGACAAGCCGGTCTCGGTCCTGCGCATCGCCGAACAGGACGGCGGCGTCCACCGCGTCCACGGCCGCCCCTTCGTCCGTGAGCGCGCCGACGGCCGCACGTACCGCGTCGGCAACGGCGGATTCTGGCAGGTCCACCCGAAGGCCGCGGAGACCCTGATGCTCGCGGTCATGCAGGGCCTGACGCCCCGCAAGGGCGACACGGCCCTGGACCTCTACTGCGGCGTGGGCCTGTTCGCGGGCGCGATCGCGGACCGGGTCGGTGACAAGGGCGCGGTCCTCGGCATCGAGTCCGGCAAGCGAGCGGTCGAGGACGCCCGCCACAACCTCGCCGCGTTCGACCGCGTCCGCATCGAACAGGGCAAGGTCGAGGCCACCCTGCCGCGCACCGGCATCACGGAGGTCGACCTGATCGTCCTGGACCCGCCCCGCGCGGGCGCGGGCAAGCAGACGGTCCGCCACTTGACCGGCCTCGGCGCACGACGGATCGCGTACGTCGCGTGCGATCCGGCAGCGCTGGCACGGGACTTGGGGTACTTCCGGGACGGTGGATACCGGGTGCGGTCGCTGCGGGCGTTCGATCTGTTTCCGATGACGCATCATGTGGAGTGCGTGGCGATCCTTGAGCCCGCCGCGAAGGGCCTTTGACAGCCTCGGGAGGGGTCGTGCGTTCAGGTTCGGACTCGGCGCCAGGCGTTACTCGTCGACGTCCTCGACGTCGCTGACCAGATATGCCAACGGCCGTTCTTCGCCCCGTGGGCCGAAGAGCACGGCATCCGTGTGATCTGCGCCCTCCCTCGCCCACGCCGTCGTCCACGAACACCTGGAGATCCCCGAACCACCCAACTCGTCCTCGCCGGGGCCCTCGCGCAGCTGACGGCCGGGTCTGTCCGGCTCTTTGGCCTTTCGGCAGGAGTAGGGTGACGGCGAGGGCCCTTGCTGTGCCGGTGCGCCGGAGCGCCTGCGTCCTCGCGATTCCCTCTCAAGGGGCAGCCCGGGACCCCGGCCGCGCCATTCGCACCGAGGTTCGAGGTACCCCGCCATGGCGCTCGTGTCCGACAGGCCCGCGACGGCGACGCCGCCGACCCACGTTCCGTATCCGCAGAGCGAGTACGACGGGACATCAGCCTCCTTCGGGGAGAGTCGGCACGACCTTCACCACGCCGACCCCACCAGCGCCCGCCACGGTGCCGACCGCGGCCGGATCGACCCGTCGGCCGCCGGCATCCGCCTTTTCGAGCGCCTCGGCTGGACCTACGACGTGCGCCGGCCGACGCCGGCCCGGATCGCCGCCCGCCGGCCCTGACGCTCTCCGCTGTCCTTGAGTCACACACGCTGACAGGAGCCTCATGGCTACCGCCCAGGCACTTCCGCTTCCCTCCCTTCCTCTTCTCCGTCTGTCCCTGGCACCCAACGGCGTCCTGCCCCGGGCCATCGACGGCGCCTGGTGGCCGCGTTCGTTCGACGTCCTCACCGAACTGCCCCAGCTGCTGCCCGGCCTGCCCCCCAGCTGGGGTGACATCAGCAGCGTCACGGTCAACGGGGCGATGTGGTCGGTGGCACCCGGCCGGATGCTCGTGGCCAATCAGGTCATACGACTGCACCGCGGTCCGACCGTGTCGGACCTGCACACCATCGTCCTGCTCAGCCCTGGCCGAGGGCGCTGGGACCTGCTGGTCGTGCCCCCGGACACACCGGAAGAGGAAGCGGCGCTGCTCATGTCGGGTGTCGCGGGCGGCCACGCCTGATCCCTCGGAGGTCAGCCGACCGGTGACGGGGAGAGCCCCCGGCGCCGTCTTCCGCGCGCCTGCGTCTGGAGAGCGGGGCGTCGGCGGGTCGCTACGGTCCCGGAGCCCGGACCCTCGGCGGTCATGAACACGCCTGCCGGTCGGCGCCCGGCGATGTCCGCACCTTCACCGAGGAGCACATCGAGGGCGAGACACAAGGCCAGTGGTACCTGCGCCAGATCCCTTACGTCACCGGCCCGATGCGGCGGCAGTGCGGTTCCGTCCGGGGCCGCATCCTGCGTTTCGCCGTACCGGGATGGCGAAGGGCACGGACGCACCCGGGGCCGGGAAGCCCGCACGGTGCGCAGCAGGAAGCCCCGGCCGTCCACCGGACCAGGGTCCGGCGAGTTTCTGCGGTTGGGCCGGGCGCGAGTACCGCACCGGTGTGCTCAGGCGTGACGCCCGCTTGGCGCTCCAGCCGTCCGGCAGCCCGCCCTCTGCCTTCTCGCGCCTGATTTGGCGCCCGCTTCGCAAGATCCTGATGAAATCGAGCAAGAACTTCGCGTAGCCGGTCGGATGAGCCGATGCCCGCCGCCCCGGCGCGGCACCCTGTTGGCCTGGGCTGTGGCGTCAGCTGTGGCTGTGAAGTCTGAACTGGCGTGGGCCGTCCCGGAGTTGAGGGGCGTGTGCGAAGCGTTGACATTCCTGGGGTGTGCGGCAAATCTGTGCTCTCGTGGGCGCAATAAATCGACTGGACTCAGCAAATTCCCCATGTGAGTCGTGAGTTCATGCCGGGTGATCCGGCCGCCCAGGAACCCCCGCTCCTCCCCGCGCTGCGTGGCCAAGGCGCACCGCGGTACCGCAGCCCCCCCCCGTGGAACAGAGGACGCCATGAGATGGAAGCAACGCAGCCGGCGGCTGATCACCGTCGCGCTCAGTGCGGGCTTGATAGCCCTGGGCCTGGTGCCCGTCAGTGCCGGCGCGGCCACCGCGCGGCCCGCGGCCGAGCCCGTGAACCTCGCTCTGAACAAGCCGATCGAGGCGTCCTCGTCGACGCAGAACTACTTCGCCACGAACGCCAACGACAACAGCACGAGCACCTATTGGGAGTCGAGCGGCCATCCGTCGACGCTGACGGTGAAGCTCGGCGCCAACGCCGATCTCGCATCGGTCGTCGTCAAGCTCAACCCCGACGCGGCCTGGTCGACGCGTACGCAGAGCATCGAGGTGCTCGGGCGTGAGCAGTCGTCTCAGGGCTTCAAGTCCCTGAAGGCGCGGGCCGATTACTCCTTCAACCCCTCCGGGAACCGGAACTCCGTGACCATTCCGGTCACAGGCCGGTACGCCGACGTCCAGCTGAAGATCTTCAGCAACAGCTCGGGATACGGCGCCCAGGCGGCCGAGTTCCAGGTGATCGGCACCCCGGCACCCAATCCCGATCTGACCGTCTCGAACCTCACCTGGGATCCCGCGAAGCCCTCCGAGAGCGACGAGATCAACGTGAACGCCACGGTGCGCAACACCGGTAACGCTGCCGCCGGTGCGACCACGGTGAACGTCAGCCTCGGCGGCACCGTCGCGGGCAGTGCCCCGGTGCCCGCGCTCGGCGCCGGTGAGTCGGCTGTCGTCAAGGTGGGCATCGGCAAGCGCGCGCAGGGGAGTTACACCCTGTCCGCGCTCGTCGACCCGAGTGACACGATCGACGAGCAGAACGACGACAACAACAGCCGTACCTCCGAAAGCAAGTTGACGGTCGGCCAGAGTCCCGGGCCCGACCTTGAGGTCACCGGGATCACCTCCAACCCGGCGAACCCCGCCGTGGGCGCCAAGGTCACCTTCTCCGCCAAGGTCCACAACCGCGGCACCAGCGGCGTGAGCGCGGGGTCCGTGACCCGTCTGACCGTGGGCGGCGATACCCTCAACGGCACCGCTCCTGCCATCGCCGCAGGTGAGACGGCCACCGTGAGTATCAGCGGCAGTTGGACCGCCACCAGCGGCGGCGCCACGCTCACCGCGACCGCCGACGCCACGAACGCGGTCGCCGAGACCAACGAGAACAACAACGTCTTCGCGCGCTCCATCGTGGTCGGGCGCGGGGCGGCCGTGCCGTACGCCGAGTACGAGGCGGAGGACGGGCGGTACGAGGGCACGCTGCTCGAGGCCGACGCCGTGCGCACCTTCGGGCACACCAATTTCGCCTCCGAATCCTCGGGCCGCAAGTCCGTCCGCCTCAACTCCACCGGTCAGTTCGTGGAGTTCAGCTCCACCAGCGCGGCCAACTCCATCGTCGTACGCAACTCCATACCCGACGCGCCGGGCGGCGGCGGGCAGTCGAAGACCCTCAGCCTCTACGCGGACGGCAAGTTCGTGCAGAAGCTGGACCTGTCCTCCAAGCACAGCTGGCTGTACGGCAACACCGACCAGCCCGAGGGTCTGACCAACACCCCGGGCGGCGACGCGCGGCGGCTCTTCGACGAGTCGCACGCACTGCTCACGCAGACGTATCCGCAGGGCACCAAGTTCAAGCTGCAGCGCGACGCCGGTGACGACGCCGCGTTCTACATCGTCGACCTGGTCGATCTGGAGCAGGTGGCGCCCCCGGCGAGCAAGCCCGCCGAGTGCACATCGATCACCACGTACGGAGCGATCCCGGGCGACGGCATCGACGACACGGCCGCGATCCAGCGGGCCGTGACCGCCGACCAGAACGGCGACATCGCCTGCGTGTGGATCCCGGCCGGACAGTGGCGCCAGGAGCAGAAGATCCTCACCGACGACCCGTTGAACCGCGGGCAGTTCAACCAGGTGGGCATCCGTGACGTGACGATCCGCGGCGCGGGCATGTGGCACTCCCAGCTCTACACGCTGACCCCGCCGCACGAGGCGGGCGGCATCAACCATCCGCACGAGGGCAACTTCGGCTTCGACATCGACGACAACACCAAGATCTCCGGCATCGCCATCTTCGGCTCGGGCGCCATCCGCGGCGGCGACGGCAACGCGGAGGGAGGCGTCGGCCTCAACGGCCGCTTCGGCAAGAACACCAAGATCAATGATGTCTGGATCGAGCACGCCAACGTGGGTGTCTGGGTCGGGCGCGACTACAGCAACATCCCGGAGCTGTGGGGCCCCGGCGACGGTCTTGAGTTCAACGGGATGCGCATCCGCAACACGTACGCGGACGGCGTGAACTTCACCAACGGCACGCGCAACTCCACCGTCTTCAACTCCTCCTTCCGCAACACCGGTGACGACGCCCTCGCCGTGTGGGCGAGCAAGTACGTGAAGGACACGTCGGTGGACGTCGGCCACGACAACGCCTTCCGCAACAACACCGTGCAGTTGCCCTGGCGCGCCAACGGCATAGCGGTGTACGGCGGTTACGGAAACAAGATCGAGAACAACCTCGTGTACGACACCATGAACTACCCCGGCATCATGCTCGCGACCGACCATGACCCGATTCCCTTCACCGGGCAGACGCTGATCGCGAACAACGGGCTCTACCGCACCGGCGGCGCGTTCTGGAACGAGGACCAGGAGTTCGGCGCCATCACGCTGTTCGCCCAGGGCCCGGACATCCCCGGTGTCACGATCCGCGACACCGACATCCATGACTCGACGTACGACGGCATCCAGTTCAAGACGGGTGGCGGTGCCATGCCGGACGTGAAGATCTCCGACGTGACGATCTCCAAGTCGAACAACGGCTCCGGCATCCTGGCCATGGGCGGCGCACGCGGCAGCGCGACGCTCACGGATGTGACGATCAGCGGCTCGCGCGACGGCGACATCCTGAAGGAGCCCGGATCGCAGTTCGTGATCAATGGAGGGGGCGCCAAGCAGTCCTCCAACCGGGCGTTCACCGCGCGGTAGCCGGTCGATTCCGGTTGTGGCGGTAGGCCGCCCGTGCCCGCTCATCGGGCACGGGCGGCCTTGCCGATTCCGGCGGCCGGTCGTCAGCCCGAGGTGCTTGACCTGGGTGTGTCCGGCCAGCGGCGAACTGGGTGTGCCGTGGGCACTGGTCCCTCCGCGGCACCGCTGCGTCTGTGCCGCTCGGGTCGGCCTCCGTCGTCCGGTTTGCGCCGGTTTAGGCAGCGGGGTGTGGGCCGGGCACACCCCTGAGCGGCCGTGGAGGGGTGATCGAGGGGGATTTGGCAGGGGGGTGGTGGTGGGCCCACCACCACCCGGGGGGTGGTGTGTGTCGGCGGGACCTCGTGGGTGGGGCGGGCGTGGGGGAGGCTCTGGGAGACACAGACGCCACCGACTCAGGGGGAGGGCGAGGTCTTATGGGCCCGCAACTCGTACAGTTCACGCGCCCGCAGAGCAGCCGGGTGGTCCGGGACGCGGTCAGCGCGCTGTGCCAAGGGGTGTTCGAGCCGCTGCCGCGGGCCGACCAGCGGCGCAAGGCCGAGCTGTACGTACGAGGGCTTCTCACGGCCCGGGGGCGCAAGACCATGCGTAACATCGCCGCGCACGCCGGGATGCCCGCGGGCGAGCAGAGTCTGCACCACTTCATCTCGTGCTCGACCTGGGACTGGCGTCCGGTGCGCGCCAATCTCGCGGCTCAGCTCGACGGGCTGCTCAACCTCCAGGCCTGGGTGGTCAAACCCATGGTCATCCCCAAGTCGGGGGCGCACTCGGTCGGCGTCGAACGCCGCTTCGACGCCGGGTCCGGGCACATGGTCAGCGGGCAGCAGGCCTTCGGCATGTGGGCCGTGTCGGACGACGCGAGCGTTCCGGTCAGCTGGGCGCTGCACCTGCCGGACGAGACCACGCTCGCGGGCTGCGCGGCCCGCGCAGTGCTCGACCTCGCCGAGACCCGCGCCCTTCCCCGGCTGCCGGTCGTCATGGACGCCGTCGAGGGGGGCGTCGACATGGTCCCTTCGCAGCTCGCGTCGGCCGGTGTGCCGTTTCTGCTCGAAGTCGGTCCCGGAGCGCTTGTTCAGGTGACCGATCCCCAACTGCCGGGCGCGGCGGCGGAACTGAGCACCGTCGGGCGCGTCATCGACGCCGCAGGCGCACTGCGACGCCCGGTGCGGTACGAGGACCGGGCCGACCGCTCCATACGCACCGGTTTCCTCGCCGCGGTCCGGGTGGAGCTACCCGAATCCGCGGCCGGGCCCCGCCGCCGTACCCAGCCCCGTCGGCCGCTGCTGCTCGTCGGCGAGTGGACGGACGCCCGGCGACGGCCCGAGCGGTACTGGCTGACCGATCTCACCACCGCACCGCCGGCCTTGCTGATGCGGCTGGCCCATCTCTCACGTCGTATCGAACGCGGCGCCACCGACCAGTCCGACCGGGTCGGCATGCGCGACTTCGAGGGGCGTTCGTTCCAGGGCTGGCACCGGCACGTCACGCTCGCCTCCGCGGCCCACGCGGCCACCGCGCTCTGCGATCAGCACTCCGGTGGCTATGCGACGGCCTCCCGCCGCTGCTCGGCCTAGGGCGCTATCCCCTCGCCCGCCTCGGGGTCGAGCGTCTCCCGGGTGCGGTACAGGCGCAGGGCCAACTGGACTTCCAGGGCGCGGGAAGGGGCCTGCCAGTCCTCGCCCAGGAGAGCGGTGATGCGTTCCAGGCGGCGCGAGACGGTGTTCGGGTGGACGTGCAGGGATTCGGCGGCGTACGTGGGGCTGCTGCCCGACTGGAAGTACGCCTCCAAGGTCTGTACGAGGTTGGTGAAGCGATGGGTGTCGTAGTCGATGACCGGACCGATGGCGTGCGTGATGTAGTCGCCCACGCTGTGGCGGTCGCCGAGCAGCAGGCCGAGGAAGCCCAGTTCGCGGGCGGACGCGGTCGATCCGCTGCCGCCGAGCGCGCTCAGGGCGTTGAGGCAGCGGACCGCCTCCGCGTACGTCGGCTCGATGTCCTCGATACGGGTGGACGGGCCCGCCGCGCCCACCGTGACGGGGTGGCCGAGCAGCGGAGTGAGTTCGCGGGAGATCTGCCGGGCGGTGGCGCCGGGGTCCTCGGAGGGCAGCAGCAGGACGATGCAGCCGCCGCGCACCCGCGAGAGGCCGCCGAAGCGCAGGGCGTACGACGACGCCCAGACCACGGCACGGCCCTGCGAGCCGCCCTCGGGCCGGATGACCACGGCGGTGTACGCGCGCTCCAGATCGAGGCCCAGACTCCGGGCGCGGTCACGCAGTTGGGGCAGCGGGCGCTGCGCGGGGCTGAGCAGCGCGTCGAAGAACTCGTCGCGCACCTGGCTCTCGGCCACCGCCGTGTTGCGCTGCATCAGGAGCAGCACACCCGTGGTTCCCGCGGTGAGCTGGAGCAGTTCGAGGTCGGTGGGGGAAAGGGCGTCGGCGGCGTGCAGGAGCAGCGAGCCGAGACGTTCGGTGCCGGCCGTCACCGGGGCGAGCCAGCCGGTGTCGGTGAGCTGGATGGGCTCCTGGGCCACCTGGGCCTCCAAGGAGGCGCCCGCGACCCGGGCGAGGTCCGCCGCGGGCAGGTCGCCGGTGGCGGCGAGCGTACGGCTGCCGAGGTCGAGGACGGCGACCGTGCCGCCGAGCGAATCCGCGGCGAGTTCGGTCAGCGCGCCGAGGCCGGAGCCTGCGAGGAGCAGGTCGATCATGCGGCGGTGGATGCCGTTGACGCGGTGGGCGGCGGCCAGTTCGGACTTGGCGCGGGCGCCGTACTGCTCCAGGTCGGCGATGTCCATCCGTGCCTGGTTGAGCACCCGGGCCTTCTCGATGGCCACCGTGGCGAGGTCGCCGAGCGAGGACATCAGGGCTATCTCGCCCGGGGTGAAATGGCGTACGTCGCGGTCGGCGGAGTAGAGCACGCCGAAGGACGTCTCACGGTGGCGCAGCGGCACGGCGAGGATGGCGTGAAGACCCTCCGCGCGGACCACGTCGTCGATCACCGGGTGGTGGGTGATGCGGTCGTCGGCCATGTAGTCATGGGTCCAGAACGGCGCGGTGTTCTGCCGCGCGGCGCTGCCGAGACCGCCCTCGCGCGGCACCCGGAAGCCGACGGTGAGCGCGGTGGCGTGCCCGTCGGCGGTGCGCACATAGCTGTCGCCCGCCTCTTCGTCGTGGAAGCTGATGTAGGCCATGTCGAGGTTGAGCAGCAGCCGCGCGCGTCGGGTGATCACCTTGAGCAGGGTGTCGAGGTCGTAAGGGAGCGTCAGGTCGCGCGCGGTGTCGACGAGCGCGGAGAGCCCTGCCTCGCGCTGCTGGCGCCGGCCGAGCTGGGCCCGTACGGCCAGCCCCAGTTCCAATGCCGCGCGCAGCTCTTCGAGTTCGGCCTCCGAGGCGCCGAGCCGCCGTGTCGACGCGGCGAGTTCGTCGTACGCGGATGCGGGCGCTTCCTTGGCCAGGAGTTCGAGTACGGCCAGAGCGGCGGCTTGCGTGGGGACAGAGTCCAGTGTCAAGGCTCGTCCTCCAGGTCAAGGGGTGGCTCGCTAGGTGAGACAGGTCGGAATGTAAGCGAAGTGCCCGTCCATGGTCAATTGCTAACTCTTCGTGTGCATTAACGGATCTGCTCCTTCCGGATGCCCGGCCTCCCGTCGCCCTCTCTCCAGCGGCCTTTGTCACTGCTTGGGCGCCTTTGGGGTGCGGGGCAGTGGCCACAGCACCACCGTGACCACTCGGGTGTGTTGACCGGTCACCTTCCGTGCCGGACCACCCCCGAACAAGACTCCTCGGCATCCGGTCGCTCCCACCAGAGCGACCGGGACCACCGCTGAAGGTCACCCAGGGGGAGCAGTCGGTATGCAGCAGAAGCAGATTGTCGCCGAATCGGTCAACGCGGAATTCGAAGTACGGGACTACGAGCGCTCGCTGGCGCGCAGCGCCGTCTCACGCACCCGTGCCGACCGCCCGCACACCTTCGAACTGCGCGGACGCACCTGGGACCTGCTCGACGAGGTCTTCGCCCCCATCTACTCGCCGTCGACCCGGATAGGGCTCGACTTCCTCGGCTGGACCGAGGAGGTCCTCGCGCCCCGCAGCGGCTCCCTCCTGGAGATCGGCTGCGGAACCGGGATGATCGCGGTGACCGGAGCCCTGGCCGGCTGCGACCGCGTGGTCGCGTCGGACATCAACCCGCGCGCCGTCGAGAACGCCAGGCTCAACGCGGTCCGGCACGGCGTGGCCGACCGGGTCGAGGCCGTGTACAGCGACATGTTCGAAGGGCTCGACCCCGCCGAGCGCTTCGACCTGGTCTTCTGGAGCTCCAACTACGTCCTGGCGCCGGCCGGGCACACCTACGGCTCCGCGCACGACGCGGCCTACGTCGACCCCGGCTACGCCGCCCACCGGCGTTTCCTCGCGGGCGCCGGGGAGCGGCTCACGCCGGACGGCTCGGCGCTGCTGCACTTCAGCTCGCGCGGCGACCTCGACGAGCTGTACTCCATGGCGGCCCAGGAGGGGCGTGAACTGCGCACACTGCGCTCGCAGTTCGTGCCCGAGGGCGAGATGATGGTGGAGCACCTGCTTCTGGAGATCCTCCCGGCCGTGCTCTGAGGGGTCCGCGCGGCCCGCCGGTCCGGCCCCGCCGACCGTATCCGACCATCCGAACGCTCCCTTCCTCCAGCGAGGTCCCCGTGCGCACGCTTCTGGTCGACAACTACGACTCGTTCACCTACAACCTCTTCCACCAGATCGCGGAGGTGACCGGCGTAGAACCGGTCGTGCTGCGCAACGACGAGACACGGTGGCGCCCGGAGCTGCTCGACGGCTTCGACGCGGTGGTGCTCTCGCCGGGCCCCGGAACCCCCGAGCGGCGCGCGGACTTCGGGCTCTGCCAGGACGTCCTCGACCACGGCGACCTGCCCGTCCTCGGCATCTGCCTGGGACACCAGGGCCTGGCCCGCGCACACGGCGGGCGGGTCGTACGTGCGGCCGAGCCCCGGCACGGCCGCACGTCGATGGTGCGGCACGACGGGACGGGCCTGTTCGCGGGACTGCCCACCCCGTTCGAGGTGGTGCGCTACCACTCGCTGGCCGTCACCGATCTGCCGGACGAACTCGTGGCCACCGCGTGGAGCGACGACGGCACGGTGATGGGCATCGCACACCGTGAACTGCCGCGCTGGGGCGTGCAGTTCCATCCCGAGTCGATCCGCACCACGTACGGGCACCAGCTGCTGCGCGGCTTCCAGGAACTGGTCACCGAGCACCACGACCGCTCCGGGAACGGGAGGCGTCGTAGGGCACCGTCCCCGGTACGGACCACCGCTGCTCCCCGGACCCCCGCGGCCCCCGCGGCTCCCCGCCGACGGCTGCGGGTGCTCACCGACTTCCTCACCACGCGCTGGGACGACGAGGTGGCCTTCGACGCCCTGTTCCGCGGCTCGGCGCACTCGTTCTGGCTGGACAGCAGCCGCTCCGACGGCATCGGCCGGTTCTCCTTCCTCGGCGACGCCGCGGGACCGCTCGCCCGGGTCGCGACCGCCGACGTCGCCAGCGGCACGGTCACCGTGTCCGGGGCGGGCGGCCCGGCCGAGCAGCTCGTCGCCGAGCACTTCCTCGACTGGATCGACCGCGACCTGCGCGCCGCCGACGTCCAACTCCCAGAGCTGCCCTTCGCGTTCACGCTCGGCTGGGTCGGCTACCTCGGCTACGAACTCAAGGCACAGTGCGGTGGCGACGCGGCGCACCGGGCCGAACAGCCCGACGCGGTGATGGTGTTCGCCGACCGGGCCGTGGTGCTCGACCACCACACCGGCACGAGCTACCTCCTCGCGCTCGCCGAGGACGGCGACGAGCGGGCGGCCCGCGCCTGGCTGGACGACACCGCCGAACGGCTGCGCGCACTGGCGGGACGCACACTGCCCGCACCGGCGCCCCAGGAACCTCTCACCGCACTGCGCCTGCGCCACGACCGGGACCGCTACCTCGCGCTCATCGATGAGTGCCAGGACGAGATCGCGGCCGGTGAGACGTACGAGGTGTGCCTCACCAACATGGCGGAGGCGGACGGCTCGCCCGACCCGTGGGAGACCTACCGGGCGATGCGGCGCTCCCACCCGGCGCCGTTCGGCGCGCTGCTCGGCTTCGGTGACGTCTCCGTCCTCAGCACGTCACCCGAACGCTTCCTGCGGATCAGCGCCGACGGGTGCGCCGAGTCGCGGCCCATCAAGGGCACCCGGCCGCGCGGCGCGGATCCCGTCGAGGACGAGGCGATCCGCAGGGAACTCGCGGCATGCGAGAAGGACCGCTCGGAGAACCTGATGATCGTCGACCTGGTCCGCAACGACCTGGGGCGGTGTGCCGACGTCGGCACCGTGGAGGCCGACGACATCTTCCGCGTGGAGACGTACGCGAGCGTGCACCAGCTGGTCAGCACGGTGCGGGCGCGCCTCAGGCACGGGGTCACGGCCGTCGATTGCGTACGTTCCTCATTCCCCGGCGGCTCGATGACCGGGGCGCCGAAGCTGCGCACCATGCAGCTCATCGACCGCCTCGAAGCGGGCCCGCGCGGGGTGTACGCGGGCGCCATCGGCTACTTCTCCCTCTCCGGCGCCGCCGACTTGAGCGTGGTGATCCGGACCCTGGTGCTGACGCCGGGGCGGGCCGCGTACGGGATCGGCGGCGCGATCGTCGCGCTGTCCGACCCGGCGGACGAGTTCGAGGAGACCGCGGTGAAGTCGGCCCCGCTGCTCGGCCTCACCGACGCCGGATTCCCGGGCCGCGCGGGCGCGCTGACCCCGGTCGCGGGCTGACCCGTCGTCCACACCCGCACTCCGGTCGCCGCCCCGCATCGCTCAGCGGGGGTGGCGACCGGCCTGTTCCATCGCCTGTGCCACCTCGTCCACCAGGGCGTGCCACGCGTCGTTCTGGTGGCGTGGGGCGTCCTGCCCCAGCTCCTTGACCCGCCGGGGCCATTCGACGCCCAGGTCCGACAGGAGATCGAGGTCGGCGTGGGCGGCGGCCGTCCGGCCCGACAGGGTGTCGCCCTCCATGGGGACCACCGACCCGGACAGCAGCCGCAGCCCCTCGGCCGTCAGTGACTGCGCCGTGCCCTCGGCGATCAGGCCGCCGGCGAGCCTGGCGGCCTGATCCGTGTCCACCGACCACACGAGGCGGTGCGGACGGGCGCCCGCACGGACCAGGTCGTGCCAGCGCGGGGTGTCGAGGACGTGTTCGTACGCGCTGAACACGAGCCGGGCCACCGCGATGCCGATGCGGTGGTCGAGGCCCTGCGCGGCGGGCCCGGTGTGTGCGGCGAGCAGCGGTCGTGCCGCCTCCTCGATCGCGCTGACCGGGATGTGCACGGCAGCCGGGATCCCGGCCAGGGAAAGGCCGGCGGCGTGGGCCCGTTCGAGGCCCTGCAGCCAGGCGTCGAGGACCTGGTGATACTGCTCGGCGCCGTACACAGGGCCCACGGCGACCCCGATGCCCTCGGCGAGACAGTCGCTCATCGTGGCCATGCCCACCGGATCGGCGGGAAGCCCGGCCAGCAGATTGGGCCGGTCCACCGTCCAGTGCAGCCAGCGTGCCTCGGCGAGTGCGGACCGCGCGTCGAGGGTGTGGCCCACGGGCGCGCAGGCCATGCCCTCCGCCCCGCGGCTCGCCGACCACACCGGCAGGAGCGCCGCGCACACCGCACGCGCGCCGCGGGCCGCCACGGTGCGCGCGACCTCGGCGGGAGCAGCCCCGTACGCGGCCGACTCGCCGACGGCGGTCCTGCCCTGCCGGGATCCGAGAACGCCCGGGTCACCGCCGTCGCCGGCCGGGGCGCAGGTCACGCCGGTGACACCGAGGGCGTCGACCGCGTGGTCGAGGGTGCCGTTCTCGATCAGCCGGCCGTCGACGCCGTCGAGCCACAAGGACAGTCCCTCCGCGCGCAGTTGCCTGAGCGGGTCGGTTGTCATCCTCGTCTCCTCGGCATCGGCCCGGCGCCGTGACGACGTGCTGCCCATGGGTGTCTCGTTCCGTGATTTCGGTGGTGCGGAGCCATGGGGCCGACGGTAGGCAGGCGCGTGCCCGACAGCCAGTCGGGCCAGTGGACTTTGTCACTGGCGGGGCAGAAAACCGCCGCACCTGACAAAGTCGCCCGCGCGGCCCGGCGGCTCAGGCCTCCGCCGAGAGAAGCTGACGCTCGGGGTGCACCCGCTCCTGCTGGTAGCCGTGCTCCAGGAGCTCCCCGGCCGGGCGGACCCGAGGAGCCCGCACCAGAACGCGCTTGAGCCAGCGGTCGGTGCCGTCGTAGCGGGCCCGGAACGCGACCCTGCCGTGCACCACCGCGTCGTTGTCCACGACGAGCAGGTCACCGGGCTCCAGCGGCACAATGAACCCGCACTCCTCGAAGGCGGCGCCCAACTCCTGGTACGCCGCCGCGAATTGCGGGTCGTCGGTCAACGGGCGCGTGTAGGAAGGGTCGTAGCGCACGCACAGCCCGTCGTCGCCGTCCCAGACGGTCGCCATGGGGACCCGCTCCTGATGAACGGCGTCCTCGTCCTCGTAACTGTCGTCGGGCTCGATGACCAGGGCGGGGCGGCGCAGCTGTTCGACGGTCCCCGCGGACAGCGGGGCCCGGCGGATGCCCGCGAGGCGGGTCCCGATGTTGTCCGGGTTGCGTACGCAGGCGAGCAGCAGCAGGTCGGCCCGCTCGGGGTGGAAGCCGTCCTCGTTGTGCCAGGCGAGCGGCACCGTGCTGCTCGCGCCGACCTGCATCTCCTCGCAGCCGGGGCTGGGCAGGATGTTGTGCACCATCCGGCCGTCCTGCTGGTCGCGCCAGCCGAAGACCCGGCCGAGAAGACGCGCGGCGAGGGCGAGCGCGATGTCGTGCGCCGCCGAGTCGTCGGGGTCGGTGGCCGACCAGTGGGCGGGGGTGGGGCCCGGCTCGGCGAAGCCGTCGAACAGGCCCCGCAGCACGCGGTAGCCGTCCGTCGGGTGAGGCGTGCCGAGCCAGTCGCGCAGGGCGGTGGCGAGCGGCTCGGGCAGCTGCCACTCGGGGCGGGTGAGCACCGTGTCGCCGAGCGCGCCGGCCGCGACCCGGGCGTGCACCTCTTCGGTGAACGCCTCCCGCAGGTGCGCGGGCAGGGTGTGGATCGTCGTGTCGGGCATGGGGGCCTTTCCGTTCACGGGCGGTCGGGGTGCGAGGGAAGGGCTGGGCGGCGGGGTCACAGCGATCGCGCCGCTGCGCGCAGCCGGTCGAGTGCGAGTTCCTGATCGGCCAGGAGGTGCTTGGCCCGATTGCGTACGGAGGTCTCCGCGACGGCCGGTTCTTCGCGGGCCATGGCGACCCCGATGCGCAGCGCGCTCCAGTGGTGGGCGACGCGGTCCACGGTGCGGGCCGCCTCCAGGAGGGCGGGGGAGTCGAAGTCGCGGGCCGTGGCGGTGAGATAGTCGCCGTGCACCCCGGTCATCGCGAGGACGGCGCCGGTGACGATGAAGGTCTCGTCGATCACGGAGGCGTCCCCCGCCGCGAGCCGCTCGCCGAGCTCGTCGAGGTACCTGCGCTGGCCCGCGAGCCCGGACAGCTCGGGGCCCGGATGGTCGCTGCCGAAGCCCGCCTCGTTGGCGGCGAGCACCTGGCGTACGAAGTCCCTGTCGTGCGGCGGGAGTTCACCGTCGACGCCGACCTCAAGCCAGCGGTTGGCCACCGGGTTGTCGGTGAAGAACAGGTCCCGGTCGTGGAGCACCGGGTTGGCCGAGTCGCGGGCGTCCGTGAACTGGCCGATGGGGATGGCGCCTTGGAAGCGGGGCGGGACCGAGTCGCAGATCAGTACAAGGTCGCGCTCGTCGTCGAAGCCGTACGCGGTGAGCAGGTGATTGGTGTGCACATCGCGGTAGGCGGGCCGGAACGGCAGATGGAAGTTGTCGGCGGCGACCGCGACGGGGGCGCCCGCGAGGATCGCGGCGCGCACCTCGCTCCAGCCGGACGCGGCGTCCTTGGGCCAGTGCCAGCGTGACCACACCGGGTGGTGCGGGGCCATGCTCTCCAGGAGGCCGTCGCGGTGCAGCGGGAAGAAGTACTCCTCGCGCCGCACGTCGCCGGGCCGGTGGAAGAAACCCCAGTGCGCGCCGAGCACCTGGAGCGGATCCAGGCCGTGGTGGCGCAGCAGCCCGCCCATGGTGGTGTGCAGGCAGTGGCCCAGGTCGTGGCGCCAGTGGGCGATGTCGGACAGCTCCACCCTCATGCTTCTACCGTCCTTCGGGTCTCCAGGGTCATGGCGAAGAGGTGCATGGCCGGGTTGTCGGGGAGTTCGACGGCCGTCACCGTGCCGGGCACGGTGACCGGCACCCGCTGCGACCAGACGGACGGCCGCATGTTGTGCTGCGAATGGCGCGGATACATCAGGTAGCGGGTGCGGAAGGCGAGGAGCTCGCCGAACCGCTGGTCGGTCTCGGGCCAGAAGTCCGAGACGCGCAGCCACTGGCGGCGGGTCGCGCCGTCCGCGTAGTGCAGGACCAGCTCGTCCTCGGTGCGGCGCTCAGCGGCGGCGAGCACATGGATCCACTGCGGCTCGCCCGCCGCCGGGAGCGTCACCGACTGGCCCCGGCAGCGCAGGTTGTCGAGCGAGCCGCCGGCCACGGCGGGGCCGCGGCCCGGCAGCCGGAACGGGACGCCCTCGACGACGGCCTCGCCCTCCTCGCCGGGCAGGCCCTCCGCGGGGAAGGTGTTCCCCCATACGTTGAAGCCGCCGGTGGTCGGCCAGCGCCTGGGTGCGGAGACACCCATTCCGTTGAAGAGTCCTTCCAGGTCGACCGGGGTGAACACGTCGGTGTCCACCCGTGCCGGTGCGGTCTCGATTAGGTTCGCCATATGAACCTCCTTGACAGTGCGATAGACGTTGCGTTCATGGGATTCGGCGGTGGCCCGGCGGTCACATCGGATGTCGTCGGCCAGGTGGCCGCGATCACCCGGGCCTCGTTCGCCGACGCCGATCCGCTGCCCGGTCTGCCCGCGCCTGACGGTGCGACCGAGTCCGCCGATGTGGTGAGCGCCGATCTCGCTGCGGGTGCGGGCCTCTGGATCGCCAGGGACGCCGAAGGACACCTGCTCGGCAGCATCCGTGCGGTGCCCAAGGGGGCGGACGCCTGGGAGGTGCGTCGGCTCGGCGTGGCCCCCGCGGCCCTCGGCACCGGGCTCGCCCGGCGTCTGGTGCGGGCCCTGGAGTCGGACGCGGCGGCGGCCGGCGCGGACCGGGTGGTCCTCGACGCGGTCGTCGAACGCGGCAACCCTCCGGTCTACGCCCGGCTCGGCTACCGCACCGTCCGCTACCTCCCCAACCCCGACAAGCCGCTGTCCGAGGTCACGATGGAGCGGGCGCTCGACACACCGCCCGAGCCCGCCGCCCATCCGCACCCCACCGGCACCCTTGCCGTGGGAACCGCCCTGGTGGACTGGTTCGCCACCGGCGACGGCCGCGTCTCGGCCGTGCTCACCGCCGTGACAGGACCGGACGAGTTCGCCGGACTCGCCGCGCGCCGGACCCGGGCCCGCGGCGACCACCACCTCGGCAGCGACGCCTGGCCGGGTCTGGGCCAAGAGGCGGGCCAATGGCGGGAGTTGCTGGCCGCTCACGCCGACCGGGTCGAGACCGACCCGGCGTACGGGGATCTGCTGACCTTCGACCGGGGTCCGGCCGATGTCGCGCCCTTCCTGATGCCCCGTACGTTCGCCGATCCCGTCCTCGCGCTGTGCCGCAGCATTCCGCGGGACCTCCCGGCGCGTTCCTAGGGCGCGTGGCGGACCACCTCCTCGGCGGCCGCGGCGATCCGCTCCGCCGTCACTCCGGCGAGGGCGAGCAGCTCGCGCTCGCCGCCCACCTCGTCGTGGAAGCCGTCCGGCACCCCGATCCGGCGTACCCGGCACGGGTGTTGCTCGGCGGTCAGCTCGCTCACCGCGGCGCCGAGCCCACCGACCAGGACGTGGTCCTCGACCGTGACGAGGCCCGCCGTCTCGCGCGCCGCGGCGAGGACCGCCGCCTCGTCCAACGGCTTGACGGTGTGCATGTTCAGGACCCGTGCGCCGATGCCGCGCGCGGCGAGCAGGTCCGCCGCGGCGAGCGCCTCGGAGACCGGCAGCGGTCCTGTCGCCACCACGGTCACGTCGCCGCCGCCGCGCAGCACGTCGGCCCGGCCGATACGGAACGCGTACGGCCGCTCGTGGACCAGGCCCGTCGCCTTGCGGCCGAGGCGGATGTAGACCGGGCCGGGGAAGGCGTCGGTGTCGGCGACCGCGCGGATCGCGTACTCGGTCTCGGCGGCGTCGGCCGGCACCACCACCGTCAGGTTCGGCAGGGTGCGCAGGATCGCCACGTCCTCCAGGGCGTGGTGGGTCGGACCGTAGTGGCCCGCCGAGAACCCGCCGTGTGTGCCCACGATGCGTACCGGCAGGTTGTTGCCCGCGATGTCGACCTTCACCTGCTCACAGGCCCGCGTCGCCGCGAACGAGGCGATGGTGTTGGCGAACGGCACCAGGCCGTCGGCCGCGAGCCCCGCCGACACCCCCATCAGGTTCGCCTCGGCGATGCCCACATTGACGTACTGGGCCGGGAGTTCGGCCTCGAAGCCGTCCTCGAACCCGCCCATGTCGGTGTCCACCACGAAGATGCGCGGATCGGTCCTGGCCAGGTCGAGCAGGGTCGCCCGGTACACGTCCCGGCTCGCGGCCTCGTACTTCTGCCGCCAGGCGGCGGTCTCGGTTGTCCCGGCCGTCTCGGCCGCGAACTTGTCCGCGACCTTCTCCGCGACGGGCACGGTCTTCGCGACGTCGTCGACGACGGTCACGGCTGCCTCCTCGATCGGGCCCGCAGACCGGCGAGCGCTCGCCGGTGCAGATTCGGGCTGAGCTTCACCGAATGCGATTTCTTCTTGTCCTCGAAGAGCGGGACGCCCTTGCCCTTGACCGTCTCGGCGATCACCATCGTCGGCCGGTCATCGGGTGCGGGCGGCGCCGTGAGGGCGGCCCGCAGCGCGTCCAGGTCGTGGCCGTCGGCCTCGACCGTGTGCCAGCCGAACGCGCGCCACTTGTCGGCGAGGGGTTCCAGACCCATCCGCTCCTCGGTGTGGCCGGTGATCTGGAGCCGGTTGCGGTCGACGATCGCGGTCAGGTTCCCGAGCCGCAGATGCGCCGCCGACATGGCGGCCTCCCACACCGACCCCTCCTGGATCTCACCGTCGCCCATCAGCACGAACACCCGGCTCGGGCGGCCCTGACGGCGGGCGGCGAGCGCGCTGCCCACGCCGAGCGAGAGACCGTGCCCGAGGGAGCCCGAGGGGAACTCGACGCCCGGCAGGCGGCGCAGCGGATGCCCGGCGAGGCGCCCGCCCGTCACCCCGTACGACGCGAGTTCCTCGGTGGGCAGGAAGCCCCGGGCGGCGAGCACCGCGTAGAGGGCGGCGCTCGCGTGCCCCTTGCTCAGGATGAAACGGTCCCGGTCGGCCCAGTCGGGCTCGTCCGGGCGCAGCCGCAGCACCTCGTTGTAGAGCAGCGTCATGATGTCCGCCGCCGAGAGGCTGCCGCCGACGTGGGTGCCGTCGGGGCTCGTGCCCATCTCCAGGATCTGCTCCCGGACCAGCTGGGCGAGTTCGGCGGTGGACGCGGGGGCCCGCGGGATCAGTACGTCGCTCATGTCAGACCCCCGCCTTCTGCGCCGTGCGCCACGCGGGGCGGTGGTTCTGGCCCGCGGCGGCGGTGCCGAGCACGTCCAGATGGCCCCACACCTTCTCGAAGGCGTCCGCGATGCGCTGGAGCACTGGGCCCGAGGACGGGTTGAGGTGCCAGCGCTGCAGGGTCAGCGAGTCCTCGATGACCTCGCAGGCGACCGGGAAGTCCTCGGCCCGGTGGCCGAGTTCGCGGAACGCGGGCTGGCCGGGCAGCGGAACCACCTGGTAGGGCTGCACGGGCACGCCCTCGGCGCGCAGCGCGCGGTGGAGCATCGCGCGCATCGCGCCGGGCTCGACCCCGGCGTGGCCCATCGCCGTCACGTCGAAGCGAAGGCGCAGGATGTGCCAGGCGTGGGTGCGGTCGGCCGGGGTGTGCGGGGTCAGGATGCCGGGAAGCGCGCCGACCCGGTCGAGGAACGCCGTCACATTGCGGGTGCGGGCCGCGTGGTACTCGTCAAGGCGGTCCAGCTGGGCGCGGGCGAAGGAGGCCTGCACGGCGCTCAGCTTCTCGTTGCCCGCGAGCAGCCGCGAGCGGTAGTCGCGCTCCTTGGCGCCCTGGAGCTGCTCGCCGAACTGGCGGCGCAGCTCGACCTGGCGGTGCAGCTCGGCCGAGTCCGTGGTGACAAGGCCGCCCTCGCCGCACGTCGGCAGGTTCTTCACCACGTTGAGGCTGAAGGTGGCGATGTCGCCGAGCGAGCCGGTGCGCGCCCCCTGGTAGGTCGCGGCGTGCGACTGGGCCGCGTCCTCGACAAGGAGCAGCCCGTGCCGGTCGGCGAGGGCCCGGAAGGCGGTCATGTCGGCGGGCAGGCCGTGCAGATGGACCACGATGACCGCCCGGGTGCGCGGGGTGATCGCGGCTTCGGCGGCGGCCGGGTCCATGCAGAAGGTGACCGGGTCGATGTCCACGAACACCGGCCGCAGCGAACGCTGCACGGGGCCGATCGCGCTGGCGATGAAGGTGAACGCGGGCACGAGCACCTCGGCGCCCGGCTCGATCCCCGCCGCGGCCAGGGCGAGTTCGATGGCGGCGGTGCCGTTCGAGACGGCCGCGCAGTGCGCCGTTCCCACGTACCGGGCCCACTCCCGCTCCAGGAGCTGGACCTCGCCGTCGGTGTTGTTGGACGTGAACTGGCCGCTGTCGAAGACCCGCAGGGCGCCCTCGCGCTCCGCGTCGGTCACCACCGGCCAGCCGATGAGGGCCGGGTCGGCGTCCTGGGCGGTCACCGTGCGGGTGCCGCCGAACATGGCGAGCTTGGTCATGGTGGTCATGCTCCGTTCGGGAGGCCGGCGGCGCGGTCGGGGCCGACGGCGTCGAGGGCGTGCACGGTGAGTCCGGTCCTGTTCGGCAGCCGCAGTCCGACGAGCTCCGAGCGCCGGGGCACCGGGACGCGGGCGGTGCGCAGGGCGCCGTCGGCCGGTCCTGTGGTGCGCAGCCACTCGGGGTCGGCGCCCTCGCGGTAGTGCAGCCACACCTCCTCGTCGACCTCGGCCGGGTCGTCGGCGGCCACCAGGAGGCGGATCCAGTCGTAGTGACCGGCGGGCACCGCGAGCAGGCGGCCGTCGCAGGGCACGGGCGCGTCGAGCCGGATCACGGTGACCTTCGCGGCCGGGGTCGCGGTCGCAGTCGCGGTCTGCGCGTTCAGGGGCGTCATGGGGACGGTCTCCAGGTCGCTGCGGGTCGATGCCGTCACCGGACGGCGGGGGTCGGGTCGAGCGGGTGACCGGTACGGTCGGTACGGTCGAGACGGTCCAGTACGTAGTCGACGTAACGGCCGACCATGCCGGTGCCCAGAACGTCGATCGCGCCGTGGAACTCGGGCGTGTGGTTGACCTCGTTGACGAAGAGCTCGCCGTCCGGGCCCTCCAGGAGGTCCACCGCGAGCACGCCCTCACCCATCGCCTCCGCGGTGGCGACCAGGAGCTTCTCCAGGTCGGGGCCGACCGGGCAGACGACCGGGCGTCCACCGCGCGCGGTGTTGGTGCGCCAGTGGTCGGAGTACTTGTAGATCGCGCCGACCACCTCGCGCCCGAAGACGTACGCGCGGATGTCGCGGCCGGGCTTGTCCACGTAGTCCTGGATGTAGGTGATCTGGTGCTGCGGTCCTGTCAGGGCCGCCTTGTGCTCCAGGACCGCCTCGGCGGTCTCGCGCTCCTTGAGCCGGGCGCCGAGCCGCCCCCAGGATCCGGTGAGGGGCTTGGCCACCACCGGGTAGCCGAAGTCGTCCAGGGCGTCGAGGGCCGCGTCCGGGGTCAGTCCCACCAGGACACGCGGAGTGGGGATGCCCGAGTCGAGCAGCCGCAGCGTCGTCAGCAGCTTGTCGCCGCACGTGGTGATGATGTCGTGGCTGTTCACGACGGTCAGGCCCGCGTGTTCGAGCAGCCGCGTCGCGTACACGTTCCGGGTGTGCGAGATCTCGCGGCTCAGCGCGCCCCGGTAGGGCAGCCGGGGCCGGTCCGGGCGGAACACCGCGGTACGGGTGTCGAGCAGTTCGTAGCGCACCCGGCGCCGGTCGAACTCGTCGAGCAGACGGCGCTCCTCGACGCGGATGCGCGAGTGGAGCACGGCGATCGGCGCGGCCGGGTCGCTGTCGGCCGCGAAGGGGCCGGGCGTGGTGGGATCGGAAATCGAGCCGGTCGTCGAGCCGGTCGCCGAGTCGGTCATCGGATCGTTCATCGGATCGGTCATTGGGATGCACCCGCTTTCTCACCCGCGCCCACCGGGACCCGGCCGAGCGTGTCGGTCAGGAGCCCGAGGGCGTCGGTCAGTACGTCGATGGCGAGCCGGTAGTCGCGCAGGTCGATGTGCTCGTGGTCGGTGTGGTCGAGACTCGCGTCGCCCGGCCCGTACGCCGCGACCGGGCAACCCCAGTGCGGCGCCACCACGTTCATGTCGGACGAGCCGAGCTTGACCTTGGCGACCGGCCGGTGGCCGCGCCCCCGGATGGCCGCGGTCAGCGCCCGCGCCACCGGGTCGGTGCGCGACGAGCGGACCGCGTCGGTCCGCTCCACCACGGTGATCCGGCCGCCGCGCGCCCGCTCGGTCAGCCAGTCGAGGAGGCCGTCCGTGTCGAAGCCGGGCGGCACCCGGCACGAGATGTCGAGCACGGCCCGCTCGATGTCACCGCTCATCCCCACCAGAGCGGGAAGCGCCTGCTCGAAGAAGGGAGCGTCCGGGTGGAACAGGGCCAGCTTGTCCCGGAGTCCGGACCAGAACCCGGTGGCGACCTCGGTGGCCTTCTCCTCCGGGCTGCTGGTGTGGGCGGCAGGACGCTCGACCTCGTAGCGAAGGCGCAGGATGCCCTTGTAGCCGAGCACCACCCCGTCGGCCCCGCTCGGTTCGCCGATCACCAGCGCGTCGGGTGCGTACCGGTCGATCAGATGGCGCGCCCCCTTGGACTCCCGCTCCTCCTCCACGGCCCCGACCACGACGATCCGGGCGGCGGTACCGGCGTTCGCGGCGCGGGCCGCGGCCCATGCCATCGCGGCCAGCGGGCCCTTGGCGTCGACGGTTCCCCGGCCGTGCAGCACATCCCCCTCACGGACGACGGGCAGGATGCCGGGCACGGTGTCGATGTGCCCGAGCAGCATGATCACCGGACCATCGGCTCCACCGGTCTCACCGACCGCGTTGCCCGCGTCGTCGACGTACGCGGTGAAGCCGGCCGACTTGAACCAGCGCACCAGAGCCCGCGCGGCCGTCTCCTCGTCGCCCGACACGGAGGGCGTGCCCACGAGTTCGAGCAGCAGGGGTACGGGGTCGGATTCTGCCGGTGCCGTGGCGGCGGAACGGGATTCGTTCACGGCCGGGACTCCCCGGCGGCCGGGCCGATCGCGTTGTAGTCGACGAGCAGCATGTCGCGCACGCCCTCGCCGTCGGTCGCCGCGATCGGCGTGACCTCGTGCATGATCGCCGCGTCCACGACCACCATCCCGTCCAGCGGGTCGAGCAGCGTGAGCCGGGTGTCCGGACGTCCGTCGCGGTAGACGATCGACTCGCCGCCGACGCAGCCGCGCCGCCCGAGCAGGTGCATGCCTATGTAGTCGTGCCCGTCGCGGTGGCGGCCCTCGGGGGTGGGAAGGCCGGGTGTGGCACCGGCGACGGTGCGCACGAAGTGCAGCCCGATCTCCCACCGCGTACGGTCGTCGCCGCTGCGGATGAGCCGCAGGCCGTCGGCGAGCAGACGGAGCAGCACCGGGTGCGACAGGTGCTCCTGGGCGACGGGCTCGAAGAGGCGGGCCCGGCCCATGTGGATCGGGATGTGCTCGGCGGACTGCTGGAACACGGAGTGCGCCAGCGGCGTGAACTCGGGTTGCGACCCGGTGATCTCGGCACGCACCCGGCCGTAGCGGCGGTAGCGGTAGGTGCTGCCGCCGAGGTTCTGGTCGAGTGCCAGGTCGTCCCAGAGTGCCTGGAAGGAGGAGAGGGTCTCGGGGGCGAACCGGTCGGGGTCGTGGGCGGCGCGCAGCACGGTGAAGCCCTCGATGAAGAGCTCCGATCCGGCGAGGTCGGTCGCCAGGGCGCGGTCCGCGCCTGTGTCACTGCTAGCTGCTGCGCCGATCGCCTGGTTGGTGATCACGGGTGCGGTGGCCATACGGAGCTCTCCATTCGGCCGCCCGGACTGCCGGGCGGTGTCGTTACGGGTGGTGCGCGTCAGGGAGTCGGTCACGCGTGGTGGCGCGTGCGTCAGAGAGTCAGCGGGAGGCGTCAGCCGGCGAGGGCTGCCTCGGGTGCCGGTTCGGCGTCGGCCGATTCGTCGGCGCCGGTCGGTTCGGTGCCGTCCGGTTCGTCGGTGTCGGCCGGTTCGCCGAGTCGCGCGGCGAGTTGCTCGATGGTGTGGTTGCCGAGCAGCACGGACAGCGGCACCGGCGAGCCCGCGTCCGAGAGCAGTTGGAACACCTGGACCGCGCGCAGCGAGTCCCCGCCCACGTCGTAGAAGTCGTCCTCGACCCCGATGCCCCGCACGCCGAGCACCTCGGACCACAGCTCGACGAGGGCGGACTCGTCGGCGGTACGTGGTGCCACCCGCTCGCGCCGCTCCACCAGGCCTTCTGGTGGGGGGAGTTGGGTGGTGTTGGTCTTGCCGTTGGGGTGTTGGGGGAGGGTGGTGAGGTGGGTGAGGTAGGTGGGGATCATGGCGGGGGTGAGGTGGTGGGTGAGGTGGGTGCGGAGTTGGGTGGGGGTGGGGGGTGTGGGGGTGTTGGTGGTGTAGTAGGTGGCGAGGTGGGTGTGTCCGTCGG
>NZ_JBHVXJ010000040.1:0-35366 GCF_042881845.1 Streptomyces sp. NPDC058257
CACGGCGGCGTTCGAGCTGCGGAACTTGTCCGTGAGCTCGGCTACCGCGGCAGCCTTGTCGGGCGTCGGCATAGAGCGTCAGCCTCCTTCCGGGTGATGAGGACCGCTCAAAAGGGGCTGACAAAACAAAACGCCCCGGCGCAGGCGCCAGGGCATGGGCTCGACCTGACGGAATCCCGTCCGGGAGCACTTCCACAGTCACCTACGCGGGTCGTCCGCAGTTTCAGCGGATCCTTCGGCCACCGCGTCCTCTTACGAGCACACGGCAACGACCAGCGGTCTTTGGCTTCTGTGGAAGAGTACGCGAACGGGTTCGCGTCAGGCAAATCGGCTCGGAGTCGCGGTCAGAGACCGGTCAGAAGACGGCCAGAAGGCGGTCAGAAGCCGCTGTCGGCTCCGGAGCCGGAGCCGCCCTTGCCGAGATCCTTGAACATCTCCATCAGGTCGAAGGTCTTCCCGGCGGGCGGAGCGGTCACCTTGGCCGCGGCGCCGTAGTCGGAGAACTTCTGGGACGTCTTCATCGTGCCCTCGGGGGACTTGATGTCGATGTCCATACGGACCGGATAGTCGTCCTCGTTGACCCAGACCTCGGTGTCGTAACCCTTGATGCCCAACTTCTCGATGTTCTTGAACATCTTCTCGCGCTCGCTCTTGCTGAGCACGTCGCTGAGGCCCTTGTCCGTCTCCATCATTTCCTTGACGGTGAGCCGGCCCTTGTAACGCTGGGTCTGCACGCCGTCGACCTCGGCCGGGCCGACGTGCTTCAGGTTCGGCGAGTCGAGGAGCATCGCGAGCTGCTGCGCCGGGTCCTGGTTCATGCTGTCCAGACCGCCGGTCATCTGCTTGGCGAGCTTCTCGTCACCGGCCTGCTCGGCGATGGAGTTCAGGTCCATCTTCATCCACTGCTTGCCGTCCATGTCCTTGGCGGCCGCAGCTCCCATGTCCATGTACATGACGTTGTCGGACCAGAGCATCCGGACCTTCTCCGGAGCCCCGGGGCCGCCCTCCGTGAGCGCGGAACCAGTCATCGTCATATCCATGACGGTCGGGTCCCAGCCCATGACACCGGACATCTTCATGTCGCCGCTCGCGCCGGCTGTCGACTTCGGCGCCGTCATCGTCATCTCGACCTTGGCCGACTTGGCCTTCGAGGTCTTCTCGTACGCCGCCGTGATGACCTCGGTCACCTTCGAACGGGACTGCGTCTCCCCCGAGGCAGCCCCCTTCGCCTTGCTGTCGCTGTCGGAGCCCTGGCAGGCCACCGCGCCCGTACACAGCAGCGCGGTGGCGAGCACGGCGCCCGCCACCCTCTTACGTCCCTTGTCTCCACGCACGTAAACAGCAGTCATGACCCCACCCCTAGGAACACATGATCGACATATTTTGGTCTGGCGAGACTACCTGACGGCCAGGTCAGGCCTGTGGCTGCTGCTTCATGAGGTCCTTGAAGCTCACGGTGTCCCCGGCCGGGGGCTGCTCGGTGGAGACCGGCGTGCCGTAGTCGCTGTAGTAGACCGTCTGCGAGAAGGAACCGGTCTTCATGGCGGCCTTCTCGGTCTTCTTGACCAGCAGGTCGTCGCCGTTGACCCAGATGTCGATCTTCTCGGTGCTCATCCCGGCCTGCTTGAACTGCTTCTTCAGCTCGGCCATCTGCCCGGCGTCGAGGTCCGTGCTCTTGCCGGTGAGGTCCGCGACGTCGACGGTTCCCGAGTAGTGGGTCGCCTTCGTGCCCCGGACGCTCGCCTCGCCCACGCGCTTCACGTCGCCGGACGCGAGGAGCATCTTCACCGACTGGTTGGGCGTGGTGTTCTGCATCTGGTCCTTGAAGGCTTCGCCCGCGGCGCCGCCCATCTCGGCCAGCGTGGCGTAGTCGTACTCGATCCAGTGCTTGCCGCCGGACTGGGAGGCGAACTTGTCGCCCATGTTGGCGTAGTACGCGTCGGGCAGGTAGCGGTAGTCGATCGTGGACTGGCCGAGCTGTTCCATCTGGTCGGCTGCGGCGCCGTCGGTGAGGGTCGCCGTCACCTCGCCGGTCACGCCGTCCTTCCAGCCCATGACGCCCTTCATGTCCATCGACATCTGGGTGCCCATGACCGTCTTGCCCTCGACCTTGGCCGAGTCGGCGTCGTCGGTCTTGTCCTGGATGGTGCGCAGGGCGGCTATCGGGCTGAGGGCGTCGGTGCCGTTCTTCTCGCTCTTCCCGTCGCCGTCTCCGCCAGAGGAACCACAGGCCGCGACCCCGGTCAGCGCCGCGGCCACCGCGATCGAAAGGCCCGCACGTCGCATGGTCGTGCTGTTCATGACATCCCACCCCTTGCACTCGTGTGAATCTTGCACGCTAGCGCAGTGCCCTGACAGCTCTGAGGACATGCACGGATACGAGGACGGGCCCCGCACCTCGAAAGGTTGCGGGGCCCGTCATCACAAACGCGTACGCGACGCGACTGCCGTCAGATTCAGACGGCGGCCGGGTCCTCCTCGGTGAGGAGGTTACGGGTGCGGTTGCTGTCCAGCGGAATGCCGGGGCCCATCGTGGTGGCCAGCGCGGCCTTCTTGATGTAGCGACCCTTGGCGGCCGACGGCTTCAGACGGAGGATCTCCTCCAGCGCCGCGGCGTAGTTCTCCACCAGCTTGGTCTCGTCGAAGGACACCTTGCCGATGATGAAGTGCAGGTTCGAGTGCTTGTCGACGCGGAACTCGATCTTGCCGCCCTTGATGTCGTTGACAGCCTTCACGACGTCGGGGGTCACGGTGCCGGTCTTCGGGTTCGGCATCAGACCACGCGGACCGAGCACGCGGCCGAGGCGGCCGACCTTGCCCATGAGGTCCGGCGTGGCGACGACGGCGTCGAAGTCCAGGCGGCCCTTGGCGACCTCGTCGATGAGCTCGTCGGCGCCGACGATGTCGGCCCCAGCGGCTTCCGCGGCCGCAGCACGGTCACCGGTCGCGAAGACCAGGACCCGGGCGGTCTTGCCGGTGCCGTGCGGGAGGTTCACGGTGCCACGGACCATCTGGTCGGCCTTGCGCGGGTCGACACCCAGGCGGAAGGCGACCTCGACGGTGCCGTCGAACTTGGTCGCGGAGGTCTCCTTGGCGAGACGGACGGCCTCGAGCGGGGCGTAGAGCTTGTCCCGGTCGATCTTGGCGTCCGCAGCGCGGAGAGTCTTGCTGCGCTTCACTTCTGCTCCTGTGGTTTCAGGTGTGGAGTCGTGGTGTGGACCAGCGCTTGGCCCTACCACTGAGAAAGGTCAGACGGGTGAAGCTCTCAGCCCTCGACCGTGATGCCCATGGAACGGGCGGTGCCGGCGATGATCTTCGACGCGGCGTCCAGGTCGTTGGCGTTGAGGTCTTCCATCTTGGTGGTGGCGATCTCGCGGACCTGCGCCTCAGTGATCTTGGCGACCTTGGTCTTGTGCGGCTCGCCGGAGCCCTTCTCGACACCCGCGGCCTTGAGGATCATCTTGGCGGCCGGCGGAGTCTTGGTCACGAAGGTGAAGGAGCGGTCTTCGTAGACCGTGATCTCCACCGGGATGACCCAGCCACGCTGCGACTCGGTCGCGGCGTTGTAGGCCTTGCAGAACTCCATGATGTTGACGCCGTGCTGGCCGAGCGCGGGGCCGACCGGCGGGGCCGGGTTGGCTGCGCCGGCCTGGATCTGGAGCTTGATAAGCCCCGTGACCTTCTTCTTCTTGGGAGGCATTGCTCTCTCCGGGTCCTAGTGAGAGTTTCCAGCCGCCATCCAGTCATCCGGATGGAGGCATACCGCACCACGATAACGGGTATAGCAGTGCGGCCAAAAACCGAGCAGGTCAGACAGGCTTTGAGAGCCCGTCTGACCTGGTCGGAGGCGTATGTTCCAGAGGAGGCCGCTAGGGCTAGTTCTTCTGGATCTGGTCGAAGCTGAGCTCGACCGGGGTCTCGCGGCCGAAGATCTCGACGAGACCCTTGACCTTCTTCGAATCGGCGTTGATCTCGTTGATCGTCGCCTGCAGCGTCGCGAACGGGCCGTCGGTGACGGTGACCGAGTCGCCGACCTCGAAGTCCAGAACCTGGACCTCGACCTTGCGGGACGGAGCCGGCTTGCCCTCGGCCTCGGCGGCCTCGCGGGCTGCCTTCTCCTCGGCCTCGGGGGCGAGCATCTTGACGATCTCGTCCAGGGTCAGCGGGTACGGGTCGTAGGCGTTGCCCACGAAGCCGGTGACGCCGGGGGTGTTGCGGACGACGCCCCAGGACTCGTTCGTCAGGTCCATGCGCACCAGGACGTATCCGGGGAGCTTGTTCTGACGGACCGTCTTGCGCTCGCCGTTCTTGATCTGCGCGACTTCCTCCTGCGGCACCTCGGCCGCGAAGATGAAGTCCTCGACGTTCAGCGATACGGCACGCTGTTCGAGGTTGGTCTTCACGCGGTTCTCGTAACCGGCGTACGTGTGGATGACGTACCACTCGCCGGGGAGGGTGCGGAGCTCTTCGCGCAGGGCCACGATCGGGTCGACCGGCTCGGCCTCCTCCTCGTCCTCTGCGGACTCGGAGTCCTCTGCGGACTCGGAGTCGGACTCGGCAGCCTCTTCGGTCTCTTCTGCTTCGGTCTCTTCGGCCTCGTCATCGGCGGCGGCCTCGTCGGCTGCCTCGGCGTCCTCGTCGGACTCGGCGACGGCCTCGGTGGACTCGGCGACGGGCTCGACGTGCAGGGCCGACTCTTCGGCGGGTACGCCTGCGGCGGCGTCAGCAGCTTCGGCCTGGTCCGGGTCCTCGGCGTCCGCCGCCTCGACGATGTCGAGCTTGTCCTCCACGGACTCCGCCGACTCGATGGCGTCGTTCAGGTTCGGGTCAGACACGGTGGCTGCTTCTTCCTGGATACAGAGGGGTGGAACGCGCGAAACGGGCGCCGGGTACGGCGCCCTTCGCTCTCGGCTCAGCCATCGGCTCAGCCGAAGACGTACTTGACGGCCTGGTTGAACCCATAGTCAATCACGGTCACGAGGCCGATCATGATGACGACGAAGACAATCACCACGGTGGTGTAGGTCGTGAGCTGATTGCGAGTCGGCCAGACGACCTTGCGGAGTTCCGCGACGATCTGGCGGTAGAAGAGCGCGAGACGACCGAAGGGGCCCTTCTTGCCGCGCTTGCCGCCCTTGCGGGCCTTCTTCTTGGACTCCGGCGCCTCGTCCTGGGCATCAGGCATGTCGATGGAGCCCACGGCGTCCGTCACTCGTCCTCACCTGATTCCGGGTCGTGGCCGTGCCGCGCCCGGTATGAGCCGCACGGCGGTGCAATGCAGTACGTACATGCGCACACATCCGAGAGGAGTGTGTAGCAGGGCCGGAGGGACTTGAACCCCCAACCGCTGGTTTTGGAGACCAGTGCTCTACCAATTGAGCTACGACCCTTTGATTTCCCCCAACCTACCGCATCCGCCCGAGTGCACTGAGTGCGATGAGTGGGTGCGGCCGGTGAAGGCCAACGAGCAGTGAGTGTACGTGCTCTGCGGCCCTCCGTCGAACAGAATCAGATCCGGTGGCCCGTCGGCAAACACCGAAACCTGTGTGCCCGGGGTGTTTCGGGTCTGGAACGATGGGGTTATGAGCGCTTCCACTTCTCCCACCGAGCGCCGGGTATCCGCCCGCATCGGCGCGATCTCCGAGTCCGCGACCCTCGCCGTCGACGCCAAGGCGAAGGCCCTCAAGGCCGCCGGGCGGCCGGTGATCGGGTTCGGCGCGGGTGAGCCCGACTTCCCGACGCCCGACTACATCGTCGAAGCCGCTGTCGAGGCCTGCAAGAACCCGAAGTACCACCGCTACACCCCGGCCGGCGGGCTCCCCGAGCTCAAGGCCGCGATCGCCGCCAAGACGCTGCGCGACTCCGGGTACGAGGTCGACTCCTCGCAGGTCCTGGTGACGAACGGCGGCAAGCAGGCCATCTACCAGGCGTTCGCCGCGATCCTCGACCCGGGCGACGAGGTCATCGTCCCGGCTCCCTACTGGACGACGTACCCGGAGTCGATCCGTCTCGCGGGCGGCGTGCCGGTCGAGGTCGTCGCCGACGAGACCACGGGCTACCGCGTCTCGGTGGAGCAGTTGGAGGCCGCTCGCACGGAGCGTACGAAGGTCGTCCTCTTCGTGTCGCCGTCCAACCCGACGGGTGCCGTCTACAGCGAGGCCGACGCCGAGGCGATCGGCCGCTGGGCCGTCGAGCACGGCCTGTGGGTGCTCACCGACGAGATCTACGAACACCTCGTCTACGGAGACGCGAAGTTCACCTCGCTCCCGGCGATCCTGCCCGAGCTGCGCGACAAGTGCATCGTGGTCAACGGCGTCGCCAAGACGTACGCGATGACCGGCTGGCGCGTGGGGTGGATCGTCGGCCCGAAGGACGTGGTGAAGGCCGCGACGAACCTCCAGTCGCACGCCACGTCGAACGTCTCCAACGTCGCGCAGGTCGCGGCCATCGCGGCCGTCTCGGGCGACCTGGCCGCCGTGGACACGATGCGCGAGGCCTTCGACCGGCGCCGCAGGACCATCGTGCGGATGCTGAACGAGATCGACGGCGTGCTCTGCCCCGAGCCCGAGGGTGCCTTCTACGCCTACCCCTCCGTGAAGGGCCTCATCGGCAAGGAGATCCGCGGCAAGCGCCCGCAGGACTCCGTGGAGCTCGCCGCGCTGATCCTTGAGGAGGCCGAGGTCGCGGTCGTTCCTGGCGAGGCCTTCGGGACGCCGGGTTACCTGCGTCTTTCGTACGCCCTGGGTGACGAGGACCTCGTCGAGGGCGTCTCGCGGCTCCAGAAGCTGCTCGCCGAGGCCCGCGACTGACGGTCACGTCCCCGTTCGGCAGGTCCACGCGCGCGTGCGGGCCGTCTCCCCTCTCCGGGGAGGCGGCCCGTTTCTTCGTTCGGGGATGTGCACGAACGGGAAAGTGGCTTCCGGGACGCCACATCCGTACGGCAAGATCCTCGAATGGAGCGTGTACGTGACGTAAGAGAGCTGCCGAAGGCCCATCTGCATCTGCACTTCACCGGGTCGATGCGGCCCACGACCCTGCTGGAACTCGCCGACAAGTACGGCGTGCGGCTGCCCCCGGCGCTGACCGGCGGTGAGCCTCCGCAGCTGCGGGCGACCGATGAGCGCGGGTGGTTCCGGTTCCAGCGGCTCTACGACATGGCGCGGTCCTGTCTGCGGGAGCCCGAGGACATCCAGCGCCTGGTGCGGGAGGCCGCGGAGGAGGATCTGCGGGACGGGTCGGGGTGGCTGGAGATCCAGGTCGACCCGACGTCCTACGCCCCTCGGCTCGGCGGGCTCATTCCGGCCCTGGAAATCATCCTGGACGCCGTCGAGAGCGCCTCGCGGGACACCGGCCTCGGAATGCGCGTGCTCGTCGCCGCGAACCGCATGAAGCACCCTCTGGACGCGCGCACGCTGGCCCGGCTCGCCGTGCGGTACGCCGATCACGGCATCGTCGGCTTCGGCCTCTCCAACGACGAGCGCCGGGGATTCGCACGGGACTTCGACCGGGCCTTCGCCATCGCGCGGGACGGCGGCCTGCTCGCGGCGCCGCACGGCGGTGAGCTCAGCGGGCCCTCCTCGGTGCGGGACTGCCTGGACGACCTGCACGCGGGGCGGATCGGGCACGGGGTGCGGGCGGCCGAGGACCCGCGGCTCCTGAAGCGGCTCGCGGAGCGGGGCGTGACCTGCGAGGTGTGCCCGGCGTCCAACGTGGCGCTCGGCGTCTACGAGAAGCCCGAGGACGTGCCGCTGCGGACCTTGTACGACGCCGGGGTGCCGATGGCGCTCGGGGCCGACGACCCGCTGCTCTTCGGGTCACGGCTCGCCGCGCAGTACGAGATCGCGCGCAAGCACCACGCCTTCGACGACAGCGATCTGGCCGAGCTGGCCCGGCAGTCGGTGCGCGGCTCGGCCGCCCCTGCCGACATACAGGTGAAGCTGCTGTCCGGGATCGAGGAGTGGCTCAGCGGCTGATGCCCGCGAGGAGGGTGCGGGCGAGGGCGGCGGCGAACTCGTCGACGGGCTGCGGGGGTTGCTTGCCGACCGTGGAGTCGTAGGCGAAGGCACGCTGGGCACAGGCGCCCAGGAGGAGCGAGGCGGCGGCGAAGGTGTCGGCTCCGGGGGCGATCCGGCCGGCGTCGCGTTCGGCGCGGAGGTAGGCGTCGAGGGCCTCGATGGGCACGTGCGGACCCGTCCCCATCGCCTGCATGGAGTCTTCGTGGCGGCGCTTGAGCTTGGTCTCGGCGTACAGGGACGCGGCGATCGGGAAGCTCTGGGCGTAGAAGTGGCTGGCCAGGCGGGCGATCTCGGCGAGGTTCTCCTCCACGGGGCGCTCCCCCGGGTCCTCGGCGAGACGGCGCAGGAGCGGGCCCAGGCCGGGCAGCCGCTCCTGGAGGACGCCCACGAACAGCTCCTCCTTGCTCGCGAAATGCTTGTAGAGCGCGGCTTCGGAGCAGCCCGCCGCCTTGGCGATCTCCTTGGTGGTGGCACGGGCGAGGCCGATGGTGAGCATGAGGTCGTGGGCCGCGTCGAGGATGCGGGCCCTGGTGGGCTTCTGCTGCATGTGCCGTCCAACCAAGCTTGACGAATGGGTGAGTGGATACTCACTCTAGGGGTGAGTGAACACTTACCCACTTGGGGAGGATGCGCCATGAAGCTCACGGTGTTCGGTGCGACCGGCGGTGTCGGCGGGGAGATCGTCCGGCAGGCGCTCGCTGCGGGTCACGAGGTCACTGCCGTCGTGCGTGACCCCTCGCGGCTGAGCGCGACAGGCACGACGGGAGAGAGCCTTGAGGTGTTCCGGGCCGACCTGACCGACCCGGAGGCCCTGCGGGCCGCGGTGGCCGGACGGGACGCGGTCCTCTCGGGCCTCGGGGCGCGCAAGAGGGCGGACGCGGGGATCACGGCCCAGCTCACGCGGTCGGTGGTGCGCGCGATGGAGGCCGAGGGAGTGCGCAGGCTGGTGGTGGTCAGCGCGGCGCCGGTCGGCCCCCCGGCCGAGCGTCGGCCGGTGGTCGACCGGATCGTGGGGTCCCTGGTCAGCACCATCCTGAAGCCCGTGTACGACGATCTGCGGACCATGGAGGCCGACCTGGCGGCCAGCGCTACGGACTGGACGTCCGTGCGCCCGCCGAGGCTGCAGGACAAGCCGGTGACGGGCGGCTACCGCAAGGTCGTCGGGGGTACGCCGGTCAGCGGGCGGTTCATCGGGAGGGCCGATGTGGCACACGCGATGCTGGCGGCGCTCGACGACCTGTCGACGGTGAAGCAGGGCGTGGGCGTCGCCTACTAGCCGCCTCCTGGAGGGGCCCCTGAAGGTGGCCGCCCTGGAGGTAGCCCTCCCCTAGAGGCTGACGCCGACCGTCACCGGCTCGTTGACCAGCGTGACCCCGAAGGCGTCCTGCACTCCGGCGACGACCTCACGGGCGAGGGCGAGCAGGTCCTCCGTGGTCGCGCCGCCGCGGTTGGTGAGGGCGAGGGTGTGCTTGGTGGAGATGCGGGCCCGGCCCTCTCCGTAGCCCTTGGTGAAGCCCGCCTTGTCGATGAGCCAGGCAGCGGAGGTCTTCACACGGCCCTCGTCCGCCGGGAAGGCGGGGGGTGCCACGTCCGGTCCCAGACGGTCCGCCACGCGCGCGTGGAAGGCGGCGAACTCCTCCTCCGTGAGGATCGGGTTGGTGAAGAAGGACCCGGCCGACCAGCTGTCGTGGTCCTCGGGGTCGAGCACCATGCCCTTGCCCGCGCGCAGCTTCAGTACGGTCTCGCGGGCGACGGCCGCCGGGACCCGGTCACCGGCCTCGACGCCGAGGGTGCGGGCTGTCTCCGGGTACTTGAGGGGGGCGCTCATCCCTTGGGCGTCCTCAAGCGCGAAGCGGACACGCAGCACCACGAAGCGGTCGGCATCGGCCTTGAAACGGCTGTGGCGGTACGAGAAGTCGCACTCGGCGTTCGTGACGGTGACCGTCTCGTGCGTCTTCCTGTCGTACGCGATCACTTCGGTGATGGTCGACGAGACCTCCTGGCCGTACGCCCCCACGTTCTGGATCGGCGTCGCACCCGCGGAGCCGGGGATCCCGGCGAGGCACTCGATACCCGCCAGGCCGGCCTCCACGACACGGGCCACCGCGTCGGTCCACACTTCACCGGCTGCCAGTTCGAGCTTCGTACCGTCGAGTTCGAAGCCCTTCGTGGCGATGCGCACAGCGGTGCCGTCGAAGCCCTTGTCGCCGATGACGAGGTTCGAGCCGCCTCCGATGAGAAGCAGCGGGGTCCCGGATTCGTCGGCTTCGCGGACGGCGGCGATCACCTCGGCGTCGGTCGTCGCGGTGATCAGACGGGCCGCGGGACCGCCGAGCCGGAAGGTGGTCAGCGGGGCGAGGGGAGCATCGTGGAGTTCCTGCACGTGCTCAAGAGTACGGTCCGTGGCCCCGCCTCTCGGGCGGGGCCACGGACCGTGGGGTGAGACGGGCTGAGCCTGTTCTGGGGAGAGGAGGGCCGGTTCGGGGACGGTTCGGGGCCGGTTCGGGGGCGATTCGAGGGCGGGGCGGGGGCGGTTCGAGGGCGGGGGCGGGGAAGGCGGAGCCTGGTTCAGACGCCGGCCGGTGTGCGCGCCTCGGCCACGGCCGGTACGGCGTCGACCGGCTTCTCGGTCGCCGTCCGCCCCGGAAGCAGCGCGGCCGACACCGCTCCGAGGCCGACCACCCCGGCGCCGACCCACAGCGCCGGCCCGAGGCCGTCCACGAAGTGCTGGGCGGGCCCGTAGCCGCCCTGGGCGGAGAAGACCGAGGCGAGGATCGCGATGCCGAGGGCGCCGCCGACCTCCCGCAGGGCGTTGTTGGCACCGGACGCGATGCCCTGCTCGGACGGGCGGACGCTGGACATCACCAGGTTCGCGGCGGGGGCGAAGTACAGCGCCATGCCGATCCCGCTGATGATCAGGGCGGGCAGCTGGGCGGCGTACGACACATCGGGCTCCACGATGGCCGCGAACCAGGCGAGGCCGACGGCCTGGAGCGCGAGGCCCGCGGTCACGACGGGACGGCCGCCGATCCGGTCCGAGAGATAGCCCGCGATGGGGGCGACGATCATCGGCATACCGGTCCAGGGCAGCATCCGCAGGCCCGCCTCGGTGGGCGAGTAGCCGATGACGTTCTGCAGGAACTGGCTGAGCAGGAAGATCGAGCCGAACATTCCTACGAACATCAGCAGGCTCGCGGCGTTGATCGCGGAGAAGGCACGGCTACGGAAGAGCCGCATCGGCAGCATCGGGTTCTTGCTGTTGACGCCGTGGTGGACGAAGCCGCCGAGCAGCGCGGCGCCCGCGATCAGGCCGGTGAGGACGGGAGCGCTGGTCCAGCCGTCGATGTTGCCGCGGATAAGGCCGTAGACGATCCCGAAGAGCCCGCCGCTGGCCAGCAGCGTTCCGGCGATGTCGAGTGGCGCCCCGGTGCCGTAGGACTCGGAGAGGCGCAGGCGGGCCAGCGGGAGCAGAGCGACCCCGAGCGGGACGTTCAGCCAGAAGATCCACTGCCAGGACACGTGTTCGGTGAGGCTGCCTCCGATGAGCGGACCGCTGGCGACCGCGAGACCGTTGACGGCGCCCCAGATCCCGTACACCATCCCGCGCTTGGCCACCGGAACGGCAGCCGTCAGGAGGGTCAGCGTCAGCGGCATCATGATCGCGGCACCGACGCCCTGGACCGCACGGGCGGCGATCAGCGCCTCGATGCCGGGCGCGAGGGCCGCGGCCGCGGAGGCTCCGGTGAAGATCGCCAGGCCGGTGATGAAGAGCTTGCGGCGCCCGAAGCGGTCGCCCAGGGCCGCGCCGAACATCAGCAGCACGGCGAAGGTGAGGGTGTAGGCGCTCACCGTCCATTCCAGGTCGTGCAGCGCTCCCCCGAAGTCCTCGCGAATGGCGGGCAGGGCCGTGGTGACCACCAGATTGTCGAGGGCCGCCATGAATCCGGCGACGCTGGTGATGGCGAGGGCCCAGGCTGCTTGCCCGCGCCGCGCTGTCTGCAGTGACATTGCTTCCCCTGTGGTTAGTTATTGATGACTAACTTTCATGGGCGCAAAAGTACGCACCCCCCTGACCTGCGCGGCTCAGCTCAGCTCAGCTGCGCTTGACTCGGCTCAGCTCAACCCGGCTCGGCTCAGCCGAGCTTGACTCGCCCAGCCCGATCCGGCTCAGCTCAGCCGAGCTCGACTCGCCCAGCCCGATCCGGCTCACCTCTTGCGCTGCGCCGCGTCGTAAAAACCGGTCCACACCCGGTGGTCGGGCCGGAACCCCATCGACACCAGGACGTTGATCAGCATCCCGTACGCGAGGAACTGCGTCGTCTCGCCGACGTCCGCGCCCAGCGCGAGGCGAGCCGTGTCGTACATCTCCATCCAGCCGGCCCGCAGCGCCTCACCGAACTCCCGGTCACCGGACGCCTCCGCGGAGGCCACGGCGACGTACATCTGCATCTGCATGAGCAGCATGTCCGGGTCGTCGGCGATGAGCGCCTGATAGGCCTCGCCCATGGCGTGCAGGGCTTCCTCCCCGTCGAGCCCCTCGGACGCCTTCCTGAAGACCTCGGTGACTTCCTGGCAGCAGCGCTTGGACGCGGCGAGGAAGATCGCCTCCTTCCCCGGGAAGAGGCGGAAGAGATACGGCTGCGAGACACCCACCCGCTTGGCGATCACCTCGGTGGAGGTGCCGTTGAAGCCGCCACGGGCGAATTCGATCCTCGCCGCGCGGATGACGCTCTCACGTCGCTCCTCTGCGCTCATCCTGACCATGAGATGAAGTTAGTGGCCAATCACTACCTAAGTCAAGAGATCCATGAGGCCTTGGCGAGCAGCAGCAGTAGTAGTAAGGGGCACCCGCCCATAGCGAGTACCCCTTACCCCTTCATGACCTGCGAAGGTCAGGCGAGCTGAACCACGGCCCGGGACATGCCAAGGACCTTCTGGTCCCCGCTCTTCGCCACCAGGTCCACCCGGACCCGGTTGTCGTCGAGCTTCACCGCGACCTTGGCGCTGACCTCGATCAGCGCGCCCTTGTCGTCGTTCGGGACCACGACGGGCTTGGTGAAGCGCACGCCGTACTCGACGACGGCGGCCGGGTCGCCCACCCAGTCCGTCACCACGCGGATCGCCTCGGCCATGGTGAACATGCCGTGCGCGATGACGTCGGGCAGGCCGACCTCGACCGCGAACTTCTCGTTCCAGTGGATCGGGTTGAAGTCACCGGAGGCGCCCGCGTACCGCACGAGGGTGGCGCGCGTCACGGGGAAGCTCTGGGGCGTCAGCTCGGTGCCGACCTCGACGCTGTCGTACGAAATCTTGGCGGTCATCGACTCAGGCTCCCTCTGCCGCGGGCTCCGCCGCACGTGCGACGAGCTTGGTCCAGGCGGTCACGACGTGCTCGCCGGCCTCGTCGTGGACCTCGCCGCGGATGTCCAGGATGTCGTTGCCCGCCATCGACTTGATGGCCTCGATGGTCGAGGTGACCCTGAGCCGGTCCCCCGCACGCACCGGGCGGGTGTACACGAACTTCTGGTCCCCGTGCACGACGCGGCTGTAGTCGAGCCCCAGCTGCGGGTCCTCGACGACCTGGCCCGCGGCCTTGAACGAGATGGCGAACACGAAAGTCGGCGGAGCGATCACGTCGGGGTGCCCGAACGCCTTGGCGGCCTCCGCGTCGATGTACGCGGGGTTGGCGTCGCCCACCGCCTCGGCGAACTCACGGATCTTCTCCCGGCCGACCTCATAGGGATCGGTGGGCGGGTAGGACCGCCCCACGAAGGACTGGTCGAGCGCCATGGACTCGGTACCTCCTGCAGGTATGGGTGAACAACGACGCGAGGCCGCCCCCGAAGAACGGGGACGGCCTCGTGTACGAGCCTGTATCTAGCGCGTTTCGCGGTGCGCAGTGTGCGCGTTGCAGCGCGGGCAGTGCTTCTTCATCTCAAGACGGTCCGGGTCGTTACGCCGGTTCTTCTTGGTGATGTAGTTCCGCTCCTTGCACTCCACGCAGGCCAGCGTGATCTTCGGGCGGACGTCTGTGGCAGCCACGTGAGTGCTCCTTGACGGACGGATGGACGGATGAACGCAAAAAAATAGTAGCCGATCGAAGGTCCGACCCCACAATCGGCTACCAATTCAGTAGCGGTGACCGGACTTGAACCGGTGACACAGCGATTATGAGCCGCTTGCTCTACCGACTGAGCTACACCGCTGCGATGCCGGATCACCCCGTCCGAAGACGAGGATCAACCAACATCAGAGCCCCAATGCGGAATCGAACCGCAGACCTTCTCCTTACCATGGAGACGCTCTACCGACTGAGCTATTGGGGCGAGCGATGAAGACATTACACGGTCGGTCGCCGATCGCCCAAATCCGTTTCGCCGGGGCTGTCCAGGGGCTTCTCGACAGGCGTCCCGGCCGCCTCACCACGTCACTTCAGCGCCTCGCGCCACACCGGTTCGGGCCTTCGCGCCATGCCGGTTCGGGCCCTCTGACCACACCGGTACGGACCCTCGGACCGCTCCTCTTCGGAGCCCCGCACCACGGTCCTCCGTAGCCCCGCATCACGGCCCTCCGTAGCCCCGCGCCACGGTTCCCGGCGGCCTCGCGCCACGGTTTCCCAGCGGCCTCGCGCCACGCCCCTTCGGAGCCCGCGCGACGCGTCTTTGCAGACCCGCACCACGCCGGTACGACTATTTCGCTCCTCCTCGAAGAGGGCCGGTCGTCGCCATAGGCTCGACCCACGTTGCGTGATCTTGGACGTCGTGCCCCCGGACGCCTCCGCCCGGCTGACGCCACGCCCCGCAGCCGCCCCCGAACCTCAGGAGCGCGATGCCCGACAGCCAGCCGCAGCCCCACTCCTCCGGCCCTTCCGGCTCCTCGGGCTCCTCCGGCTCTTCCGGTTCCTCGGGTGATGACGCCGACGCCACCGCACTGCTCCTCTGCGGCGCCCGGCTGACCGACGGCCGGACCGTGGACGTGCGGCTCGGCTCCGGTCGCATCGAGGCGGTCGGCACGGCGGGCAGCCTGACCGCGCAGTCCGCGCGGCAGTCCGCGCGCGTGGACCTCGGCGGCTACCTCCTGCTCCCGGCCGCGGCCGAACCGCACGCGCACAGCGACACGGCCCTCTCCGCGGACGCGGAGGGCCCTGTCTCGTACGAACTCGCCGACGTCCAGCGCCGGACCACCGAGGCCGCCCTGCTCCAGCTGGGGCACGGCGCTACGGCGCTGCGCTCGCACGTGCGGATCGGTGACGTCCCCGGGCTCACGTCGATGGAGGCGGTGCTGCAGGCGCGGCGCTCGCTGCGTGGCCTGGTCGACCTGGCGGCCGTTGCCGTGCCGCGGCTGCTGACCGGGGTGGCCGGTGCCGACGGGCTCGCGATGCTGCGGGACGCCGTGAAAATGGGCGCCTCCGTAGTGGGCGGTTGCCCCGATCTCGACCCCGATCCGACCGGGTACGTGGAGGCGGTGCTCGAGGTCGCCGCCGAGCACGGCTGCCCCGTCGATCTGCACACGGACGCCAGCGATTCGGCGCGGCTCGGGCGGCTCGCGGCGATGGCGGGCGGGCTGCGGCCCGGGGTGACGATCGGTCCGTGCGGCGGGCTCGGACGGCTCCCGTCGGACGTCGCCGCCCGGACGGCGGAACAGCTGGCGGCGGCCGGCGTGACGGTGGTGTGCCTGCCGCAGGGCGGGTGCGGAAGCGTGGACCGGCGGGGCGCCGTGGCTCCGGTCCGGCTGCTTCGGGCGGCCGGGGTACGGGTCGCCGCTGGCAGCGGGGCCATGCGGGACGTGTCGAACCCCGTGGGGCGCGGGGATCCGCTGGAGGCCGCCTATCTGCTGGCCTCGCGGTGCGGGCTGCGTCCCGATGACGCGTACGGCGCGGTGAGCACGGCGGCGCGGGCCGCGCTGGGGCTGCCCCAGGTGCGGGTGGAGGCGGGCTTCCCCGCTGAGCTGCTCGCGGTGCGCGGCGACCATCTCGCGGGGGCGCTCTCGCTCGCCTACAGCCGCATCGTGGTGCACCGGGGGCGCGTGGTGGCACGGACGAGCGCGGTGCGGGAGTACTGCGATTCGGCAGCCGCCGCGGCCCTCGACCTGCCGCGCCAGGGCCGCTCGAAGGGAGCCGGCCCGGGACGGCCGAAGGGCGCGGAACCGTCCTGAGGGCGGCGGTGGCGTCCTGAAGGCGGGTGACGCTGCCAGCCGTGCTCCCGCGTGCGCGGGGCGATCATGCGGGAGCTGTCGTACGGTCGGAGACATGCGCATTGTCATCGCTGGAGGTCATGGTCAGATCGCGCTGCGGCTCGAGCGGCTGCTCGCCGCGCGGGGTGACGAGGTCGTAGGACTCGTCCGCAGTGCCGGGCAGGAAGGCGATCTGCGGGCAGCGGGAGCCGAAGCGGCGCTGTGCGACCTGGAGTCGGCATCCGTCGACGAGGTCGCCGGGCTTCTGGAGGGCGCCGACGCGGCCGTCTTCGCGGCGGGCGCGGGGCCGGGCAGCGGGGCCGACCGCAAGAACACCGTGGACCGCGACGCCGCCGTGCTCTTCGCCGACGCGGCCGAGCGCGCGGGCGTGCGGCGCTACGTCGTCGTGTCGTCGATGGGCGCCGACCCCGCGCACGAGGGCGACGAGATCTTCGACGCCTATCTGCGGGCCAAGGGCGAGGCCGACGCGTCCGTACGCGGACGCCGGGCCCTGGACTGGACGATCCTGCGCCCCGGGATGCTGACGGACGACGCGGGCACCGGTCTCGTACGCCTGGAGGTGTCGACCGGACGCGGGCCGATCCCGCGTGACGACGTGGCCGCGGTGCTCGCGGAGCTCGTCGATTCGTCGGCGACCGCGGGTCTGACGCTGGAGCTGATCAGCGGGTCGACGCCGGTGTCCGTGGCGGTCAAATCCGTAGCGGGCAACTGACGCCCGCTCCTGGACGGGACCTGAACCCTCCGCACACCGACGTCGTCTTCCGAAGTCGGTCTCCTGAGGGATGTCCCGCGCGCGTGGCGGTGCTTGTCTTGAGCTGCCGCCTACGTGAGGAACGCCATGCCCGCTTCCGATGTGCCCGCCGCGCGCGAGGCTCTCGTGCGGCAGATGTACGCCGTCTTCAGTACCGAAGAGCGCGACGCGTTCATCCCCCGCTCCCTGGCACCGGACGTGGACTGGCCGAACCTCCTGGACAACACGCGCGCCCGCGGCATCCCGGCGGTCCGTGCCTACTGGGCGCGGCAGTTCGCGGTGATGCATCCGCTGGTGCACCTGGAGCGGCTGCGCCTCGACGACGACGGACGGCGCGTCGTGGCGACAGTGCGGCCCGGGCTGCGGGACGAGACGGGCGATCACTGGGCGCCGACGACGGTCGAGCACGTCTACACGTTTCGGGACGACGGCTTGGTCAGCCGGATGGACATAAGGCATCCGTAGCCCCACGCGTGCCCCACGCATGCCCCACAGAAGCCCTGGAAGCCCGCGAGAGCGCCTCAGAACAGCGGGAGCTGACCGGGGAAGTCCGGGACCACGTAACCGTCCAGGGCGGGCTGTGCGGCGCCCAGCAGGGCATGCCTGCGCGACCCCGGACAGGAGACGAGATCACCGCTGCCGCGCTGCCCCGGCGGATCATGGCGGGCGAACCGACCCCCGACGACGGCGATTTCACGACGGCACTCGGGACAGTTCCTGCGGCGCGAGGCCGTGGATGACGCTGACGACATGGACGACATGGCCTCAGCGTACGAAAAGACCCCCTCCGACTCGCGTTTCCGCAAGATCGGAGAGGGTCTCCTTCGTGTGGCGGCGCCAGGATTCGAACCTGGGAAGGCTGAGCCGGCAGATTTACAGTCTGCTCCCTTTGGCCGCTCGGGCACACCGCCTGGGTCGCTGCCTGGAATCGACCGTTTGGTGCGGGCGCTCCGTGGCAACGACGTAAACGATACCTGATGCACAGGGGTGCTTCGCCACCCGATTGATCAGTACCCGGCGCGGGTGCGGTGGCTAGGCTTTGCGGATGCGGCCAGGGACCGAAGGCCGTGCACCAGCTGAGTACGCAGACCCCGATACAAGGAGCCACAGGACATGGCCGACTCCAGTTTCGACATCGTCTCGAAGGTCGAGCGGCAGGAGGTCGACAACGCCCTCAACCAGGCCGCCAAGGAGATCTCGCAGCGCTACGACTTCAAGGGCACGGGTGCCTCGATCGCCTGGTCCGGCGAGAAGATCCTGATGGAGGCGAACGGCGAGGAGCGGGTCAAGGCGATCCTCGACATCTTCCAGTCCAAGCTGATCAAGCGCGGTATCTCGCTGAAGTCGCTGGACGCGGGTGAGCCGCAGTTGTCCGGCAAGGAGTACAAGATCTTCGCCTCGATCGAAGAGGGCATCTCCCAGGAGAACGCGAAGAAGGTCGCCAAGATCATCCGTGATGAGGGCCCGAAGGGCGTCAAGGCGCAGGTCCAGGGCGACGAGCTGCGCGTCAGCTCGAAGAGCCGCGACGACCTGCAGGCCGTGCAGGCGCTGGTCAAGGGGCAGGACTTCGACTTCGATGTGCAGTTCGCCAACTACCGGTAGTCGCCGGTGGGCGGTAGGCGGTAGGCGGTAGGACAGTAGGCGGTAGTCCGTAGTCGCCAGTTAGTACTGGTGATTCTCGTCGTACGACGCCGGAGGGCGGGCACCCGAATCGGGTGCCCGCCCTTGCTGCTGGCCGCAGATCGTGGGATTGGCGCCTGGAGCGGCGCGCGTGGCCTCAGCGGCGTGAGTGGCCGAAGAAGATGCGGTAGACGACGAGCAGGGCGAGTGAGCCGCCGATGGCCGCCACCCAGGTCGGGCCGTCGTAGAAGTCATTGGATATCGGGCGGTCGAGATAGCGGGCGGAGTACCAGCCGCCGATGAAGGCGCCCGCGATGCCGATGAGGGTCGTACCGATGAAGCCACCCGGGTCGCGGCCTGGCAGCAGGACCTTGGCGATGGCACCGGCGAGCAGCCCCAGAACGATCCAGCTGATGATGCCCATGCGGTGAACCTGCCCCTCTCTGTGCTGTCCTCCTGAAGGACGTCACGGGGGCGGGGTTCGGTTGCGGTGATCAGTCGGATGCGGTGTACGACACACGGGTGCGATGCCGTGGCATCGCACCCGGTACGCGCGCTAGCGCGCCGCGAACGGCTGGTCCGTGCGGACGATTTCGCGGCCGAGCGGCATCAACGACACCGGGATCAGCTTGAAGTTGGCGACGCCCAGCGGGATCCCGATGATCGTGACGCAGAGAAGGAAGCCGGTGACGACGTGGCCGATCGCGAGCCACCAGCCCGCGAGGATCAGCCACAGGACGTTGCCGACACAGGACGCCGCGCCCGCGTCGCGGCGCTCAACTGTCGTATAGCCGAAGGGCCACAGGGCATAGCGGCCTATCCGGAAGCTGGCGAGACCGAACGGGATACCGATGATCGTGATGCACAGGAGCACCCCCGCCAGGAGATAGGCGAGGAACATCCAGAAGCCGCACAGGACGAGCCATATGACGTTGAGAATTGTCTTCACTGGTGGCGACCTGCCATCTGCTCGAGCCGGGCAATGCGCTCCGCCATCGGCGGGTGCGTGGAGAACATCTTGGACATGCCCTGCCCCGGGCGGAAAGGGTTCGCAATCATCATGTGACTTGCCGTCTCGATGCGGGGCTCGGGCGGCAGCGGCAGCTGCTTCGTGCCCGCGTCGAGCTTACGCAGGGCGCTCGCGAGGGCCAGTGGGTCCCCCGTGAGCTGCGCGCCCGACGCGTCCGCCTCGTACTCCCTGGAGCGGCTGATCGCGAGTTGGATGACGGAGGCGGCAAGCGGGCCCAGGAGCATGATCAGGAGCATGCCGAAGATGCCGGGACCGTCGTTGTCGTTCGACCTGCCGACAGGGATGAGCCAGGCGAAGTTGACCAGGAACATGATCACCGAGGCGAGTGCGCCCGCGACCGACGAGATCAGGATGTCGCGGTTGTAGACATGGCTGAGCTCGTGGCCGATGACGCCCCGCAGCTCGCGCTCGTCCAGGAGGCGCAGGATGCCGTCGGTGCAGCACACCGCCGCGTTGCGCGGATTGCGGCCCGTCGCGAACGCGTTCGGTGCCTCGGTGGGCGAGATGTAGAGGCGGGGCATGGGCTGGCGGGCCTGGGTGGAGAGCTCCCGGACCATGCGGTACAGCGCGGGGGCCTCGAATTCGCTGACCGGGCGGGCGCGCATGGCACGCAGGGCGAGCTTGTCGCTGTTCCAGTACGCGTACGCGTTGGTGCCGAGCGCCACGAAAAGCGCGACGATCAAGCCCGTACGCCCGAAGAAACCGCCGATGACGAGAATGAGAGCGGACAGTCCCCCGAGGAGTACGGCGGTCTTCAGCCCGTTGGTCCGTCGGTGCACGGTACGCCCTCCTGTGGTGCGTGGGGGAACCCTCTGTCTGCTGGTGCTTCCACTCTTCAGTGGACCCTCCCGTACTGGTCAACGCCAGGCGGCAGGCACTAGTTCCCTTGTGCGCGCAGGAGCGGTGCAGGAGCGAATGGGCCGCTCGGGTGATGGCCGAGCGGCCCTCGCGGAGACGAGGCCGCGTCAGAAGAGGCCTGTGTCGGAGAACCTCAGAACGAGTTGCGGCGCTCCGGAGAGGGCGATGCCGAGGACCGCGGTCAGGGCGATGGCCGCCGTCAGGGGGGCCGGGACGCGGTGCTTGACCGGCTCGCCCTCGGGGGCGCGGAACAGCAGCGCGGTCCACTGGAGGTAGTAGAAGAGCGCGATGACCACGTTCGCGGCCATCACCACGGCGAGCCAGCCCAGGCCCGCGTCGACCGCCGCCGAGAAGACGGTGACCTTCGCGAAGAGGCCGATGATGCCCGGCGGCAGGCCCGCGAGGCAGAGCAGGAAGAAGCCGAGCACCAGGGCCGCGAGGGGGCTCCTGGCGTACAGGCCCCGGTAGTCGCTGACGCGGTTCAGGCGCTGGGTCCGGCCGACGAGGGCGGCGATGGCGAAGGCTCCGAGGTTCACGGCCGCGTACATGAGGGCGTAGGCGACGGTGGAGCCGACGGCCTTCTCGGCCTCCGCGGGGTTGTCGGCGTATCCGGCGGCGGCGATCGGCACGAGGAGGTATCCCGCCTGGCCCACCGAGGACCAGGCGAGCAGGCGTACCGCGCTGTACGCGCGCGTGGCCTGCTGGCGCAGCGCCGCCACGTTGCCCGCGGTCATGGTGAGGGCGGCGAGCACGGCGAGGGCCGGGCCCCACACGTCCGCGTACGAGGGGAAGGCGACGACGGTGACGAGGATCAGGCCGGTGAAGCCGACCGTCTTGCCTACTACGGAGAGATAGGCGGCGACCGGCAGCGGCGCGCCCACGTAGGTGTCGGGCACCCAGAAGTGGAAGGGCACGGCGGCCACCTTGAAGGCGAAGCCGACGAGGGTGAGGGCGACGCCGGCCTGGGCGAGCGTGTCCAGCTGCCCGTCGACGTGCCGGAGCTCGTCGGCGATCTCGGTGAGGTGCAGGGTGCCGGTCGCGGCGTACACGAAGCTGACGCCCATCAGCGTCACGGCGGTCGCGGTGACGGAGGAGAGGAAGAACTTCAGGGCCGCCTCGGAAGAACGCTTGTCGCCGTGCCTGAGGCCGACGAGGGCGAAGGCGGGCAGCGAGGCGACTTCGAGTGCGACGACGAGGGTCGCGAGGTCACGCGAGGCGGGCAGCAGCGCGGCACCCGCGGCGGAGGAGAGCAGCAGGAACCAGAACTCCCCTTCGGGGAGTTCCTTCTCCGTGCCGTTCGCGTCCTTGAGGGCGCTCATCGAGAGCAGTGCGGCCAGCAAGGCGCCGCCGAGTACGAGCAGTTGGATGACGAGCGTGAAGCGGTCCGCGGTGTAGCTGCAGGCGTTCGTGCTGCCGCCGGTCAGACAGAACGTCGAGCGGTCGTCGTTCAGGATCGGCAGCAGGGAGAGTGCGGCGACGGCGAGCCCCGCCACGGAGATCCAGCCGAGCAGCGCCTTCCTCTTGTCGCCCACGAAGAGGTCGGCGACGAGCACGAGGAGACCGACGACCGCCGCGACGGTGGGCGGAGCGATCGCGAGCCAGTCGACGGACTGGACGACACTGGCGGCGCTTTCGACGGCCACGGTCACGACTTGCCTCCTGAGAGGAGCTGCTGCACGGCCGGGTCGGTGAGGCCGAGCAGAGCGGCGGGCCAGAGTCCGGCGAGGACGGTGAGGGCGACGAGCGGGGTCCAGGCGGCGAACTCATAGCCCTGGACGTCGGCGAGCGCCGGGGAGTCGGTCTTGGCGGCGCCCTGGGGCATCGGGCCCATGCAGACGCGGCGTACGACGACGAGCATGTACGCGGCGGTGAGCAGGGTGCCGAAGGCGGCGATCGCCATGAAGGTGAGGAAGGCCGGGCGGCTGAGGTCGTCGGCGGGCTTGAACGCGCCGAACAGGGCGAGCATCTCGCCCCAGAACCCGGCGAGGCCCGGAAGACCGAGCGAGGCGACGGCGCCGAAGGCGAGGAGGCCGCCGAGGCGGGGTGCCTTGCCGTAGAGCGCGGCGCCCGATTCCTGCGCGAGGGTGTCGAGGTCGCTGGTGCCGGTGCGGTCCTTCAGCGCGCCGACGAGGAAGAACAGCAGGCCGGTGATGAGGCCGTGCGCGATGTTGGCGAACAGCGCGCCGTTCACACCGGTCGGGCTCATCGTCGAGATGCCGAGGAGCACGAAGCCCATGTGACCCACGGACGAGTACGCGATGAGGCGCTTGAGGTCGCCCTTCGCACCCTGCTTGGCGAGGGCGAGGCAGGCGAGCGAACCGTAGATGATCCCGACGACCGCGAAGGCCGCGAGATACGGCGCGAAGGTGTGCATCCCGTCGGGCGCGATCGGCAGCAGGATCCTGACGAATCCGTACGTTCCCATCTTCAGCAGCACACCGGCCAGCAGGACCGAGCCGACGGTGGGCGCGGCGGTGTGCGCGTCCGGCAGCCAGCTGTGCAGCGGCCACATCGGGGTCTTGACCGCGAGCCCGATCCCGATCGCCAGAACGGCGATGACCTGCACGGATGTGGTCAGGCCCCGGCCGTTGTCAGTGGCGAGTGCCACCATGTCGAATGTGCCGGACTTGAGGCCGATGAGGAGGAGGCCGAGCAGCATCACGACGGAGCCGAGCAGCGTGTAGAGGATGAACTTCCAAGCCGCTTGCGTGCGTTGGGCGCCGCCCCAGCGCGCGATGAGGAAGTACATCGGGATGAGGACCATCTCGAACGCCAGGAAGAACAGCAGCAGGTCGAGGACGGCGAAGGTCGCGAGGGTGCCGGACTCGAGCACGAGGATCAGTGCCACGAATGCCTTGGGAGACGGGCCCGACGGCATTTTGAAGTAGGAGTACAGCGCGCAGAGGAAGGTCAGGAGCGCGGTCAGGACCAGGAGGGGGAGCGAGATGCCGTCGATGCCGAGGTGGATGCGCACGTCGAGTGCGGGGATCCAGCTGATATCGGTCGTGGCCTGCATCTTTGACGGGTGGTCATGGTCGAAGCCGAGCGCGAGGACGATCGCGGCGATGAGGATCGCGCCGGTCACGGTCACACCGTGGCGCAGCACGGCCTGGTCGGGTGACTTCCCCTTCAGTCCGGGCGGAGCCGGGAGCAGGGCGGCCACGGCGCCGATGAGCGGCCCGACGACGATCAATGCGAGAAGGAACTGCATCACGGATTCGCTGATATCGATCACGGCTGCTCACGCTCCGACGGTGGCGACGAGGACGGCGGCGACAGCCAGGACGACGGTGCCTGCGAGCAGCGCGCTCAGGTAGGTCTGCACATTGCCGGTCTGCGCGCGGCGGACGGCCGCGCCGAGCCAGCGGGGTGCGGTGCCCGCGCCGCGTACGTACGTCTCGACGACCTCGCGGTCGAGGAACCGGACGAGGCGCGCGGCGGCCTGGACGGGGCGTACGAACAGGGCGGCGTAGACGGCGTCGAGGTGGAAGCCGACGGCGGCGTGCCGGTGCAGCGGGCCGAGCAGGAGGCGGCCGGGGTCGGCCGGGTCGTGGGCGGCGGCCACGTCTCCGTAGGCGGGGGCATGCGTGGCGATGGCCTCGGCTTCGACCAGGCCTCCGTCGGCTCCGGCTCCCGTGTCGGCGGCGACCGCGCCCATCGGGTGGCGCTCGGCGAGGGCCGTGGTGTGGCGCCACGCGCCGTATGTGACGAGCCCGCCGACGAGGGCGAATCCCGTGCCGAGGACGGAGGTGGTGAGGGTCGGGGTGAGCGAGTGGCCGTCGAACCATTTCGGCAGGACGCCGACGGTGAGGCCGAAGGCGAGTGAGGGCACGGCGAGCACCCAGAGCACGGCGGTCATCGCGACGGGCTGCCTGCCGTGGTCCGGGGCTTCGGGGCCCCTGCCGTTGAAGGCGAGCAGCCACAGACGCGTCGCGTAGGCGGCGGTGAGGAGGGCGGTCAGCAGGCCGGCGACCAGGACGATCCAGCCCGCCGCGGTGGGGGCGGTCTCGGAGTGTCCTGTGGCCGCGTGCTCGGCGGCGCCCAGGACGGCTTCCTTGGAGAAGAAGCCGCTGAAGGGCGGGATCGCGGCGAGCGCGAGGAGCGCCACGGTCATCGTCCAGAAGGCGTCGGGGACGCGGTCGCGCAGGCCCTTCATGCGGGACATCGCGGCGAGGGAGTTGGTGCCGGCGGCGTGGATGATCACGCCCGCGCCGAGGAAGAGGAGCGCCTTGAAGGCGCCGTGCGACAGGAGGTGGAAGACGGCGGCACCGCGGTCGCCGACGGCGAGGGCGCCGGTCAGGTAGCCGAGCTGGCCGATCGTCGAGTACGCGAGGACGCGCTTGATGTCGTCCTGGGCGAGCGCGGCGAGCGCCGAGCCGGCCATGGTGACGGCGGCCATGACGGCGAGGACGACCATCGCCGCCGCCGACACGGCGAAGACAGGGAGGAGCCGGGCCACGAAGTAGACACCGGCGGCGACCATCGTCGCGGCGTGGATGAGCGCGGAGACGGGGGTGGGGCCCGCCATCGCGTCGGGCAGCCAGGTGTGCAGCGGGAACTGCGCGGACTTGCCCGCCACACCGGCGAGGAGCAGCAGGGCGATCAGTGTCGGGTGGTCGAGGCCGCCGCCCGCGACCGTCGCGAGGACGGTCGTGATGCGGAACGACCCGGTGTCGACGGCGAGCGCGAACAGGCCGATCAGGAAGGGGACATCGCCGAGCTTGGTGACCAGGAAGGCCTTGAGGGAAGCGGCGCGGGCTTCGGGCGTCTCCCAGTAGTGGCCGACGAGGAAGTACGAGCAGATGCCCATGATCTCCCAGCCGACCAGGAGCACCATCAGGTCGCCGGAGTAGACGACGAGCAGCATCGCGGAGGTGAAGAGGGAGACGAGAGCGGCGTACGAGGGGTAGCGCGGGTCGTCGCGCAGGTAGCCCGTCGAGTAGATCTGCACGCAGGAGGCGACGACGCCGACCAGGACGGCGACGAGGGCGGCGAAGCCGTCGATGTGCAGGGCAAGTTCGATGGGGATCGAGCCGGTCGGGGTGAGCTCGGTGGCGGACTCGATGTCGGCGCCGCCGCCGTGGCGGGCCGCGACCAGGACGGCGATGACCAGCGCCGCCAGGGTGGGCAGCACCGCGAGGGGGCGTACGAGACCGGGGACGGTGCGGCCGAGCAGCAGACCGGCGACCGCGCCGAGGAACGGCAGGAGGGGGACGAGTACGGCGAGGGTGGTCGTGGTCACGCGGTGGCCTCAGCCTTCTGCGACTTCTGTGCCGGGTCGTCCGAGAGGGGTTCTTCGGCGGCCGTGCCCTCGGTGTCGTCATCGGGGTCGTCGGGGCCCTCGGCGGTGTCGCGGAGTTCGTCGACGGCGGAGGAGCCGCGGCTGCGGTAGACCGCCAGGACGATCGCGAGGCCGATGCCGATCTCCGCGGCGGCGATGGCGATGGTGAAGAGGGTCAGGGCCTGGCCGGAGTGGAGGGCGTCGCGGAGCCAGACGTCGAAGGCGACCAGGTTGAGGTTGACGGCGTTGAGCATCAGCTCGACGGACATCAGGACCAGGATCGCGTTGCGGCGGGCGAGTACTCCGTACAGGCCTACGCAGAAGAGGAGGGCGGCCAGGACGGCGGGATAGGCGAGGTGCATCAGCGCTGCTCCTTGTCGCTGGGGGCGTCGCTGGGGGCACCGGTCGTGCGGGGGTGGCCGGTTGTGCGGGGGTGGCCGGTCGTGCGGGGGTGGCCGGTCGTGCGGGGGTCGTCGGGGGTGTCGTTCAGGCGGGTCATACGGGCGTTCCTGCGGGAGAGGACGATCGCGCCGACCAGGGCGGCGAGGAGCAGGACCGAGAGGGCCTCGAACGGCAGCACCCAGTGCTGGAAGAGGAACTCTCCGGTCACGCCGGTGGAGCCCTGGGCCTCGTCGGCGGCGCGGTCGAGGTCGATCCAGGTCGTCCGGAAGGCGTCGACGACGACCCAGACCAGGGCGGCGGCCGCGAGGACGGCCACCGCGAGCGCGACCGGACGGTTGCCCGAATCGGCGTCCGGGGAACGGCCGATGGGGGCCCTGGTGAGCATCAGTCCGAACAGAAGGAGGACGACGACGGAGCCGACATAGATCAGTACCTGCACCCAGGCGATGAACTCGGCGGTGAGCAGGAGGTACTCGACGGCCAGGCCGCCGAGCGTCGCCACGAGCCACAGGGCGGCGTGCACCAGCTGCTTGGTGGTGACGGTGACGATCGCCGAGCCGAGGGTGACGAGGCCGACCAGGAGGAAGGCGATCTCGACTCCCGTCGGGGAGAGGAAGCCCTGAGGGGCGTTGGCTGCGAAAGTCACGCGTCTCCCTCCGGTCCGAACGGCGCTTCCTGTGCTGCTTCGGCCTCCTGGGCGGCCTGTGCTGCTTCGGTTTCCTGGGCCGCGGCCAGCTTCTCCGCCGTCTTGCGGGCGGTGACGATCTCCTTGGGGTCCTCGGCCGCGGGGTCCAGGGCCGGCGGGGCCGGGACCGTCCACATCCAGTCGCGAAGCTTGTCGCGTTCGTGGGTGAGTTCGTGGATGTCGGTCTCGGCGTACTCGAACTCCGGGGACCAGAACAGTGCGTCGAAGGGGCAGACCTCGATGCAGATGCCGCAGTACATGCAGAGGGAGAAGTCGATGGCGAAGCGGTCGAGGACGTTGCGGCTGCGTTCGCGACCGCCCTCGACGGCCGGCGGGACCGTCTCCTTGTGGGAGTCGATGTAGATGCACCAGTCCGGGCACTCCCGGGCGCAGAGCATGCAGACCGTGCAGTTCTCCTCGAAGAGCCCGATGACGCCGCGGGTGCGGGGCGGGAGTTCGGGCTGGTGCTCCGGGTACTGCTCGGTGACGGTCTTCTTCGTCATCGTGCGGAGGGTGACGGCGAGGCCCTTGGCCAGGCCGGACCCGGGGATCGGAGCCATCAGTTGATCGCCACCTTCACGATTCCGGTGAGCGCGATCTGCGCGAGGGCGAGCGGGACGAGGAGGGTCCAGGAGAGCTTCTGGAGCTGGTCCTCACGGAGACGGGGGTAGCTGACGCGTAGCCAGATCACGAGGAAGGCGAGCACCGCCGTCTTCAGAAGGGTCCAGACCCAGCCGAGGCCGTCGGCGCCCCAGGGACCGTGCCAGCCGCCGAGGAAGAGGACGGTGGTGAGACCGCAGAGGACGACGATTCCGGCGTACTCGGCGAGGAGGAAGAGGGCGAAGCGCAGGCCCGTGTACTCGGTGTACGCACCGAAGATGATCTCCGAGTCGGCGACCGGCATGTCGAAGGGCGGGCGCTGGAGTTCGGCGAGCCCGGCGACGAAGAAGACGAGGGCGCCGACGATCTGCCAGGGCAGCCACCACCACTCGAAGGCGTTGAGGATGCCGGGCAGTGACACCGTCCCGGCCGCCATCGCGACCGAGGCCGCGGCGAGCAGCATCGGGAGTTCGTACGCCAGGAGCTGGGCGGCGGTGCGCAGGCCGCCGAGGAGGGAGAACTTGTTGGCGCTCGCCCAGCCCGCCATGAGCGAGCCGAGCACACCGACGCCCATGACCGCGAGCACGAAGAAGATGCCCGCGTCGACGAGTTGGCCGACGGCGCCTTCGCTCGGGCCGATGGGGATGGCGACGAGGACCAGGAGGTAGGGCAGCAGGGCGACGGCGGGGGCGAGCTGGAAGATGCGGCGGTCGGCCTCCGCCGGTACGACGTCCTCCTTCTGCGCGAACTTGACTCCGTCGGCGACGAGCTGGGCCCAGCCGTGGAAGCCGCCCGCGTACATGGGGCCGAGGCGGCCCTGCATATGGGCCATCACCTTGTGCTCGGTCTGGCCGATCACCAGGGGCAGCACGAGGAAGACGGCGAAGACGATGAGGAGACGCAGGGCGACGTCGAGCGCGTCGGTCACTCCGTGCCTCCTTGGCGGTCTTCGCCGGTGGTGGTGTCGGGCTTGGCTGGGGCGGGCGCTTCGGTGGGGCCGGGCGCTTCGGCGGAGCCAGGCGCTTCGGCGGAGCCGGTTTCCGTGTCCTTGGCGTCCTCGGCGACCTTGGCGTCCCGGGCGGTCGCGACGTCCCGGGCGGTCGCGGCGTCCTCGGTCCGCTCGGGAGCAGCCGTAGGCGGCTCCTCCGGGGCGTCGAACGCCGGTCGGGCCTGGTGCCATGGGGCGTCGGAACTGGCCGCGGGCGACTTGGGATTCGGCTCGGGCGCAGGAGCGGCCTCAGGCTCGGGCTTCGGCGCGGACTTGGTCTCGGGTGCCGCAGCGGCCTCCGGCTTGGCTTCAGGCGCTGCGGCCGTCTCCGGCACAGGCTCGGCCTCGGGCGCTGCGGCCGACTCCGGCACAGGCTCGGCCTCAGGGGCCGGAGCAGCTCCCGCCGACGGCTCCGGCGTCGCCCGCTGCGAGGCCGATCCCTGGCTCACGCTGCGCGAGCGGCGCGGGGTCCGGGACTCCGGCTGCGCTGCCTCGGCCTGACCCGCGGCCTCAGCGGGACCCGCGACCTGAGCCTCAGCCGGACCCACAGCCTCAGCCGGACCCGCGGTCTGGCCCGGACCCGCAGCCTCAGCCGGACCCGCAGCCGCCGGTGCGGCGGCAGCCGCCTGGCTGGCCGAGCCCTCGCCCGCCGTGCGCGTACGGCGGGCCGGACGGTCGCCTGCCGCGCGGGCGGCGCCGCGGGCCGGGCGGGCCGGGGCCGCGGGGAGTTGGCCCTTCAGCGGGCCCCATTCGTTCGGGTCGGGTACGCCGGGAGGCAGCATCTGGCGGCGCTTGGGCCCGCCGTGCTCCGACTCCCCCGGCTCCTTCGCGCCGGGCCACGCCTTCGCGACCCGGGCCGCGAGGACGAAGTCCTTACGCAGCGGGTGGCCTTCGAAGGTGTCCGGGAGGAGCAGCGGCACCAGATGCGGGTGGCCTTCGAAGGCGATGCCGAACATCTCGTGCGTCTCGCGCTCGTGCCACGCCGCGCCCGCGTAGACGTCGACCGCGGTCGGCAGGGCAGGGGCGTCGTGCGGGACGGTCGTACGGATGAGGAGGCGGCGTACGGGAGAGAGGGCGACGACGTGGGCCGAGACGTAGAAGCCCGTGCCCGGTTCGTCGACGGCGCTCAGCCAGTCGAAATAGGTGCAGTTCAGGGCCGTGCGCGCGGTTTCCAGAGCCGCGATCCACGTGCTCGGCGGCACGTCGACCGTCAAGAGGTCGTACGACTCATCGGCCGTGGCCTCCGCGCCGAAGAGCTCCTCGACGGGGCTCGGCAGCCAGCCGGTCATGCCTTCTCCTCCCCCGTCGCGGCCCCGGACTCCGGTGTCGGCACCGGCGGCTTCACGAGTCCGCTCTGCAGCGCCGCCGTCGAAGGCCGACCGCCGTTGCCGTTGCCGTACCGCTCGGCCAGCGACTCCCGCGCGATCTTCTCCTGGAGCTTGAGGATGCCCTGGAGCAGTGCTTCGGGACGGGGCGGGCAGCCGGGTACGTACACGTCGACCGGGATGATCTGGTCGACGCCCTTGGTCACCGCGTACGAATCCCAGTACGGACCACCGCAGTTGGAGCAGGCGCCGAAGGAGATGACGTACTTCGGCTCGGGCATCTGCTCGTACAGGCGCTTCACGGCCGGGGCCATCTTGTCCGTGACCGTGCCGGAGACGACCATCAGGTCGGCCTGGCGCGGACCCGGCGCGAACGGGATCACGCCGAGCCGGATGAAGTCGTGCCGCGCCATGGAGGCGGCGATGAACTCGATGGCGCAGCAGGCGAGGCCGAAGTTGAAGACCCACAGCGAGTACCGGCGGCCCCAGTTGAGGACCACCTTCATCGGCTCGGGCGCGAGGCGGGACAGCACGCCGAGCTTCTGCGGCTCGGATGCGGGGAGCAGTGTCGGCTCGGGCAGGAGCACGGGCTCCGGGGTCACGTCCATGTCAGGACGCCCTTCTTGTATGCGTACAGCAGGCCCACGGTCAGGAAGCCGAGGAAGATGAACATCTCCACCAGCGTCGTCGCACCGTAGCCGGGCGCGGCGAAAACCGTCGCCCACGGAAAGAGGAAGATCGAGTCGACGGCGAAGATGACATAGAGGAACGCGTAGACGTAGTAGCGGACCTGGGTGTGTGCCCAGCCGTCGCCGACCGGGTCGACGCCGCACTCGTACGTCAGGAGCTTCTCGGGTGTCGGTACGACGGGCCTGAGCAGCCGCCCCGCGCCGAAGGCGACACCGACGAACAGCACGCCGACGACGGCGAGCAGTCCGACGACGGAGTACGACTGGTAGTAGCTCGCCGCGATATTCGTCACGTGCACGTCAGCCCCTCACTCCCTGACACTCATCGCTGATCACTCATCGCTGATCGCTGATCTTGATGGCTGATCTTGATAGCTGATCGGTGATCGCTGTTCGACGATCTGTACGCACGGGAGTCTAGGGCCTGCTAAAGACGGGGTAAGCAGAGCGTCACGCATCGGCAAGGACTGATCGCTCGTGACGTGGCGCCGACGGGTGGGCACCAACACGGGTGGGCGCCAAAGGGTGGGCGCCCACAGACGGGCGCAGGCGGGTGGGGTTATCCCCCGGGTGTCCGGGCGGCCCTCCTCATGGCGCCGCGGCGGCGGGCCGTGCACCCTAGCGCGTATGACCGCACGCGCCATGTCCTCATCCACGTCCCCGCCGCCCGCGCGCTTCGCGGCGTACGACCGGCAGACCTGGAAGGAGATCGCGCACCTCCTCGCCAACCTCCCGCTGGGCGTGGCCGGTTTCGTCTACGCGGTCGTCACGATCGCGGCCGGCGGCGGTCTCGCCGTGACGGTCATCGGCCTGCCGCTGCTCGCGGGCGCGCTGCTCGGCGCACGGCTCCTCGGCAAGATGGAGCGGGCCCGGGCACGGGCACTCCTCGGGCTGCGGATCGACGAGCCGAGCCCGATGCCGAAGCTGCGCAAGCACGGATTCTTCAGCTGGCTGCGGTCGAGTCTGAGGGACCCGGTCGGCTGGCGCACGATGCTGTACTCGTTCATGCGGCTGCCCTGGGGAGTGGTGACGTTCACCGTCACCCTGACGGGGCTCTTCGTGTTCTGGCCCGTGCTTCCCTACGTCGTGCGCGGCCTGACCAACGCCGACCGTGCGATGGTGCGCGGACTGCTCTCGCCCTCCGACGAACTGGAGCGGCGCATCGTCGAGTTGGAGTCGGACCGCGGGGTCGTCGTCGACACGGCCGCGGCCGACCTGCGCCGCATCGAGCGCGACCTGCACGACGGGGCGCAGGCCCGCCTGGTCGCGCTCGCCATGGGGCTCGGTCTGGCCAAGGAGAAGCTCCTTGAGGGCCAGGCCGACGACACGGTGGCGGCGATGGTCGACGAGGCGCACGGCGAGGTGAAGCTCGCCCTCCAGGAACTGCGCGACCTCGCCCGCGGCATCCACCCCGCGGTCCTGACCGACCGCGGCCTGGACGCGGCCCTTTCCTCGCTCGCCGCCCGGTGCACGGTCCCGGTGAAGGTGACGGCCGATCTGCCGACGCGTCCGGCCGCCGCGATCGAGGGCAGCGCGTACTTCACCGTCTCCGAACTGCTGCAGAACGTCAGCAAGCACAGCGGGGCGCGTTCGGCGTCCGTGGAGGTGTGGCGTGCCGACCAGCGGCTACTCATCCAGGTGCGGGACGACGGCCGGGGCGGCGCCAGTCTGGACGGGGGCACGGGCATGGCGGGCCTCGCGGACCGGCTCGGCGCGGTCGACGGCCTGTTCGTGATCGAGTCGCCGGAGGGCGGACCCACGACGATCACGGCGGAACTGCCGTGGCGGGACAGGGACCGGGACCGGGACCGGGACAGGGACAGGGACAGGGGCAAGGATGCCCGGGGGTAGGGACCCGCGATGCCGGGGGTAGGGAAAACCCCCGGTCGAAGACACCTACGCACCACATGGTCCGGATCAGCCGCGCACGGGAGTCTGGAGATACGACGCCGGAGCACCACGGAACGGAACGCGACGTCGAGACAGCAGACGACCGAGCAGCCGAGCGGCCCGAGCAGATCCAGCAGATCCAGCAGATCCAGCAGCCGGAGCAGCCCGAGCGGCCCGAGCAGATCCAGTAGAAACGGAACGACACCGATGGCCACGGAGTACGGACAGGAGTACGGGCGCATGAACCGTTCGGAGTTCCGGGGATCCGACCTCGATGAGCGGCAGCCGCGTATCCCCGCCGGGCTGCGCGCGCCGATCGAGGCCCGCGCCTGGAAAGAGTTCGGCTATGTGCTCCTGAGCCTGCCGATCAGCATCGTGACGTTCACGTTCGCGGTCACGATGCTGTCGCTCGGCGCCGGGCTGTTGATCACGTTCATCGGCATCCCGGTACTCGCAGCCGGGCTCGCCGCCTGCCGTGGGCTCGGCTCGCTAGAGCGGGTGCGGGCGCGGGCGCTGCTCGACGTGGAGGTGGCGAACCCGGAGCCGCTGCGGCCGAGCGGCGGCGGCATGATGGTGTGGATCGGCGCCGTGCTCAAGAGCGGCGTCTCCTGGCGGCACGTCCTCTACTCCCTGCTCCACATGCCGTGGGCGGTCTTCTCCTTCGGCGTGTCGGTGATCTTCTGGACGTACGGCTGGGCGATGCTCACGTACCCGCTGTGGCAGTGGCTCTTCCCTGTCTACGGCGGCCAGGACGGGATCCAGCTCTACGGCGACGACGGGCACCGCGTCCTCATCGACAACCCCTTCGAGATCGGCGTCACCGCCCTCACCGGCCTGCTGGTCACGCTCGCCACCCCCTGGATCATCCGGGCCCTGACCACCGTCGACCGCGTCATGGTCGTCGGGCTGCTCGGCCCCTCCAGCCTGGCGACGCGCGTCGTCGAGCTGGAGTCGGACCGCGGGGTCGTCGTCGACACGGCCGCGGCCGACCTGCGCCGCATCGAGCGCGACCTGCACGACGGGGCGCAGGCCCGCCTGGTCGCGCTCGCCATGGACCTGGGTCTGGCCAAGGAGAAGCTGACGGAGGACCCCCAGGCCGCGGCCCGCATGGTGGACGAGGCGCACGGCGAGGTGAAGGTCGCCCTCCAGGAGCTGCGCGACCTGGCCCGCGGCATCCACCCCGCGGTCCTGACCGACCGCGGCCTGGACGCGGCGCTCTCCTCGCTCGCCGCCCGGTGCACGGTCCCGATCCAGGTCGAGGTGGATCTGCCCGCGCGTCCCGCCGCCGCGATCGAGGGCATCGCGTACTTCACCGTCTCCGAGCTGCTGCAGAACATCAGCAAGCACGCGCGGGCGTCCCGTGGCTCGGTCGACGTCTGGCAGGTCGAGAACCGGCTGATGCTTCAGGTCTCCGACAACGGCGCGGGGGGCGCGGACGTGACCGGCGGCTCCGGTCTCGCGGGGCTCGCCGAGCGGCTCGACGCGGTCGACGGGATTCTGGTCGTGGATTCGCCCGCGGGCGGACCGACGACCGTGACGGCGGAGCTGCCCTGGCGGGCGTGACAGCGGAGCCGCCCTGGCGGACGTGACGGCACAGCCGCCCTGGCGGACGTGACGGCACAGCCGCCCTGGCGGGCGTGACGGCAGAACCCACCCCGCCGCTCACCCGCCCGGTAGTCCGCCCCGCACCCCCACCCGGTAGTCCGCCCCGCTCCCCACCCGGTAGCCCGCAGCGAGGGGAAGCCGGGTGGGTTCTGCCGTGCCGGTCTGTCCACGCACGCGGTAACGCCCCTCAGTACGGGCGATACTGAGGTGTCGGGTGACAAACAGAATCGAATATGCCGGGGGGCCGTGAACGTGGAGGACAAAGTGCGGGTCGTCATCGCCGAGGATTCAGTGCTGCTGAGGGAGGGCCTGACCCGTCTGCTGACCGACCGGGGGCACGACGTCGTCGCGGGGGTGGGCGACGCGGACCAGCTGATCAAGACGATCAACGAACTCTCCGCCACGAGTGCGCTGCCCGATGTGGTCGTCGCCGACGTGCGGATGCCGCCGACGCACACGGACGAGGGAGTGCGGGCCGCGGTGCATCTGCGCCACCAGTTCCCCGGCCTCGGGGTGCTCGTCCTCTCGCAGTACGTCGAGGAGCAGTACGCCACCGAGCTGCTCGCCGGGTCCAGCCGTGGCGTCGGCTATCTGCTCAAGGACCGCGTCGCAGAGGTGCGCGAGTTCGTGGACGCCGTGGTGCGCGTCGCGCAGGGCGGCACCGCGCTCGACCCGGAGGTCGTGGCGCAGCTGCTCGGCCGTAGCCGCAAACAGGATGTCCTCGCGGGGCTTACTCCGCGCGAACGCGAGGTACTCGGTCTGATGGCCGAGGGGCGGACCAACTCCGCGGTCGCCCGGCAGTTGGTGGTGAGCGACGGCGCCGTCGAGAAGCACGTCAGCAACATCTTCCTGAAGCTGGGGCTCTCCCAGAGTGACGGGGATCACCGGCGCGTTCTGGCGGTTCTCACCTACCTGAATTCATAGCGATCTGACACCCTGTCAGCGATTTGACGCGCTTGAGCATTGCCTGAAGGCGCTTGAGCGTCACCACAGGCAGCGACAGGCAGCGGCACCACCATGAGTACACAGGAGTACACAGGAGCACGGAGAGCGGCCCTAGAACCAAAGGATGAGCGGGGGCGTCTTCCATGACGGGTCGGGGGGCGAGGCACACCATGACAAAACGGGGCAACAATGCGTCTCAAAAACGCGTCCGTCATGCGATCTACCACAGGTAGGTGACCCTTACCGACGTAGGGTGGACTTTGGGAAGGCCGGTCGCCCAGCCCTTCCCGCTCAGCCGCCCGAGGGAGGTCCAGTTCAGTGACCAGCCAGGTCAGTAGCACAGCCGAGCAGGCCGATGGGACAGTAGTCGGAGAGCAGCGCAAGCCTGCTGGTGAGAAGGATGTACGCCGTCTGGATCGGGTGATCATCCGTTTTGCGGGTGACTCGGGTGATGGTATGCAGCTCACTGGTGACCGGTTTACTTCGGAG
>NZ_JBHVXJ010000041.1:0-29387 GCF_042881845.1 Streptomyces sp. NPDC058257
GCGCAGCACCCCCGTACGGACCGGGGTGCTGCGCGGGGCCTGGACTGCGGGTCGCTCGGGTCAGCGGGCGCGGGTCGCCTGCGCGGCGAGGAGGTGTGAGTCGAGGAGAGTGATGTCGGCGGTGCGGTCGGCCCGGGAGTAGCCGGCCAGCATGCGCTTGGTCATGATCAGGGCTTCGGGCGAGCGCCTCGCGAGCGGCCTGGTCCACGCGGTGACGGCCTGTTCCAGTGCGTCGGGCGGGGTCACCTTGTGCAGGAGCGAGATGCGGTGCGCGGTGGTGGCGTCGAACGTGTCGCAGGTGAGCATGAGTTCACGGATCCTGGCGGCTCCGGCTTCGGAGATCAGGCGGCCCATGGCGCCGCCCCAGGCCGGGGGCAGGCCGACGCCGACCTCCGGCATGCGGAACCGGCAAGTGTCCGCGCCCGCGCGCAGGTCGCAGTACGAGGCCAGCGCGAGACCGGCTCCGATGATCCTGCCGTGGAGCTGGGCGATGGTGATCGCATGGGTGTGCTCGAACGCCTGGCACAGGCGGTGGGCCTTGTCCACGATGCGGCGCAGGGCGGCGCCGGACGGGTCCGCCTCCATGGCCGCCTGGAACTCGGTGCGGTCGGCCCCCAGGCTGAAGTCCTCGCCCATCGAGGACAGCACCAGAATGCGGATGTCGGGCCGTTCGTGGAGATCGTCGAGTACCGCGATGAGGTCGTCGAGGACGGCGACGCTCAACATATCGCCCTGCCCCGCGGGGTTGAGGCGGACATGGAGCACCGGGCCGTCCTGCTCGACGCGTATCGCCTTGCGGGACGGCACGGAGAAGAAACGATTCTGTTCTGTCATGCGAGCGTAACGTCCAAGTTCAGCGGGCGCCGGAACGCCACTCGGGGCGCCCACGCCGGGGGGCGGACCAGAGCGAGACGGGGAAGGCGCTGTGTCAGATGGCGGAGAAGGGTCTGGGCCTCAAGCCGGGCCAGCGGGGCGCCGAGGCAGTAGTGGATGCCTCCGCTGAAGGCCAGATGGGCTGGTTTGCGCAGCGGGTCGAAGCGGTCCGGGTCGCTGTGCTTGGCCGGATCACGGTGCGCCGCCGCCACCATGAGGTGAACCATCTCGTCCCGGCGGATCTCGTAACCTTCCAGGATCGTGTCCTGGGCGGTCACCCGGCTGATCACATGGGTGGGCGGATCGAAGCGGAGTGCCTCCTCGACGAATGCGGGTACGAGGTCGGGGCAGGAGGCGATCAGGTTCCACCGATCCGGGTGTTCGACGAGCCGCAGCGCCATCGTCGACAGCAGGGTCGAGGTGGTCTCCAGGGCCGCCAGAATGATGAACAGAGTGAGCAGGTACACCTGTTCGTCGGCCTCGGCGCGGTCCGGCTCGATGGCGTCCCACGCCTGTATCCACCGGGACACGGGGTCGCTCCCGGGCCGGGTGCGTCGACTGCGGACCACGTCGACCAAGTAGGCACGCAGTTCGACGGTGGCCGCGTCCGACCTGGCCAGTTGCGTGGCGGAGGGCAGTAATTCCTGGGTGAAGACCTGCTCGTGGGTCAGCGTGCGCAGGCGTGGCCAGTCCGCGGCCGGCAGACCGAGCCAGAGCCCGATGGCCGCGATGGGCAGTTCTTCGCTGACCAGGGCGGCGAAATCAGCCTCGCCGTCCCGCAGTTGCTCGGCCAGGGAATCCAGCAGGCGCTCGACCACCCGTTCGAGCGTCCGGCCGATGTCCTGGATGGTGGTGCGGTCGAAGCCGCCGGCGGCCCGGCGGACCCGCGTGTGGTCCGGGGGGTTGAGCCCGGGCAGGGTGTTGCTCATCTCCCGCGAGGAGGGAGCGTTCCAACGCGTGCCCGGCCCCTGCCGTTCTCGCCAGCGTGCATCGGGTTCGAGCCAATCGCGGCTCCTCAGTATCTGGTCGCAGACGTCGAAGCCGGTGACGAGGAAGCCACCCCAAGGGGCAGGACTGACCTCGCCCCTTGCTGCGAGTTCGGCGTAGATGGGAAAGGGGTCGGCCTGGCCCTTTGCGGTTCGCAGTCGAGAGAACTGGGATACGGCGGCCCGGCGGTCGTACAGCCGGGAGGAGGCGATTCCCATGGCGACGGCTCCTTTCTGAGCATCAGCCGCCATGGATACCCACAAGATCGTTCAACCATCCAATAACCCACTGTCCTCAAGAAGTTACTTAGATCACTCGCCTCTCGTCCATGCCACGAACCGGCTGAACAGGCCCCCTTTACGCTGCCGCGGAGCGGCGGAAGCGGAATCTGCTTGGCCGCCCCGCGCGAGCAGCGCGTCCGCGGGAGCGGCCGGCGGCTGGGCGCCGGCCGCCGTCTGCTGCTGGCTGAAGTCGCCCGCGGCAAAGGGAATCCTTCGCGAAGTGAAACGGACGGGAAGCGTCACCAGTGAGCGGCTCCACGGCGACGGCACCCAGGCGAGGGCCGCGAACGGCCGGCTCAGCTCGACATCCGGCAGCCGCTTGAGCAGGGACTCGACGGCGGTGACCGCGATCATGAACGCCGGATCCTTGGCGGGGCAGCCGTGCGGCCCGGCTCCGAAGCCCAGGTGCGCCTTCGCGCTGAGCTGTTCACGGTGGACGCTCAGCTTGGGGTCGGTGTTGGCCGCGGCGAAGGAGATCAGCACCGGGTCGTTGGCCCGGATGGTCCTGCCGCCGAGTTCGACGTCGTGGGTCGGGTAGTGGGCCGCGTAGTTGGCGATCGGGGCGTAGTTCCACAGAGTCTGGGAGACGGCGCCCTCGACCGGCAGGCCGGTCTGCCACTGCTCGTCCAGGTACAGCGCGCTGCTGGTGCCGATGGTGGCCGCCAGGGGCGCCGTTCCGCCGGACAGCAGCGTCACGAGCTGGTGCAGCACCTCCTCGTCGCTCAGCCCGGCAGGGTGCTGCATCAGGCGAGTCGTCAGATCCGCGCCCGGATGGCGGTGCTTGAGTGCGATCAGCTCGGCGAGTGCTCCGCCCAGTACCTCGTCGGCACCGGGTGTGCCCTCGAAGATGCCGCTGATCCCGGCGATCACCCGGTCGCCGAGCTCGGGCGGGCAGCCGAACAGGTGGCTGAAGATCAGCAGCGGCAGCGGCCCGGCGTAGGCCGACATGAGATCCGTCTGGCCGCCGGGGTCGGTGCTGAACTGGCTGATCAGGTAGTCGGCGGACTGCTGCGTGAGGCGGATGAGTTGGCGTTCGTCGACCGTGGCGAGGCTGTCGGTCACGACCTGGCGCAGCCGGGCGTGGGACGCGCCGTCGCTGAAGAGGGCGTTCGGGCGGTAGCCCATCATCGGCAGGGCCGGACTGTCGGCCGGGACGCGACCCTCGTTCAGCGCGTTCCAGCGCCGGGAGTCGCGCAAGAAGGACGCGGGGTTGTGCAGGATGTGCAGGGCCGCGTCATAGCTGGTGACCAGCTCGACCTGGACGTCAGGGGCGATGTCCACGGGGGCGCTGGGGCCGGTCGCGCGCAGGTGCGCGTAGTGACCGTCGGGGTCGGCTCCGAACGAGGGACCGTAAAGGTGAAGGTTCTCGTGCGCGGGGCAGCCCGGCGGTATGTACGAGGTCTCTGAGGGCTGTTGCATTCCGGGGCTCCTAGGGCCTGTCCGGCGGATCAGGCCGCGTGTGGGTGACGGTCACTTGTCGGTGCTGGCAGCGGGGTCTGGTGCGTGCGGCTGCGAGGCGGACGACTGAGGCATCGCGAAGCGATGGTGATGGAGGACAACGCCGCAGATGTGCGCACCAGACCCCGCGCCCGCGGCATGGTCCGCCGGACAGGCCCTAGGCGAGCAGGGACATGAGGTGCTGCACCAGGGTGATGAGTGCCTGCGCCGCGGACTGATCGTCGCGTACGTCGCATCTGATGACCGGGGTCTCCGGCGAGAGGTTCAGCGCCTCGTGCACTTCGTCGAGGGGGTAGTCGACGGTGCCGTCGAAGTGATTGACGCCGATCGCGTACGTCAGGCCGAACCGCTCCACGAGGTCAAGAACGGGGAACGACTCGTCCAGGCGCTCGGGATCGACGAGGACCAGCGCGCCGAGGGCACCGCGCGACAGCTCTTCCCACATCTCCTTGAAGCGCTCCTGCCCGGGTGTGCCGAACAGGTAGAGAACGAGGGTGTCACTGAGGCTGAGGCGGCCGAAGTCCATGGCCACGGTCGTGGTCGTCTTGTTCGGCGTGCCGGAGAGGTCGTCGAAGCCGACGCTGGCCTCGGTGATCTCCTCCTCGGTCCGCAGCGGCTCGATCTCGGAGAGGGCGCCGATGCAGGTGGTCTTCCCGACCCCGAAGTGCCCCACAATGAGGATCTTCACCGCATGGGAGACATCTGGATCCAGGTACAAGAGTCACGCTCCGAATCGGTTCTTCAGGCCATTGAGGACGGCGCTGACCAGTTCCCTGTCGACCCGTTCGGCGCGCGGTATGGGTTTTCTGACGAGGATCAGGCCGCCCTCCTCCAACTGCGCAAGGAGGATGCGCACGACGCCCAGCGGCAGGTGGGTGTACCCGGCCACTTCGGCCACGGACAGGAATCCGTTGGCCACCAGGTCGATGACTGTGCGCGCTTCCGGGGACAGCGCGCGCACGGCTGTCTCGGCGTCGCGGACGGCCGTCACCAGGGCGGTGTGTTCGTACTGGTGGTCCGGGGGCAGGGCTCGCCCGTTCGTGATCACGAAGAGTGGCACTAACGGGGAGGTCAGTTCCAGTCCTTCGTCCGGGTCCTCAGACATCGCCGGCTCCCTCTCCGTGCGCGGACTGCGCGGTCAGCTCGGGCACCACTTCCTGGAGCCGGGTGGTGAACTCTTCGATGTCGCAGTCGTGTTCCGCGGCCGCGGCGAGGAAGGCCCCTCCGCCCGCGGCGATCAGGAAGATCCAGCCGTGCGAGAACTCGATGACCGTCTGCTGCCACGCGACATCCTCGACGGCACCCGCGAACTGCGCCGTCACCCTGCTGTAAGCGTGGATGCCGGTCATGGCGGCGGAGATGGTGTCCGCCAGGTCCCGGGTCATCCCCGCGGTCGCCCCGCGCGGCAGTCCGTCGCCACCCAGGAGCACGGCATGCCGGGCGCCTCGTACGTCTGCGATCGCCCGGTCCAGGGCGGGCAGCACGAAACCCGATCCACCGTTGGCCCCGTGCCGGGCCGCATCGTCGGAGCCTCCCGCCGACGCCTCGTCCGCCTGGATTCTGGGCGCCGAGGTGAGGTTGTTGCCCAGCCTGGCCACCAGCCGGTGCATGCGGAAGGAGATCTGCTGCATGTCCACGTCGGGCTCGGCGGCCGCAGCGAGGTAGGCGCCCTGGCCGGCCCCGATCAGGAAGATCCAGCCGTGCGAGAACTCGATGACCGTCTGACTCCACTGCCCGTCCTTCGCCGTACCGGCGAAGTGGGCGGTGGCCCGGCTGAGGGACTGCATACCGGCCATGGCCGCGGAGATGGTTCCCACGTCCTTGGGGCCCAGACCCTCCGTGGAGCCGCGGGGAAGGCCGTCGGCGGACAACAGGACTGCGTGTCGCGCCCGGGGCACGTTCTGCACAATGTCCTGGAGCATCCAGGACAGGTCTGCGGTCATTCGTCTTCAGACCCTTCGGCCGGCGCTGTGTCGAGGTTGCGGCCCGACATCGTTCCCTTCTGGAAGGCGCCCAGGCCGCGGCCCGCGGTGCGCGGCACTCCACCGGCGGCCGGGAACGCTGGCCGGGGGGCAGCGGCGTCGGGCACGCTCGCGACCGGCGACTGGCGTGCCCCCCGCTTCGGCAGACCGTGCACCGTGCGCCTGGGGGGCGCGGCAGGCGTCTCAGCCTGCTCGACCTGCTCGACCTGCTGGACCTGCTCGATCTGCTCGGGCGGCTCGGGCGGCTGGGTCCTGCGGATGGGGCTGACAGGCGCCTCCGCGGCCTGCGGCTGCTGCGTATCCTCCATGGTCCACAGCTCCTCGGGCAGCAGGACGACGGCACGGACACCGCCGTACCGCGAGACTCCGGTGACATCCACCTTGAAGCCGTACTGACGGGCGATCAGGCCGATGACGGGGAAACCGAACTTGGGCTGGTTGCCGAGCTGCGACAAGCGGGGGACGTCGGTGCCGGAGAGCAGCGCGGTCGCCCGCTGCCGGTCCTCGTCGCCCATGCTGACGCCGGCGTCGTCGATGACGATGCACAGGTTGTTCTGGATGCGCTGGAAGGTCACCTCGATCGGCGCGTCCTGCTGGGAGAAGCTGGCAGCGTTGTCAAGGAGTTCGGCCACGGCGAGTGCTACGGGCGCGACCGCGGACGCCTTCAGCGCGAGACCGGTCTGCTGCATGATGGCGACCCGGTTGAAGTTCCGGATCTGGCCCTGGGCGCTGCGCACCACGTCGTAGACGCTGGCCGCCCTGTTGCGACGGCCGAGGGGCGCGCCGCACATCACGGCGATGCCCTGGGCCTTGCGCGCCATCTGGGCGTTGGCGTGGTTCACGTCAAGAAGGTCACTGAGGACGGCGTGGCCTCCGTAGCGCCGCTGAACGCCGTCCAGCAGCGTGGTCTGCTCGGCCGCGAGGCTCTGCAGGAAGCTGGCGGCGCCCTTGAGGACCGCCTTGGTGTTCTCCTCTGCTGCTTCCTTCGCCTCCAGGATGGCGCCGTCGCGCTCGTCCCAGATCCTCTGCAACTCGACGCGGGAGACGTGAAGCTGGCCGTTCAGAGTGCTCAACTGCTGTCGCAGTTCGGCTTCTGTCTGCTGCTTCTTCGCCGCGAGGGCTCTACTGCGGGCGGTGAGTGCCACGACGGCGGCGACGGATATCGCCGCAATCACAACCAGGCACCACACCAGTGCGTCTTGTGTCATGGAAACCTTTCTCGGCGCATGGCCAGCAGTGAGCGACAGATGCACTTCGTCAGGGCCGGCCACACGGCCCAGAGCATCGCCCGACAGGCGATGCACACACAGGGGGCGCATCGCAAAGAGGCGCGCGGGACGAGTGGATCAAGATCACGAATGCGGGGATGCTATCACCGTGATCACCCCTCAGATCCCCCGCGGATACGCCCTTGCCGCGGCCGGGAATCCGGGAGTTTTTTCGCGGGTGAACGCCTGCCCGCGACAGCGGCAGTCATCCGATATGCCCCCGCCACCAGGCTCGATGTCCACACTTCGGCAGCGCGCCGACAGACGTCGGCACCGTCCGGCCGAAAGTTGAAAATCCGACTTATCCCGAGAGGGGACGAGGTGTCGACGGCCCGGCGCGCCACTCCCCAGCGACTATTTCCGGCCGGTGAGACATCGGAAGTTGGCTTGAATCTACAGTCATGTAGATGAACAATGTGATGACGCGGAGGCCCGGAAGCCGTCGCTCGCAGCGTCGACAGGGGCGGCGTCGGCACGAGCACGCTCGTCGCTCGCCAGGCGGCCTGGCGCGCGCCAAGCAGCTCATCACCAGGCGAGGAAGAAGGGCCCCTCCGGTCGGGCCGCCCAGCGGCGTCACCGTCGAGCCGGACGGCCACGGCCTCGTCCTGGGCCTGGGCCTGGGCCTGGGCCAGGGACTGGGACTGGGACTGGGACTGGGACTGGGACTGGGACTGGGCCTGGGCCTGGGCTGCTCGCGCGGCCTACCTCGCGAGAACTCGGAACAAGCGACGCCTTCGTCCCGCTGACCCAGCTCAAGAGCACAGTCACTGCGCCGGCGTCCTATCGGCACGACCAGCGAAATACCGATCCAGAAGTTCTGGACTGTCGGGGGTGAAAGTCCACTCCTGAAGGATCCGCGGCAGATCGGACTCACTCAGCCAGCCGTGCCAGGCGACCTCATTTGAGTTCGGCATGACGGCCCGCGGAACGACGGCATCGCACACCCCGAGCCAGTAAGGGCTCAGCCCGCTTCGGTTGAGGAACTTGAACCGAAAGCGCACTGCCGCCGACACCCCCAGCTCCTCGCCCAGCTCACGGGTGGCTGCCTGCTCATAAGACTCCCCGACTCCCAGGGCTCCACCGACTCCGACCTCGTAATACCCCGGGAATCGGGGCACTTGTTCAGCACGCCGATGGACAAGGACCCGACCCCGCCGGTCGTGACACACGACCACGGCGATCCGGTGCAGCCAGCCCTCCCGGACGGCGTCTCTGCGACTCACCGGCCCCAGCACACGGTCCCGCGCATCGACACGTTCCACGACTTCGTCCATGACGCACACCATCGCGGAGCCCACTGACAGCACCCCTCGGGCCGACTACCGAGCTATCAGGAGCCCCTACGTCCATGCGCGGCACAGCTCCTTACCCGCCCGCCTTCAAACAGCGATGACTTTCGCCCTGGTTTCCCGTCTAAGCCCACGTATCCGCTCAACCACAGCAGCCGAGGAGAGCATCATGACCGCCACCTACACCTTTGACGTCTTCTCCACCCTCGACGGCTACGGCCGCCCCAGCAGCCCCGACTGGGGCGGCTACTGGGGCAAGCAAGGCCCCGAACTGCTCGACCACCGCCTCTCCCTGTACGAGGCCGAGCAGCGGATGGTCCTCGGGGCCAACACCTATCGGGCGTTCGCGCAGGTACTGACCCCGGCCTTCGAGGAGTCAGGGCGTGACCCCTGGGTCGCCCGGATGATGAACCTGCCTGCGACAGTGGTCTCGACCACCCTGGATGGACCTCTCGACTGGCCGGGCGCGACCGTCGCGAGCGGTGACGCCGTCGACATCGTCGCCCGGCTCAAGAAGGAGTCCGAGGTGCCGTTGCGCTCGCACGGCAGCCTGTCGCTGAACCGGGCGCTGATGGCCGCCGGCCTGGTCGACCGCGTCCAGGTGACACTCTTTCCCGTGATCACCGGTCAGACCGGTGATCACCCGATCTTCCGAGGCGCGGCCGACTTCGACCTCGAACTGCTCGACAGCCGGACCCTCGACGGCAACATCCAAGAGCTCACCTACCGGCCCACGTTGCATGCCTGAAGCCGTCCACGCACCCCACCCGGCCAGGACGAGCTTCTGATACCTGGCCCTCGGAGTACTGGCTGCGACGGCCCTGTGCCTGGCCCCCCCCTCATTCGGCCTTCCTGAACAGCTCCGACATCCGGTCCCCCGCCTCATGGCCGAGCAGCCCCGCCGAGTCCGCCCCCATCAGACCGACCCGCCCGGCCAGTTCCCTGCCGTGGACGTCGACGGCGGCCTCGATGAGCCCGGCGAGCGCGTCCAGGGCGCCGCGGGCGCGGGAGCGGGCGACCGCTGCGCAGCCGACAGCGACCAGCGCGGCCGGCCACCACCAGCAGGCGAGCAAGGCGTAGCCCACGGCCCAGGCGGCGAGGCGGGCGGCGGCGCTGAAGGAGTCGTGCGCCGACTGGATGTGGCGTACGGCGGGTTCGGGGAGGATCAGCCACAGGCGGGGCCAGAGAGCGGCGAGGTCCACGCCGTAGGCGGCCTCCACGCGGTCTGCCGTCGCCTGCATGCGGTCGCCGTACCAGGTGGGGCGGGTGGGTTTGCGCAGCGCTACGCGGTTGCGGGCGTCGGTGAGCGCCTGGATCCGAGCGAAGGTCTCGGCCGGGGTCGGCACCCCGTCGCCGTCCTCGGCGTCGGTGCGCGTGACGGGGTAGGCCGCGTCGAGCTCCTGCTCGCGGCGCCCCCACTTCCGCCTGCGCCGGTCGACGAGCGCGTGCGACAGCGGGTCGCGGGCGAAGCGCAGCCAGTACTGCTCGATCACACCGCCGAGGAACTGCGCGGCGAGTGAGGCCGCGGTCGCGGTGAGCAGGACGAGGGCGACCAGGAGTGCGGCGGTCCCGGTGCGGTCGAGGGCGGGGCGGGTGGCGAGGTCGTCCAGGGTGGTGCGCAGCCGGTCGATGTCGTTCCAGTGGCGGTGTCCCAGGGTGGTGCCGACGGCCGTAGCGGCGAGGAAGAGGGCGCCGGGGAGGACCAGCAGGTTCAGCCAGCGCTCGGTGAGTTTGCCGCCCAGGGTGGCGAGGAGAGGATTCATGCGGGCGGGGTCACTGTGCGGGGCCCAGTCGGCCCTTGAGCATACGAGTGTCGTTGACGGCGCAGTGCGGAGCCGGGAGCAGGTCGCGGGCCCGCGCGACACGGGTGCACTGGGCCGGTCCCGGGCATACGGCCACCTTGATGTGGGGCGTGACGCCGGGGGCCTCCCCGCCCCTGGAATCGTTGACGAGGCCGCGTGCGTCCCCGGTCCGGCGCAGCACCATGTCCAGGGCACCGAAGCAGGCGGCGAGTTCGTCGGAGCCCGCGCCTGACCGCAGCAAGTCCCTTGCCCGCTCGGCCGTCTCCCGGACCCCGGGCTGCCGCAGGCCCTCCGGCGAGCCGAGCAGCGCGCACAGCGCCGCTGCCGCCCTGCGGTCGGGCCGGGGAAGATCGGGAGATGCGGTCATGGTCCAAGTGTGCCGTAAATCAGGCAGAGTTAAGGGTGAGTTGACGCGCCGTCGGAGGCGACGTCCGGGGGGAGCGCAGGCGTGAGGTACGACCGGGAGTGGTTCCTTCAGGCGGTTCGTGTGCGCCTCGACCGGGCCGAGACGGCGGACGGGAGTGTGGACGCGGACGTGGTGCTCGGTCCTGTCGCGGATGCCGAACTGCGGGGACTGCTACGGACCTGCGACACGAAGACCGACATGGAGGCCCGGCACGCGGCCGGCTGGCTCTGCGCCGCCCGTGCGATGGCCGACCCCGGGGACGACCGCGCCGTCCACGGGTGCATGTCCGGGACACTGCTCTACCCGGTGTGGGTCGCCGACCCGGGGCTGGTGCCACCGGAGTTGGCGGCGGGCTACGCGTCCAACGATCCCGCCGTGCACCCCGACCCTGCGGACGCGGACGGCCCCGACGAGTGGGCGGCCCAGGTCGCCGCGTTCGAGATCGTGGTGGAGGGGCGACAGCACAACCCGCCGCCGGACGCCTCCGAAGCCGTGCGCCGACTCCACGAGCTGGCCGTGGTGCTGGCCGCCATGCCGCTCTCGCACGAGGCCCGGCTCGCCACCGTGATCGGGCTCGGCAGCCTCGCCGTCCTCGCGACACCGGAGTACGACCCCTGGTTCCCGGGCCGGCTCAGAGGTGTGGCCGCCATCGTGACCCTCGCGGGGGCGACCTGGCCGTTCGGGGAGCTGGCGGACGCTGATCCGGTCCGGTTCGTCCACGGTGCCCTCAAGCGGATCCCGGCCGACTCCCCCGAACGGCCCCTCGTTCTCGACGGTCTGGGCCGTCGGCTCCTGGACCGCTACCTGGACTCGCACGATGCCGAGGACCTGCACGAGGCGGTGGGCATCGCGCGGGACGTACTGGCCCAACTGCCGCCCGGCGACCCCCATCTGCCCCACTGCCTCAGCGCCCTGGGGGCAGCGCTTGTGCTGTTGCGGCAGGTGGAGGGGGCGACGCCAGAGGAGTGCGACGAGGCGGTGGACGTGTGCCGCCGGGCCGGCCCCGGCCATCCGAAGGGACCCGCGGCTGCGGGTCACGACCTGGGCATGGCGCTCGTCCTCAGGGCGCACCACACCGGCCGCGCGGCGGATCTGGACGAGGCGATCGTCGTGTTCACCGAGGCCCTGCGGGCGGTCAGGGATCCAGGAGAGACCGCGGCCCTGCGCAACGCACTGGGCAACGCTCTGCGCGCCCGCTCGGTCGCGACCGGCTCCCGGGCCGATCTGGACGGGGCGCTCGACCTCCATGACCGTTCCCTGGCCTCCGTGGAGGCGGCGGGCGGCCCGCAACTGCCGCTCATGGCCCCCGCGATGGCCCTGTACAACAGCTACCTGCTCGACCCGGAGGCGAACGGGGCGGATCTGGACGAGGCCCTGCGCCAACTGCGGCACGCCGAGGCGCTCCTGCCGCCGGGCCGTCCCGACCGTCCCGTAGCGCTCGACGACATGGGCCTGGTACTGGTCGCCTGCTATCAACGCTCCGGAAAGCCGGAGGAGTTGAACGATGCCGTGCTGGCTCATCGCGAGTCGGTGGCACTCACCCGGGAGGGGCACGGGTCGCTGGGACTGCGGCTGCTCAACCTCGGTGCCGCGTTGAGTCTGCGGCACCTGCTGACCGAGGACGGCGACGACCTGCGGGAGTCCCAGGAGTGCCGACGACGGGCGTTCGAACTGCCCGGCATGGGCCCGGCACACCGGGCGGCGCTGCTGAGCTCGACCGGGCTCGGCCTCTTCGCGGGCTTCGAGCGTGTCCCCGACCCCGTGGCCCGACTCGACGAGGCGGTACGGCTCCTGAGGGAGGCGCTCGCCCTCACCCCGGAGGGCGACCCGATGCTGCCCCGGCGCCGCCACAACCTCGCCGCCGCCCTGATGATCCGCGTCTCGAAGACGATGCGGATCGACGAGGCCCGCGAGGCCCGCGAGCTGACCGACGCGGTGATCACGGCACTGCCCCCGAACTCCCCCTACCTGCCCGGTGCCCTCACGGTGGCAGCGGGCACACGGCTCCTGAGCCCCCGTACCCTGCTGTCGTCGGCCGCCCGGGACGAGGTGGTCTCGCTGTACCGCCGGGCGGTCGAGGCCACTCCGCCCGGCCACCCCACGCGCACGCAGCGCCTGTCGAACCTCGGTGGCGCCCTGCGCGGCCTGGGGCCCCGCCGCCGTCCCCGCCGAGCCGCCCTGGTCGAGGCGGCCGAACGGTTCCAGCAAGCGGCCCTGGAGCGGCAGTGCGCGCCGGTCCTGCGCCTGGACGCGGCTCGGTCCTGGGGCGAGGTCCGAGCGGAGCTGGGTGACTGGGGCGGGGCCCTGGACGGCTATGTCGTGGCGGTCGATCTGCTGCACTCTGTCGCGCCCCGCCATCTCGTCCGCGACGACCAGGAGTTCCTGCTGAGCCGTACCGTCGGGCTCGGCGCCGCCGCCGCTGCCTGCGCGGTGCGCTGCGGCCGGCCCGGACTCGCGGTCGGGCTGCTCGAACAGGCGAGGGGCGTGATCCTCTCCCACGCCTTCGACGCAGACAGCGATCTGACGCGGCTCCGGGAGAGCGCCCCCGGCCTCGCCGACCGCTTCGAGGAGCTCCGGGATGCCCTCGACACGGCGACCGGCAGCCAGGCGTTCCTGGCGGAGGAACCGTCCGGCCCCGCCGACGCCCGCGCCGATGTACGGCAGCGGCTGGCCGCCGAGTGGCGGGACCTCACCGCCCGGATCCGTGCCGAGCATCCCGAACTGGGCCTGCTGCGTCCGGTGCGGGACTGGGAGGAGGACGAACTGCGCGCCACGGCCGCGGCGGGTCCGGTGGTCCTGGTCAACGTCTCCCCGTACGGCAGCGACGCCCTGGTCGTCGCCGAGCACTCCATCGACGCCGTTCCTCTCCCGGGTCTCGACCCACGGACGACGGCAACACGTCGGCGGACATTCCAGGACGCGCTGATCCGCATCGAGACACCCGGGACCTCCCACAAGCAGTCGCGGCGCGCGCAGCAGGACGTACGGGAAACCCTCGCCTGGCTGTGGCAGGCGGTCACCGGCCCGGTCCTCGACCGCCTCCCCGCGGCAACCCGCGTGTGGTGGTCGCCCGGCGGCCTCCTGGGCACGCTGCCGCTGCACGCGGCGGCGCCCGCGGGCACCGCTCCGGGCGCCCTGGACCGGGTGGTCTCCTCGTACACGCCGACCCTGCGCGCCCTGCGCCACGCCCGCCGCCGCGCCGCCCGCCCGGCGGGCACCGGAACCCTCGTCGTCAGCGTCGCGCAGGCCACCGGACGGGCGCCGCTCCCCGGCGCACGCCGCGAGGCCGACCACCTGGCCCGGCTGCTCCCCCGGGCCACGCTGCTCGCGGATGCCTCCGCCACACACTCCGCGGTCGTCTCCGCCCTGCCCCGCCACGCCTACGCCCACTTCGCCTGCCACGCCCTGGGCGACCTGGAACGCGCCTCCGGCAGCCGGCTCGTCCTGCACGACCACACCGAACGCCCGCTGACCGTCCGCGACCTGGCCCGACTGCGGCTGCCGTCGGTCCGGCTCGCCTACCTGTCCGCCTGCGACACCCTGCGCACCAGCCCCGAACTCGCCGACGAGGCCGTCCACATCGTCAGCGCCTTCCAGATGGCCGGCTTCCCCCATGTCGTCGGCTCCCTGTGGCACGTCGACGACGTGATCGGGGCGGAAGTCGCGCTCGGCGTGTACGACACCCTGAACAGGGGCGACGGCACACTCGACGTCGCCCGCACGGCCGAGGCCCTGCACCGCGCCGTACGCACCCTGCGCGACACCTATCCCCAGACGCCCAGCCTGTGGGCGTGCCAGGTACACGCGGGGCCCTGATGACTCGCCTGTCCCCGACAAGGCGACCGGAGAGGAGGACCGGGCCCCCTGGAGGGACTACATGGCCCGGGACAACGAGCAGGTGCCTACGAACCTTGTTCCTTGCTGGGGACGTTCGGGAAGGATGCCTCGTCGCGGGCCGTTCCGTCGGTGATCCACCATCGGTCCGTGCCGAAAAGGGTCAGTTCCGCGCGGCCGTCGCCGTCCCAGTCCTGGACGTCGAAGAGCGAGCCGTTGCCGCCGTCGCCCGATACGGGGCGCTTGGTGGCACGCCAGGGCTTCGACCCGAGCCCGTCCTCGGAGCCGCCCCGCAGCACCTCGATCCGCGCGTCCCCCGTCTCCTTCTTCTTGGTGAGCTGCACGGCCAGGTCGTCGCAGCCGTCGCCGTTGAAGTCTCCGGCGGCGAGCGTGGTGCCGAAGCCTTCCTTGAAGTCGCCGCCCTCAATGGTGACCCACTTCCCCGGCTCCTTCCCGTAGCGGACGCGGACCTGGCCGCGCCGGTCGGGTGTGTCGACATCGTCGTAACTGTCGACGAAGCTCCGGCCGACGGCGACGTCCTGCCGCCCGTCGCCGTCGAAGTCGCCGAAGACGACGTTCTCGCCCTCCGGCAGTCGCTCGGGTTCCTTGCTCAGGCCGCTGGAGGTACGGGCGCCGCCGGTGAACAGCAGGGGCGGATCGTAAGGGGAGTCGTAGAGCGCCAGATCGGTGGCACGGTCGCCGTTCGCGTCCCCCGAGGCCAGCACCGGGGACGCGTTCTCGGTGATCGGACTGGGGATCTCCACGGTTCGGGCGGGCGCGCCGGAGCGCTTGAACGGTCCCTTGAGTACGACCAGTTCGTCACCCTTGGCCGAGGACCTGAAGACCGCGAGGTCGGTATGGCCGTCCCCGTCGAAGTCTCCTGCGGTCGGCGCGTCGAAGTTCCCGCCGCCCGGCAGTGGGACGCGCCCGTGCGGTCCGCCGGCCTGCGGACCCTCGGGGCCTCCCCACAGCACCTGGGCGGCGCCGCTGTAGACAAGGTCGGCATGGCCGTCCTCGTCCAGGTCAGCGACCGTGGGCCGCCACTGGTCGTCGATCGTCTGGATGTCGTCGGGCACACCGAGGTCGTCGCGGCTGAGGACGGTCGCGCGGTCGTGGTCCGGCCCCTGCTCGGAACCGGGCACGATGATCACGTCGAAGTCAGGCACCCTGTCGGCGCTCTCGTACACCAGGTCGGCGGATCCGTCGCCATCGAGGTCGGGGATGGCGGGCGTGTCCTCGCGCGCCGAATCAGTCGGCCGGCAGGGGCTGTTGGGCACCGAGCGCACGCCGTCGGACGGGCGAAGGACGAGGAACGCCACCACCACCGCCACCACTACGAGGGAGGCCAGCACGGCGTGCCACATGCGCAGGTGGCGGAAGAACGGTCCGCCTGCTGTCGGAAAGTGCATCAGCCCACTTCACGGGCGTGATCGCGGCCCGCACAAGGAAACTGATCATTCTGTTACGAGGGTGATGCACGACGGCCTCACCCTCCCCCGCTCCGGCCCATGGGTACCTACGGCGGTGCGCCAGGGCTCCTTCCAGCCGGAACGCGGCAGCGACCGACTGGGGTTCACACGGCGAAAACACGCACCGTCATCCGCATGGACCTCCCCACGGGACGGGTCACGCCGACTCCCCAGCGCAGTCGCACAATTACTCAACGTCATCCAATAGGGGTATTGACGGCATTCTTGTCACTCACCGTGGGCATGTTCGTTTCGCATATTCGTAGGTGACAGCGAGGAGCCACGTTGCCCCCGAACGGACCGCCCCTGACCGGGCTCACACTGGATGTTCTGCCCCTTGGGGCACGCAGCGAAAGTATTCTCCGGCGCGGGGACCACGCGTTGTTCGGGGTGAGCACGGGAAACAGCTACTTCAACCGCCGGCGCCTGGCCAGGGCGCTGGCATGGGCGGCGGACCGGTTCACCGTCGTGGACGTGGTGCATGCCGACGTCGCCCTGGAGGCAGCACTGGAGGCTTTCGGGTACGAGCGCTCGGCCGCACGCCGGAGTGCCGCCAAGCAGCTCCGCGGGGTCCGCCGCCGCATCGAGGGCGCCTTGGAGGACATCGGTCCGGCCGCTGTGCGGGTGCGGGTGCGGCCGCTGTCCTCTTTCCTGGACCAGCCCGGATACCAGCAGGTGCGGGCACAGGCCGGGTCCGCGCTGCGGACCGACATGGAGCTGCGGTCCGTCCGGGACGGCATGGCCCACCAGTTCCTCGTCCAACGGCTGGAGGCCGGCGCGCTGCCTTCTCCCACACAGGTCCAGGCGGCACTTGAGTACATCGACGCCGAGCTGCCGTTCTTCGTCGACACTCCGCGCATCCTGGGCGTCGCCTCGTCCGTCCACTGCTACCACACCGTTCTGGCACTGGGCCGACTGCTGTTCTCCGATCGCCCCACAGGGCTGCTGCGCCCGGCCGACGAACAGGGCTACTCCATCGTCGTCTGCCGCGACTGATCCCCCTCCCCCCACTGGGCCGAGAAGCCCTGGAAGAAAGCAGACTGCCGTGACATCCACCCCGTCCACGACATCCGCCGCCAAAACCAGCGAAGTCCCCTACGCGCCGGTGCAGTGGCCGCTGTCCCGGCGAGGCGACACCGTGCCCGCCGAGTGCGCGCAATTGCGCCAGGACAGCCCCGTCGCCCGAATCCAAACCCTCACCGGCGACGACGCCTGGCTGGTCACCAGCTACGCCTTGGCCCGACAGGTCCTGGAGGACGAACGCTTCAGCCTGCGCGACACCGCCTCCCCCGGCGTGCCGCGCCAGTACGCCCTGACGATTCCTGCCGAGGTCGTCAACACCATGGGAAACGTCAACAGCGCCGGGCTCCACCAAGAGGTACTGCGTGCCTTCGGGCCCCGGACCGGCCCCGCGTCCGCGCAGTGGATGGCCCAGCGTGCGAACGAACTGGTCGATGCCATGGTCGAGGAGGGACCGCCGGTGGATCTGCGCGAGCGATTCGCCGAGCCGTACTCCGCCGCCCTGGTCTGTGAGGTGCTCGGCCTGCCCTACGAGGACGGACTGCGCCTGATGTCGGGCCTCGACCTCGGCTTCGTCACCAGCCCCGTTGTTTTCGAGGGCTGCACCGCCAACTGGGACAAGGACTACGCCTTCGTCCTGCGACACGTACGCGCCAACCGAGGAGCCCAACGCGGCCTCATCAAGCGACTGTGCGAGCTGCGGGACGACCCCGGGCGCGACGGCGGCGACCTCACCGACGAGATGCTCGCCGCCACGGTCACCTCTCTCTTCGGAGCCGGCGCCATGAGCACCTACGTGTTCCTGCTGCACGCCGTGCTCACCCTGGTCCGGCACCCGGAGGCGATGGAGCACCTGCGAGAACACCCGCAGTCGATGCCGCGGGCAGTGGAGGAGCTGATGCGCTTCACCCTGTCCATCGGCGACGGACTGCCCCGGATCGCCCAGAGCGACGTCCAGGTCGGTGACGTGCTGGTACGGGCCGGAGAGCTGGTCCTGGTCTGCGTGGAGGGCGCGAACTTCGACCCGGGACAGTTCACCGACCCCGAGCGGTTCGACCCCGACCGCACCCCCAACGCGCATCTGTCGTTCGGCGCCGGCCGCCACTTCTGCCCCGCCTCCGCGATCTCCCGCGTACACGCCGCCGAGGCCCTCACCGTCCTCCTGCAGCGCCTGCCAGAGCTACGGCTCGCACTGCCGGTCGACCAGATGTCCTGGCGCACAGGGAACATCAAGCGGGTTCCCGAAAGGCTCCCGGTCCTGTGGTGATCTCACCGACTGGGGCGCACTCTCGGCCCCCGTCTGCCGCCACGCCCACGAACTGCACGCGGGCGAGCCCTTCTGTCTGATGCGAGGCACCCTCCCACCGCGCGCCGCCTGCGGCAGGCCGCGCGCGCCTGGGCCCCCTCAGCCGATCGCCTCACCGCTGAACTCCACGTCCGAACCCGCTGATGCCAACATGGCCTGCCTCCGGGGTCATTGCGGGGCGTTGCGGGTCGTTGCTGGAGCGAACGCGTGGGCACGCGGACCGACACCTTCGTCGTCAACATCGGCCTGGCGACGCGGCGGGCGTGGAGAACGAGGTCGTCGGGAGGTCCGACACCGTGCGTGAGCAGAGTGACGTGCACGGTGCCGGTCTCCGGCAGAGGAACGTGGCCGCCGACGGCCGTCGGGACGCCGGCGAAGACGCGTTGAGCGCACAGGAGAGGAGGAAGGCGTCGACCAGGTCGAGCGAGCTTGCCTCCTCGCCCGGGCCGCCGCCGCGCACCGATCCCTCCGACGCGATCTCGAACCCGGGCCAGGCGACGGCGTAACGGCCGCGGACGTCGGTGGTCAGCCCGTGCGGAAGTCACACCGGGCACGAACGCTGACGTGTCACAGCCTTTCCCGGCCGACTGCGGGCCGTCTCCTTGGCCACCGCGGGCCCACCCGCCCGCTCTGTGCCGGGCTCTCGGAGGTGGACGCGTCAGATGCTCCACCGCTGGCAGCGGCGGTCCCGGTCGGGGCGATGCGGCGCAGCAGGAAGCCGGCGGTCAGGGCCATGACGAACATGACCACCGCGTACACCGCCGAGGGGATGGCCATCCGGGTGCTGTCAAGGAGCGAGGGGCTGAGGGCGATCGCCATCGACAGCGTGGTGTTGTGCATGCCGACCTCGAAGCAGGTGGCGACGGACTGCCGGTGGTCGCCGCGGGCCAGCCGGGTCGCGCCGTAGCCGATGGTGAGGGAGACCGCACCGAAGAGGAAGACGACGAGGCCGACGTCGGCGAGATAGCCGAGCACGTTCTCCCTCTCGGCTACAAGCGCGGCGATGATGACGCCGACGAGCGCGGCAACCGCAGTCACCTTGACCACCCGCGAGGAGCGCTCCGCGAAGTCCGGACGGCGGTGTCGGACCAGCATCCCCGCCGCGACCGGCACCAGCACGACGAGGAAGACCTGCAGCGTCTTGTCGAAGCGCAGCCCCAGCGCCTCGTCCGTGCCGGTCATGAAGTGGGCGAGGGAGAGATTCACGACGATCGGCAGCGTGACGACGGCGATGACCGAATTGATGGCGGTCAGCGTGACGTTGAGGGCGACGTCGCCGCCGAAGAGATGGCTGAAGACATTGGCCATCGTGCCACCGGGAGAGGCCGCGAGCAGCATCATGCCGACGGCCAGCGCGGGCTCCAGGTCGAAGGCCAGCACCAGGCCCAGACACGCGGCGGGCAGCAGCACCAGCTGGCAGACAAGCGCGATGGCCACAGGCCGCGGATACGCCGCGATCCTGCGGAAGTCGGCCACAGTCAGGCCGAGTCCGAGACCGAACATGATCACGGCGAGGACGGCAGGCAGCAGATAGGTGGTCAGCGGCGAGTCCACGGAAACAGACTCCGGGAGGCCGCTCGAAAAGTCCACGACCATACGGAACAGCTCTCGCACGAAGGCCGCGGCGGAGAGGCGCAGCGCGGAGGCCCGGGGAACGAGTACGACGCAAGCCCGACCGCGACCGCAGCCCTGGACACGCGGGTAGCGGCAGCTGTCCTGGACACGCAGGTAGCGGCGGCTGTGGTGCCATCGCGGCAGGGAAGGTGGACTGACAGTACGCCGCGCCCCACGCCAGGCGAGTATTCGCGGACTTTTCCGTTGCGGGAAGTGGGATTTTATGGCCTCCGTGACGGTCCGTTAGCGTCATATTCATGGATTGGAATTTTCGGTCGGCCGGAGAGTTGGCGGTCGCGCTGCGCGCTGGTGAGGTGTCCTCGGTGGAATTGACCGAGGCGGCGATCGCTGAGATTGAGCGGGATGAGGGAGTGATCAATGCGATCTGTGTGTCTGACTTCGATCGTGCCCGGGCGGCTGCGCGTCGTGCCGACCAGGAATTCGGCCGGGGCGAGGATCGGCCGCTTCTGGGTATTCCGGTGACGGTCAAGGAGTCCTACAACATGACCGGGGTGCCCACGACCTGGGGCATGCCGCAGTACCGGGACTTCGTACCGGCCGAGGACGCGGTACAGGTGTCGCGGCTCAAAGCCGCCGGCGCGGTGGTGCTCGGTAAGACCAATGTGCCGTTGGGACTGCAAGACATCCAGAGCTTCAACGAGATCTACGGCACCACCAACAACCCGTGGGATCACGGTCGTACGTCGGGCGGGTCCTCCGGTGGATCGGCGGCGGCCCTGGCGTGCGGGTTCGGCGCGCTGTCCATCGGCTCCGACCTCGCAGGTTCGCTGCGCACCCCCGCGCATTTCTGCGGCATCTACGCGCACAAGCCGACGGTCGGGCTGGCGGCGACCCGCGGCATGGTCGTGCCACCGGCACAGCCGTTGCCGGTCGACCTCGACCTCGCCGTCGCCGGTCCGATGGCGCGCACCGCCCGCGACCTCGCACTCCTGCTCGACGTCATGGCCGGTCCGGACCCGATGACGCACGGTGTGGCGTACGACGTGACGCTGCCGCCCGCGCGCCACGAACGGATCCGCGACTTCCGGGTCCTGGTCCTCGACGAGCATCCGCTCATTCCGACCGGGTCCGCCGTGCGGGCGGGCGTGGACCGGGTGGCCGAGGCGCTTGCCGACGGCGGCGCCCGCGTCGAACGGCACAGCTCGCTGCTGCCCGATCTGGCCGAAGCCGCGACGCTCTACATGCAGTTCCTGTTCTCGGGCTCCGTCGCGCGTTTTCCCGTCGACGCGTACGAGGAGCTGCGGACCCGCGCCGCCGGACTGAGCGCGGACGACCAGAGCCTCGACGCGACGCGGCTGCGCGGCATGGTGTTCACCCACCGCGACTGGGTCGAGGCGAACAACCGTCGCGAACTCCACCGCCACGGCTGGCGGCAGCTGTTCGCCGAGTTCGATGCCGTGGTGTGTCCGATCACGCCCACTCCCGCGTTCCCGCACGACCACAACCCCCATGTGCTGGAACGTCGGCTCGACATCGATGGCGTCGGGTACCCGTACTTCGACCAGCTCGTCTGGGCCGGTCTTGCCACCATGCCCGGCCTGCCCGCCACCGCAATACCAACGGGCCGGTCCCCCGAAGGGCTGCCGGTGGGAGTGCAGCTCATCGGCCCGATGTTCGAGGACCGCACCCCGCTGCGGCTGGCCGAACTGCTCGAACAGCGGATCGGCGGCTTCCAGGCACCCGCACCCCCACCCGCATCCGCATCCGCATCCGCATCCGCACCGAAGTAGCGCGTCGTACCGGCCACCCGTCGAGGACGAGGGGCGGCGGCCGTCGCGGCGAGTATCTGCGGTGCAGCGGATTCATCACCGGGACAGTGCTCACCCGCCGACGGCGGACTCAATTCGCCTGAACAACCAATCGTCTCCTCTGGCGCGGCGTCCGAACGTCGCGCCAGAGTTGTTCCAGAAAGCCAAATGCGTGCTCCCCCGCGACGCACCACTGTCCGTCGAAGGCCGCCGACGTCTGGTCGAACGACGTCGTACACGGCCAATCGCGCACGTAGCCGAAGAGAACTGCCACCCCCTCCCACCTCAAGCACGCCGCCGGAGCTTCCCTCAAGCGTCTGGGCGTTGAGGCAATCGGCCTTTGCCAGTTGCACAAGCCGGACCCCGATGTGCCCTGGGCAGATTCCGTGGGCGCGCTGCGCGAGCTCCTCGACGCCCGCACCATACGATCCGCCGGGATCTCCAACGTCACCACCCAACAGACACATGAGGCCCACACCATCCTCGGCGACGGCCAGGTCTGCGTACAGAACCAGTACTCGCCCGCTGTCCGCGACAGCGAGCCCCAACTGCAGCTGAGCACCCAACTGGGGCTGGCCTTTCTGCCCTGGAGCCCCCTGGGCGGCATCTCCCCCAGCTCCCTCAGCTCCCTCGACGTCCCCACTGAACCGACCTTTCCAAGGACCGGCTTCCACCACATCGCGGCCGAGCACGGTGTCAGCCCGCAGCAGGTCGCCCTGGCCTGGCTCCTGACCCGTTCCCCGGCGGTGATCCCAGTGCCGGGCGCCAGCCGTCCGGCATCGTTCCGCGACTCCGCCAAAGCAGCAGAGCTCGAACTGAGCAGAGCGGGACAGATCCAGCTGAACGACACGCTGTGCGGGTGAACCGGCACCGGATGCCCCGGCCGTCGGGAGCGGTGACGGACTGTCTAGGCTGCCGAGCGATCATGTCGTTCCGGTTCTGCGTGCACCATCCGCGCAGTGAGTGCGATCGCGGGGGTTCTGTTGAGTTCTGAGCACGACGGCGTACGGCCGGCATCGGCGCCGGATGACGCACCGAGCGCGTCCGGCGCACCGAGCGCACGGAGTACGGGTGTGTCTCGTACCCCCTCGCGGTGGAGGCGTTTGGGGAAGGCCGCGGCCTGGACAGTGGCTACCGCGGTCGTGTTCGGTTTCGCCGTCGGCGCGGCCAAACCCCTGTGGCAGCACTGGTGGTTCGCGGCCAAGATGTGCGGCGGGACGCTCTCCTCGGCCGACCTCGCGGATGTGCTGCCGGACGAGCGGCTCCACATCCGCACCGACGAGGTCTCCCTCGAAGGGGGCGGCATGGAGTGCCGGATCAGTACGGACGACGAACACCGTGCCCTCTCCGTCGAGGTGATGTCGGATGGCGCCGGGATCGATCGCGAGCTCGACATGTCGTTCACCATTCCGGTGGAGCCGAACTATGTGTTCCCCGACGGAACCCCTGGCTTCGCGGACCAGTTCGGTCCCGTGATCCTTCAGGAGTGCCCCAAGCTCGGGCGTGACGAACTGGGCGCCAAACAGCGGCTGTTGACCCGGGTCATTGGTCCGGACACCAGTAACGAACCCGGTCCCGCCCTGCTGCGTATCGCCGCGTCCGCCGCCAATGCGGCCTCGGAGCAGTCCGGTTGCGGGGCGAAGCGGCTGCCGTTGCCCGAGCGCACGGCCGGGCTGGAGAGCCGCCCGCTGTCCGAGGCCGCCGGGACGAAGGAGTGCGGCTGGCTGACCGGTGTCCGGCTGCCGAAGAACCCGTCGGGCAGGCCCTGGGAGTTCACGGAGCGCTCGAGCGGTGACATGCCGATCACCAGCTGCGCGCTGGTCGACCCCGCGAAGGGCAAGGGCGGTGCGCCGGTCGTCGAGTTCTCCGGCTGGTACGGCGACTGGACCGACGAGCCGTTCCAGACGCTGCTCGCCGCCAACGTCGACTACCCGTCCGACCGCAGCGCCCGGGGCCCGATGATGGCCGATGCCCTGGGTCGAGCCACCGCTCAGTGCGACGGCGAAGCCGCCAACTTCCAGGCGCACAGTGTCCCCCGGACCAACGACATATCGGACCGGTATGTGACGGGCGCCCAACTACGGCCGCTGCTGCTTGAGTTCGCGGCCGAGCAGAGCCGTGTACACGGCTGCAGCGGCCTGAAGCTGCCCGGCAAGACGGTCTATCCGATGTCGTAGAACTGAGCCACACAGGAGACATCTGGCCGAGCCGTCCTCCAATGGCCGGACCGCCTCGCACCCCGACAGGGCTGACCAGCAAAGAGGCTCGAACCCGACGCGTTCGCGTTCGCAGGGGCGTTGACGTAGCACCTTGTGCAAGCCTGTCCGGCACGATCGTGGCCGGCGTCTGCGCGCTGCTGATCTGGACCTCGCTGACGGGCCAGCTGTTCGACTGGGCGTCCTGGCAGACCGCGGCGCTCACCGGAACGGGTGTGCTCCTGTTGGTGGCGGCGGTGTTCGTGGAGTCACGGGTGCCGGAGCCGACCTTGGCAAGTCCCCCACGGCGGCGGGTCTGATTACGGTGTCGGTATGGAGGATGAGGAATCCGGCAACCGGCTCGGCAGCTACCTGCGTGCCCGGCGCGGGCTGGTCTCCCCGGCGCAGGCAGGGATCCCGCCCGGCGGCAACCGCCGCGTGCCCGGCCTGCGCCGTGAGGAAGTCGCCCTGCTCGCCGGAATCAGCCCCGACTACTACCTGCGACTGGAACGCGTCCGCGACACGAACCCCTCACCTCAGGTCCTCGAATCACTCGCGCGTGTACTGCGCCTCGACGACGTCGAGCGGACGTATCTGCTCAGCCTCACGGCAGCACGCCCCAGGGCTCCGCGCCGCAGGGCTCCACGCCGCAAACGACCCGAGCACGTACCGGCACGGGTGCAGCAGCTCCTGGCCCACCTTCAGATTCCCGCGTTCGTCGAAGGGCGTGCGTTCGATGCCCTGGCCTCCAACTCCATGGCAGTCGCGCTCTCCCCGCGCCTGCGGCCCGGCCAGGACCGGCTTCGTTCCCTTTTCCTCGATCCCGAGGAACAACCCTTTCACCCCGACAAGGACAGCGACAGCGGCGAGAAGCTGCAACTACTCGCCGCACTCTCAATGACCGAACCCACCGACACGACACACAGCAGCCCAACAGACGCCCCGCGCCCGAAGACACCCTGACGAACACCGCCCTCCCGGCAGCACAGCCAGTCAGCACGCTGGCCACGTAAGAGGTCGTCTCGTCCTGTTGTTTCATCCCTGGATACGGCTTTGATGTGCTGGTATCGGGTCGCGCCAGGAGATGGTGTTCTCGCCCGTGAGGCGGCGGCCCATGAGGCCAGTCATCCCGGCATCACACCCCCAATGCCGGGACGAAGCACCAGGAAATAACGATCAGACCGCGACGGAGAGCAGGTCCACCACGAAGACGAGTGTCGAGCCCGCCGGGATCAACGGCGAGGGTGACTGGTTGCCGTAGCCGAGGCGCGGGGGAACGATGATCTCGCGTCGGCCGCCGATCCTCATCCCTCTGACCCCACGGTCCCAGCCCTTGATGACCTTTCCACCGCCCACGGCGAACTTGAACGTCTGGCCCCGGTCCCAGGAGGTGTCGAATTCCTTTCCGGATTCGAAGGTGACCCCGACGTAGTGAACCTGGACAACCCTGCCCGGCTTCGCCTCGAGCCCGTCCCCGACGACTAGGTCGCGGACGGTCAGTTCGATGGGAGCGTCACCCTCCGGAAGGTCGACCTCGGGCTTCGTCAGTTCACTCATGGCAACCTCATTCGCTCGCCGCCGGAAGCCTCCTACAGACCAGCCAGGCGCATGGTCACTCTATGCGGTAGATCAAGCACCCGGCCCCGCCCCGCCAACGCCTGACTCCCGTCGCGCAGACATGCTCTCCGTCGCAGACCGATGCAGGACCGCCGCACCCCCGACCCGGTCCCTCACCGCCCCCGCCCGAGGGTGTCGACCCCGGCCGTTCGCCGACGGCGGCGGGTATCGCCCCTCAGCGATCCATGGCTCCCGCAGCCTCGTCGGCAGTGGCGGCAGCGGCTCGCTGTGCGACGGCTCGCTTCGCGTTCTCGGCTGCCGCGTCGAGAGCGGCCTGCCGGGTCTTCAGGAGCAGCTTGGTGGCACCGGCGTGCTCAGCCACCGCCGGGTCGGGGTCGGCCGCGGCCTTCTCCAGGGCGGGCTCGACCACGTCGCCGAGATCGGCCAGTGCCCGGCTCAGACTCAGCCGCAGACTGCGGTTGCCGCGACCGAGTTGCGTGACCAGTTCGTCGGTCAGGTCCTTCTCCTCGCCTTCGGGCACGAGTGAGACCGCGACGCGCCACGCGGTCCGAGCGGTCTCGTCGTCGGCATCGCGCAGCATGTCCCACGTGATCCAGTCCCACGCACCCTTGTCGCCGATCTTGGAAAGGGTGTGCAACGCCTGACTGCGGGCCTGGGTGCTCTCGGAGTCGAGTTCCCGACGAATCCGGGGCAGGGTGATCTCCGGCGAGTAGCGCATCAGCGCCCAGGACAGTGTGTCTCGCACGAAGAGGTCCGGCTCGACCGCGCACCGCTCGACGAGCGCCTCCAGGAGTCCGGGGTCGGGGGTCGAGCCGACCGCCATGGCAGCGCGAAGCCGGACCGAGGGGTCCTTGGCGCTCAGGGCGTCGACCACGCGGGTGCCCTGCGGGGTTCTGGTTCCGTTCGTGTTGATCGGGACCACCTCCTGTATCTAGTGAGAAGCCTTGTCAATGTGGCTGGGCCGAGCCCATGACCGGCGGTTGAGAAGACTGTCCGGTCCGGGGCTCGGCCCAGACCTCCTACGGGGCCCGGCCTCGGTCAGAGGCCAGGCAGCAGCCCGAACTGGCCGAACACACCGGCCAAGTCCCAGTAGAGGGCCTCCTCCTGGATGCGGCCCTCTACGGCGAGAACCGGTACACGGTTGCTCCTAGCGCCGTGAAGGGCTTGCCCTTCACGACGCGGCGAGTTGCTCGGGCAGCCCGTCCAACACGCCGTCCGGCGTGCCCGACATGGTCCGCTCGCAGGCCCCTGACCGGTCGTCCACGAAGACGGTCCGTACCTCCATCCAGGTCTCGGGGATCGCTGCCAGTCGGGAGCGCACTCCGGCCTCCAGTTCGGCCCGCCCGTTCCAGACGGAGTCGAGGGGCACGTCCCGTGAGGCGGCGTTGTCGGCACATGAGGCGAGCCAGCCGTCCGCGTCCGCCTCGTTGATCGCGGCAAGGCGGACAGGGACGAGCTGTTCGGTGGCGTGCATGGGCCGCTCCGGTGTCGGGACGGGACGCCCCGTTGATATGGAGCGTCAGGATGAAGCGGGCGTCCGCAACATCGACGACAGCGTGCTGTCGAGAATGTCAGGGACGTCCTTGACCTTGAGGTGTCGTGCGTCGGCCTCGGCCGCCGCGGCGTGCAACAAGCTGTAGAAGGTGGTCACCAGCCAGGACAGCGGGAGGTCCGTACGGAACACGCCCTCCGCTTGCCCGCGGACCAGTACCCGCTCCACCCGCGCGAGGACCTTCTCGTGATGCCCGCGGCGCCGGGCCGGGGCGATGACGCCCTCGGACGCGGCGAGCAGGAACGCATGGCGCTCGAGGATGCGCCAGCCGGACCGGACGAGCCGGGAGAAGGCCTCGTCGGCAGGCCCCTCGTCGAGCATTTGGGTCTGCAGCGCCGCGTCCGCCTGCTCGACGGAGTGTTCGAGCACCGCGTCGAGCAGGTTCTCGCGGGACGGGAAGTGCGCATACAGCGTGACCCGGCTCACCCCGGCCGCGCCCGCGACCGCGGACAGGCTGACCTTGGGGTCCCTGCGGAAGCAATCGAGCGCGGCGGTGACGATGGACGCGATGCTGCGCTCCGCGTCCGCGCGTCGGCGCGGCTCTCCTCCTGGGGTACGGCCACCGGGGCGGCGTACCTTCTCATGCGGGGTGGACATGATGCGAGCGTAGGTCACCCCCTCCGGCACCGGGCCAGGTGTCGAGACGTAGCTCTGAGGCGCGTCCCGGGCGATCATGAGCTGGGTCGTGCTGCCGGAGAACGCGGCGACGGCGGAGGCACCGGAGAAGAGGACCAGGCCGGAGAGGAAGACCGGCCGCTTCCGTAGCGGACGGCGAGGCTGCCGGCTGAGAGCATCAGGCCGGCGGCCATGAGGCTGTAGATGTCGACCAACCACTGCAACTCGCCGGTGGATGCGCGGAGTTCACCGATGAGAGCGGGCAGGGCGACGTTCAGTACGGTGACGTCGAGCCCCACGATCAGCAGGCTCAGGCACAGCACCACCAGCATCCGCCAGCGCTGAGGGCGACCGGCCGCTCCCGGCGGGATGCCGGTCGAGGGCTGGGGCGACGCTGCTGTCACGGCACGCTCCTTAACTTGAACACCACTGTTCAGGTTGAGAGTAGCGCGAAGCCCGACACAAGTCGAACAGACATGTAAAGGTTGAGCAGCTGGCGCTCGGGCCTCCGTGCGGCCGCGACCGTCCCTGAGCGCTATGGTCCCGGTTTCCACGGCCTCGTGTTCGGCTGTTCCCTCCGGGCCTAGGCGTTGCGCACGGAGGCTGTGGGTTCCTGGTCGTTCTGGGCCTGCTGCGCCCGCTCCGCCATCATTTTCCCCAGGGCTTTGAGCCAGGTGCCGTTGAACGGCCGACCGTCGACGTCCTCACCAGTGATGGTCATAAGAATTGTGCCGACGCGAAACGACACGGAGGAGCCGGACCCCTCTCCGTTCCCGCTGGGAAACGAATCAGCGAAGCTCTCGTCTCCGACACGGGGCAGCGCCACCGGGCGTCCCCCGCCGTCGTCGCTGTTGTTGCCCTCGGTTTTCAGGTGAAAGGCATGGGCCTTCTCCGCACTGGTGAACGCTGCGACGCTGATGTGAAGGTCGGCGTCGGGGTCGCCCATGAGGAAGTCGACGGAGGCGAAGTAGGAAAGCCCCGCACTCTCGGGTACCTGCGCTCCCCCTATGCCGGGCGCCTTCGGCTGTGTCCAGCCCGTCGGCAGGCTCGCCAGGTCCGGGAGCACTTGGTAGGCGGCGGCATCGCTCAGCGGGGTTACGGACTTCGCCTGTCCCTGGTCGTCACCGGTGATCAGCCGGGTCCCGCCGTACAGGCCCATCGCCACCAGCACGACCACCACTAACGCCGCGGAGAGCAGGGAGTAGCGGGCGTTGCGAGTGTTGTTGAAGGTCACAGGCCCCAGGGAGATGGTGTTGCGGCCTCTGACTGTTGAGCCGTCGATGGTGATGCTGCCGGACACCTGTTTCGGGGGTTCGGCCGGTGGCGACCCGGCGGCCAAGGCGGCGGCTATCTGCCGGGCGAAGTCCGGGTCGGCGTCGGCCTCCGCCCGGAGCAGAGTCCGGAGCCCGGCCGCGGCCCCCGGGTCTGCCGGCTGTGCTTCGACGGCCCGTATCGCCGAGCGGCCTGACTCACTCCCGGCGAGCCGCTCACGCACCAGATCCGACACCGCCTGCCCCACCCCGGAGCCCACCGCAGCCACCGTCCCCCCGGCAACCTGGGTGAATATCTGAACCGCCGTCTCAATCACGCGCCATCCCCCTCAAAGGCCGTCACAGCAAAGGCTGCTGACACCGCGCGCAGGTTCCCAGGAACCAAAACGCTTCACGGAAGAAGCCCCCTACCCTCCCAGCACCGGCCGGACCCGTGAAACACGCCGGAAAGACGAGACTGAGCCGGTGATCGTGAGACTGGGTATACGGAATCGAGCCGTATCGGGAGGCCGAGCCGTTCCTTCGGCATGCTCCCCGAGGGCACTGCGCCTGCCGGATACGGCGTCCATGCAGCTGTGGCTCAGGAGCGTCTTCGACGGTGCAGCAAGATGAGATCGTGTCGCTTCGTCTCGCCTACCTGACCGTCACCAGCCTGTTCGCCGCACCGCCATCGCTCCCGATGAGCGACCGCGACTAGGACGCGGAGAACCTCACCCTCTGCCTGCGTACCGGCAGGCTGGTGGCGTATGGCGGGCAAACGGGCCCGCGTCGATCCACTCGTACAAGGCTCGCAGCGCCTGGTCCTGTACGAGTGGATC
>NZ_JBHVXJ010000041.1:29397-32287 GCF_042881845.1 Streptomyces sp. NPDC058257
CGCCCCCCGCGTTCGCGCCGGCCGGGGGCGGATGCGGGGTATCCGGGGCCCGGTGGCCCCCCTTGAAACAAGCCCCCCCGGGCCTGGTCCTGTACGAGTGGATCGACGCGGGCCCGCACTGCCGACCGGACACCGGGCTCGGCGTGGCAGTGATCGCAGCGGGCGGCGGTCTCACGGTGGGAGCATCTACAGCAACGGCGGAGGACGGTTCGCACTCGCCCTGCGGCGGGTTGGCGGCGGGCGACACAGGCAGCAGGGGCATCCTCCTGATGGCGGTGGCCGCAAGCGGCTACCCGGACTAGTTGTCCCGCTTCGTCAGGGTCCGGCGAGGGGCCGGCAAGGGGCCGCGATGCCGCGGTCCCGGGTCCTCACGGAAGGAACGTCACTGCCGGGAAGGCCGGGGACGGCCCGTCGAGCAGGTGCCCCCGGCGCTGGCGCAGGTGCTCGTCGAAGAACGCGAGCGGATACGCCTGCTGGATCTTCACCGCCTGCTCGGGATGGAGGGTGCCGATCACGTCCTGGAGCTGTTTCCTGCTCCACCCGTACACCTTGGCCACCTGCGGGAACAGCGCCTCGTTGTCACCGTAGGAGATGTGGGCGGCGCCCCGCGCTTGTATGTCCAGCCGCCAGCCCCGCAGGTGCGACCAGAACGCGGCAGCCTCGGGAGCCGTGGCCCGGGTGAACACGGCCGACATCATCATGAACGGCCGGTCCAGGTCACCGGCCAGCGGGGGCTTCATCTCCATCGGGCCGTCCAGGCTCAGCCCGGCCCGGATCCGCTCGTCCGCGAGCATGGCGCATGCGGTGGCCGTGCCGCCCTTGGACCAGCCGAACACGCCCATGCGGCGCGCGTCCAGGGAGCCCAGCAGTCCATCCGGCAGCTTTCTGTGGCCTGCGTCGGGATTGTGCCCGGCGGCGAGCTGCTCGACGCAGTCCAGGACGAAGCGCAGGTCAGCGGCGAAGTCGCCGGGCAGCGTCGGCGCCTGCCTGTCATGGAGCGGGGCGGCGATCCGGCCGTCGGGGAACCGCGTGTAGGTGTCGTACTGGTGAGCCACCGTCACCACCGCGTATCCATGGCTGGCAAGCTCCTGCACCATGACGGTGTGGTCACCCTGATGGCTGCGCGCGCCGTGCGAGAACACGACGACGGGCAGCCGTCGGCCGGTCCGGCGCACCGGAGCACCCACATGGCCGGCAGTCAGCGGCCCCAGCGAGGCCAGATCGCTGAACCCGACATCAGCGAGGAACGCCTGGAACGCGCCGTCCGGCATCCAGGGCGCCACCGGATACCGTCTGACATCCCGCGCGGGGTACCAAACCGTGGCCATCAGCTCGCGGAAGTGGCCGGGGCCCGCGATGTCGTCCGGACGCGACCGGTCGACGAGGTGCAGTTGGACCGTGCCCACCGGGTGCGGCCCTCTCGGCACCGGCAGCACTAGCCGCCTCGCGCCCGGGTCGGCCCACGCGGAGCTGGTGACGCCGGCGAGCGGCACGGCCGCCCCGGCGGCCAGAGCGGCTCCCATCATGTGGCGGCGCGTCAAACCCCTTCGGCTGATGAACGGTGTAGTGGTCATGGGCCCTCCCCTGGTGACGGGTCGTCAACCGTGCCCCGCGGTCGCCCCGCGGACACAGGACGACGCTGTCACGTGCCCCACCCCCGCAGCATCGGCCCATCGGTCAACTACATGCCGGTCGCACTAGCCCGTGGGCCTACATCCCAGGACTGATCCGGCCGGCAGAGCAGCCTCGCTGCGAGCCCGCCCCGGCCATCCCGGAACCGCGGCCCCACGCCGTCGTGCCCCATCTCGTGCGGAACCGCGGCCCCATGCCGTCGTGCCCCATCTCGTGCGGCAGGGCGGCGGCCGGATCGTCAGCATCAGCAGTGCGGCGGGGCGGCACCGCTGGCCGAGTCTGTCGGCATACTCCGTGTCCAAGGCGGCCGGCATCAAGTTCATCGAGAACGGGGGCCGAACAGATCATCCTCATGGGGCGCCATCAGACGCGCACCGACCTCGGCCGGAAGTTCGACGCCACCGACGTCGTCCCCACCCGTGGGGACGAGGGCATCGAAGCAGTCCGCGAACTGACCGGCGGACACGGCACGCACGTGGTCCTCGAAGCCGTCGGCCACCTGCCCGCCTACGAACAGGCCTTCGGGGTCGTACGCGCCGGAGGCGTCATCAGCCGCGTCGGCGTCCCCCAGTACGAGGCGGCACCGGTCGGTTTCGCAAGCCTCTTCAGCCGCAACATCCGCCTGGTGGGCGCACCAGCCCCGGCCCGCGCCTATATCGAGGAACTCATGCCCGACATCCTCGACGGCCGCATCGAACCCGGGAAGGTCTTCAACGCCATCACCGGCCTTGACGGCGTTCCGGCCGCTTACCAGGACATGGCCGACCGTGAAAGCCTCAAGGTCCTCATCACGCCCTGACCCCGGCCGGTTCGGACCGGGCCAAACCAGCCACCCCCAAGGTCACCAAAAGCAAAAGGCGCCCCCTGCGGGAGCGCCTCTCTCTGTTCGGTCAAGCCGGGTGAGGAGGTCGGCCATGACGGACCGGGATCGGCGGTCCACCCCCTGTCCACGGGCAGGCACTTGGCCAGCGAGGGACCCGCAGCCTCACGGATCTCATCGGCCTCGACGAACCGCGGCCGCCCGGCCCGGGTGAGTGTGTTCCGGAACCCGGGCGGGCAGCGCAGCGATCTCAGGCACCTTCAGGTGCCTGAGATCACTTGACCTCGACGGAGGCGCCGGCGGCCTTGAGGGACTCCGCGGCCTTGTCGGCGGCCTCCTTGGAGACCTTCTCCAGGACGGGCTTCGGGGTGCCGTCGACCAGGTCCTTGGCCTCCTTGAGGCCCAGGGAGGTGAGCTCGCGCACGACCTTGATGACCT
>NZ_JBHVXJ010000042.1:0-20639 GCF_042881845.1 Streptomyces sp. NPDC058257
GTCCGCGGTGCGCGGGCGGGGGGGGGGGGGTGTTGGCGTGGGGGGGAGCGCGGCTGGGGGCTCGGGGCCGCGGGGGGGGGGGGGGGGGGGGGGCCCCCGCGGCCCCCGCCCCCGACGAGGGTCCCCCTACGGGGCTCCGATCAGTTCGGGTTGTCCGCGTGGGTCAGCGTCTCCCAGGCGACGAACAGATTGTTGGAGCCCGCCGGACGGTTCTGCTCGGTGAGCTTCTGGGTGTTGCTCATGGCGTGGCCGAGGCGGTTGTGCAGGGCGTTGTAGCCGACCTCGGTGACGGGCCCCAGACCCCGGTGGACCGAGCCGCCGCAGAGCGAACTCGGCGGCGCCTCACCCAGCTCGTACTTGGCCTGGAAGCCCAGGCCCTGGCGCAGCCGCTCGCCGACGTCCGTCTGGTAGAGGTCGTCGCCCTGGATGCGGCTGGTCTCGGCGACGTGGGAGATCGCGGAGAGCCCGTATCCGGTGTGGGTGAAGTCGCGGCACGTCTCCTGGGTGAGCCCGGTGGTGAAGGTGCCCTGGCCCTGCCAGTACTTGACGATCTTCGCGCGGGTGTCGAGGTTCTGGCTCGGCACGGTCTTGGGCAGGTCGCCGTCGGACGCGAGATAGACGTACGCGGCGGTGCGCGTACGGAACTTCGCCATCGCCTTGTCGTACGACCCCTTGTCCTCGATGAAGACGGAGATGCCGATGGCGGCCTCCATCATCGACAGCTCCCAGTTGCCGTTGGAGTTGGAGCCGTTGATGATCTCGGGCAGGTAGACGGTGCGCAGCATCGTCGCGAAGCGTCCCGAGTTGCCCCAGCCGCCGGTGTACGTGTGCTTGATGATCTCGGCGGCCCTCGGCCAGGACGAGCCCGCCCAGCCGGTCTGGAGCGGGGCGTTGCTGTTGGTGTGGTCCTTGATGGTGGCGGACCAGGCGTCCATCAGCTCGATGGACTTCTTGGCGTAGCGCTCGTCGCGGGTGATGTACCAGGCGAGCGCCGTGGTGTACGCGGCCGTCGCGTCCTCACGCTCGTCGGTGCAGCCGTAATTGGGGTCCGAGTAGGAGCCGCACTCGACGACCGCGCGGGGCTTGGGTGTGCGCGACAGGGAGGCGTACTTGCTCCCCATCATCTGGTCGTAGGCGCCCTTCCAGGGCTGGGCTCCGGCGTTGACCTTCTCCCTGGTGAAGTCCAACTGGCCGCGGGACACGGCGACTCCGGGATGGGCGAAGGTGCTGGGCGCCGCGTCGGCGCGCTCGGCGCCGGGCCAGGCGAGGAGGGCTGCGACCAGTGCGGTCACCGTGGTGGTGAGGGTCGCCAGGAGTGTGGTGCGGGATCTGCGGCGGTGACGCACGGGCGGTGTGGGGGTGTCAGCCATGCGAGGGCCATCCATTCTCGTATGTGAACTCCATGTACCTTTCTGAACACGCGTGTTGGGCCGAGACAGTAGGTACGGACCAGGCTTCCGTCAAGACGTGAAGTAAGAAGCCCTGTACAGGCGGATACGGGCGGACGCGCTTGTGGCCCGCCGTGCTCCGATCGGTATGACCGGGGCGCGGCGGGCCACAAAGGACCCCGAGGCGGTGGGGCAGCGTCAGCCCTTGTCGGCGACGAGCTCCTTCAGCGCGATGTTGAGCTGGAGGACGTTGACGCGGGGATCGCCCACGAAGCCGAGGCTCCGCCCGTCGGTGTGCTCGTCCACCAGCTTCTCGACCTTGTGCACGCCGAGGCCGTTCCTCTCGGCCACGCGGTGGGCCTGCAGCTCCGCGTACCGCGGGGAGATGTCGGGGTCAAGACCCGAGCCGGAGGAGGTGACGGCCTCGGCCGGCACGTCCGAGGGCTTGACCTTGAAGTCGGCCGTGGAGTTGTCCTTGACCACGGCGGCCTTGGCGGCCCTGACGTTCGCGATCAGGTCCTTGTTGTCGCCGGCGAGGTTCGTCGCACCCGACAGGATCAGCTTGTACTGGGTGTTCACGCTGTTCTCGCCGAGGCCGTTGGACGGCCGCGGCTGGAACCACTTCAGGTCGGGCGCGGCCGTCTCCTGGCCCTTCTTCAGCGGGAGGTCGTAGGTCTGCCCGATCAGCTCGGAGCCGACGACCTTGCCCTCGCTCCTGACCTCGGAGCCGTTGGCCTTGTCGTTGAACAGGGCCTGGGCGATCCCGGTGACGGCCAGCGGATAGATGACACCGCAGATGACGGTGAGGACGAGCAGGGCACGCAGACCCGCTCCCAGCAACCGCGCCGTGCTTCCAACTGAGTTGTTCATGACGGTCAGCACGCTTTCAGGAAATTACAGACCGGGGATGAGGGAGATGATCAGATCGATGATCTTGATGCCGATGAACGGGGCGATGAGACCGCCGAGCCCGTAGACGCCGAGGTTGCGCCGCAGCATCCTGTCCGCGCTCATCGGCCGGTACCGCACGCCCCTCAGGGCCAGCGGCACCAGGGCGATGATGATCAGGGCGTTGAAGATGACGGCCGACAGGATGGCCGACTCCGGAGACGACAGGTCCATGATGTTGAGCTTGTCGAGGCCCGGATAGACCACGGCGAACATCGCGGGAATGATCGCGAAGTACTTCGCGACGTCGTTGGCGATCGAGAAGGTCGTCAGCGCGCCCCGGGTGATCAGGAGTTGCTTGCCGATCTCGACGATCTCGATGAGCTTGGTGGGGTTGGAGTCCAGGTCCACCATGTTCCCGGCCTCCTTGGCGGCCGAGGTCCCGGTGTTCATGGCCACACCCACGTCCGCCTGGGCGAGGGCGGGCGCGTCGTTCGTGCCGTCACCGGTCATCGCGACGAGCTTGCCACCGGCCTGCTCGCGCTTGATCAGGGCCATCTTGTCCTCGGGCGTGGCCTCGGCGAGGAAGTCGTCCACGCCCGCCTCGTCCGCGATCGCCTTGGCGGTCAGCGGGTTGTCACCCGTGATCATGACGGTCTTGATGCCCATGCGGCGCAGCTCGTCGAACCGCTCCCGCATGCCCTCCTTGACGACGTCCTTCAGGTGGATGACGCCAAGGACACGCGCCCCCTTGCCGTCCTTCGCGGCGACAAGGAGCGGCGTGCCACCGGCCTGCGAGATGGCGTCGGTCAGGCCCTGGGCGTCATCGGAGACGACACCGCCGTTCTCGGTGACCCAGGCGGCGACCGAACCGCTCGCGCCCTTGCGCACCTTGCGCCCGGCCCCGTCCTGGACGAGGTCGACGCCCGACATCCGCGTCTGCGCCGTGAAGGCGACCCACTCGGCCCCCTCCAGCTCACCCTGGTGGCGCTCGCGAAGCCCGTACTTCTCCTTCGCCAGTACGACGATGGAGCGGCCCTCGGGCGTCTCGTCGGCCAGCGACGAGAGCTGGGCGGCGTCCGCGAGCTCGGCCTCGGTCGTCCCACGCACCGGCACGAACTCGGCGGCCTGCCGGTTGCCGAGCGTGATGGTGCCCGTCTTGTCGAGCAGCAGCGTCGAGACGTCGCCCGCCGCCTCGACCGCCCGCCCCGACATGGCCAGTACGTTGCGCTGGACCAGGCGGTCCATGCCCGCGATGCCGATCGCGGAGAGCAGCGCGCCGATGGTCGTCGGGATCAGGCACACCAGGAGCGCGGCAAGCACGATCATGGACTGCTCGGCACCGGCGTACACGGCGAACGGCTGGAGTGTGACGACCGCGAGCAGGAAGACGATGGTGAGGGACGCGAGGAGGATGTTCAGCGCGATCTCGTTGGGTGTCTTCTGCCGGGCCGCGCCCTCGACCAGGTTGATCATGCGGTCGATGAAGGTCTCGCCCGGCTTCGTCGTGATCTTGATGACGATACGGTCGGAGAGGACCTTCGTGCCGCCGGTGACGGCGGAACGGTCACCGCCCGACTCCCGGATGACCGGGGCGGATTCACCGGTGATCGCCGACTCGTCGACGCTCGCCACCCCGTCGACGACGTCGCCGTCGCCGGGGATCACGTCGCCCGCCTCACAGACGACCAGGTCGCCGATGCGCAGCTCGGTGCCGGGCACCTGCTCCTCGGCCGTGCCGCTGAGCCGGCGCGCGACCGTGTCGGTCTTGGCCTTGCGCAGGGTGTCCGCCTGCGCCTTGCCGCGGCCCTCGGCCACCGCCTCCGCCAGGTTGGCGAAGATCGTGGTCAGCCAGAGCCAGACCGCGATCGCCCAGCCGAACCAGTCCCCCGGGTCCTTGACCGCCAGGACGGTGGTGATCACCGAGCCGACGAGCACCACGAACATGACGGGAGACTTGACCATCACCCGCGGATCGAGCTTCCGCACGGCGTCCGGGAAGGACTTCAGGAGCTGCTGGGGGTCGAACAGACCGCCGCCGACCCGGCCGGTGTCCTTGGCGCCCTTGGCATCCTTGTGCCCGCCGGGCACATCCTGGTGCGGCGCACGGGTGGGAGTAGCGGTGGACATGGAGCCGGGCTCCTCTGGCTTCTGTATGTCGGTGGTCATGACGCGAGCCCCTCCGCCAGCGGCCCGAGAGCCAGCGCGGGAAAGTAGGTCAAGCCGGTGATGATCATGATGGTGCCGACCAGCAACCCCGTGAACAGCGGCTTCTCGGTGCGCAGCGTGCCCGCCGTCGCCGGAATCGGCTTCTGCTCCGCGAGCGAACCCGCGAGCGCGAGGACGAACACCATCGGCAGGAACCGGCCGAGCAGCATCGCGAGGCCGATCGTGGTGTTGAACCAGTTCGTGTCCGCGCTCAGACCCGCGAACGCCGAACCGTTGTTGTTGGCGCCCGACGTGTAGGCGTAGAGGATCTCGGAGAAGCCGTGCGCCCCTGTGTTGAGCATCGAGTCCTTGGGCGTGGGCAGCGCCATCGACACCGCCGTGAAGCCGAGCACCAGGGCCGGGGTGATCAGGATGTAGCAGGCCGCCAGTTTGATCTCGCGGGTGCCGATCTTCTTGCCGAGGTACTCCGGCGTACGCCCCACCATCAGTCCCGCGATGAACACCGCGATGACGGCCATGATCAACATGCCGTAGAGGCCCGACCCCGTACCGCCCGGCGCGATCTCCCCCAGCTGCATGCCGAGGAGGTCGATTCCGCCGCCGAGGCCGGTGTTGGACGAGTGGAAGGAGTTGACCGCGCCCGTCGAGGTCAGCGTCGTGGCGACCGAGAAGATCGCCGAGCCGCCGATCCCGAACCGCGTCTCCTTGCCCTCCATGGCCCCGCCCGCGATGTCGAAGGCGGGAGCCCCGTGGTGGAACTCCGTCCACATCATCAGCGCGGTGAACCCGACCCAGATGGTGACCATCGTGGCGAGGATCGCGTACCCCTGCTTGAGGGAGCCGACCATCCGCCCGAAGGTCCTCGTGATCGCGAACGGAATCACCAGGATGAGGAAGACCTCGAACAGGTTGGAGAACCCGTTCGGATTCTCGAAGGGGTGGGCGGAGTTGGCGTTGAAGTAGCCGCCTCCGTTGGTGCCGAGCTCCTTGATGACCTCCTGCGAGGCCACCGCCCCGCCGTTCCACTCCTGGCTGCCGCCCATGAACTGGCCGACCCCGTGGATGCCGGAGAAGTTCTGGATCGTGCCACAGGCGACCAGCACGATCGCGCCGAGCACCGAGATCGGGATCAGGATGCGGACGGTGCCGCGCACCAGGTCCGCCCAGAAGTTCCCCAGCTCACCCGTGCGGGAGCGTGCGAAGCCCCGCACGAGGGCCACCGCGACGGCGATGCCGACGGCCGCGGAGACGAAGTTCTGCACCGCGAGGCCGCCGGTCTGCACGACGTGGCCCATGGCCTGCTCGCCGTAGTACGACTGCCAGTTGGTGTTCGCCACGAAGGAAGCGGCGGTGTTGAAGGCCTGGTCCGGATCGATCGACTTGAAACCGAGCGACCCGGGCAGCGAACCCTGGAGCCGCTGCAGCAGATACAGGAACAGCACGCTCACGGCGGAGAAGGCGAGCACCCCGCGCAGATAGGCGGGCCAGCGCATCTCGGCGTTCGGATTGGCGCCGATGCCCTTGTAGATCCACTTCTCCACCCGCAGATGCTTCTCGGAGGAGTAGACCTTGGCCATGTAGTCGCCCAGCGGACGGTATGCCAGGGCCAGCGCCACCATCAGCGCCAGGAACTGGAGCACACCAGCAAGAACAGGACTCATTTCGTACTCAGAACCTCTCCGGGAACACGAGAGCGAGGACGAGATAGCCCAGCAGGGCGACGGCCACCACGAGACCGACGATGTTCTCGGCAGTCACAGCTTCGCCACCCCCTTGGCGATGAACGCCACCAGCGCGAAAACCGCGATCGTGGTGACGACGAAGGCCACGTCGGCCATCGTGTGCTCCTAGATGAGATGCGAATGATCTGACGTCTTGAGCAAACCCCTTCCGTGGCTGAATCCGACCGCCGTTGACGGCTCCCATACGTCCGTCGGCTCCGCGTTGACGACTCTCTTACGTCCGCGTGCGCGAACCTGCCTCCGACCTGCGAAAACGCCGATGGGCCGCACTCCCGTCAGGGAATACGGCCCATCGGCCTGCAATGCGTGGGGGCATCAGCCCCCAGCCCGGCGGAGCGCTCAGCGCACCTCGGTGATCTCAGGACCCCGCTGGAGCTGGCCCATGCCGCCCGAGAAGCGCGAGCCCTCCTGCTGCTCCTGCTGGACGCCACCCTCGGCGACCATCTGTGCGTCGTCCGGCAGCTTCAGGACGATCGGGTCGCGGGGCGCCATCGGGCCGTCGCCGCGCACGATGACGGTGTCCCTGAAGATCTGTTCGAGCAGTCCCGCGGCCTGCGGCTGCACCGCGCCCTGGCCGGAGATGACCCCGCGCAGGAACCACCGCGGACCGTCGACACCGATGAAGCGCACGACCTGCACGCCGCCCGTGCCGTCCGGCAGCTGCACCGGAACCTGCGCGCGCAGCTCCCAGCCGAGGGGGCCCTCGACCTCGTCGATGACACCGCCCTGCTGCGTGATGCCCGAGGCGATCTCCTCGCGGACCTCGCCCCAGATGCCCTGCTTCTTGGGGGCGGCGAAGCCCTGGAGCTGGATGGCGCTGTCCTGGAGCACGACGGTCGCCGCGACGATCGCGTCGCCCGCGACCTCCACCCGCAGCTCCATGCCCTCGACACCCGGCACGAAGAGGCCACCGAGGTCCACCCGGCCCTCGCCGGGCTCGCGGACCTCCGAGGCGTCCCAGGGTCCGTCGGGGCGCGGCTCGGGTTCGAGCCTCACGCGCGACGGCGCAGCCGTGTCGGCACTGTCGGCACCGTCAGGGGCCTCGACGACCTGCTCGGCCTCGCCCGCCGCGTCCTCGGCGGCACTGTCCTTCTTGCGACGTCCGAACACGTCACTGTCCTTCCCGGTCAGATACGACCGATGCGTATCGATTCCCACCCGTTTGTTGACCCGAGCCGACGCCCACGGCGGCATGGCCGCCGGTGGACCCGAAGCCCCCCTCGGCCCGCGCCGAGTCGGGAAGCTCCGCCACCTCGCGGAAGCGCACCTTCTCGACCTGCTGGACGACCAGTTGGGCAATCCGGTCGAAGCGCTCGAACCGCACGCTCTCGCGCGGGTCGAGATTCACCACGATCACCTTGATCTCCCCACGGTACCCGGCATCCACCGTCCCCGGGGCATTCACCAGGGCGACACCGCAGCGGGCGGCGAGACCGGAACGCGGGTGCACGAAGGCCGCGTACCCCTCCGGGAGCGCGATAGACACCCCGGTGGGCAGGACAACCCGCTCACCCGGGGCCAGTTCGCACGCTTCGGTGGTCCGCAGGTCCGCTCCGGCGTCGCCGGGCCGCGCGTACGACGGCAGGGGTACGTCGGGGTCGACGCGGCGGATCTGGACGTCGAGCTCCGGACGGGGCGCGGCGGCCACGGGGGGCACGGGGGTCACGGGTTCACCTCGAAGGCACGTGCGCGGCGGTTCTGGTCGGGGTCGTCCATCGCGGCCCGGATCTCCTCCGGGCGGCCGTTCTCGATGAAGTGATCGACCTTGACCTCGATGAAGAGGGCCTCGGCACGGACGGCGACGGGCCCGTCGGGGCCGCCGATCCGTCCGGTGGCCCGGGAGTAGATCTTGCGCCCGGAGACGGCGGTCACCTCGGCGTCGAGGAAGAGCACGGTGCCCAGGGGCACGGGCCGCGCGAAGTCGGTCTCGAGCCGACCGGTCACGGCGATCACCCGCAGCAGCCAGTTCAGCGAGCCGAGCGTCTCGTCGAGCGCCGTGGCGAGCACTCCGCCGTGGGCGAGGCCCGGAGCGCCCTGGTGGGCCTCACGGACGGTGAACTCGGCGGTGACGCCCACACCTTCACCGGCACGGGTCGCGAGGTGCAGCCCGTGGGCCTGTCCTTCGCCGCAGCCGAAGCAGTGCTCGTAATGGGCTCCGATGAGCTCGCCGGGGGCGGGCGCGTCGGGGTGGCGGACGGGCGCTATGGCGTCGGCCGGGGGCGTCAGAGCTGCTGAAGTACCACTCACAGCCGCAGACCTTACCCGCGAGTCCGGCAACGGAGCTCATCGTGCCAAGCTTGCCTGCATGCAGCCTTACGAAGAACGCCTGACGGCGCCCCGTTCCTGGTGGCTTGTCTCGCTCCTGGTCGGCGTCGCGATGGCGCTGATCCTGCTCCCCTTCGGCACCTTGCCGCTGCTCGGCGGCCTGGTCGCCGGGACGGCGGTCGCCGCGGTCGTCACCAGTTCGTACGGCTCCCCCCGGATCCGCGTGGTGGCGGACTCGCTCGTCGTGGGCGACGCGAAGATCCCGGTCTCCGCCCTGGGCGAGGCGGAGGTGCTCGACGCGGAAGAGGCGCGCGCCTGGCGCGGCCCGAAGGCCGACCCGCGCGCCTTCATGCTGCTGCGCGCCTACATCCCCACGGCGCTGCGCGTCGAGATCACGGACCCGCAGGACCCGACCCCGTACGTGTACGTGTCGACGCGGCACCCCGAGGCGCTCGCGGCGGCGCTCAGCGCGGTACGGGCTGCTTAGAAGATCTGCTTCTTGGCGAACTGCTGACCGAGGACCTGCTGCCTGCCGATCGAGGACCTGCTGCGGGGCCGCGGCGTCAGGCGCCCAGCTCCTCGGGCGGGGCGTCGCGGCGCAGGGGGTCCAGGGGCTTCACGGGCTGCTCAAGGGGCGGCAGCTCTTGCAGGGCGCCCCAGGGCACCTGCGACCTCCGCAGGTCCGCACGGACCCGCTCAGCGAGTTTCTTGGTGTCCCGACGGTTCATCACCGCCCCGACCGCGGCGCCGACCATGAAAGGCATCAGGTTCGGGAGGTTCCGCACCATGCGCTTCATGATCTGCTGGCGCAGCTCGCGCTTCATCTGGCCGCCGAGCGCCGCGTTGATCGACGCGGGTTTCACCACGTCGATGCCGCGCTCCTCGGTCCACGAGGCGAGGTAGGCGGTACTGCGCTCCTTGAGATTGCCCGGCGGGCGCCGGCCGTAGACCTCGTGGAGTTCGGCGATCATCTTCAGCTCGATGGCCGCGACGCCGGTGATCTCGGCGGCCAGCTCCGCGGGCATCGCGGGCGGCACGGGCATCATCACGGCGACGCCGATTCCGGCACCGACCGTCGAGGTTCCGTTGGCGGCGCCGGAGATGATCTTGTCCGCGAGCTGCTCGGCGTCGAGGCCCGGGAACTGCTTGCGGAGAGTGCCCAGGTCGCGGATCGGGACCCGCGGGGCATTCTCGATGATCCGGTCGGCGAGATAGCCGATGCCGGCTTTGGCGCCGCGTCCGCTCGCGCGCACGCCCGCCATGACTCCGTCCGTGACGGCGGCAACGCGGCCCTTGGACCCGTGGGCCCTGGACGCCTTGTCGGCCGCCGTCCCGTCGTCTGCCACCTCCAGGGCGTTCGCCGGTCCGAGCGAGGCTGTTCCTGTGGGGGAAGAGCCCCGCTCGTCGTCACGCACGCCTTCGGGGGCGACGCTTTCTTGGTCCGCTCCACGCTTGCGGAAGCGGCGCTTCCTGGGCGGGGTCGAGCCTGTCACGGCCGACCCTGCCCTAGTCGCAGTCGCGGCAGATCGGCTGGCCGTTCTTCTCCTTGGCCAGCTGGCTGCGGTGGTGCACCAGGAAGCAGCTCATGCAGGTGAACTCGTCCTGCTGCTTCGGGAGCACCCGAACGGCGAGCTCCTCGTTCGAAAGGTCCGCGCCGGGCAGCTCAAGGCCTTCTGCGGCCTCGAACTCGTCGACGTCTACGGCCGAGGTCGACTTGTCGTTCCGCCGCGCCTTGAGTTCCTCGATGCTGTCCTCGTTGACGTCATCGTCGGTCTTGCGTGGGGTGTCGTAGTCCGTTGCCATGTCGCTCTCCCCCTCTGGGTGTCTGCGGTGTCTCAGCGCACGTAACGCGTGAGAGGCCGGACTTGTGCCCGACCTGAGGCGGAGATTTTGCCTCACATCAAGGTCTGTTACTCAATCGACACCCAACCGCACCTCTGCCGAGGTGATCGGTTTGGATGGCGATCGGGACCGTACACGGTCCGGATGTCGCACTTCACAGGCGCCACCCCGTGTACTTCCCGTGATCAAGACCCCTGAAAACCCGGATTTTCCCGGCTTTCCGACGACTTTCACGATCACGGAGAGTAGATGGCCGAAAATTCGCTCCTGTGATCGATCGCACATGGAATCTCCAGGATCAGGTCCCGAAAATTCCGCGCAAAGCGAACAAGGAGCGGGTCAGCGGCAGCATCTCAGAGAGGAAGGGTGACTCGCATCACGAGCCCTCCCCCCTCGCGCGGCTCCGCGATGATACGGCCCCCGTGGGCCCGCGCCACCGACCGGGCGATCGACAGGCCGAGTCCGACCCCCTTGTCGCTGCCCGTGCGCTCGGTCCGCAGCCGCCGGAACGGCTCGAAGAGGTTGTCGATCTCGTACGCGGGCACCACGGGGCCCGTGTTGGTCACCACGATGACCGCCTGGCCGTGCTGGGCCTCCGTGGTGACCTCGACCCACCCGTCGTCCGGCACGTTGTACCTGACGGCGTTCTGGACGAGGTTCAGGGCGATCCGCTCCATGAGGACGCCGTTGCCCTGAACGACGGCCGGGGCCCGGTCCCCACGGATCTCCACGCCCTTCGCGTCGGCCTCGGACCGCACCTGGTCGACGGCGCGGTCGGCGACCTCGGCGAGGTCGACCGGCTTGCGCTCCACGATCTGGTTGTCGCTGCGGGCGAGCAGCAGCAGACCCTCCACGAGCTGCTCGCTGCGCTCGTTGGTGGCCAGGAGCGTCTTGCCGAGCTGCTGGAGCTCGGGGGGCGCATCCGGATCGGAGAGCTGCACCTCGAGCAGGGTGCGGTTGATCGCGAGCGGTGTGCGCAGTTCGTGCGAGGCGTTGCCGACGAAGCGCTGCTGGGCGGTGAAGGCCCGTTCCAGGCGGTCGAGCATCTCGTCGAAGGTGTCCGAGAGCTCCTTCAACTCGTCGTCGGGCCCGTCCAGTTCGATGCGCCGGGACAGGTCCGTGCCGGCCACCCTGCGCGCGGTGCGCGTGATGCGGCCGAGCGGCGAGAGGACGCGGCCCGCCATCGCGTAACCGAAGGCGAAGGCGATCACCGCGAGCCCGAGCAGGGCGAGCAGCGAGCGGCTCAGGAGGTTGTCCAGGGCGTTCTGACGCATCTTGTTGACGCACTCGTTCAGCGCGGCATTGACCTCGTCGGCGGGGACCTGGGTGCCCGTCGGGAGGTTGTGACACGTGTTACTGCTGACCCTGGAGCCGCCCTCGATGTTGAACGGCAGGTCGCTGCCGACGTTCAGGGCCTGCGCGGCGAGCAGATAGATGATCGAGAGCAGCAGGATGCCCGCGATCAGGAACATGCCGCCGTAGAGCAGGGTCAGGCGTATACGGATCGTGGGGCGCAGCCACGGGAAGGGCGGTTCGGTCTTCCTGGGGTCCCAGGTGGGTTTCGGGGGCGCAGCCGGTGGCGCCGGGGTCGCGGCCACCGGGGATCAGATCCGGTAGCCGGAGCCGGGCACCGTCACGATGACGGCGGGCTCGCCGAGTTTCCTCCGCAAGGTCATGACGGTCACCCGGACCACGTTCGTGAACGGATCGGTGTTCTCGTCCCAGGCCTTCTCCAGGAGCTGCTCCGCGGAGACGACGGCACCCTCGCTGCGCAGCAGCACTTCGAGGACGGCGAACTCCTTGGGGGCGAGCTGGATCTCCTTGCCGTCGCGGAAGATCTCACGGCGGTTCGGGTCGAGCTTGATGCCGGCGCGCTCCAGGACGGGGGGCAGCGGCACGCTCGTACGCCGCCCGAGGGCGCGCACGCGTGCCGTGAGCTCGCTGAACGCGAAGGGCTTGGGGAGATAGTCGTCGGCGCCGATCTCCAGGCCCTCGACGCGGTCGCTGACGTCGCCCGACGCGGTGAGCATCAGGACGCGGGTCGGCATGCCGAGCTCGACGATCTTGCGGCAGACGTCGTCCCCGTGCACGAGCGGGAGGTCCCGGTCGAGCACCACGACGTCGTAGTCGTTCACGCCGATACGTTCCAGAGCGGCCGCCCCGTCGTACACGACGTCGACGGCCATGGCCTCCCGGCGTAGTCCGGTGGCCACCGCATCGGCGAGCAGTTGCTCGTCCTCGACGACGAGTACGCGCACGGCGCTGTCCTTCCTCTGTGCCCCTGGGGGCAGGTCTGTTCCTGGGCTGTGGCCTCCATCCTGCCCCTTTCGGTCATAAACCGGCTGTAAGGCGGTGCCCCGGACGGGGAATGCGGGATTTCGTCCGACGGTTGAGGTTTCCGTGGAAGAGAGCCCGGGGAAGACGACCTCACACCCCGCGATCACGCTTTGTATGTGGCGCGCCACAACCCGCTTCTCCAGGGCGGGCGGCGAAGACGTGATCGCCCCTTCCTTGAGGGCACACCCCCGTGCCATCGACCCACGACCCAGCCGAGGGGGCGCAACCATGGACGCTTTCACCGCAGGACTGCTGCAGCGCATAAAAGCCACGGAGTCCGACCTCACGAAGGCCCGTGAGACGGGCGACGACTTCCTTGCCGAGGTCGAGCAGGCCGAGCTCGAAGATCTCCACCGGCTGGCCGCCGACCACGGGGTGGAGGTCGGCGTGCTGCACGCCTGATCCGTTCGTGAGCACAAGGGCCCCGGCATCTGTGGACGAGATGCCGGGGCTCTTGTGCGTTCGGGTGAGTACGACGGTCAGTCGTGCCAGGCGCCGAGCTCCTCCAGGCGGCCCTGGAGGTCCTCGAAGAGGCCGGGAGGTGCCGCGACGGTCAGCTCGCCGGAGAGGGGCTGCCCGGGGCGTCCGCCGGTCAGCGCGCCCGCTTCCCGCGCGACGAGGTCGCCCGCCGCGAAGTCCCACGGGTTGAGGCCGCGCTCGTAGTACGCGTCCAGGCGGCCGAGCGCGACGTCGCACAGGTCGATCGCCGCCGAGCCGCCGCGGCGGATGTCCCGGACCAGCGGGATCAGCTGCCGGGCCACGTCGGCCTGGCGGGCGCGGCGCTCGGCCACGTACCCGAAGCCGGTGCCGACGAGGGCCCGTTCGAACGGGGGCGCGGGGCGGGTGCGCGCGGGCTCGTCGTTGACGAACGCGCCCCCTCCGACGACCGCGCGGTAGGTCTCGCCGCGCATCGGGGCGTGCACCACGCCGACGAGTGTCTCGCCGTCCTTGCGGGCCGCGATGGACACGGACCAATCAGGGCGTCCGTAGAGGTAGTTGACGGTGCCGTCGATCGGGTCGATCACCCACTGGACGCCGCTGCTGCCCTCGGAGCTCGCGCCCTCCTCGCCGAGCACGCCGTCGTCCGGCCTGCGCTCGGCGAGGAAGTCGGTGATCAACTTCTCGGAGGCGATGTCCATCTCGGTGACGACGTCGACCGCGCTGGTCTTGGTGGCGGCAACGCCCAGGTCGTCCGGGCGCCCGTCGCGCAGGAAGGCTCCGGCGCGGTGCGCGGCCTCCAGGGCGACGCCGAGGAGTTCGGCCTTCAGCTGCTGGTCTGCGGAGTCGGTCACGGTGCTGGTGCTCCTTGTGCCTTCGAGGTGCCCACGGGGCCCTCCGATGTGGCTGAGTTACGCGTACGGGCTTTCGGCGCCCGCGGCGGCGGGCTTCGGGACGTGCGACGGGCAGCAGCCCACCGGGCACAGGTCGTGGCTCGCGCCGAGCGCGCCCAGGGCGCAGGGCGCGACCTCGCGTCCGTTCTCCGTGGCGGCCCGCTCAAGGACGAGATCCCGCACCGCGGCGGCGAACCGCGGGTCGGCGCCCACCGTGGCCGAGCGGCGGACCGGGAGGCCGAGCTCCGCGGCCTTCGCCTCGGCCTCGGTGTCGAGGTCGTAGAGAACCTCCATGTGGTCCGAGACGAAGCCGATCGGGACCATCACCACCGCGGGCACGCCCGCCGCGTGCCGCTCCTCCAAGTGGTCGCAGATGTCCGGCTCCAGCCACGGGGTGCTCGGCGCGCCGCTGCGCGACTGGTAGACGAGCTGCCAGGGGTGCTCGACGCCGGTCTCCTCACGCACCGCGTCCGCGATGAGCCGGGCCACGTCCAGATGCTCCGCCACGTACGCGCCGCCGTCCCCGTGGTCCTCGACGCGCCCCGAGGTGTCGGCGGCCGCGGTCGGGATGGAGTGCGTCGTGAAGGCGAGGTGCGCCCCTTCGCGTACGTCACCGGGGAGATCGGCCAGGGACTTCAGGACCCCGTCGATCATGGGGCGGACGAAGCCGGGGTGGTTGAAGTAGTGCCGCAGCTTGTCGACGCGCGGCACATCGAGACCCTGGGACGCGAGCACGGCGAGGGACTCCGCCAGGTTCTCCCGGTACTGGCGACAGCCCGAGTACGAGGCGTACGCGCTGGTCGCCAGGACGAGCACGCGGCGGTGGCCGTCCCGGACGAGCTCGCGCAGGGTGTCGGTCAGATAGGGCGCCCAGTTGCGATTGCCCCAGTAGACCGGCAGATCGAGTCCGTGCTCCGCGAAGTCCTTGCGCAGGGCGTCGAGAAGGGCACGGTTCTGGTCGTTGATCGGGCTGATCCCGCCGAACAGGAAGTAGTGCTGCCCCACCTCCTTGAGCCGCTCCTTGGGGATACCGCGCCCCCGCGTCACGTTCTCCAGGAACGGGACGACGTCGTCTGGGCCTTCTGGGCCGCCGAACGAGAGCAGCAGCAGGGCGTCATAGGGAGAGGCATCGAGCGCATCGGACATACATCCGATCCTGCCACCCGCCGCTGACAGCCGGAAAACACGGTGCGCCCTGCCGTGTCGCAGCCATAAGCTGTATGGGCCATCTTCACGCCTTACGGGAGCCCCTCCTCGCGGAGCCGTCCCGGCCCCTCAGCGGAGTCCCACGTGCCCAGCCCCTACCGCGCCATCTTCGCCGCCCCCGGCACCAAGGGGTTCTCGACGGCGGGCCTCCTCGGACGGATGCCGCTGTCGATGATGGGCATCGGCATCGTGACGATGGTGTCCCAGCTCACGGGGCGGTACGGACTCGCGGGCGCGCTCTCCGCGACCGTCGCGCTCTCGGCCGCCGCGATCGGCCCGCAGATCTCGCGTCTGGTCGACCGGCACGGCCAGCGCCGGGTCCTGCGGCCCGCGACCCTGGCCTCCCTGGCCGCGGTCACCGGGCTGCTGCTCTGCGCGAAGTACGCACTCCCCGACTGGACGCTCTTCGCCTTCGCCGCGCTCGTCGGCTGCGTGCCGAGCGTGGGATCGATGATCAGGGCGCGCTGGGCCGTCCTCTACCGGGGCACTCCGCGGCTGCACACCGCGTACTCCTTCGAGTCCGTGGTGGACGAGATCTGCTTCATCTTCGGTCCGATCATCTCGATCGGGCTCTCCACCGCGTGGTTCCCCGAGGCCGGGCCGCTCGTGGCCGGGGCCTTCCTCGCGACGGGCGTGTTCTGGCTGACCTCCCAGCGAGCCACCGAGCCCGTGCCGCACGGGCGTGAACACCACACCAAGGGCTCGGCGTTGCGCTCCGCGGGACTCCGGGTCCTGGTCGCGACCTTCGCGGCGACAGGAGCCATCTTCGGGTCCATCGACGTGGTGACGGTCGCGTACGCGGAGGACCAGGGGCACAAGGCGGCGGCGAGCCTGGTGCTCGCGGTGTACGCGCTCGGCTCCTGCGTGGCCGGAGCCGCCTTCGGGCTCATGCGCTTCAAGGGCGCTCCCGCACCGAGGTGGCTGCTGGGTGTCTGTGCGATGGCCGTGAGTATGATCCCGCTTCAACTGGTCGGGAATCTTCCGTTTCTGGCCGTGGCGTTGTTCATCGCGGGCCTTTCCATAGCGCCGACCATGATCACGACAATGGCCCTCGTCGAACTGCACGTACCCCGTACGAAGCTGACCGAGGGCATGACCTGGGTGAGCACCGGACTCGCGGTCGGCGTCGCGCTCGGCTCCTCCGCGGCCGGTCTGGTCGTCGACGCGGCCGGTTCGGACGCCGGGTACGCGGTACCCGCAGTAGCCGGGGCCGTCGCGGTGGCGGTCGGATTCCTTGGGTATCGCCGACTGAAGAAGCCGGTTTCGCAACGGGGAGGGACCCATGAGCACGGCAACGGGCACGGGCAGCGCGAAGAGCAGAGCAGCGTGGCGTAACTGGGCGGGCAACGTCACCGCACGTCCGGCCAGGGAGGTCACCCCCGCTTCGGTCGACGAGCTCAGTGCCGCGCTGCGTCAGGCCAAGGACGACGGCCTCAGGGTGAAGCCGGTCGGCACCGGCCACTCCTTCACGGCGACCGCGGCCACCGACGGCCTCCTGATACGCCCCGAACTCCTCACCGGCATCCGCGGGATCGACCGCGAGGCCGGCACCGTCACCGTGGAAGCGGGCACCCCGCTGAAGCGTCTGAACGCGGCGCTCGCCCGCGAAGGCCTCTCGCTCACGAACATGGGCGACATCATGGAGCAGACGGTCTCCGGCGCGATCAGCACCGGGACGCACGGCACGGGCCGCGACTCGGCGTCGATCTCCGCACAGATCACGGCGCTTGAGCTCGTCACCGCGGACGGCACGGTCCTCACCTGCTCCGAGAAGGAGAATCCCGAGGTATTCGCCGCGGCCAGGCTCGGCATCGGCGCGCTCGGCGTGATCAGCGCGATCACCTTCGCCGTGGAGCCCGTCTTCTTCCTCACCGCCCGTGAGGAGCCGATGACCTTCGACAGGGTCACCAGTGAGTTCGACGCCCTGCACGCCGAGAACGAGCACTTCGAGTTCTACTGGTTCCCGCACACCGGCAGCTGCAACACCAAGCGGAACAACCGCAGTGCGGGCCCCGCGGCTCCGCCCGGCAGGGTCAGCGCCTTCGTAGAGGACGAGATCCTCTCCAACGGTCTCTTCCAGGTGGTCAACTCGATAGGCCGCGCCGTCCCCGCGACCGTCCCGGGCATCGCCAAGATCTCCAGCAAGGCGCTCTCGGCCCGCACCTACACGGACATCCCCTACAAAGTCTTCACAAGTCCGCGCCGCGTGCGCTTCATGGAAATGGAGTACGCCGTTCCGCGGGCGGCCCTCGTCGAGACGCTGCGCGAACTGAAGACGATGGTGGAGCGCTCGAATCTGCGGATCAGCTTCCCCGTAGAGGTCCGTACGGCCCCCGCGGACGACATCACGCTCTCCACGGCATCGGGCCGGGAGAGCGCGTACATCGCCGTCCACATGTACCGGGGCACGCCCTACCAGGCGTACTTCACCGCCGCCGAGCGGATCTTCACCGCACACGAGGGCCGACCTCACTGGGGCAAGATCCACACCCGCGACGCCGGCTACTTCGCGCAGGCCTATCCGCGCTTCGCCGAGTTCACGGCCCTGCGCGACCGCCTGGACCCGGACCGCCTGTTCGGCAACGACTACTTGCGCCGCGTCCTGGGCGACTGAGCGGCCGCCTACGGGGTGGGGGTCGCCTCCCGCTGCGCGTCGTCGCCGCTTCCGGCGCCGCTCGACGGAGTGGGGGTCGGAGTCGGGGTGGGCGTGGGTGTGGGTGTGGGCGTCGGGTCCGTCTTGGAGCCGTCGCCGGAGTCCTGACCCTTGTCCGGGTCATCCTTCGAACCGGAATCAGAGCCCGAGTCGTTCCCGGTGTCCGGGGACCGCGAGTTCGTCCCGTTCGGGTCCTGCGAGGCGTCGCCGTCCTGCCGAGACCCGTCGTCCGTACCCGTCGACGGGCCGTCGGACGGCTGCCCGGAGGGTTCCGTCGAGGGCGTGGGCCGCTGCCCCGACGAGCCGCTCCCGCCCGAGAAGCCGTTGCCGATCGTGGTGCCGTGGCCCCCGCTGAAGTCCTCTCCGGAGACGATCTCGTACGTCGTGATCCCGGCCATGGACACACCGAAGACGACCGCGGCGGCGATCAACGGCCGCTTCCAGCTTCGGATCTGCGTGCGATGAGTGGTGCCGTCGGTGAACTCGTCCGAGGGGAGCGGCGGTTCGACCGGCGCGGCGGGACCCGTCTGCCGCAGGACACGGGTCGCGTCGTCCCGCGGCGCCAGCCGTGTGGCGTCGACCGGCCCGAGCAGCCGCGTCTTGTCGGCGTCGGCACCCGCGTCCGAGTCCGCGTCCGCCACTCGCAGCACGGTGGTGCGGTCGGCGTCAGTGACCGCGGGCAGCATGGTGGTGCGGTCGGCGTCAGTGACCGTGGGCAGCACACTCGTACGGTCGGCGTCGCCGACGACGGGCACCACGGTCGTACGGTCCGGATCGCCCGCGACGGGCGGCACCGAGGTCGCGTCGGCGTCGGCCGCTCTCCCCCAGGTCGTCGTCACGGGCCCCGTCCCGGCATGCGCCGTAGCTCCCGTGTACGCCTCCGCCCTGAACGTCTCGGCCACCGGCGCACCCGAACCATCGGTCAGCGGTACCTGCTGCACCCGAGGCTTGGCCTGCACCGCGACGTCACGTATCTGCTCGCCCGTGCGCCGGAAGAAGTGCTGGAAGATCGTGCCACCACAGGTCGCGACCACACTCACCAGGCCGGCGCCGAGGATCGTGCCGTAGACGCCGAAGCTGGCGGCGAGCTTCGCCCCCACGACGGCGGCCACGGCGCTCCCCGCCACCTGCGGCAGACTCAGATCGAGGCGCCGCTTCTCCCCCGGCTCCTCCTGGCCCTTGGATTCCTCGCCCGAATCCGGCTTTTCACGCATCTCCGACCCTTACCTGCCTTTCTCGACTGACTGCACGAGAAAGGGACGTATGGGTGAAGGGGTTAGTTCCGTTTCTGGAGATTCCGTGAAGTGTGCCACTCATGCACCACCCTGCCCGGGTATCCAGGCGCGTCAACTCCCGCCCCCCGCGAGAACTTCGGCGGCGCGGCGGACCACCCCGGTGGCCCGAATGGAGTACTGTTGCGAGCCCTGGGTCCGGTCTCCCACCTGGGTGCCCGGGGCCTTCCAGGACCTGCCGGGAGGGGGCTCGCTGCACAGGGTGACCAAGTTGGTCACTGAGAGTTGCGAATAGGTAACCGTGCCATAACGGCGACCTAGGGCCCATGCCCGACACGCCGGGCAACTCGGCAAGGTTGTGGCAGGCTGCACCCGGGCAGGCCACACTCGACTAGCGGAAGCAGCGACGCACGTGACGTCGGCAGGCACCACCCGGGAGGTCCCCATGCCCGAACTGCGTGTCGTGGCCGTCAGCAACGACGGCACACGGCTGGTGCTCAAAGCTGCGGACAGCACGGAGTACACACTTCCGATCGACGAGCGGCTGCGCGCTGCCGTGCGCGGCGACCGTCCGCGCCTCGGCCAGATCGAGATCGAGGTGGAGAGCCACCTCCGCCCCCGCGACATCCAGGCACGGATACGTGCCGGTGCGAGCGCGGAGGAAGTCGCATCGCTCGCCGGAATCCCCGTCGATCGCGTCCGCCGCTTCGAAGGGCCCGTGCTCGCCGAGCGCGCCTTCATGGCCGAGCGGGCCCGGAAGACCCCCGTGCGCCGTCCCGGCGAGAACACCGGACCCCAGCTCGGCGAGGCCGTGTCGGAGCGGCTGCTCCTGCGCGGCGCCGACAAGGAATCCGTCCAATGGGACTCCTGGCGCCGCGACGACGGCACCTGGGAAGTCCTGCTCGTCTACCGCGTCGCGACCGAACCGCACGCCGCGAGCTGGACGTACGACCCGCCACGGCGGCTCGTGCAGGCCATGGACGACGAGGCGCGCTCGCTGATCGGCGAGACGGACGACATCGCCGCGCCCGAGCCGAGCTTCCCGTTCGTGCCGCGCATCGCCCGGCTGCCCCGGGACAGGGCCTCGCTCGACCGGCCGCTCGACCGCGCCCTGGACCGGCAGTTGGAGCGCCCGAGCGCGCCGCAGCCCCCGGAGCCTCCGGAGGAAGGCGTGGCCACCGGTGCGACAGCGGCCGTGTCCGAGTCGGAGCGGGACTCGCTCACCAGCCTCCTTGAGGCGGTGCCGAGCTTCCGCGGCGACATGATCGTGCCGGAGCGCCCCGCGCTCCCGCCCACGGACCTGCCGCCCGCCGAAGAGTCCGAGCAGGACCCCGAGGCCGAGGAGCCGCCCGCGGCGTCGGCCGGAGCGGGTGCCGCGTACGCGGACGTCCTGATGCCGCGCTCGGTGGCCAGCCACCGCGACCGCCTCGTCGGCACCACCGACCGCCAGGCGGAGGCCGACGGCGTCCGGCCCGGGCGGCGCGCGGCCGTGCCGAGCTGGGACGAGATCGTCTTCGGCACGCGTCGCAAGAAGCAGGAGTAGCACTCGGTCATACGTCGTCGGGCCCCGCACCGTTCAGGTGCGG
>NZ_JBHVXJ010000043.1:0-15499 GCF_042881845.1 Streptomyces sp. NPDC058257
GGTGCGTTGGTGCCGATGAAGCTGGATCCTGAGGTCCTGCGGGCGCAGTTCGCGGGCGGCGAGGTTCCCCACCTCTTCCGCACCCTCGTCCGAGGAGGCGGCAACCGGACCAGGCGCGCCGTCGCCTCCGGTGGCTCCAAGGCGGCCGCCGGAACCTCCTTCGCCGACCAGCTGGCCGCGCTCCCCGTAGAGAACCGGGGCCGCGCCCTGCTCGACCTCGTCTGCGCCCAGGTGGCCGCAGTCCTCGGGTACGCCTCCGCCGAAGACGTGGTCGCCACCAAGGCGTTCAAGGAACTGGGCTTCGACTCGCTCACCGCCGTCGAGCTGCGCAACCGCCTCAACACGGCAAGCGGACTGCGCCTGCCCGCCAGCCTCATCTTCGACTACCCCACGCCCAAGGGCCTCGCCCAGCACCTGGAGACGGAGCTCATCGGAGCACTCCCAGAGAGCGCGGCACAGGGCGCGTCCCTGACTGCCGCACCGGCTGTCGCTCCCAGCGCCGACGAGCCGATCGCCATCGTCGCGATGAGCTGCCGCTTCCCGGGCGGCGTGCATACGCCCGAGGACCTGTGGCGGCTGCTCACCGACGAGGAAGAGGCCATCACCGAGTTCCCCGCGGGCCGCGGCTGGGACGTCGAGTCGCTCTACGACCCCGACCCCGAACGCCTCGGCACCAGCTACGCCCGCGAAGGCGGATTCCTGCACGACGCGGGCGACTTCGACGCCGCCTTCTTCGGGATCTCGCCGCGTGAGGCGCTCGCCATGGACCCGCAGCAGCGGCTCCTCCTTGAGACCTCCTGGGAGGCCTTCGAGCGGGCGGGCATCGACCCGGCGACGCTGCACGGCAGCCGCACCGGCGTCTTCGCCGGTCTCATCTACCACGAGTACGGGTCCCAGCTCACCAGCGTCCCCGAGGGCGTCGAGGGCTACCTCGGCACCGGCAGTTCCGGCAGCATCGCCTCGGGCCGTATCTCGTACTCCTTCGGTCTTGAGGGCCCCGCCGTCACCGTCGACACGGCGTGCTCCTCCTCCCTCGTCGCTCTGCACCTCGCCGCGCAGGCGCTGCGCCAGGGCGAGTGCACGATGGCCCTCGCGGGCGGCGTCACCGTGATGCCCACCGCGGGCACCTTCATCGACTTCAGCCGCCAGCGCGGCCTCGCCCCCGACGGCCGCTGCAAGCCCTTCGCGGCTGCCGCCGACGGCACCAGCTGGGGCGAGGGCGTCGGGATGCTCGTACTGGAGCGTCTCTCCGACGCCCGCGCGAACGGCCACCCGGTCCTCGCGGTCGTACGCGGTTCGGCCGTCAACCAGGACGGCGCGAGCAACGGGCTCACGGCGCCGAACGGCCCCTCCCAGCAGCGCGTCATCCGCGCCGCCCTCGACAGTGCCCGCCTGACGCCCGCCGACGTCGACGCCGTCGAGGCGCACGGCACCGGCACTCCCCTCGGCGATCCCATCGAGGCACAGGCGCTCATCGCCGCATACGGCAAGGACCGCCCGGCCGACCGGCCGCTGCTCCTCGGCTCGGTGAAGTCCAACATCGGCCACACGCAAGCCGCCGCCGGTGTCGCCGGCGTCATCAAAATGGTGATGGCCATGCGGCACGGCGTGCTGCCGTCGACGCTCAACCTGGACGAGCCCACCCACGAGGTGGACTGGTCGGCGGGGACCGTCGAGCTCCTCGCCGACTCCCGGTCCTGGCCGGACCGCGAGAGCGGCGTACCGCGTCGCGCGGGCGTGTCGTCGTTCGGAGTGAGCGGTACCAACGCACACGTGATCGTGGAGCAGGCCCTGGCCGACGCCCCGGACGGGGAAGCAGCACCCGCCACGCCCTCGCCGGTGGTCTCCGGCGTGATCCCGCTCGTCCTCTCCGGGAAGACCCCGGAGGCGCTGCGCGGACAAGCCGCCCGACTGCACCAACACCTCGTGGCACACGCCGACATGGGCGCCGCCGACGTGGGTTACTCCTTGGCCCTGTCCCGGTCGCGTTTTGAGCATCGGGGTGTGGTGCTCGGCGGGGGTCGCGATGAGCTGCTGTCCGGGCTTGGGCGGTTGGCCGAGGGGGACACGGCGGCTGCGGGTGTGGTCGTGGGTCGTGCGTCTGGTGGCGCTCGTCCGGTGTTTGTGTTCCCGGGGCAGGGTTCGCAGTGGGCCGGTATGGCTGTCGAACTCCTCGATTCCAGTCCGGTGTTCGCGGAGCGGATGCGGGAGTGCGGCGAGGCGCTGTCGGAGTTCGTGGACTGGGATCTGATCGAGGAGTTGAACGGCGACCACTTCGATCGTGTCGATGTCGTCCAGCCAGTGTTGTTCGCGGTGATGGTGTCGCTGGCGTCGGTGTGGCGTGCGGCGGGTGTGGAGCCTGCTGCTGTGGTGGGTCACAGTCAGGGTGAGATCGCCGCCGCCTGTGTGGCGGGCGCGCTCTCCCTGGAGGACGCCGCCCGCGTGGTCGCCCTGCGCAGCCAGGCGATCCTGGAGCTCTCGGGCAGGGGCGGCATGGTCTCCGTGCCGCTGCCCGCCGAACAGGTACGCGAGCTGCTTCCGGAGTGGGACGACCGCATCTCTGTCGCGGCGGTGAATGGTCCTTCGCAGGTGGTGGTGTCGGGTGAGCCTGGGGCTCTGCGTGAGCTGGTGGCGCACTGTGAGCAGCGCGGGATTCGTGCCCGTACGATCCCGGTGGATTACGCCTCGCACTCCTCCCATGTGGAGGCGATCGAGGCTCACCTGACCGAGGTGCTCGCCCCGGTGGCGCCCCAGATGCCGCAGGTTCCGGTCTTCTCGACCCTGACCGGTGACTGGCTCGATGCTGCTAACACCCCCATGGACGCGGGGTATTGGTATCGCAACCTCCGTCAGACGGTCCTGTTCGAGCAGGCCACGCGCGGTCTCCTCGCCGACGGCCATGGTCTGTTCCTGGAGATGAGTCCGCACCCCGTCCTGACCGTCCCGGTCCAGGCCGTCATCGAGGACGCCGGGCGCGACGGTGCCGCTGTGGCCCTGGGGTCGCTGCGCCGTGACGAGGGTGGCGCCCACCGTCTGGCGCGGTCGATCGCCGAGGCGCACGTCCACGGCGCCGAACTCGACTGGCAGGCACTCTTCCCCGCCGCCGACCGGACCACGGTCGACCTCCCCACTTATGCCTTCCAGCACCAGCACTACTGGCTGCTCTCCCCGGAGGACGACCCGGCCGACGCGGCGCCGCTCGCGCGGGTGGACGAGGTCGAGGCGCGCTTCTGGGAGGCGGTGGAGCGCGAGGACCTGGAGGAGCTCGCCGCCGAGCTGGACACCGACGCGACGAGCGCCGAACTGGGCGCCGTACTGCCGGTGCTGTCGTCCTGGCGACGGCAGCGCCGCGAGCGCACCGTCGTGGACGGGTGGCGGTACCGCGTGACCTGGAAGCCGCTCTCCGGCAGCCGTCCGTCTCCCGCGCCGGCGGGCCGGTGGCTGGTCGTCGTGCCCGAGGAGGCCGCCGAGCACCCGTGGGCCGCGGGCGTCGTCGATGCGCTGGCCAAGTCCGGAGCCGAGCCGAACCAACTCCTCGTACCTCGAAGTGAGGTGACGCGTGCGCAGCTGACCGAGCAGCTGCGTCAGGCAGCGGTGGCCGGAAGCGGCGACCCGCTCTCCGGCGTTGTCTCCCTCCTGGCCCTGGCCGAACAGCCGCACCCCACGCACGCCGTGCTGCCGACCGGGCTCGCGGACACCATCAGCCTCGTACAAGCCCTGGAGGACGCGGGGATCGACGCCCGCCTCTGGCTGGCGTCCAGCGGCGCCGTCGCCACCGGACGTGGCGGCGACCGCGTGGACCACCCCGTCCAGGCGCAGGTGTGGGGTCTCGGCCGGGTCGTCGCGCTTGAGCACCCCGACCGCTGGGGCGGGCTCATCGACCTGCCCGCCACCCCTGACGCCCGTACGAGCGCCCGGTTCGCCGGGATCCTCGCCGGGGAGGGCGGCGACGAGGACCAGCTCGCGGTGCGCGGCTCCGGGGTCTTCGTGCGGCGCCTCGTGCGGGCCGCACCTACCGACCGCAGGTCGACACCGGCCTCGCCGTGGAAGCCGCGCGGCACCGTCCTCGTCACCGGCGGCACCGGCGCCTTGGGACCGTTCATCGCGCGCTGGCTCGCACGCGGCGGTGCCGAGCACCTGGTTCTGACGAGCCGGCGGGGCATGGACGCACCGGGCGCCACCGAACTCAAGACGGAAATCGAGGAGTTGGGCGTCCAGGTCACCATCGCCGCGTGTGATGTGGCCGACCGGGACGCCGTGTCCGCGCTGCTCGACCAGCTCGCCGACGACGGGCACACCCTGCGGGCCGTGATCCACGCGGCGGCCCTCATCGAGCTGGGCTCCGTGGCCACCACCTCGCTCGCCGAGTTCGCCGGGATCGCGGCGGCGAAGGTCGAGGGCGCCGACGTCCTCGACGAACTCCTGGACGGCTCCGACAGCGCACACGGCAGCGAACTCGACGCGTTCGTGCTGTTCTCGTCCATCGCAGGGGTGTGGGGCAGCGGCGACCACGGCGCGTACGCGGCCGCCAACGCCTACCTCGACGCCCTCGCCGAGCACCGCAGGGCGCGCGGCCTGCACGCCATCTCCGTCGCCTGGGGCGTGTGGAACGTAGTCAACGCCTGGGAGAGCGGCAGCGCCCCCATCGATGTCGACCCGGAACAGCTGCGCCGCCAGGGGCTGCCGTTCCTCGACCCCGACCTGGCCTTCGCGGGCATGCAGCAGGCCCTCGACGACGACGAGACGTTCCTGGCCGTGGCCGACGTGGACTGGGATCAGTTCGTGCCCGTGTTCACCTCGCGCCGCGCCAGGCCACTCCTGTCCGACCTGCCCGACGCCCAGCGCATCCTCGACGCGCAGAGCGGCGACGGGCGATCGGCCGACGGGACGTCCGGCGACAGGGGCGACGACGGAGCCGCCGTGCTGCGCCGCCGTCTGACCGGGCTGGCCGGGCCCGAGCAGGACAGGATCCTGCTCGATCTGGTGCTCGCGCACGCCGCCGCCGTCCTCGGTTACGAGTCGGCCGCCGCACTCGACCCGGAGCGGGCCTTCCGCGAGTTCGGCTTCGACTCGCTCACCGCCGTCGACCTGCGCAACCGCCTCGGCGGCGCCACCGGTCTCCGGCTGCCCACCACGGTCGTTTTCGACCACCCCAACGGCCTGGCCCTGGCGGCGTACCTGCGCGACCAGGTGCTCGGCGACACGGGGCGTGCGACCGCCGCGTCCGCCACGGGCACCACGTCCGTGGTGGCGGCAGCCGACGAGCAGATCGCCATCGTGGCGATGAGCTGCCGCTACCCCGGCGGAATCAGCAGCCCCGAGGAGATGTGGCAGGTCCTGGAGTCGTCGGCCGACGTCGTCGGCGGATATCCCACCAACCGCGGCTGGAACGTGGCGTCCCTCTACGACCCGGACCCCGAGACCCCCGGCACCACCACGACCAGGGGCGGCGGCTTCCTGCACGACGCGGGCGCCTTCGACCCGGCGTTCTTCGGGGTGTCGCCCCGTGAGGCGCTCTCCATGGACCCGCAGCAGCGACTGCTCCTGGAAACCTCCTGGGAGGCCTTCGAGCGAGCCGGAATCGACCCCAAGTCGATGCGCGGCGAGCCCGCGGGCGTGTTCGTCGGCATGAACTACCAGGACTACGGCACCGGGCCGGGGCAGGTGTCCGCGGGCGGTGAGGGCCACATCCTCACCGGCAGCGCACCCAGCGTGCTGTCCGGCCGCATCGCCTACACGCTCGGCCTCGAAGGCCCCGCCATCTCCCTGGACACGGCGTGCTCGTCCTCGCTCGTGGCCATGCACATGGCGGCGCAGGCGCTGCGACAGGGCGAATGCGACATGGCCCTGGCGGGCGGTGTCGCCGTGATGTCGTCCCCGGGCTCGCTCATCGCCTTCAGCCAGCAGCGCGGCCTCGCCGCCGACGGCCGGTGCAAGGCGTTCGCGTCCGCCGCCGACGGCATGGGCATGGCCGAGGGTGTCGGCATGGTCCTCCTGGAGCGTCTCTCGGACGCGCGCCGCAACGGCCACAAGGTCCTCGCGGTCGTACGTGGTTCGGCCATCAACCAGGACGGTGCGAGCAATGGCCTCACCGCCCCCAACGGCCCCTCCCAGCAGCGCGTCATCCGCGCGGCGCTCGCCAACGCCCGCCTCACCACGGGCGACGTCGACGCGGTCGAGGCCCACGGCACGGGCACGACCCTCGGCGACCCCATCGAGGCACAGGCACTGCTCGCCACCTACGGCCAGGACCGGCCGGAGGGGCAGCCGCTGTGGCTGGGGTCGGTGAAGTCCAACATCGGCCACTCGCAGGCCGCTTCGGGTGTCGCCGGTGTGATCAAGATGGTCCTCGCCATGCAGCACGGCGTACTGCCGCGGACCCTGCACATCGAACGGCCGACCGAGGAGGTCGACTGGACGGAAGGGGCCGTCGAACTCCTCACAGAGGCCCGCGAGTGGACCGAGCGGGACGCGGGCGCACCGCGCCGCGCGGGTGTCTCGTCGTTCGGTATGAGCGGCACCAACGCGCACGTGATCCTGGAAGAGGTCCCGGACGTCCCGGAGGCCGAGGAGGTCCCGGAGGCCGGGGACGCCGAGCCCGTCGCCGGGTCCGGTGAGCCGTCGTCGGTGCTGTCCGGCATGGTGCCGCTGGTGCTGTCCGGCCGCACCTCGCAGGCGCTGCGCGGCCAGGCCGCGCGCCTGCGCGAACGCCTGCTGTCCGACACCGACTCGGGCCTCGCCGATGTGGCCTTCTCCCTTGCCGTCACGCGATCGCGTTTCGAGCACCGGGGCGCTGTACTCGCGCAGGACCGCGAGCAGCTCCTGTCCGGCCTCGATCGGCTGGCCGAGGACGACGCGACGGCTGCGGGCGTGGTCTCGGGCCGTGTGGTGGCGGGTGCGAGGCGACCCGTGTTCGTGTTTCCGGGGCAGGGTTCGCAGTGGGCTGGGATGGCTGTCGAACTGCTCGATTCGTCGCCGGTGTTCGCGGATCGGATGGGGGAGTGCGCGGTCGCGTTGTCGGAGTTCGTGGACTGGGATCTGTTCGAGGAGTTGAACGGCGACCGCTTCGATCGTGTCGACGTCGTCCAGCCGGTTCTGTTCGCGGTGATGGTGTCGCTGGCGTCGGTGTGGCGTGCGGCGGGTGTGGAGCCTGCTGCTGTGGTGGGTCACAGTCAGGGTGAGATCGCCGCCGCGTGTGTGGCGGGTGCGCTCTCCCTGGAGGATGCGGTCCGTGTGGTCGCCCTGCGCAGTCAGGCGATTCTGGAGCTGTCGGGCAGGGGCGGCATGGTCTCCGTGCCGCTGCCCGCCGAACAGGTACGCGAGCTGCTGCCCGAGTGGGACGACCGGATCTCCGTGGCGGCGGTGAATGGTCCTTCGCAGGTGGTGGTGTCGGGTGAGCCTGAGGCTCTGCGGGAGCTGGTGGCGCACTGTGAGCAGCGCGATATTCGTGCCCGTACGATCCCGGTGGATTACGCCTCGCACTCCTCCCATGTGGAGGCGATCGAGGCCCATCTGGCCGATGTCCTGGCGCCTGTCACCCCGCAGATGCCGCAGGTCCCGGTCTTCTCGACCCTGACCGGTGACTGGCTCGATGCGGCCAGCACCCCCATGGATGGCGGGTATTGGTATCGCAACCTCCGTCAGACGGTCCTGTTCGAGCAGGCAACGCGCGGTCTTCTCGCCGACGGCCATGGTCTGTTCCTGGAGATGAGTCCGCACCCGGTCCTGACCGTCCCGGTGCAGGCCACCATCGACGACACCGACCAGTCCACCGCCGTCACTTTGGGCTCGCTGCGGCGTGACGAGGGTGGCGCCCATCGTCTGGCGCGGTCGATAGCCGAGGCGCACGTCCATGGCGCCGAACTCGACTGGCAGGCACTCTTGCCTGGTGCCCGCGGCAAGGTCGACCTGCCCACGTACGCCTTCCAGCGCGAGCACTACTGGCTCCTCGCTCCCGAGGAGGCCCAGGGCGTGGGCGTGGCTCCCGACGTGGACGTGGTCGAGGCGCGCTTCTGGGAGGCGGTGGAGCGCGAGGACCTGGAGGAGCTCGCCGCCGAGCTGGACACCGACGCGGCGAGCGCCGAACTGGGCGCCGTACTGCCGGTGTTGTCGGCCTGGCGGCGCCAGCGCCGTGAGCGTTCGGCGGTCGACGCACTGCGCTACCGCGTCGCCTGGCAGCCCCTGCCCGGCGGCCCGTCCGACGCCGCCGCTCTCACGGGGCGCTGGCTGACCGTCGTACCGGAGACGGCTGCTGACCACCCGTGGACGGCGGGTGTCGCGCAGGCGCTGACGCACGCCGGGGCGGATCTCGTCGAACTGCGGGTCGACGCGGGCAAGGTGACACGCGCCGAGCTGGCCGAGACCCTGCGGGAGCAGGGCGAGCTGGCCGGTGTGGTGTCGCTGCTCGGCTTCGACGACTCCGCTCTCAGCGCGTACGCGGCGGTACCCGCCGGGCACGCGGCCACCGTCGCGCTCGTCCAGGCCCTGGGCGACGCGGAGATCGGGGCCCGGCTGTGGGCGCTCTCCAGTGGTGCCGTCGCCACCGGCCACGCCGACCGGGCCGCCGGGCCCGTCCAGGCCCAGCTGTGGGGCCTCGGCCGGGTCGTCGCTCTTGAGCACCCCGACCGCTGGGGCGGCCTCATCGACCTGCCACAGGCCGTGGACGGCCGTGCGGCAGCCCAGCTCGCCGCGATCCTCGCGGGAGTCGGCGTCGATGAGGACCAGCTCGCCGTCCGGGACTCCGGCGTCCTCGTACGCCGCTTCGCCCACGCGCCGCTCGCCCTCGGCGCGGGCGAGCCGACGGCCTGGACGGCGCGCGGTACGGCCCTCGTCACCGGTGGCACCGGCGCGCTCGGCGGGCACGTCGCCCGCTGGCTCGCCCGCGCGGGTGCCGAACACCTCGTCCTGACCAGCCGACGCGGCTCGGACGCACCCGGAGCAGCCGATCTCGTCGTAGAACTGGAGGAGTTGGGAGTCAAGGTCACCGTCGCCGCGTGCGACGTGGCCGACCGGGATGCCGTGTCCGCGCTCCTGGAGCAGCTCGCCCGTGACGGACACACCTTGCGCTCCGTGTTCCACGCGGCGGGTGTGGGCCAGGGCCAGCCCCTGACCGATACCGCCCCGGCGGACATCGCACATGTCCTCGACGCCAAGGTGTCCGGCGCGCAGCACCTCGACGCGCTCCTCGAAGGCGATGACGACCTCGACGCGTTTGTGCTGTTCTCCTCCAACGCCGGTGTGTGGGGCAGCGGCAACCAGGGCGCGTACGCGGCGGCCAACGCCCACCTCGACGCGCTCGCCGAGCAGCGCAGGGCGCGTGGCCTGACGGCGACCTCGGTCGCCTGGGGCCTGTGGGCCGGTGGCGGCATGGCGGGTGACGACGGCGAGGAGCAGTTCCGCCGCCGGGGCCTGCGCCCGATGGCGCCGGAGCTCGCGGTCGCCGCGCTCGCCCAGGCCGTCGCGCACGACGAGACGTTCCTCGCCGTCGCCGACCTGGACTGGGAGCGGTTCGCACCCGCCTTCACCTCTTCGCGGCCCAGCCCCTTCATCGGCGACATCCCCGAAGTGCGCCGGTACATGGAGTCCGTGGCGGCCGACGCCCCGGCCTCCGCGCAGGACGCCGACGACGCCTCGTCGCAGCTGCGCCGGCGCCTCACCCCGCTCACCGAGTCCGAGCGCGAAGTGATCCTGCTCGACCTCGTGCGCGGCCACGCGGCGGCCGTGCTCGGCTACGCGGGCGCGGAGGCCGTCGACGCGCACCGGGCCTTCCGCGAGCTGGGCTTCGACTCGCTCACGGCCGTCGAGGTCCGCAACCGGCTCGGCAAGGCCACCGGGCTCCGGCTGCCGACGACGCTCGTCTTCGACTATCCGACGTCCGTCGCCCTGGCCCAGTACCTGCGCGCCGAGATCATCCAGGACGACGCGGACGGAGTGGACTCCACGCTCGCCGAGCTCGACCGCCTGGAGGCAGGCCTCACCACCATCGCGCCCGACGACAGCGCCCGCATGCGCATCACGATGCGGCTCGAAGCGCTGATGTCGAAGTGGAAGGGCGCGGAGGCCGAGGCACCGGCCGACGGCGAGGCGGTCTCCGAACGGCTCGAGTCCGCATCCGCCGACGAGGTCTTCGACTTCATCGACAAGGAGCTCGGCATTTCCTGAAGCACGACGGCACGTGACCAGCGCAACCAGCGCGATCACGCGCGACAAGGCACGTCAACGCACCACAACGCATGGCAACGCACCACAACGCACGGCAACGCACGAGACCGGCGCGAAACCGGGACGACCGGCACACCACGCCGGAGCGGTCTTTCTGTGACTAGACGAACAGGTGAGTCTCCGATGGCGGAACAGCAGAAGCTTCTCGACTACCTCAAGCGGGTGACCGCCGATCTTCACGAGACTCGTCAGCGACTTCGTGAGGTCGAGGCCGAGGAGCCCGAGCCCATCGCCATTGTGGGCATGGGCTGCCGCTACCCCGGTGCCGTGCGCAGCCCCGAGGACCTGTGGCGGCTCGTCTCCGAGGGCCAGGACGCGCTGTCCGTCTTCCCGGAGGACCGCGGCTGGGACGTCGAGGCGCTCCGTGGCGACACGGGTGAGGGGGCCGACGAGGACCAGGAGCAGCACGCGCGTGGCGGCGGTTTCGTCTACGACGCGGGCGACTTCGACGCCTCCTTCTTCGGGATCTCGCCCCGCGAGGCCATGGCGATGGACCCGCAGCAGCGGCTGCTCCTGGAGGCCTCCTGGGAGGCCGTCGAGCGTGCCGGGATCGGCCCGGCCGCGCTCGCCGGCAGCCGCACCGGCGTGTTCGTCGGCGCCACCGCGCAGGGCTACGGCCCGGCGCTGATGGCATCACCGGACAGCGTCGACGGCTATCTGCTGACCGGTGACGTCTCCAGCGTCATCTCCGGCCGTGTCTCCTACCTGTTCGGTCTCGAAGGTCCGGCGGTGACCGTCGACACGGCGTGCTCGTCCTCGCTGGTCGCCCTGCACCTGGCGGCGCAGGCACTGCGTCAGGGTGAGTGCGACATGGCCCTCGCGGGCGGCGTCGCCGTGATGGTGACGTCCGGCGCGTTCGCGGAGTTCAGCCGCCAGGGCGGCCTTGCGTCGGACGGCCGTTGCAAGCCGTTCGCGGAGGCGGCGGACGGTACCGGCTGGGGCGAGGGCGTCGGTGTCCTCGTCCTGGAGCGCCTTTCGGACGCGCGCCGCAAGGGACATCAGGTTCTCGCGGTGGTCCGTGGCTCGGCGGTGAACCAGGATGGCGCGAGCAACGGGCTCACGGCGCCGAACGGGCCATCGCAGCAGCGCGTCATCCGCCAGGCTCTCGCCGCCGCCCGCCTCTCCACCGGCGATGTCGACGCCGTCGAGGGCCACGGAACAGGAACGGTGCTCGGCGATCCCATCGAGGCCCAGGCCCTCATCGCCACCTACGGCCAGGACCGCCCCGCCGAACAGCCGCTCCTCCTCGGCTCGGTGAAGTCCAACATCGGGCACACCCAGGCCGCGTCCGGCGTCGCGGGCGTCATCAAGATGGTCATGGCGATGCGCGCGGGAGTCCTGCCCGAGAACCTCCATACCGACCGCCCCAGCTCCCACGTGGACTGGTCCGCGGGCGCCGTCGAGCTGCTCACGCGGGCACGGGCCTGGCCGGAGCGCGCGGACGGCGCCCCGCGCCGCGCGGGCGTCTCGTCGTTCGGTGTGAGCGGTACGAACGCCCATGTGATCGTGGAGCAGGCGCCGGTGACCGAGGCGGCCGAGCAACCCGCTGAGGCGGCGGCGCCGGTCGAGAGCGCCTCGCCTTCGGGAGTGCTGCCGTGGGTGGTGTCGGCGCGGAGCGCGGACGCACTGCGGGCGCAGGTGGATCAGCTGCGCCACTTCGTGGGCGGGAACACCGAGCCGGACCCGGTGGACGTGGGTTGGTCGCTTCTCAGCGGCCGGTCGGCGCTCGAGCACCGGACCGTGGTGTTCGGGCGGGATCGGGGCGAGTTCCTGGGTGGCCTTGAGAGCGGGATTTCGGGTTCGGTGGTCGAGGGTCGCCTGGGTGTCGTGTTCACGGGTCAGGGCAGTCAGCGGGTGGGGATGGGCCGTGAGTTGTATGAGGCTTTCCCGGTGTTCGCGGATGCGTTGGATGAGGTGTTCGGTCATCTCGACGGGCTTCTTGAGCGGCCGTTGAAGGAGGTCATGTTCGGCGATGACGCCGAGCTGCTGTCCGGGACGGGGTATGCGCAGCCTGCGTTGTTCGCGGTTGAGGTGGCTCTTTACCGTCTGGCTGAGTCGTTTGGTGTGCGGCCGGAGATACTCGGTGGGCATTCGGTGGGTGAGCTGGCCGCGGCGTACGTGGCTGGGCTCTGGTCTCTCGAAGACGCGACCCGGCTGGTGGCTGCTCGGGGCCGGTTGATGCAGGCGCTGCCCGAAGGCGGCGCGATGCTGGCCGTGCAGGCTACGGAGACGGACGTACTGCCCCTCCTTGAGGGGCTTGCGGACCGTGTGGGTGTCGCGGCGGTCAACGGTCCTTCGCAGGTGGTGCTCTCAGGTGAGCGGGCCGCCCTCGAAGGCCTGGCCGAGACTCTCAAGGGCCAGGGGCGGAAGGTGCGGTGGCTGAAGGTCTCGCACGCTTTCCACTCGCCGTTGATGGACCCGGTCCTGGAGGACTTCCGTAAGGTCGCGCAGAGCCTGACGTACGAGGCTCCGGCCCTGCCGGTCGTATCCAACGTGACCGGCGAGCTCGCCACCGCCGCACAGCTGCGGGACCCGGAGTACTGGGTGCGGCACGTCCGCGAGGCGGTGCGCTTCCGCGACGGCCTCAACTCCCTGACGTCGTTCGGTGTGTCGACCCTCCTCGAACTGGGTCCGGACTCGATCCTGACCGCGATGGCGCACGACACCGTCACCGATCCGGCCGCTCAGTCGGGTCTGATCGCTTCCCTGCGCAAGGACCGTCCCGAGCCGGACACGTTCCTGACCGCCCTCGCCCAGGCCTACGTGCGCGGCGCGACCGTCGACTGGACGCCCCTCTACGCCCCGTTCGAAAACCGCAGCCGCGTCGACCTGCCCACCTACCCCTTCCAGCACCAGCGCTACTGGCCACGCCCCGCCATCGGCGGCATCGGCGACGTGCACGCATCGGGTCTGCACCCGGCCGAGCACCCGCTGTTCGGCGCCGCCGTCGCGCTCGCCGACGCCGACGGGTTCCTCTTCACCGGCAGGCTCTCGCTCCCGTCGCACCCCTGGCTGGCGGGCCATGCTCTTGGCGGCACGGTCCTGCTGCCCGGCACCGCCTTCGTCGAACTCGCCCTGCACGCGGGGCACCGCGTCGGCTGCGACCTCCTGGAGGAGCTCACGCTTCAGGCACCGCTGGTTCTGCCCGAACACGGCGGTGTGCAGATGCAGCTCGCCGTCGGTGCCGCCGACGCGTCCGGCCGCCGCGAAGTAAACCTGTACTCACGGCCGCAACGCCCCCACGGGCCCGCCCCCGAAGAGCTCTGGTCCGACGAACCCTGGTCGCGCCACGCCACCGGCACCCTCGCTCCGGCCGGACACCCGGCCGACTTCGACTTCAGCCAGTGGCCGCCCGCCGACGCCGAACCCGTGAGCACGGACGCGCTGTACGACAGCCTCGCCGCGGCGGGTTTCAGCTACGGGCCCCTCTTCCAGGGCCTGCGGTCCGTATGGCAGCGCGACGGTGAACTCTTCGTCGACGTCTCCCTCCCCGAGACGGAGGGAGACCAGGACGAGGCCGCCGCCTACGGGCTGCACCCCGCCCTTCTCGACGCCGCCCTGCACCCGCTGGGCCTCGGCACGTTCGTAGCCGACACCGAGCAGGGCCGGATGCCGTTCTCGTGGAGCGGCGTGTCGCTGTTCGCGACGGGCGCGACGGCACTGCGCGTCCGGCTGGCCGCCGCAGGAACGGACAGCGTGTCGCTGGCCGTCGCCGACGCCGCGGGCACCCCGGTCGCCACCGTCGACTCCCTGACGCTGCGGCCCGTCGCCGTACCGGATGGGGACGCCGGACAGGACGGGCGGCAGAACTCCCTGTTCCGTCTGGACTGGGGTGTGGTGAGTGCTCCGGCTGTGTCGTCGGTGGGTTCTTGTGCGGTGTTGGGTGAGGACGGGTTGGGGTTGCGTGCGGCGCTTGAGGGTGCCGGTGTGGCTGTCTCCGTTTATGCGGATGTGGCGGCGCTTGCGGCTGCGGTGAGTGGTGGTTCGGTTGCGGTGCCGGAGCGGGTGTTTGTGGGGTGTGCGGGTGGTTCCGTGCGGGGGTCTTTGGGTGCGGCTCTTGATGTGGTGGGGGAGTGGATTGGGTTCGCGGGGGGTGAGGAGTCGCGGTTGGTGTTGGTGACTTCGGGTGCTGTGGGTGTGGGTGGGGGAGATGTCGTGTCCGCTGAGGGGCTGGTGGATGCTCCGGTGTGGGGTCTCGTCCGGTCCGCGCAGTCGGAGAACCCCGGCCGCTTTGCGTTGCTGGACGTGGACGGCAGTGCCACATCCCTGTCTCTGGTCGCCGCGGCTACGGAACTCGATGAGCCGCAGCTCGCGGTGCGTGGGAATGTGGTGTGGGCGCCGCGGCTTGTGCGGGCGAGTTCGGGTCAGGTGTTGGAGCTTCCTGTGGCTGACCGGTGGAGGCTCGGTGTCACGGGTCGGGGCACGCTGGAGAATCTGGCGCTGTTGCCCGACACCGAGGAGACGGTTCTCGGGGCGGGCGAGGTGCTGGTGGAGGTTCGCGCGGCGGGTGTCAACTTCCGTGACCCGCTGATCGCTCTCGGCGTGTACCCCGGTGAGGCCACCATGGGTACCGAAGGTGCGGGTGTCGTCGTCGAGGTCGGTTCGGATGTTACCGATCTCGCCCTGGGGGACCAGGTCTTCGGGCTTCTTGAGGGTGGGTTCGGTCCGCTTGCGGTGGCTGATGCGCGGCTGGTGGCGCGGATGCCGGAGGGCTGGTCGTTCGCGCAGGCGGCTTCGGTGCCGACGGTGTTCCTCACTGCGTATTACGCGTTGCGTGATCTGGCGGGGCTTGAGGCTGGTGAGTCGTTGTTGGTGCATGCGGCTGCTGGTGGTGTGGGTATGGCTGCTGTGCAGTTGGCTGGTCATTTCGGTGCTGAGGTGTTCGGGACGGCGAGTGCGGGCAAGTGGGATGTTCTGCGTGGTCTGGGAGTTGAGGATTCGCGTATTGCCTCGTCGCGGACGTTGGACTTTGAGACTTCTGTGCTGGCTGCGACGGATGGTCGTGGTGTGGATGTTGTGCTGAACTCGCTGGCGGGGGAGTTCGTGGATGCCTCGCTGCGGGTGCTGCCGCGTGGTGGACGCTTCGTGGAGATGGGCAAGACCGACCTCCGCGACCCGGACGCCATCGGGCAAGAGCACGCCGGCGTCACCTATCAGAGCTTCGACCTGATCGATGCGGGCCGTGATCGTATTCGGGTGATGTTGGCGGAGATTTTGGAGTTGTTCGGTCGGGGTGTGTTGCGGCCGTTGCCGGTGCGGGCGTGGGATATCCGTCGTG
>NZ_JBHVXJ010000044.1:0-15267 GCF_042881845.1 Streptomyces sp. NPDC058257
CGATCGCCTCATGCATCAGACCGGTTCCGGCGGGCTGGGGCAGGGGGTTACTGAAGGCGGCGATCTGCTCCAGCTCCGCCTGCCCGGGCAGCGGATGGGCGTGTACCGGCTGGCCGGGCTGGCTGGTGACCGCTGCCAGCAGGCGCTGCCAGGCCTCGTGCAGACGGGAGATGGTGTCGGCGTCGAAGAGATCGGCGGCGTACTCGATACGCCCGGCCAGGCTGCCGTCCGCCTGTTCACGCAGATGCAAGGCCAGCTCGAACTGGGCCCGGCCCCCGCCCGCCACCAGCTCACTCACGCACATCCCGGGCAGCGAGATCGCCTCGCGGGGGGTGTTGTCCAGGGCGAACAGCACCCGCACCAGACCACCCCCCACACTCTGAGCCACCTTCTCGAAGGGGATGTCCTGGTGGGCCAGCGCGTCCAGGGTGGTGGCACGGGCCCGCCCGACCAGGTCGGTGAAGGAGGGATCGCCATCGAGGTCCACCCGCAGGGCCAGCGTGTTGACGAAGAAGCCCACCACCTCATCGAGTTCACTACGCCCCCGCCCCGCCACCGGCGTCCCCAGCACCACATCGTCCTGGCCCGCCCAGCGCCCAAGCACGGCGGCGAACGAGGCAAGCACCGTCTGGAAGACCGTGGCCCGACCCGCCTCCGCCACCGACCGCACCCGCCCGACCACATCTCCCCCCACGACCACGGGAAGCACCCCGAGGTCGTACGAAGCCTGGCTGTCACCCCGCGAAGAGCTGGTCGGGAGCTCCAGGGCGTTCGCGCCGTCGAGTACGCCCTTCCAGTGGGCGAGGCCGGACTCCAAGGTCTCCCCCGCGACCGTGGCACGCTGCCAGGCGGCGAAGTCCCCGTACTGCAGGCCGAGTTCCGGCAGCGGCGACACCTCGATGCCATCCGCGAACGTGCCGTACAAGGCGCCCAGTTCGCGCAGCACGATACCAAGGGACCAGCCGTCCACCACCGCGTGATGCGCCACCAGCGCCAGCACCCACTCACCGGAGCCGATCCTGCCCACCACCACCCGCACCAGCGGGCCCGCCGCCAGATCGAACGGCTCCTCCACCACCGACGCCAACCAGTCCTCGACATCGGCGACATCCGCGATCGTCACCGCGACCGGCACCGACGGCTCCACGACCTGCTGCAAGCCTCCGTCCGCCCACACGAACCGCGTCCGCAAAGCCTCATGACGGGCAATCACCTCACCCACCGCCCGCTCCAGCACCCCCACATCCAGCGCGCCGGAAACCCGCAGACCCCCCGCCACGTGATACGCCGACCCCGCCCCCAGCCGATCGAGCAGCCACAACCGCTCCTGACCGAACGACGCGGTCATCGGCACCGAGTCGTCCCGACGGCCGATGGGCACGAGATGCCCGCGATCCTTCGACTCCGCGACCGCAGAGGCCAGTTGCTCCACCGTCGTGTCACCGAGCAGCACCGCCAGCGGTACGTCCGCGCCGTGCCCCGTCTCCAGGAGTGCGCGCAGCCGGACGGCCCGCAGCGAGTCCAGGCCCTGGGCGATCAGGGGCAGCGTGGCGGAGACACGGCCGGGAGCGAGGTCGAGGACCTCGCCGACGTGGGCCAGTACGGCGGTGGCCGCCGGGTCGGTGGCGAGCAGTTCGGCGGCGCTGTCCTCGGCGGCCGGAGCATGCGCGCCGCCGCTCGCCAGCGCGACGAACGTGTCGGCCGCGTAGCGCTCGCGGGTCTCCCGGCGGCGGATCTTGCCGCTGGAGGTGCGCGGCAGTGCGCCCATCTTCACCAGCACGATGTCGTGCAGGGCGAGTCCGTGCTCTTCGGTGACGGCGGTGCGGATCGCGGCGAGCACCGCGTCGGCGTGCTCGTCGCGGAACGCGCGGCTCACCTCGTGCAGCAGCACCACACGCTCGTCGGTGCCGTCGTCGAGACCGAAGGCGGCGGCCCGGTTGGGCATCAGGAGTTCGTGGCTGAGCTCGGCCGTGTACTCGATGTCCTGCGGGTAGTGGTTGCGGCCGCGGACGACGATCAGGTCCTTGATGCGGCCGGTGATGAACAGCTCGCCCTGGTGGAGGAAGGCCAGGTCGCCGGTGCGCAGATAGCTGTTTCCGTCGGGCTCGGCGAGTTCGGCGGCGAAGGTCTGCTCGGTGAGTTCGGGGCGGCGCCAGTAGCCCTGGGCGACGGAACCGCCGGTCACCCAGACCTCGCCGACGGCGTCGTCGGCGGCCGGGAGCAGCGTCTCGGTGTCGACGACCAGGATGCGGTCCTCGCCCTGGATGTCGCCGCATCCGATGAGGGTGGTGCCGGGCTGCGCCGCGTCGTCCGCGTAGGGGCGGGGGCCCTCGTCGGTGAGGGTCACGGCGAGGGGTTCGGTGCGGGGTTTGCCGCCGGTGACGAACAGAGTCGCTTCGGCGAGTCCGTAGCAGGGGTGGAAGGACGAGCGGCGGAAGCCGGTGGCGCCGAAGACCCGGGCGAAGTCGTCGAGGGTGCGGCGGCGTACCGGTTCGGCGCCGACCATCGCGTGTTCCCAGCTGCTCAGGTCGAGCCCGGCCAGCTCCTCCTCGGTGACGCGGCGCACGCACTCGGCGTACGCGAAGTCGGGTGCCGCGCTCATCGTGCCGCCGTGCCGGCTGATCGCGTCGAGCCAGCGGAAGGGGCGTCGCAGGAACGTCATGGGCGCCATCAGGACGCAGGGGAAGCCGCTGTAGAGGGGCTGGAGTATGCCGCCGATGAGGCCCATGTCGTGGTAGGGCGGCAGCCAGCTGACGCCGACGCTGTCCGGCGTAGAGCGGTTGGCGTGGGCGATCGTGCGGGAGTTCTCGATCAGGTTGCCGTGCCGCAGCATGACGCCCTTGGGCGAACCGGTGGAGCCGGAGGTGTACTGGAGGAAGGCGAGGGCGTCGGCGCCCGGCGCGACCTCGGCCCACGACGGCGCGGCGTCGCGGGCCACGGTGTCGGTGGCGGTCCAGGCGAGCTTGCCGAGGTCTCCGAGCGCGTCGCCCATGGAGGTGACGAGCTGGAGGGTGGAGTCGTCGGTGAGCGCGACGGTGGCCTCGGCGTCGGTCACGATGTCCATGAGCCGGTCGAGGCCGCGCTTGCCGGACGGAGGGTAGACGGGCACGGCGGCGGTGCCGGAGTACAGGCAGCCGAAGAAGCCGACGATGTACTCCTCGCCCGGCGGGTAGAGCAGCAGCGCCCGGCCCCCGGCGGCGCCCGACTGCTGCATGGCGGCTGCCGTGGCCCGGGCCCGGACGTCGAGCTCGCCGTAGGTGAGCCTGCGCTCCGAGCCGTCCTCCTCGAGCAGGATGTATGCGGTGGCCTCGGGCGTGGCGGCGGCACGGGCACGCAGCATCTCTACGAGGTCGGCGGGACGGAACGACATGGGTTTCCTCCGGTGTGCGGACGGGTGGGCGGGGCCGGGCGGTGGCGGGGTTACGTGCTCAGGGGTGGTCGAGCAGCAGCTCGTAGAGGCAGTCGGCCCCGAAGCGGACGGCGTCGGCGGGGACCCGCTCGTCGGCGTCGTGCATGTTCTCCTGGTAGCGGGACCCGGCGGGCAGGAGCATGGGCAGCCAGCCGTAGCAGTCCATGCCGAGGTTGGCGAAGAGCCGGGCGTCGGTGGAGGCCGGGGTGATCATCGGGATCGGCAGGCCTTCCGGGTCGGCGGCGCGCAGGATGTCCGTCAACCGCTCGTAGAAGGCGCCGAGTTCGGGCTCGTTCTTCGGGTTGCGCGATCCTTCGAGCAGCAGCTCGATCTCCAGCTCGTCGCCGAGGGTGCCGCTCGCGCTGTACTCGTTGATCAGGGCGCGCAGCTCCGCGATGTAGTCCTCGACCGTGAAGTCGCCGGGCAGGATGCGGCCGTCGAGGTCGACGGTGATCTCCGCCGGGATCATGTTGATCTTCTCGGGGGTGCGGATGATCGTCGGGTTCACGGTGTGCCGGATCGTGGAGTCCAGGTAGACGGCGTCCGCCGTGTCCATCAGCTCGTACGGCACTGTGGTGCGCTCACCCTTGCGCAACGCCGCTATCTCCGCGGCCAGTTCATCGCCCACGACCGTGCCGAGGTCCTGGAGCATCCGGTCGAACGCGGGCGTGATGTGCACCGGAAGGCGGCCGTCGCGCAGCGCGGTCAGTACGTCGGTGAGCTGGTGCACGGCCAGGTTCGGCCAGCCCTGGCGTGAGGCGTGGCCGCCGCGCCCGCGCAGGGTGAGCCGCAGCCAGCAGGCCCGCTTCTCTGCGACGCCCACCGGGTGGAAGCGCCGGGCGGGATCGACGGTGAGCACGGCGCCGCCGTCCTCACCGATGCAGTACGGGATGCCCTCGAACAGCTCGGGGTGGTGGGTGGCGAGCCAGCCCGCGCCGACCCGGCTGCCGTTCTCCTCGTCGGAGACGACCGCGAGCAGCACGTCACCGGCGGGTGCCTCGTCGCGTGCGTGCAGGGTCAGCAGCGCGGACAGCATCATGGCGAGGCCGCCCTTCATGTCGATGGCGCCGCGCCCCCAGACCTCGCCGTCGATGAGCAGCGCGTCGAACGGCGGGTGCGTCCACTCCTGCCCGTCGGTGGGCACCACGTCGGAGTGTCCGTGCAGCAGCAGCGGGGGCGCCTCGCCCCGGCCGGGGATGCGGGCGACGAGGTTGGGCCGCTCGGGGTCGGGGCCGAGCATCCTCGACTCGATGCCCGCGTCGGCGAGCAGGTCCGCGATGTACTCGGCGCAGCGGCGCTCGTCGCCGGGCGGGTTGACGCTGCGGAAGCGGATCAGGTCGCGCAGGATCGGGATCGGGTCTACGGCGGGGCCTAGAGCGGCGGTCCGTGCGGACATGGGCCGGTCCTTTCGAGGGGGGGATGTACGGGTCGAGGGGGGATGTACGGGGCGGGCGCGGGCTCAGAGGAGGGTGGCGGCTCGCGCCCAGAGCTGGGCCGGGCTGCCCCACAGCAGTGCGTCGAGCGCCGCGCGGCGGAAGTAGAGCTGGATGTCGGCGTCCTCGCTCATGCCGTGGGCGCCGTGGATGTGCAGGCACTGGGCGGCGGCGTCGCGGGCGAGTTCACCGGCGAGCGCGAGGGCCTGGAGGACGGTGAGTTCGTCGTCGGTGCGGGCCGCCTGTTCGACGAGGGCGCGTACGGCGATGACGCGGGCCGCGAGCGCGGAGAGCGTGAACGCGAGGCTCTGGTGACGGGCGAGCGGCTGGTCGAACTGCTCCCGGCTCTTGGCGCGTTCGACGCCGAGTGCGAGCGCGCCCCGCGCCTGGCCGACGAGGGCGGCGGCCTGCCGCACGCGCAGCGACCGCAGGACGCGCGCCCAGGCTGCCGTGGCGTCCGCGGGGTCGCCGAGCAGCCGGCCGCCGAACAGCGGGACGCGCTCCAGAGTGACGGTGTGCAGATCGCCGCGGCTGATGTCGTCCTGGCGGCGCGCGGTGACGCCGGGGCCGTCGGCCCGTACGAGCGCGAGCGCCGTACCGTGCGGCACGGCGCCCACGACGAGCAGCCAGTCCACGGCGTCCGCGAACGGCACGAAGCGCCGGCTCCCGGAGATCCAGGGACCGTCGGGACCGTCGCCGAGGGTGAGCGGTGCGGGCGCCGCCGGGTCGTCGGTGCCCGCGGCGCGCGGTGCGAGGGCGACGGCGGCGGCGCCGTCGGCCAGCGCGTCCAGGAGGCCGGAGTGCTCCTGTGACTCCGGCCCGAGCGCGCGGATCAGTTCGGCGGTGGCCGCCGTGTCCTGGTAGGGCCCCCGGTAGAGCGAACGGCCCATCAACTCGCCGAGCTGGAGGAGGTGTTCATGGCTCTCGGTGCCGTCGGCGGCCGTGTCGAACACGCCCGTCTCGGTGAGGGTCTCCCACACGGCGGCGCGGGCCCGCGCCTGCTCGTCGGTGACCGGTCCGCCGCCGATCGGGCGCTCCCCCATCCGCCGTACGGTGGGGGCCAGTTCACCGCCGAGGAGTTCCGCGAGGTCGGCGGGCAGGGCCGGGGCCTGGGCCGCTACGGACGTCATGGGCGGGGTCCTCTCGGGTCGAGGTCAAGGCGAGGTCAATCGGGGTCAACCGGGGTCGGTCGCGGTCGGTCGCGGTCGGTCGCGGTCGGGGTCGGTCACGGTCAGGAGAAGAGTTCGAGGCCCTGGGCGGCGATGATCTGGAGCATCACCTCGGAGGTGCCGGAGGCGAGGGTGTGCGCCGGGCTCTGCCGGTACACCGCCTCCAGGCGGCCCAGGTCGGGCGCCTCGCCGTCCCAGGCGGTCAGCAGGCCGTCCAGACCCATGACGTCGGCGCCGAGCCTGACCACCGCGTCGGACTGCTGGGTGACGAACCACTTGGAGGCGGCCGATGCCACCGGGTCGGGCGTACCGGCGAGGCGGGCGCGCACCATGTTCCAGGCGAGCGCGCGGCCCGCCGTGAGCTTGGCGTCGAGCTCGGCGAGCCGCTGCGCGCAGGCCGGTTCGGCGATCCGGCCCGAGCGGCGCGCGTCCGCGACGACCGCGTCGAGCCAGCGCCGCAGTTTGGCCTGGAAGTCCATGCCGGTGCGCTCCAGGAGGAGCATGTCGTTGATGGGCTGCCAGCCCTCGTCGACCCGGCCCACGACGTGTTCGGCGGTGAGCCTGACGTCCTCGATGACGATCTCGTTGAACCGTTCGTCGCCCATGCTCCACACCGGGTTGATCACCACGCCGGGCGAGCGGAGCGGGAGCAGGAACAGCGTGATGCCGTGGTACTTCACGGGGCCCTCGCCGGTGCGGGCCGCGCACAGCGCCCACTCGGCGAACTGCGACTTCTGGTTGAAGATCTTGCGTCCGGAAAGACGCCATCCCTCGCCGTCCGGCACGGCGGCGGTGCGCAGCGCCGCGAGATCCGAGCCGCAGTGCGGTTCGGTGAACAGGACGGTGGCGATCTCCTCGCCCCGGGCGAGGCGCGGCAGGTGCCGGGCCCGCTGCTCGGGCGTGCCGACCTCCAGGAGGAACTGGCCCACGGTGTCGATGCTGAGGACGTGCTGGTCCTCGGGCACCCCGTGCAGGACCATCTCCTCCAGGACGATCCCCGCCTCCACGGGGCCGAGACCGAGCCCGCCGTACTGCTCGGGCCAGGCCGCCGCGAGCCAGCCGCGCTCGCCGAGCTGCCGGTAGACGTCGAGCAGTCCGCTCTCCTCGCGCGGGGCGTGGTCCTGGAGGGCGTCGATGGACTTGCGGACCTGCTCATCGGCGAAGAAGTCCCGCACGTCGCGGCGGAAGGCGAGCTGCTCGGGGGTGAGCCAGGTCTCCAGCGGGTCGGGGCGGGTGGCCGGCGAGGAAGGGCGGGCGCCGTTCATGCGCGCACCTCCCGGCGGGCGGTGCTGCCCGCGCGGTCCAGGACTTCCTGGATCAGGTCGGCGACCGTGCCCACGTGCGGCGGCACCATCATGGCGTAGTGGTCGCCGGGCGCCTCGTGGTGAGTGAAGCCGCCGGTGGTGCGCGCCGCCCAGTAGCGGGCCCGCTCCTCGGCTCCGGGCGCCTGTGAGGTGAGCAGCGTCAGCGGTACGTCGACGGGCTGAGGCCGCCAGACCGCTCCGCCGCGCACGGTCGCCACGAACGTGGCCATGCGGTCGGCGAGTTGGGCCTCGTCGGCGTCGGGAGCGAGCGGGGATGCGGTGATCCTGCGTACGGCCACGGCGATCTGCTCCTCGTAGTCGAGAGCCTCGATGTCGTCCAGGGCGGGCATGTCCTCGGGGCCCAGGCCGCGCAGCCCGGCGAGGTCGACGGCGTACAGACCGATCGCGAGGGCGGTGCTCGGGGGTTCGGTGAGCTCGGGCGGCACATCGGTGTCGATGAGGGCGACCACCGCCACCTCGGCTCCCTCGGCGCGCAGTCGGCGTGCGGTCTCGAAGGCGACGGCGCCGCCCGTCGACCAGCCGCCCAGGTGGTACGGGCCTCGCGGCTGGGCTGCCCGGATCGTGGCGGCGTGCGCTGCGGCGAGGTCTGCGACCGGGTCGCTCCCGTCGAGGGAGCGGGGTGCCTCCAGGGCGTGCAGCGGCTGCTCCGGGTGGAGCGAGGCGGCCAGCGGGACGTACGGGGCGACGGAGCCGCCGCTCGGGTGGACGCAGTAGAAGGCGGGCCGTGCGCCGCCGGGTGCGAGCACCACGGGAGCCGAAGCGGTGTCGGGACCGCTCCCGGCGGGGCGGGCGGTGTCGATCAGGGCGGCCAGTTGCTCGACCGTCGCGTGGGTGAACAGCTGCCGCAGCTGGACCTCGGCGCCCAGGGTCTCCTCGATACGGGCGAGGAGCTGGGTGGCCTGGAGCGAATTGCCGCCCACCATGAAGAAGTTGTCGTCGCGGGCGAAGTCCTTGCCGGGCAGAAGACCGGCCCAGATCCCGGCGACGGCACGCTCGGTGGTGGTGGCAGGGGCCTCGCGGTCCTTGCGGGCGCGTTCCTCGGGCGCGGGCAGCGCGGTCCGGTCGAGCTTGCCGTTCGGGGTGAGCGGCAGCGCGTCCAGGGTCACGAACGCGGCGGGCAGCATGTAGGGGGGCAGGTCGTCGGCGAGGTGGGCGCGGAGCGTGGCGGGCTGCGGGCGGGCAGCGCCCTCGGGCACCACGTACGCGACGAGTCGCGGACCGCCCTCCCCGTCGAGCACCACCACGGCGGCCTGGCGCACATCGGCGTGCCGGGAGAGGACCTGCTCGATCTCGCTGGGTTCGATGCGCAGTCCGCGGATCTTGACCTGGGTGTCCGAGCGGCCGAAGAACTCCAGGTCGCCGTCGCCGCGGCGCAGCGCCAGGTCGCCGGTGCGGTACATGCGGCTGCCGGGCGCGGCGAACGGGTCGGGCAGAAAGCGCTCGGCGGTCGCGCCGGGCGAGCCCGCGTAGCCCCGGCTCAGGCCGAGCCCGCCGATCCACAGCTCGCCGGCCACTCCGCGCGGGACGGGCTGTCCGAACGGGTCGAGCACATAGGCGTACTGGTTGGCGAGGGGGCGGCCGATGGGCGGGCTCGCGGAGCCGAGCTGGGGGCCGCACAGGTGGTCCACGGAGGCGACCGTGGTCTCGGTCGGGCCGTACCCGTTGTGGAAATCCCTGCGTCCGCCGTCGCGCCAGCGGTCGACGAGGTCGCCCGGGAAGGGCTCAAGGCCCACGAACAGCTTGCGGAACTCGGGGAGTTGAGCGGGGTCGAGGACTGCCAGGAGGGACGGCGGGATGTCCGCGGTGGTGATCCGCTCCTCGCGCAGCAGCGCGGTCAGGGACGCCGGGTCGAGGAGGGTGCCGCGCGGCGCCATGACCAGGGTGGCCCCGGAGGCGAAGGCGCTGTAGATCTCGAAGACGGAGACATCGAAGGCGGGGTTCGCGAACTGGAGCACCCTGTCGTCGGTGCCGAGGCGGAACATCTCCACCGACGAGCTGGTGAAGTTGACGGCACTGCGGTGCTCGACGAGGACGCCCTTGGGCCGCCCGGTGGAACCCGAGGTGAAGATGACGTACGCCAGATTGCGCGGATGCACGGCGACGTCCGGACGGCTCTTCGGGGCACGCCCGAGGGCCGCGCGGAACTCCGGGTCCCGCCAGTCGAGACGTATCAGACCGTCCTGGCCATCGGGACCGTCCGGGCCGTCGGGCAGGGCGTCGGCGAGCGCGCCCTCGGTGACCACGAGCGAGCAGCCCGCCCGGTCCAGCATGTAGCCGAGCCGGTTGGTGGGGTGTATCGGATCCAGCGGCACGTAGGCGCCACCGGCCTTCAGGATGGCGAGCTGGGTGACGGGCAGCTCGGGGCCGCGCTCCATCAGGATGCCGACACGGCTCTCGGGGCCGACTCCGAGCGACCGCAGATGGTGCGCCAACTCATTGGCGCGCGCGTCGAGTTCACCGTAGGTGAGACCACTGCCGCGGAAGCGGACCGCGGGCTGCTCGGGGTGCAGATCCGCCTGCCGCTCGAACAGCTGGTGCAGGGCGAGACCCGCCGTGTCGTACGCCGTCTCGGTGCGGTTCTCACCGGTGACGAGCTCGGCGTGTTCGGCGGCGGACAGCAGCTCTAGGCGGCCGATGCGGGCCGACGGGTCGGCGACGACGGCCTGAAGGATGCGGCCGTAGTGGGCGATGAGCCGGTCGATGCGGTCGGCGTCGAAGAGTTCGGTGGAGTACTCGATCCACACGTGGTAGCCGTCGCCGGGCACCTCGGTGAGCTGGAAGGCCAGGTCGAAGCGCGATGTGCCGACGATCAGCGGCACCTGCTCGATACGCAGACCGCCGAGGTCGTCGCCGTCCGCGCTCGCGTTCTGCAGCGTGAAGGAGATCTGGAACAACGGGTTGCGCCCCGCCTCGCGCTCGGTCCTGAGCGCGTCGACGACCTTGCCGAACGGCACGTCCTGGTGCATCAGACCGCCCACGACGGTCTCGTTGGTACGGGCGAGCAGCTCACGGAACGTGGGGTCGCCCGAGGTGTCGGTGCGCAGGACCAGCGTGTTGGCGAAGAAGCCGACCAGGGGCTCGATCTCCGGCTGCGTACGGCCGTTGACGACCGAGCCGATCACGATGTCGTCATGTGCCGTGTAGCGGGCGAGCAGAGTCTGGAAGGCGGCGAGGGCCACGGTGAGCACGGTGACGCGCTCGGTGCGGGCCAGCTCGACCATGGCGCGCTGGAGGCTCGCGGGCAGTCTGCTCTCGCGCACCGAACCGGCACCGGTCGGCTCCTTGGGCCGTGGGCGGTCGGTCGGGAAGTCGAGCACCGGCAGGTTGTCGAGCCGCTCGGTCCAGTAGGCGAGGCGGTCACCGAAGGACGACTCGGCGAGCTTGCGGCGCTGCCACACCGCGTAGTCGGCGAACTGCACGGGCAGCGGCGGCAGCGGATCGGGTACACCGGTCGCCTCGGCGGCGTAGTACGCCATCACCTCGCGCGTGACGATCGCCGTGGACCAGCCGTCGGTGGCGATGTGGTGGATGGCGAGGAGCAGAACGTGCTCCTCGTCGGCGAGGCGGAACAGGCTCGCCCGCAGCACCGGGCCCCGCGTCAGGTCGAAGGGCAGGGCCGCCCCGTCGGCGATGAGCTCGGTGACTTTCTTCTCCCGCTCGTCGGCGGGCAGTTCGCGCAGATCGGTGACGTCGAGCGGCACCGGCGCGGGCTCTTCGACGATCTGGTGGGGCAGCCCGTCCACGCTCTCGTAGCGGGTGCGCAGGATCTCGTGCCGCGCCACCACACCGCTCAGGGCATGGCCGAGCACGGCGATGTCGACCGGACCGGTCAGGCGCAGCGCGAGCGGCGCGTTGTAGGCGGCGGAGCCGGGGGTCCAGCGGTCGAGGAACCACAGCCGCTGCTGGGCCGCGGCAAGCGGCAGGCTGCGGTCGCGGTCGGCGGGCTCGACGCGCTGCTCGGTGCGGCGGCTCTCCTGGAGCCGCTGGAGCGCCTCGCGGGCTCCGCCGGGGCGCCCGCCGGGTGCCCGGGTGGCCCGGCGGGGCACCCGCTTGAGCTCACTCATGGTCGGCTCCCCCACTGTTGGCGACCTCTTCCGCTGCCACTGCCTCTGCATCTGCCTCCGCGGCCAGGGCGACGGCCGTGGATTCACCCGCGAGCGCGCGGCGCACCGGTCCTTCGGCACGGCCGTCGGCGATCAGCACCTCGGGCACACCGCCGACCAGCGCCTCGCGTGCGGCGATGAGCTTCACGGCCATCCCGCCCTCGGCACCCGGCGGGGTGCCGTCGGCGGGCAGCTCGCAGCGCGCCAGGCGGCTTGACTCGTCGCGGGGATCGGCGAGCACGCCGGGCGCCGCGGTCAGGAACACCAGGCGGCTCGCGCCGAGCGCCACCGCGACGGCGGATGCGGCACGGTCCGCGTTCACATTCACCGGCCGACCGTCCTCGGCGAGCGCCGGAGGCGAGACGACCGGGGTGATCCCCGCGTCGAGCAGCACCTTCAGGGCCGCCGGTTCGACCTCGGCGATCCGCCCGCTGTGGTCGTCGCGCACCAGTACGGTACGGCCGTCCACCCGGGCCCGGATCGCGGTCTTGCGGCGGGCCCTGAGCAGGCCGGTGTCCAGACCGGTCAGGCCCACCGCGGCGATCCCGTGCCCGGCGAGCTCGACGAGCAGGGCGGGCTTGACCTGCCCTGCCAGGGCCAGCGTCAGCACCTCCAACGTCGCCTCGTCGGTGTAGCGCGAGGTGACACCGCTGCGCGCGGTGATGGTGCGCTGTTCTACGCCGAGCCGGGCCGCGAGCAGCTCCAGCTCGGCCGAGCCGCCGTGCACAAGGACGACCCGCTCCCCCGACTTGACCAGCGCGGCCACGTCGGCGCACACCCGGGCCGGGTCCATTCCTGCGGCCCCGCCGCACTTCACGACGGTCAGTCCGTCTGCCACTGCCCTGCTCCCCTTCTCTCCGGCTCCCACCGGTTCTCGCCGGTGCTACACCGGGTGCAGGCCGGTGAACCCGAGACCGAGGGTCTCCGGCCGGCCGAAGCGGATGTTCATGGTCTGTACGGCGTTGCCCGCACCGCCCTTGACGAGGTTGTCGAGCGCCGCGATGAGCACTGCGGTCCCGTCGTCGGGGTCGGTGGAGAAGCCGATGTCGCAGTAGTTGGAGCCGCTCAGGATCTTCGGCTCGGGCAGCCGGTACAGGCCGCGTTTCTGCGTGACGATCCGGATGAACGGCTCGTCGGCGTAGTAGGCGCGGTACAGCTTGCGCAGTTCGCGCTCGCCGAGGGTGACGCCGTCGGCGGCCGTGACACGGATGAGCACCTGTACGCCGCGCACCGCCTCGACGCCGGTCGCGCTCATCCGGGCGGTGAGGCCGGTGGCCTGGGCCACCTCGGCCTCGTGGCGGTGGCGCTGCGGCTTGAACACCCGCATGGCGCCGCTGCGTTCGGCGTGCAGGTTCATCGCGTCGGCGCTCACCCCCGACCCGCTCGATCCGACCCGGCCGTCGATGCTGACGTCGTTGCGGATCAGGCCTTCGGCGGCCAGCGGGTGCAGGGCGAGGGTCGCCGCATTGGCCATGCAGCCCGGCATGGCGATCCGGTCGGCGCCCGCCAGCTCCTTGCGGTAGCGCTCCGGCCAGCCGGTGACGAACTCCTGGAGCAGCTCGGGCCGCGGGTGCTCGCCGTAGTAGCGGGCGTGCAACTCGGGGTCACGCAGCCGGAATCCGCCACTGAGGTCGATGACGACCTGCGCCTTGGCGCCCGCTTCGGGGACCAGGTCGCTCGCCACCGCGGGCGAGACGGCCGTGAAGATCACGTCGCAGTCGGCGACGTCCGACGGCTCGCAGAAGAGCAGGTCGGTGGAGCCGCGCAGATTGGGGTGGACGGTGTCCACCCTGCGGCCGGCCAGCCTGCCGGACACCGCACTGACGATGTCCACTTCGGGGTGGCCGAGCAGCAGCCGGAGCAGCTCTCCACCGATATAGCCTGACGCGCCGTAGACGCCGGCACGGATCACGGGGACCTCCAGGTCCGAGCAGAGGTGACGGGGTGGGGGAAGGAGGGGCTCCCCGGACGGACGTCCGGGGACCCGGCGGCGGCCGTCCTACTCGCCCCAGTCCTCCTCGACCTCAGGCGCGAGGGCGAGCAGCAGCGGCTCTGTGGTGATCACTTCGAGTTCGCTCAGGCAGTCGCCGCACTCGACGATCTCGCTCTGGCGCACCCCGTCCGGCACGGCAACGCCGTTCTCGCACTCCGGGCAGGTACTGACCGCGGTAGCGGTGGTCATCCCGTTCCTCCTCGTGTCGGTACGGCCGGTGCTCTCCCGGCCCGTCCACGAGCGTCACCGCCCGCGGCCCGCCAGCACAGTCGGGGGAATCCCCTACAGCCGCCCGCCGCGCCGCGTAGGGGTTCCTCCCGACTGCCGCGCACGGCGCCGCGCTGCGAGCCTCGGTTGCGGGCTCGAACCATTCCCGCAACCCAGCAAGCCACATATCCGGAGGGCTGAAACCGCCATGTCAGAGGCCGATTTCACATCTGGGGCCGAGCACGACGAAGAGGCCTTCTTGTTTCCCGCGTCGTTTGGTCAGGAGCGGTTGTGGCTGCTTGACCGGCTGGGTGCGGGGTCGGCGTATCACGTGGCGGGGGGTCTGCGGGTTTCCGGTGCGCTGGATGTGGGGGTGCTGGAGCGGGCGGTGGGTGAGGTGGTCGCCCGGCATGAGGCACTGCGGACGCGGTTGGTGTGGGCGGAGGGGGGTTTGCAGCAGATCGTGGAGGCGTCGGCGTCGGTGCCGCTCGCGGTGGCGGAGGTCGACAACGGGGGTGTGGAGGGCTGGTTGGCGTCGGTGGTGGAGGTGCCGTTCGATCTGGCGGCGGGTCCGTTGGTGCGGGTGGTGGTGGGCCGGCTCGGGGTGGATGAGTGGGTGCTGGCTCTGGTGGCGCATCACGCGGTGGTGGACGGCTGGTCGCTGGGGATCGTGCTGCGCGAACTGGGCGCCCTGTACGCGGCTTTCGCGGGTAGCGCCGGGGTGTCGCCGCTGGCTGAACTCGGCCTTCAGTACGGCGACTTCGCGGTCTGGCAGCGTGAGGAACTGCGCGATGAGGTGCTCACCGAGGAACTCGCGCACTGGAAGCAGACCCTGTCCGGAGCCGCCCCGCTCGACCTGCCGGTGGACCGTCCGCGCGGTGAGCAGAGCTCCTCCTACCCGGCCGGGTCCCTTCCTGTGGTGGTGGGTCAGGATGTGGTGGGGCGGGTGCGGTCGGTGGCGGAGGCGGGCCGGGCCACGGTCTTCCAGACGGTCCTTGCCTCGTTCGCCGCCGTGCTTGGCCGGTGGGCGGGCCAGGACGATGTGGTCCTTGGGACGCCGGTGGCCGGGCGGGGGCGCAGTGAACTCGATGATGTGGTGGGGTTCTTCGTCAATACCCTGGCTTTGCGGGTGGACACCGGCGGGGAGCCGTCCTTCACCGATCTGGTCGGGCACGCCCGCGCGGTCACCCTGGAGGCGCTGGCCCATCAGGACATTCCCTTCGAGAAGGTCGCCCAGCACACCGGTGGCGGCGATCGGGGCGGCCTGGTGCGGGTGCTGTTCGCCCTGGACAACACCCCCCGTGAGCCGGTCTCGCTGCCCGGCATGAGCGTCAGCGAACTCGTGGCGGGTGGGGGCCGGGCCCAGTTCGAACTCGCCCTGCACCTGCGCGAACAGGCCGACGGCACACTGGCCGGACGCATCGAATACGCCGCCGACCTCTTCGACACCGACACCATCAACCGCCTGCACGACGCCTGGCAGCGCCTCCTGGCAGCCGCCACCAAAGCCCCCGCCCGCCCGGTGCACACCCATCCACTGCTGGGAACGGCCGAACTCCGGCAGCTCGCCGCCTTCAGCAGCCCCCTGCCCCAGCCCGCCGCGACCGGCCTGATGCACGAAGCGATCA
>NZ_JBHVXJ010000045.1:0-10431 GCF_042881845.1 Streptomyces sp. NPDC058257
CCCACCGAACTCGACCTCCAGACCTTCAACGGCCGCCACCCGGTCGAACTGATCGGCGGAGTACGGTTCCCGGCCATCGGCGAACTGCCCTACCTGCTGACCCTGGCCGGACATGGCTTCTACTGGTTCCGGCTGCGCAAGGATCCGGCGTAGGCTCCACCCCTGCTACTCCTGAGCGGGGCGGTTTCCACCGCCCCGCCCTGGGAACTCTCCCGCACGACCGGCACTCCCGCACTCACCCCTGTCCGCACCGCGGAAAGGACGCGACGCCATGTCGGAAGCCGTCACCCGCCCGGGCATCACCGCGGACGCGCTGCTCGCCTCGCTCGATCCGCTGCTGCGCGCGTGGCTGCCACGACAGCGATGGTTCGCGGGCAAAGGCCGCCCCATCACCGACTTCACGCTGATCACAGCGACCGAACTCCTGCCGCCCACCTCCGAGTTGGGCCTTCTGCACCTGCTCATACAGGTCCGGCAGCCACAGGTACCGGAGCAGCTCGGCGGCGAGCCCCCGCTGCTCGCCGACTGCTACCAACTCCTCCTCGGCGTACGGCGCGAACTGCCGCCACGGCTCGCTCCCGCGCTCATCGGGCATGTGACGCAGGGGCCGCTCGCCGGATTCACGGTCTACGAAGCGCTGCACGACGCACGCATGTCCGGGTTCCTGTTGGAGGCGCTGCGGACGCAGGCCCGCGTCGGCAAGCTGCGCTTCGAGCGCGACCCGCGCAAGAACATAGGCGAAGACCTCGCACCGAGGGTTCTGGCCACCGAACAGTCCAACTCCTCGCTCGTGTACGGGGACACGTTCATCCTGAAGCTGTTCCGCCGCGTCGTGCCCGGAGTCAATCCCGACCTTGAACTGCCCCTGATGCTGGCCCGCGAGCGGTGTACGCAGGTACCGGCCCCCGCCGCCTGGTTCCTGGCGGACGTCGGGGACGAGGTGAACGTCCTCGGTGTGCTCCAGCCCTACTTGAAGGGCACGGCCGACGGCTGGGAGCTCGCCCTGCGGGAGCTCGCGGCCGACCGGGACTTCAGCGGGGAGGCGAGAGCGCTCGGCCGCGCGACCGCCGAGGTGCATCTGGCGCTTGCCCGCGCGCTGCCCACCGTCACCCTTGGCCGCGCCCAGGTGGAGCTGATCGCCGAGGGCATGGCCGGCCGTCTCGACGCGGCGGCCAGGGCGGTGCCCGCCCTCCTCCGGTACGCCCCCGCCCTGCACACGACGTTCGAGGCGCTCGCCGACCTGGGACGGGGACAGGCGACCTGGACAGCCCAGCGCATCCACGGGGATCTGCACCTGGGGCAGTGCCTTCGCTCACCCGCCGGGGAGTGGTCGCTCATCGACTTCGAGGGTGAGCCCTCACGCCCGCTGTCCGAGCGCAGGATGCCGCAGCCGCCGGTGCGGGACGTGGCGGGCATGCTCCGTTCCTTCGACTACGCGGCTCGCTCGCACGAACCCTGGGCGCCCGACTGGGCGGGTGACTGCCGGGCGGCGTACTGCACGGGGTACGCGGAGGTATCCGGCCGTGATCCGCGTACCGACCCGGTCCTGCTGCGTGCCTACGAGACGGACAAGGCGGTCTACGAAGTCCTCTACGAGGCCCGCCACCGCCCCGACTGGCTCCCCGTACCCCTCTCCGCGATCAAGCGGCTCGCCGCGAACGGCCCCGCCACCAGCGGCCCAGCGTCCGACACCCACTGACCCACCATCGCCGAGGAGACGCCTCCTGTGACCCCCCGCCCGCAGCCGCGCAAACCGTCCGACGAGGCCAGCAAGAAGGGCAGGCGAAAGCCGGAGCCCGCCGGACGGACGCCGGAGGCGCCCCGCCAGGCCCGGCCGAAGCAGGGGAAGACCGGCAGCCCCGCGTCTCCCGTCCCGCGGGCCGACCGCGCCCGTCTCCTCGCGGGCACGCACCACGACCCGCACGGGGTGCTCGGCGCCCACGCCGTCCGCGACGGCGTCGCCTTCCGCGCCCTGCGGCCGTACGCGCGCTCCGTCACCGTCGTCGCCAAGGATCTGCGGGCCGAGCTGAAGCACGACGGGGACGGGTTCTTCTCCGGGGTGATTCCGCTGCGGGAGATCCCCGACGACTACCGGCTGCGTGTCGCGTACGAGGAGACCGAGCTGGAGATCCACGACGCGTACCGGTTCCTGCCCTCCCTCGGTGAGTTCGACCTGCATCTGATCGGCGAGGGACGGCACGAACAGCTGTGGAAGGCGCTCGGTTCGCGCCCGATGGTGCACGAGGGTGCGACGGGGACGCGCTTCACGGTGTGGGCACCCAACGCCCAAGGTGTGCGCGTGGTGGGGAACTTCAACTTCTGGGACGGCACCGGATTCCCGATGCGCTCGCTCGGCGGCACCGGCGTATGGGAGCTGTTCGTGCCGTCCGTCGGCGAGGGCGAGCTCTACAAATACGAGATCACCCGGCCCGACGGTTCGAAGACACTGCGCGCGGACCCACTGGCCCGCCGCACCGAGACACCGCCCGCGAACTCCTCGATCGTGCACGAGTCGCACCACGACTGGCATGACGCGGACTGGCTGGAGCGCAGAGCGGAGGTGCCCGTCCACCAGGCGCCGCTCTCCGTGTACGAGGTGCATCTGGCCTCCTGGCGACCGGGCCTGACGTACCGCCAGCTGGCCGAGCAGCTGCCCGCCTACGTCGCCGACCTGGGGTTCACGCACGTCGAGCTGATGCCCGTCGCCGAGCACCCCTTCGGCGGCTCCTGGGGCTATCAGGTCACCGGCTTCTACGCGCCGACCGCCCGCATGGGTACGCCCGACGACTTCAAGTACCTCGTCGACGCGCTGCACAGAGCGGGCATCGGCGTCCTGATGGACTGGGTGCCCGCGCACTTCCCGCGCGACGACTGGGCGCTCGCGGAGTTCGACGGACGCACGCTGTACGAGCACGAGGATCCGGCCCGTGCCGCGCACCCCGACTGGGGCACCCTGGAGTTCGACTACGGCCGCAAGGAGGTGCGCAACTTCCTTGTCGCGAACGCCACTTACTGGTGCGAGGAGTTCCACATCGACGGCCTGCGCGTCGATGCCGTCGCCTCGATGCTCTACCTCGACTACTCGCGCGAGCACGGCGAATGGTCCCCGAACGCGCACGGTGGCCGCGAGAACCTCGACGCCGTCGCCTTTCTCCAGGAGATGAACGCCACCGTCTACCGCCGCGCCCCCGGCGTCGTCACGATCGCCGAGGAGTCCACGGCCTGGGACGGCGTGACCCGTGCGACGCACCTGGAGGGCCCGGGCGGCTTCGGAGGGCTCGGTTTCGGCCTGAAGTGGAACATGGGGTGGATGCACGACTCGCTCGACTACATGTCGAAGGAGCCCGTGCACCGCAAGTTCCACCACAACGAGATGACGTTCTCGATGGTGTACGCGTACAGCGAGAACTACGTCCTGCCGATCTCGCACGACGAGGTCGTGCACGGCAAGCGGTCCCTGGTGTCGAAGATGCCCGGCGACTGGTGGCAGCAGCGCGCCAACCACCGCGCCTACCTGGGCTTCATGTGGGCCCACCCCGGCAAACAGCTCGTCTTCATGGGCCAGGAGTTCGCCCAGGGCGCCGAGTGGGCGGAGGGACACGGCCCGGACTGGTGGCTGCTCGACCCCGCGTACGGGGCCGAGGCCGACCACAGAGGCGTACGCGATCTCGTGCGCGACCTCAACACCGTCTACCGCCGCGAGCCGTCGCTGTGGCAGCGCGACACGGACCCCGGCGGCTTCGCCTGGGTCGACGGCGACGCGGCGGAGGACAACGTCTTCGCGTTTCTGCGCTACGCCGACGAGGACACTGATGGCGCACCGCTCCTTGCCATCTCGCACTTCTCACCGGTGGTGCGGCACGAGTACCGCCTGGGCGTCCCCGGTGAGTTCGCCGCATGGCGCGAGGTCCTGAACACGGACGCGGCCCGCTACGGCGGCGGCGACGTCACCAACCCGGACCCGGTCAAGGCCGAACCGGTGGCGTCGCACGGCCGCCCCGCGTCCCTGCGTCTCACCCTGCCGCCGCTGGCCACGGTGTGGCTTCGACCTGCTTGAGCGCCACCGGAAGCTCCTGCGAGTGCAGGATGCCGAGCCGCTGCGTGGCCCGGGTCAGGGCCACGTAGAGGTCGCTCGTGCCGTAGCGGCCCGGCTCCACGACCAGGACCGTGTCGAACTCCAGGCCCTTCGCCTGACGCGGGTCGATCAGAACGACCGGCCGCGTCAGGTCCGGGGCCTCCCCGGCCGTCACACCGGGGAGCTTGGGGGCGAGCTCCTCATGCAGCTCGCGAGGGGCGATCACCGCGAGGCGGCCCTCGTCCCGTGTCTCGGCGGCCACCGTGTCGGCCACGGCCGCGGCGAGGTCGTCGGTGCGGTGCGCCCAGGGGAGCACGCCCGTGGACCGCACCGAGCTCGGCGGCCGGAAGCCGGGATGCTCGACGCGGGGCACCTCGGCGGCGACGTCCATGATCTCCACCGGCGTGCGGTAGTTGACGCCGAGCCTTGTGTACTCCCAGCGGTCCTCGACGTACGGGGAGAGGATCGTCTCCCAGGTGCCGCAGCCGCCCGCCTCCGCCGTCTGCGCGGGGTCACCGACCAGCGTCATCGACCGGGTCGGACAGCGCCGCATGAGCAGCCGCCAGGCCATGGCGGAGAGTTCCTGCGCCTCGTCCACGATGATGTGCCCGAACGCCCAGGTCCGGTCCGCCGCCGCGCGCTCGGCGGCACTGCGGTGGTCTGCCTCCTCCTGGCGCTCGGCCATGCGCTCGGCGTCGATGATGTCGTGCGCGAGCAGGACCTCTGAGTCCTCGTCGTCCTTGTCCTCGAACTCGTACGTGCGCGATGCGTACGAGACGTCGAGGACGCCCTGCGCGTAGGCGATCTGCTTGGCCCGCTCGGCCTCCGCCATCGCCTTCGCCGCGCTGTCGTCGCTGCCGAGCAGCTCGGCGGCCTCGTCGAGCAGCGGAACGTCGGAGGCCGTCCAGTCGCCCCCGCGCGGGCGCCGGATGAGCTCCGCGTCCTGGTCCGACAGGGGTGGCGTCGGCTCTTCCAGGAAGTCCGCGAGGAAGCCCTCCGGGGAGAGCTGCGGCCACAACTCCTCGATGGCCGCGTGTACTTCGGGGCTCGCGGCGATCGCCTTGCCGAGCTGGGCGATGTCGTCGGGGCCGAGGAAGTTGGGGCCGCCGTACGGGTCGGCGCCGAGCCGCTCGGCCAGTTGCCCGGTGAGCATGTCGATGACGCGGAAGGCGAAGTGCGGTCGGCCGAGGTTGTGCGGGACGTCCGCCTCACGGGCGGCCTCGCGCGCTTCGTGGGCGATCGTCCAGTCCAGGACGAGGTCGCCGTCGTCGTGCTCGATGATCAGCGGGGCGCCGGGCTCGGGGGTCTGCTGCCGGTCGCGCAGGGCGGCGGCGAGCACATCCGCCATCTCGGCGCGCCCCTTCACCTCGGCGGCCTCGGGGGTGTCGGTGCCGGTGGCGCTCACGCCGGGGAACAGCTCGCCGACGGTCGAGAGGAGGACACCCGTCTCGCCGAGCGCGGGCAGGACCTCGCTGATGTAGCCGAGGAAGGCGGGGTTCGGGCCGACGATCAGGACCGCGCGCTTGGCGAGCAGCTGGCGGTGGGCGTAGAGGAGGAACGCGGCGCGGTGCAGCGCCACGACGGTCTTGCCGGTGCCGGGGCCGCCCTCGACGACGAGGACGCCCTGGTGCGGGGCGCGGATGATGCGGTCCTGCTCGGCCTGGATGGTCTGCACGATGTCGTGCATGCGCCCGGTGCGGGCCGAGTCGAGCGCGGCGAGGAGCACCTCGTCGGCGTCCGCGCCCTCGTACCCGGTGCGGGTGGTGTCGCCGAGGTCGAGGATCTCGTCGTGCAGGGCCGTGACGTCGCGGCCCTCCGTGGTGATGTGCCTGCGCCTGCGGAGCCCCATCGGGGTATGGCCGGTCGCGAGGTAGAAGGGGCGTGCGACATCGGCACGCCAATCGATCACGAGTGGGGTGCGTTCGATGTCGGACGCGCGGATTCCGATGCGGCCGATGTGGTGATCACGGCCGTCACGGAATTCGAGCCTGCCGAAGCAGAGCCCGTTCTCGCCCGCGTCGAAGGCCGCCAGCAGTCCGGACCGCTCCGCGACCAGGACGTCACGCTCAAGCCTGGCCTGCAGACCGTTGCCGACCTGCGACAACGATGCCTGCACGGCGACCTGCGCCTCCTCGCGCAGCGCGTCGAGGCGCGCGTACAGCCCGGAGACGAATTGCTGCTCTTCCCGCAATTCCTCGGTTGACAATTCAGCCCCTCGCCAGTTACAGTGCTCGTATACAGATTCTCGCGATTCCGTCCTGCCCTAATGGGTTGGGAGTCGCGAAAGGATCTAATATACGCGAAGAAATGCCCCGGACGTCAATTCGTCCGGGGCATTTCTCTTTCTGACCACATGTGACTGACGACGTGTGACTGCGTATGTCTACGTCAGAGCGCCTCTGTCAGAGCACACCGGCCTCGGCTAGCTCGGCCAGCAGCTTGCGCTTGGGCCGCGCGCCGACCATGGACTTCACCGGCTCACCGCCCCGGAACACCAGCAGGGACGGCACGGAGAGGATGTTGTACGCGATCGCGGTCTGCGGACTGTGGTCCACGTCCACCTGCACGATCTTCAGCCGGTCCGCCTCCTCGCGCGAGATCTCGCCGAGCACCGGCGCGAGCTGCCGGCACGGGCCGCACCACTCCGCTCCGAACTCCACGAGCACCGGCCGTTCCGCCTTGAGCACCTCCCCCTCGAAGTCCGCGTCCGTCACCTCGGCCACACCGTCCGCCTTGACCATCGACACGCTTACGCTCCCTCTCCCTGAACCCGTCGGCCCGTCATCCCGCACTGCGGGTCCGGACCTCCCGAAACCGCCGCCTCGGCGCGCACGAGCTGCGCACCCACCTGTTCGCGCACCGCGCTCAACTCGCTTATCAGCGAGTCGAGTTCACTGAGCTTGCGGCGGTAGACGTCGAGTGACGCGGGGCAGGAGTCGCCCGCCGGATGCCCCGACCGCAGGCACTCCACGAACGGCCGCGTCTCCTCCAGATCGAACCCGAAGTCCTGCAAGGTCCTGATCTGCTCCAGGAGGCGTATGTCGTCCTCGTCGTAGGTGCGGTAGCCGTTGCCACTGCGACGGGCGGGCAGCAGCCCCCGTGACTCGTAGTACCGAAGGGTCCGCGTGGTGGTGCCGGCCCGCTCCGCAAGTTCGCCGATGCGCATGCGTACGACGGTAATCCTTGACGCGGGCGTCAAGGCCAGCGTGACGGGCGCCCTCTTTTGACGGGCGCTCTTTTCAGGAAACCGTCGGTTCAGGCGTGCGGACGGCCTCGATGATGGCCGTCCAGCCGTCCGCTCCGTGCCCCTTGGCGATGGCCCGGTCCAGGACGGCCTTGACGCCGTTCAAGGACTCCACGTCCAGGCCCCGGTGCGCGGAGGCGTGGATGATGTGATCGACGTTGGCGGCCTCCGTGACGAGCGGGGCCTGGTCACCCGGATACTCGCCGGAGTCGACCTCGACCGCCGTCGACCCGATGGCCGACGGGAAGATGGAGAGCAGGGCGCTCAGGTACGGGGCGAGGTCCGCGCCCTTCACGCCGTCCGCCCCGGCCAGCGCGAACGCGTGCACGAGACCGGACATGCTGGTCCAGAAGAAGTCGAGCAGGGCGTTGTCGTAGACGGCTGCCAGTCCGTGATCCTCACCGAGGTACACGGTATTGCCGCCGAGCACCTTGAGCGTGCTCGCGTGCCGGTCGTACACGGACTTCGGACCGCTGTGGAAGAGCAGCGCGTCGGCGGTGCCGATCACCGTCACCGGCACCAGGATGGCGCCGTCCAGGTAGGCGATCCCGTGTTCGGCGGCCCAGGCGGCGGCCTCGCGCGAGCGCTCCGGGGTGTCCGACGTGAGGTTGACCAGGACGCGCCCCGCCAGTTCCTGGGCGATCGGGCCGAGCACGGCCCGCGAGACGTCGTAGTCGTAGAGACAGACGATCACCACCTCCGAGGCGCGGACCGCCTCGGCTGCGGTGGCGGTGCGGGTCGCTCCGGCGGCCAGCAGGTCGTCGCCCTTGCCGGGCGTGCGGTTCCAGACGGTGGTGGGGTGACCGGCCTTGAGGAAGGCACCGGCGAGGGCCCGCCCCATGGCGCCGAGGCCCAGGACGGTGACTGGAGAGGGGGAGGCGGCAGGAGAAGGGGAGGTGACAGGGGGAGTGGACGGGTCATGGCTCTGGTTCGTCATGACGACCATGCTTGGCGAGCGCCCAACTCCCCACAAGTACCGACTAATTAGTCAGCTACTTACGAAAAGGTAAGCATGCGTGGGGTGTTGGGCGCTGCCTGGCGGTCCCTGTCAGCCCAGCTTCAGCACGCCGATGGCCGCCTCGGCCATCCCGGACTCGCCGAGGGCGTTCGGGTGGACCGGGACGAAGTTCGTGCCGAACAGCACGGGTTCGATCCAGCGGGTGCCCAGCGGCTTGCAGGCGTCGTGGCCCTCCGACGCGGCGGACAGGTCGACGAACGTCGCGCCCGTCTCGGACGCGGCACGCTGCACGGCCTTGTTCAAGTGCGTCTGGAGGTCCCGCAGATAGGGGACGTCCCCCGTGGCGATCGGCATCTTGGCGAAGCACGCGGGGTCGGCCTCGGCCGGGACGATCCACGGGTAGCCGAGCACGCCGACGCGCGCGCGGGGGGCCTTGGCCTTGACGGCTCGCAGGGCGGTCTTCAGCGCCGGGTACGTACTTGCGTCGATCTCCTTGGTGAACTTGTCCCCGTTGGCGTCCTTGCAGGGGCTGCCCTTGCCGCCGGAGAGCACGCCGGCGCTGCCGCAGGCGAGGATCGCGCTGATGAAGGTGCTGTTGTCGTTGCCACCGATGGTCAGCGTCACGAGATCGGTGTCGGCGGTGACGGCGTCGAGCTGCGGGGCGACACCGGGGTACTGCGACCCCGCGAAGTCCTTGGTCTGGGCCCCGCCGCAGGTCACGTCCTTGAGCTTGGCGCCGGTGCGCTTGGCCACGACGTGCGGGTAGTTGGCCGTCGAGCGCGCGCAGAGGAGCGGCGCGGTCAGGTCGAGGGGCAGGACGCCGGATCCGGCGCTGTAGCTGTCGCCGAGGGCTACGTAGTCGAGCGGGTCACCGCCGGTCGCCTGGGCGGGCGCGGCGGCCAGGCCGAGGGTGGCGGTCGCGACGGCGGCGAGGGCTGCCGCCAGACGCAGGGCACGGGTGCGGATCGCCATCTGGAGTCTCCTTTGAATCCGATGAATCCGTGAAATCCGGTGTAACCGGTAAATCCGGTGGGCGGTCAGTCCCGGAGAGGAGCTAGCAGGCCACGAGCACCAACGGCCGTACTGTGAGGGTGTTTTGGGCAGGCTTCAGCGGCTTTCGGCGGTTCTCAGTGGTGCAACGCTGAAGTTACTGGCAGGTTTGAATAACAGTCAACAGTTTGCGCACGGGCCCACCTGGATGGCGGAATCCTCATCCAACGCACCCTCATCCAGCGCACGACGCACCCGCCCGCAGAATTCCTCCACCACACGCGGCTCCGCCGACGCGCCCTCGGCGAACATCGCCATCTGGAGTGCGGGCCCGTACGCACCGCCGTGACGGTCGATGTCGGGTGTACGGGCGGGCTGCACCACGAGGGTGCCGACGCCGAGCGCCCCGACGCAGTGTTCGACGGTCCAGCGCGATGTACGCAGGATGGTGCCGCCGGGCAGGGGGACGGTGCCGTCGGCCAGCCCACAGGCGAGACAGTCCCGGCCGCCGTCCGACGTCACCTGTCCGTGCCGGTGACCCGGCGCGCGTGACGGATCTTCAGCTTCCCGTACCCCATGGCCCCGGAGATCCGGATCGTCGGTCCGCCGCGCCGGGAGTGCCGTCCGGGCTTGTAGTCGAGATCCTTCCACCCGGTGTTCAGACCCTCCACGTCGACACTCGCGTCGCGAGGCACCGTGATCCTGGCCCTGCCGGTGCCGAGCTGCAACTCGATGTCGATCACCGGGTGTTCGAGGACCGCCCGGGACAGATCCAGGTTCACCCTTCCGAACGCGGACTCGACCTTGAGGTGCCGGGACACCCGCCAGGCGCCGTGCCGGCGAATCCGTCCGGCGCCCACGGAGATCGTGGACGTGGTGCCCATGTCCTGGGCGGGGAGCGAGGCCAGAGCCGACTCCAACTCGCTGTGCGCCTCGGCGGTCAGCGCCCGGTGGAGGCGTTCGTCCATCTCCTCGTCCGCGATGTGCCCTTCGGCGTACGCCTCCTGCAGGCGCCGCACCGCTGCGTCGCGGACGCCCTCGCTGATCCGTGGCGACGGTTCTTCCGGCATGGAGGTCACCGTTTCACTCTAGTGCGAAGCGGTGTCGTACAGACCGAAAAGGCGGGCAGGTCCGCCGCGATCACGTTGCTGATCGCGGCGGACC
>NZ_JBHVXJ010000046.1:0-6849 GCF_042881845.1 Streptomyces sp. NPDC058257
GACCGCTTAATTATGTTCGCCCGGCCTTGGCGGGGCGTGGGCCCCCCCCGGTGAGCGGGGGGCGGCCGGCGCCCGGCCTGACGGCTAACTCCTGCGGCGGGACGCCTCGTAGAGCACGACTCCCGCGGCCACACCGGCGTTCAGGGACTCCGTGCCGCCCGGCATGGGGATCCGCACGCGGTAGTCGCAGGTCTCGCCGACCAGGCGCGAGAGGCCCTTGCCCTCACTGCCGATGACGATGACCACGGGGCCGGACAGCGCCGGGAGGTCGCCGACCTCGTGGTCGCCGTCCGCCGCGAGACCGACGATCACGAGCCCGGCCTTCTTGTAGGACTCCAGGACGCGGGTCAGGTTCGTGGCCCGCGCCACGGGCGTACGGGCCGCGGCACCGGCGGCCGTCTTCCAGGCTCCGGCGGTCATTCCGGCGGCACGCCGCTCGGGGACGACGACGCCGTGCCCGCCGAAGGCGGACGCCGAACGCACCACGGCACCCAGGTTCCGCGGGTCCGTCACGCCGTCGAGCGCGACGATCAGCGGGTCCTCGCCCTGGTCGTACGCGGCGGCCGCGAGCTCCTCGGGGTGCGCGTACTCGTAGGGCGGCACCTGGAGCACGAGGCCCTGGTGGTTGAGCCCGTTGGTCATGCGGTCGAGCTCGGGGCGCGGTGCCTCCATGAGGTGGATGCCGCCGCGCTCACCGGCGAGCTGCAGCGCCTCGCGCACGCGCTCGTCGTTGTCGATGAACTGCTGGACGTAGAGCATCGAGGCGGGCACGCCCTCGCGCAGCGCCTCGACGACGGAGTTGCGTCCGACGACCATCTCGGACGTGCCCTTGCCGCGGCCCTTCACGGAGCCGGGACGCCGGCCGCCGCCTCCGGGGCCACCGGTGGCCTTCTTGGCCGCGGCGCCGGCGATGCGGTTCTTCTTGTGTCCCTTGCGCGCCTCGGCGGGCGGCGTCGGGCCCTTGCCCTCAAGGCCGCGGCGCCGATTCCCACCGCTGCCGACCTGCGCGCCCTTCTTGCCGGACATGCGGCGGTTGTTAGCGGCCATGACCTACCTGTCTCTGTGATGCGTGCGCCTGCCTTCGAACGGCGTGAGTGCGCACTGCGTGAACTGCGTACGTATATGAAGTGTGCCGCCCGGGTCGCCGGGCGGCACATCGCCAGGTCAGACGCTCAGCGCGGGCCGAGAGTCCACCGGGGCCCGGTCGGGCTGTCCTCGATGACGAGGCCGGACTGGTTGAGCTGGTCGCGGATGGTGTCGGCAGTGGCCCAGTCCTTGCGGCCCCGCGCCGCCTCACGCTGCTGGAGCACGAGACGTACGAGAGTGTCGACGACCCCGTGGAGGTCGTCGCCGCGGTCGCTCTCACCGGCCCACCGCGGGTCGAGCGGGTCGAGGCCGAGCACGCCCAGCATGGCCCGCACCTCGGCGAGCCGCTCCACCGCGGCTTCCTTGTCGTCGGCGGCCAGGGCGGAATTGCCCTGCCGTACGGTCGTGTGGACGATGGCGAGCGCCTGCGGGACGCCCAGGTCGTCGTCCATCGCGTCGGCGAAGGCGGGCGGCACCTCGGCGGCGGGCTCGACGACGCCCCCGGCCTTCTCGACGACGCGCTGCACGAAGCCCTCGATCCGCGCGAACGCGGACTCCGCCTCGCGCAGGGCCTCCTCGCTGTACTCGATCATCGAGCGGTAGTGCGGGGTGCCCAGGTAGTAGCGCAGGACGATCGGGCGCCACTTCTTGACCATCTCGGACACGAGGACGGAGTTGCCGAGCGACTTGGACATCTTCTCGCCGCTCATGGTGACCCAGCCGTTGTGCACCCAGTACCGCGCGAACGCGTCACCGAAGGCCTTGGCCTGCGCGATCTCGTTCTCGTGGTGCGGGAAGATCAGGTCGATGCCGCCGCCGTGGATGTCGAACTCGCGGCCCAGGTACTTGTGGGCCATCGCCGAGCACTCCAGGTGCCAGCCGGGACGGCCGCGGCCCCAGGGGGTCTCCCAGCTGGGCTCCCCCTCCTTGGCGGTCTTCCACATGGCGAAGTCACGCGGGTCGCGTTTGCCGGTCTCGCCCTCGCCGGAGGGCTGGAGCAGGTTGTCCAGCTCCTGGTTGGACAGCTCCAGGTAGCCGGGGAAGGACTTCACGTCGAAGTAGACGTTGCCGTCCGACTCGTAGGCGTGGCCGCGCTCGATCAGGCCGCGCATCATCTCGACCATCTCGGTGATGTGCCCGGTGGCGCGCGGTTCGTACGTGGGCGGCAGGCAGCCGAGGACGTCGTAGCCGTCGTTGAAGGCCCGCTCGTTCTCGTACCCGATCGACCACCACGGGCGGCCCTGCTCGGCCGACTTCCGGATGATCTTGTCGTCGATGTCCGTGACGTTGCGGATGAAGGTGACGTCGTAGCCGCGGTGGGCGAACCAGCGGCGCATGATGTCGAAGTTCAGGCCCGAGCGGATGTGCCCGATGTGCGGGGCCGCCTGCACCGTCGCGCCACACAGGTAGATCGAGACACAGCCGTCGATGAGGGGGCTGAAGTCTCGGATCTGCCGGGCGCTGGTGTCGTACAGGCGAATCGTCACCACTCCAGGGTAGTGGTCGCAGGGCAGTGCCCTGCGACCTCTGGGGACAACAGGGCACGGAACTGTGACATGCGGGGGTGTGGGAGGGGTGCGGAAGGGCCTCAGAGGCGGCCGACGACCTTGCGCGGGGTGACGCGGACGACGACACGGGCGGCGTCGTCGGCGGATGAGGGGTTGAACTCCGCGTACTTCAGGCCGGTGTACTTCAGTGCCAGCTCGTCGATGAGGTCCTGCCCGCCTTCGGTGGTGATCGTCGCCTCGCCGCGGATCTCGGCGTACGTGTAGGGCGCGTCGAAGGGCTGAAGGAGCACCGTCACGCGCGGGTCGCGGCGCAGGTTCTTCTCCTTGCGGCGGCCGAGCGTGGTGGAGAAGAGCAGATCGTCGCCGTCACGCTTCACCCAGACCGGTGAGACCTGGGGGCTGCCGTCGGGCTGGACGGTGGCCACGTTGACGAAGACGGGGGTGTCGAGAAGGGCCTTGATCTTGTCGGACAGTTCGGCGGCCATTGCGGGTGCCTCTCTTCTCTCGTACGGCGGTTCTCGTACGGCGGTTCTCGTACGGCAGTGGATGACGTCTATCGCACGTCTTGCACGTCTCGCACGTCTCGCACGTCGGTGGATGACGTCGGGCTGCTGCGGGGTGCGTTCCCGATACTGCTCCAACACGCCCTGCCGCTGCGGCATTTCACCCGCCTTCGGTACGCCGTTCAGTCCGCCCGTACGACCAGTGCCGTGGCGATCGCGGCGAGGCCCTCGGCGCGTCCTGTGAGGCCGAGCCCGTCCGTCGTCGTGCCGGACACGGCGACGGGGGCGCCCACGGCGGCACTCAGCGTCTTCTGCGCCTCGTCGCGCCGCTTGCCGACCTTGGGCCGTACGCCGATGACCTGGACGGCGATGTTGCCGATCTCGAAGCCCTCGGCACGCACGATCCTGGCCGCCTCGGCGAGCAGCGTCACGCCGGAGGCGCCGGACCACTCGGGCCTGCCGGTGCCGAAGTGCGCGCCGAGGTCGCCGACGCCGGCCGCGGAGAACAGGGCGTCGCAGGCGGCGTGCGCGGCGACGTCGCCGTCCGAGTGCCCGGCCAGGCCCGCGCTCTCGCCCTCCCAGAGGAGCCCGGCACACCACAGCTCGCGCCCTTCCTCGAAGGCGTGCACGTCGGTGCCGATGCCCACCTGTGGGAGCGGGATGCGGGCCTGCTGGTTCTCAGAAGCCATCGTTGGCCCTCCTGCGGGCGAGTACGGCCTCGGCGAGGACGAGGTCGAGGGGCCGCGTCACCTTGAAGGCCTCTTCGTGGCCGGGCACGACGACGACCTGGAGGCCGAGCTGCTCGACCATGCTGGCGTCGTCCGTGACGTTGTCGGTGACGGTCGCGTGGGCGCGGACGAGGGTGTCGCGGTCGAAGCCCTGCGGGGTCTGCACGGCGCGCAGACGGGCCCGCTCGGGCGTGGCCACCACGGGCTCGGGCAGGCCCGGCTCCTTGGGGTCACCGGGCTCGACCTGCTTGACGGTGTCGGTCAGCGGCAGCGCGGGGACGACGGCGGGTGCGCCTTCGCGCACGGCCTCGATGACGCCGTCGACGGTGTCGACCGGCACGAGCGGGCGGGCCGCGTCGTGCACCAGGACGATGTCGATGCCGTCCGGCAGGGCGTCGAGGCCGAGCTTCACGGACTCCTGACGGGTATCGCCGCCGGGGACCACCAGGAAGTCGGTGCGCTCGGGCAGCGCGTGATCGGCGAGGAGGGACTTGACCTCGGCGGCGCCCTCCGGCGGGGCCACGACGACGACGAGCGAGACGGCGCGGGACGCGGCCATGGCCCGTACGGCGTGGATGAGCATGGGCGTGCCGTTCAGCGCGCGGAGCGCCTTGGGGGCGCCCGGGCCGAGCCGTACGCCGCGTCCGGCGGCGGGGATCACGACCGCGGTGCGGGATTCCTCAGACATCGCTTCCGTTCAGGTTTGTGTGCTCGGGAGAGGTGGGTATGGCCACAGCGACGCCGGGCACGAGCCCCTGACCGGACCCTTCCGTGACATCTGGTCGACAGCTGCCCGAGCCCGGCGCGCACACCGAGCGGCAACAGCGGGAACAGAGGCACAGGGAACAAGGCACCAGGAACACCGGGCACGACGCGAGCACGACGGCAGGAATTTCAGAGATCGCGTCTCAGAGGTTGCGTCCGGGTACGAACATGCCGCAGCGCCCGGCGACACCATTGAGGGTCAGCGGGCACCGCGGCATTCATGGCGCCACGACATATGCGTACGCGTATGTCAGGACGCGATCAGGACGCGAGAACCTCGTCAAGCAGGGCCTCGGCCTTGTCCTCGTTCGTGTTCTCCGCGAGGGCGAGCTCGCTCACCAGGATCTGGCGAGCCTTGGCGAGCATGCGCTTCTCACCCGCGGACAGTCCGCGCTCACGCTCACGACGCCACAGGTCACGCACGACTTCCGCGACCTTGATGACATCGCCCGAAGCGAGTTTCTCGAGATTTGCCTTGTAGCGACGGGACCAGTTCGTCGGCTCTTCGGCGTACGGCGCGCGCAGTACCTCGAAGACCCGGTCGAGCCCGTCCTGACCGACCACATCACGTACGCCGACGAACTCCGCATTGTCCGCAGGCACACGTACCGTCAAGTCGCCCTGAGCGACCTTCAGCACCAAGTAGGTCTTGTCCACGCCTTTGATCTGGCGAGTCTCAATGGCCTCGATCAGCGCGGCCCCGTGATGGGGATAGACCACGGTGTCGCCAACCTTGAACGTCATGTGACAGGTACCCCTTCCGTGGCTATCCATCCTAACACGAGAACCGCCTCTTCTGAATGGCGTTTTCGCAGGTCAGGGCGCATCTCGGGGCTTGACAACTGCAACAGGAACGTGCTGCGAAGGGCTTCCGGAGCGAGGTATTCGCAGGTGGGAGCGGCTCTCCGGGGGAGCAGAAACGCGCCCGTTACACGCCCTCCGAGAGCCCTCCAGAGGGCCGAACGTCCCGGTTTGCCAGGTTCCAGGCGGTGAACTTTCGCTACTCCGTTCGGCGATCGGAGAGATCTGCGACTCCGCCTTCGACGTAAATCCGGAATTGATCAAGATCCCTCGGTGATCAATATCCCGGACTTCCCCGGACCACCATGCATTCCTTACCGGATATCCGCAGGACGGGCTCCGATGACTCTTGACGGCGCTTATGTGAATGGTGAACGAGAGGCCAATGGCGTGAGAGTGACGGCAGTGGCGTGTGCGGCCGGAGACGAGTGGCATGTCGAGTGGCATGTGTGACCGGAGACAGCGAGTACACGGCAAGATCGCGGCGGGACGCGAGTGACCCGGGAGAGGCTGAAGGACCGTAGGGGCGGGTCGGGTGCGGTGGCGTGGGAACGGCTCGGTAACCTAAGGCCGCTGACACATACTTAGGGCGGCTTTACGGCCGTCCGTCTCCCGTCCTCGTTCAAGGAGTTGCCGCCGCCGTGAGCCGCAGCCTTCGACGTGGCGCCATCGCCGCCACCGCCATCGCGTTCTCGCTCGCGTCGCTCGCCGCGTGCGGCGCCGGTAACAACGCCCAGACGCACGAGATCAAGCCGGACAACGCCGCGACCGCCGTCGGCGACATCAAGATCCAGAACGCCATGGTGATCACCCAGCCCGACCTGAAGTCGACAGGTCCCGCGGTGATCGCCGCCACGGTCTTCAACAACGGCCGTACCGACCAGACCCTGGACGAGATCACGGTCACCGGTACCGGCAAGAAGGCCAAGATCACGCCGGCCAAGGACGACAAGGTCTCCAAGCGCGGCGGTCCGCTGACCATCCCCGCCGGCGGCTCGGTCGTCATCGGCGGCAAGGACAACGCCTCCGCCGTCCTGCCCAGCAGCCGCGAGGCCGTCAAGGACGGCAACGCGCAGCCGGTCAACTTCGTCTTCAGCGACACCGGCGACGTGAAGATGCAGACCTTCGTCGTGCCGGCCGAGAGCTACTTCAAGAAGTGGGGCCCGTCCGAGGTCCCCCAGGCGCCGGGCTCGAAGCCGACCGGAGTGGCGAGCGGTGAGCCCACCGACGGCACCACCGAGGGCGCGACGAAGGGCTCGACCGAGGGTGCCACCGGGGGCTCGACCGAGGGTGGCGGCGCCAACTCCTCGAACAAGCCGTCGGGCAACGCCTCCGACGAGGGCACGGACCAGTCCGAAGCCGGGTCGCAGGACGCGGGAACGACCGCGGGTACGGGCACCCAGCACTGACGCGACACGCGCACAGAGGGGGCGGGGCGGGAACCCGGTACTGGGTTCC
>NZ_JBHVXJ010000047.1:0-6548 GCF_042881845.1 Streptomyces sp. NPDC058257
GAGACAGCCACACCGGCACCCTCAAGCGCCGCACGCAACCCCAACCCGTCCTCACCCAACACCGCACAAGAACCCACCGACGACACAGCCGGAGCGCTCACCACACTCCAGTCCAGACGGAACAGGGGCTCATCGTCGCTCGCGCCGGACGCGGCGTTCAATTCGTCGGCGGCCAGCTCGCGCAGCATCAGCGACTCGACGGCGGCGACAGCCTTGCCCGACTCGTCCCAGGCGGCGAGCGAGACGCTGTCCGTTCCGGCAGCGGCCAGCCGCACGCGCAGAGTCGCCGCGCCCGTCGCGAACAGCGAGACGCCGCTCCACGAGAACGGCAGGCGGGGCCGCCCCGTGCTTTCGGCAGTGTCCGCGGCCCCCAAGGCGGTGAAGGCCACTCCGTGCAGGCTCGCGTCGAGGAGGGCGGGGTGCAGACCGTACTCGCCGGCCTCGTCCTGCTGCTCCTCGGGCAGGGCGACCTCGGCGAAGACCTCGTCCCCGCGGCGCCACGCCGCGCGCACCCCCTGGAATGCGGGTCCGTAGTCGAGGCCCGCCGAGGCGAAACCCGCGTACAGGTCGTCGATGTCCAGGTCGACAGCTCCGACCGGGGGCCACTGGGTCAGTTCGAACCCGGCGCTCGTCCTCTCGTCGGAGGCGAGCACACCGGCGGCGTGCCGGGTCCACGGCTCGTCCGGGATGTCGTTCTGATGGCGTGAGTGCAGCGTGAACGCGCGCCGTCCGCTCTCGTCGGGCTCTTCGACCCAGAGCTGGACCTGGACCCCCGCGCCATCTTCGGGGAGCACCAACGGGGCTTCCAGGATGAGCTCTTCGAGCACGTCGAGGCCGAACTCGTCGCCGGCTCGTACGGCCAGTTCGACGAAGGCCGTGCCGGGCAGCAGCGTCCGGCCTGCCACGGTGTGATCGGCGAACCACGGGTGTGCGTCGATCGACAGAAGGCTCGTGAACAGGCGCGCTTCGCTCCCGGCGACCTGAATGGCCGCGCCGATGAGCGGGTGGTCGGCCTCGGCGAGACCGACAGAGGTCACGTCTCCGGTCAGGGCCGGGGCGTGCAGCCAGTAGCCCTGGTGCTGGAAGGCGTACGTCGGCAGGTCGACGCGGCGTCGGTTCTCGACCGGGGCGTAGAGGGGCGTCCAGTCGACGTCGATGCCTCGGACGTGGGCCTGGGCGAGGGCCGTCAGGAACGTGTCCGGCTCGGGGCGGTCCTTGCGCAGGGAAGCGATCAGACCCGACTGGGCCTCGGGCTCGGTGACGGTGTCATGCGCCATCGCGGTCAGGATCGAGTCCGGACCCAGTTCGAGGAGGGTCGACACTCCGTACGTGGTCAACGAGTTGAGGCCATCGTGGAAGCGAACGGCTTCGCGGATGTGGCGGACCCAGTACTCCGGGTCCTGGAGCTCAGCAGGCTCGGCCAGCTCGCCCGTCAGGTTCGAGACGACCGGCAGCTTCGGAGTGTTGAACGTCAGGCTCTGCGCGACCTTACGGAAGTCCTCCAGGACCGGGTCCATCAGCGGGGAGTGGAAGGCGTGCGAGACCTTCAGCCACCGCACCTTCCGCTCCTGGCCCTTGAGAGTCTCAGCCAGGCTCTCCAGCACCTCACGCTCGCCAGAGAGCACCAGCTGCGAGGGGCCGTTGACCGCCGCCAGACCGACTTGCGCCTCCAGGCCCTCAAGGAGGGGCAGTACGTCCGTCTCCGTAGCCTGCACGGCGAGCATTGCGCCGCCCTCGGGCAGCGCCTGCATCAACCGGCCGCGTGCGGCCACCAGCCGGGTCGCGTCTTCGAGAGACCAGAGCCCAGCCACGTACGCCGCAGCCAGCTCACCCACCGAATGCCCACCGAGTATCTCCGGCCGCACACCAAACGACTCAGCCAGACGGTAAAGAGCCACCTCAACCGCGAACAACGCAGGCTGCGCATACCCCGTCCCGGACAGCAGCTCAGCATCATCGCCGAACATGACCTCCTTCAACGGCCGCTCAAGAAGCCCGTCGAGATGACCGCACACCTCGTCCAAGGCCTTCGCGAACACCGGGAAAGCCTCATACAACTCACGGCCCATCCCCACCCGCTGACTGCCCTGACCCGTGAACACGACACCCAGGCGACCCTCGACCACCGAACCCGAAATCCCGCTCTCAAGGCCACCCAGGAACTCGCCCCGATCCCGCCCGAACACCACAGTCCGGTGCTCGTGCACCGCCCGTGCGCTCAGGAGCGACCAACCCACGTCCACCGGATCCAACTCGCCCTCAGCGAGCACGAACTCGCGCAGCCGAGCCGTCTGCGCCCGCAGTGCGTCGGCGCTCTTGCCCGACACCACCCACGGCACCACCGTCGAAGACGAGACGGCCTCGACCGGCGCCGCCGCCTCAGCGGGTTGCTCGGCCGCCTCGGCTACCGGCGCCTGCTCCACGATCACATGGGCATTGGTACCGCTCACGCCGAACGACGACACACCGGCCCGGCGCGGAGCGGCGGCGTCACCCTCCTGCTCGGGCCAGTCGCGTGCCTCCGTCAGCAGTTCGACGGCCCCTGCCGTCCAGTCCACATGGGTGCTCGGCCGGTCGACGTGCAGGGTCTGCGGCAGCACTCCCTCACGCATGGCCATGACCATCTTGATGACACCGGCGACACCGGCGGCGGCCTGCGTGTGACCGATGTTGGACTTCACCGAACCGAGCCACAGCGGCCGATCCTCCGGGCGGTCCTGCCCGTACGTGGCGATGAGGGCCTGGGCCTCGATGGGGTCGCCGAGGGTCGTGCCGGTGCCGTGGCCCTCCACGACGTCGATTTCCTCCGGTGCCAGGCGGGAGTTGGCGAGGGCCTGGAGGATGACGCGCTGCTGGGAGGGTCCGTTGGGCGCGGTGAGGCCGTTGCTCGCACCGTCCTGGTTCACCGCCGAGCCACGGACCACCGCGAGGACCTGGTGGCCGTTGCGGCGCGCGTCCGAGAGGCGCTCAAGGAGGAGAAGGCCGACGCCCTCGCCCCAGCCGGTGCCGTCGGCGGCCTCCGCGTACGGCTTGCAACGGCCGTCCGACGCGAGGCCGCGCTGCTTGCTGAAGTCGACGAAGGTGCCGGGCGTGAACATCACGGTCACACCGCCCGCGAGAGCCATCGTGCACTCGCCCTGGCGCAGCGCCTGCGAGGCGAGGTGCAGCGCGACGAGGGAGGAGGAGCACGCCGTGTCGATGGTGACGGCAGGGCCTTCGAGCCCGAAGGTGTAGGCGACCCGGCCGGAGACGATGCTGCTGGACGCGCCGGTGCCGAGGTAGCCCTCGACGTCCTCGGGCACGGAGTGCAGACGAGAAGCGTAGTCGTGGTACATGACGCCCGCGAAGACGCCGGTGCGGCTGCCGCGCAGCGTGCCGGGGTCGATGCCGGCCCGCTCGAAGAGCTCCCAGGAAGACTCCAGGAGGAGCCGCTGCTGCGGGTCGGTGGCAAGCGCCTCACGCGGTGAGATTCCGAAGAACCCGGCGTCGAACTGGTCCGCCTCGTGCAGGAATCCGCCCTCGCGGGCATAGCTCGTACCGGAGTTGTCGGGGTCCGGGTCGTAGAGCGCGTCCGGGTCCCAGCCACGGTTGGTGGGGAACGGCGTCAGGGCGTCGGTACCGTCGGTGACGAGCCGCCACAGCTCTTCCGGGTTGCGGACGCCGCCGGGGTAGCGGCAGCTCATCGCGACGATGGCGATGGGCTCCTGGTCCCGCTCCTCCACCTCACGCAGACGACGACGAGCTTGACGCAGGTCGGAGGTCGTCCGCTTGAGATAATCCCGAAGCTTCTCCTCGTTCGACATTTCTCGTCCGCCCCTCGTGTTCTTCACGTTCTTCGCGAGCTCTGTTTGCGTCGTGTCTTGCGTGTGCTTCGTGTCTTGCGTGTTCGTCGCGCTTTGCGCGTTTGTCGTGTTCTGTGTGTTCGTCGAGTTCTGCGATGTATCAGTTGGTTCAGGCGTTTCGGGCACGTCAGGCCGTTCCGAGCTCGTCGTCGAGGGCGTCGAAGAGGTCCTCGTCGGAGATGGAGTCCAAGTCGTCCGTCTCGTCCAGGCCGCCTGCCGCGTCCTGGTCGGTCAGGCCCTGGCCCTGTGGGGTACTCCAGCGCGAAAGGAGCGTCTGGAGGCGGATCGTGATCTTCGAGTGGACGATGCTGTCCGTGCTCCCCGTCTCCATCGTCGCCAGGGCCGACTCGAGCCGCTCCAGCTCGTCGAGTACGGAGACCCCGCCGCCCTGCCGCCCGTCGCCGAGCGGCAGCGCGGTGGCCAGGTGGGCCGCGAGCGCCGCCGGGGTGGGGTAGTCGAAGATCAGGGTCGCGGGGAGACGGAGCCCGGTGGCGCCGTTCACCTCGTTGCGCAGCTCGACGGCGGTGAGGGAGTCGAAGCCCAGCTCACGGAAGGCCCGCGTGGCGTCCACCGATGCCGCGGACTCGTAGCCCAGGACTGCGGCCACGTGTGTGCAGACCAGTTCCGTCAGAACCTTGTCCCGCCCCGCAGCGTCGAGCCCCGCCAACTGACCGAGCAGCGGTGCCTCTCCGGACGCCGCCACCTCGGCCGCCGCACCTGCGACGGACCGCCGCAGCGGTACGCGGACCAGGCCCCTCAGCAGCGCGGGGACGGCATCGGCCCCGGATACAGATCCGGACGCGGAGTTCGCCCGCAAGGACGCGAGGTCGAGGCGCAGCGGTACGAGAGCGGCATCGGGGACGCCGATCGCGGTGTCGAGGAGGGCGAGCCCCTCCTCCGACGTGAGCGGCGCGACCCCGCCCCTGGCCATCCGGCCCAGGTCCCCGGCGTTGAGCTTCCCGGTCATGTCACTCTCCTGTGCCCACAGGCCCCAGGCGAGCGAGGTCGCGGGAAGGCCCTGCGCCTTGCGGTGCTGCGCCAAGGCGTCCAGGAACGCGTTGGCCGCCGCGTAGTTGGCCTGCCCCGCGCCGCCGAAGACTCCGGCTGCGGAGGAGAAGAGGACGAAGGCGGAGAGATCGAGTCCGGACGTCAGCTCATGGAGATTGAGGGCCGCGTCGACCTTCGGACGCAGGACCGTGTCGAGCCGCTCAGACGTGAGCGAGGTGACCACACCATCGTCCAGGACACCCGCCACGTGCACGACCGCCGTCAGATCCGAGCCGACCTCCGCGAGGAGGGAGGCCAGCGCCTCGCGATCGGCGGCATCGCACGCCGCGATACGCACCCCGGTACCCAGCTTCTCGATCTCCGTACGGAGTTCGTCCGCACCGGGTGACTGCTCACCACGTCGCGATGCGAGCAGCAGATCCCGTACACCATGACGCTCGGCCAGATGCCGACTCACGATTCGCCCCAGGCCACCCAGGGCACCGGTCACCAGGACCGTACCCTCGCCCCAGCTGACTTCCGCCTCAGCGTCCGGCGATGCGACCCGGGCCAGACGCGGCACCCACACCGCATCCTCCCGCACCGCGACCTCCGGCTCACCGGATGCCAACACCCCGGCAATCACCGCGTCGTTCACGTCTGTCTCAGCGGCGTCCGGGTCCACGTCGACCAGCACAAACCGGCCCGGGTGCTCGGACCGCGCCGAACGCACCAGACCCCAGACGGCCGCACCTACCGGATCCACCGCCGCACCATCGGCCGTGGCCACCGCACCCCGCGTCACCACAGCGAGCCGCGACGCCTCACGCCGCTCATCGGACAGGAACTCCTGCACCGAGCGAAGGACTTCAGCCAGCGTCACGGAGACCATCGACGCTTCCGGTCGTGCGAGGCCATCGGCACCACCACCGGCCACCGACAGCACCTCCACACCTGTCGGCTTCCCGCCCACTCCCCCGGAGCTCTCCGACAGTTGGGGACGCTCGATCCACTCGACTCGGAACAACGAGTCATCGGCGATCGACTGGCCGCCGAGCTGCTCCGGTGCGACCGGCCTGAACACCAGCGAGTCCACGGTGGCGACCGGTTCGCCCAGACTGTCCGCGACGGCGAGTGCCACACCGTCCTTGCCTTCCGGGGTGAGCCGGACCCGCAGCGACGCGGCGCCCGTGGCCCGCAGCGAGACCCCGGTCCAGACGAACGGCAACTGAGCCCCGCTCTCCTCTCCGCGAAGCACACCAAGCCCCAGGACGTGCAAGGCGGCGTCGAGAAGCGCCGGGTGCAGCCGGAACGAGTCCGCACTCTCCCGCTGTTCCTCCGGCAGCGCCACCTCCGCGAAGACCTCTCCCTCGCGCCGCCAGGCGGCCCGCAGCCCCCGGAACGCCTCCCCATAGGAGAAGCCCAGGTCGGCCAGGTGCCGGTACAGGCCGTCGATGTCCACCTCGGTGGCCCCCGGCGGCGGCCACTCGGCGAGCCCGAACTCCTCCTGCCGCTGCTCCCCGACGGCCAGCACGCCACTGGCGTGCGAGATCCACCCGCCGACGCCTGCGTGCCCCGCCTGCTCCTCACGCGAGTGCAGGGCGAGGGTCCGGCGGCCGGTCTTGTCCTCGGCGCCCACGGTGACCTGGAGCTGCACACCACCCTGCACAGGCAGAACCAGCGGAGCCTCCAACGTCAGCTCCTCCACAAACCCACAAC
>NZ_JBHVXJ010000048.1:0-5739 GCF_042881845.1 Streptomyces sp. NPDC058257
CAGATGTACGGCCGGGCCAACTTCGATCTCCTACGACGCCGCATCCTCCTCTCGCCGTGATCCACCAGTCGCACCCCCAAATCAGCGACAGAGCCCACATAGTGGACCAGAGCCCCAACTCACCTTCATAGCCAGCGGAGATTATCGACACGTTCGACGACCCTGGGCTGTTCCGCTCGACCGTGGTGATGCAGCGCTATCAGTTCGGTCGCGGTACCTACGAGTACTACGCCGAGCCGACCGCCGTAGCCCTGGTGCAATATCTGAGGGAGCAGTTGTATCTGCCGATGCCGTGGATGGCCAACCAGTGGGCGCCGCAACTAAACGAACGGTCCTTCCCCGCAACGCTAAGCGAGCTGATCGCCGAGTGCGCGGACAACGGACAGAAGCGGCCCACCCCGTTGATCCTGCAGTACGGCGAAGGCGATTACCCCTGCCTGCACCGAGTCATCTACGGCGACAGCGTCTTCCCGCTGCAGATCGCCATCATGCTCAACCAGCCCGGGGAGGACCTCACGGGCGGCGAGAAGGTCTTCGTCGAGCAGCGGCCCTGCCTTCAATCCCGCGCCATCGTCGTCAAACCTGAGCTCGGTCAGGGGATGATCTTCCCCGTCCACCACCGCCCGGTCCGCGGCAAGAACGGTTTCCGTCGCCACCCCATGCGGCAGGGCACCAACGCCGTCGCTTCTGGACACCGCAACACCCTCGGCGTCATCTTCCGCAACGCCCGCTGAGTCCGCCTCCGGCCGCATGACGGCACCCGAAGGCTGAAGACCCTCGAATGCACCCAGCTGCGCCCCCTTACAGGGGGCGCAGCGACTTCCTCGCCCGGGTTCGACCTGCGGAACCGGTCAGGATCGCTCCGCCGCGGCGAGGAGAGCCAGGGCGGCCTGGCAAGCCAGCTCACCCGCCCGCGCGGAGCTGTGATGGTCGGCCACGACGGTGGCACCCTCCGCAAGAATGAGCAGTTGCAGCGCGAGGCGGTACGGATCGTCGGCGCCGGCTCCCTCGGCGATGCCGATGAGCAGCTCGAGGTAACGCTCGACGTGGCGCGCGGCGATGGCGCGGACGGCGTCCGTGTGGTGCTGCGTGGCAGCGTTGATCAACGCGCAGCCGCGGAATTCAGGACCGTCGTACCATCCCTGAAGAGCCCGGAACAGGGCCGTGAGCTGGTCGGCAGGACGGTCTCCGCTCGATGAGACCGTATCCGTCAGCCAGTGGATGACCCGGTCGCTTCGCGTGTCGAGCACCGCGTGCACCAGCCCGTCCTTGGTGCCGAAGTGCCGGTAGAGCGTCTCCTTGGACACGCCAAGACGTGCGCAGAGCTCCGCCACCCCGATGCCGTCCAGCCCTCGCTCGTACAGCACCTGGGTGGCCGCGTGCACGATCGTGGCGCGGGTTCGCTCGGGATCGATGGTCGAACCTTTGGCAACAGGCATGAGGTGATGGTACCAATCGGTTCGATCGTCGTGCTAGCCTCAGATGGTACTGGTCGGTTCGATCCCTGGAGTGGGTATGGCCACCGCCGCGACACTGGCCTGGACCGCCCTTCTGTGCGCTGGCGCGGCCGTGCTTTCGGCGATCCCGGGCAGGCCGGAACCCCGCACAGCTGCTCTCGACGCTGAATAACCGTGCGGTTCTCGCAGCACCACCGTGGGAGGAGAAGAGCCTATGACGACGAATCTTTCGCACTCGCGGCCCCAGTGGCACGAGGGTGAGGAAGCCATACACCGGCTTCTCGAGGTGCCGTACGAATCCAATCCCACAGCTCCCGGGCTGCCCGTGGAGTACGTGCCCTGGATGACGCAGAGCCCTCTCATCGCACTGGGGGCGGTCGACCGGAACGGCCGCGTATGGACAACAGTGCTCGGCGGGCAACCTGGTACCACGCTTCCCTTGGCCAGAGGCGTGTTGAAGGTGACTTCGCTGGCTCACGTCGCACACCAGCCCGGGGGACAAAGTGCGGGCACGCTCGGATATGACCCGACACTGGAGGCGCTTTTCTCCGACGATGACGGCCACATGCACCGAGCAAACAGCGAGGAGCAGGACAGGGACGAGGAAGGGCACGACCGCGACGGGATCCTCGTCAGGCACGAGGACGGGGGAAGGCTGGCCGCCGGCCTGGTGATCGACCTGGAAACCAGGACACGGGTCAAGATTGCCGGGAGGGTGCTCGGCGGAGCTGTTCTAGCCAGGCCGTCGGAGAAAAATACGGTGGCCTGGAGGGGCAGGGGGCCTGTGGAAGTGCAGGTCGCCCTCGCCGTGGACGAGACGCTGGGGAACTGCCCGAAATACCTCAACAGGAAAACAGTCCAGCCTCATGAGGCATCTCCTCACCTGGTCAGCGACCGGCTCCCACTGCCGCCCGAGGCGGTGCAACTCATCGCCAAATCCGACCTGTTTTTCATCTCAAGCAGGCACGGCGCTGAGAGCATGGACACCAACAACCGAGGCGGGGCTCCCGGGTTCGTGCGAGTACACACGAACTCCGACACAGACGGTGTCGTCCTGGTGTATCCCGAGTATTCAGGGAATCGCCTCTTCCAGACATTGGGAAACATCAAGTCCGACCCTGTCGTGGGAATTACCTTTCCCGACTTCGAAACCGGCGACGTCCTCTACCTGACAGGACGGGCAGAGATCTTGGCCCGCGCGGACGCCACATCCATGATCCCGCACAGCAAGCTCGCTGTCCGCGTGCGGGTGGAGGCAGCTCGATTCGTGAAGGACGGGCTGCCGTTCCGTGGGCAACTGCTGGACCAGTCGCCCTACAACCCGCCGGTACGCAGGTTGGCTCACGAAATCAGCGGAGCGGAGTCTGGTTCAACCGACAACGTCGACGCGGACGGCCGACCGGTGGGGAAAGCGACGGCGACATTGATCCGCGCACACCATCTGACGCCGACGATCTCGCGATACACCTTCCGACTCGCCCCCGATCTGTCCACCCCACAGTCGAACGCAGAGTTCCAGCAGCTCGAACCATGGCGCGCAGGGCAACACGTCACCCTTGACTTCTCCGCCACGCTCGATCGCGGATGGTCACACATGCGCGACCACGACCCCCGGTCACTCAACGACGATTACATCAGGACCTTCACCATTTCGAGCCCAGCGCTTGCCACCCGTGAAGCACTTGAAGCCCTTGAAGAATGCACCGCAGGAACGGAACACCGTGGGCCGCTGAGCGAGGTCGAATTCGACGTCACTGTCCGGAGGAACGGGCCAGTCACGTCACTCCTGGCCAAATGGAATCCCGGTGCACCGCTTTCCGCCACCATTTTGGGCTTCGGTGGCGAAGAAGAGGTGAGATACGCCGAGGTAGCCAACGGGTCGCGCACCGATGACGACATCATCGTGGTGGCTGCTGGAGTAGGAATCACACCTCTCATGGCGCAGGCGCAGCCCGTGCTGGATTCCGGCCGGAGGATGAGAATCCTCTGGAGCCTGAAAGCGGATGACCTGCCGCTAGCAGTCGACGTCCTGGAAAAAGTCGACGGTCTGGGAGCGGTAACGGAGCTGTTCGTGACCCGATCGGTCGACGGGAAACAAAACGCAGAAATCGACAGGATCCGCCGGCTCGGCACAGTGGTACGCACCCGACGCATCCAGAAGAACGACGTTCTGACCAAGACCACAGCGGGTCGGCGGCGGTTCTATGTGTGTACAGGTTCCGGCCTGAGGAGGTCGGTCCTGGAATGGACGGCAGGAGAATACCTGCGGTTCGAGAAGTTCGACTACTAGCGGCGCCTGCTGCCGCCGACCCGGTGCGCGTGTCCCGATAGGGGCTTTGCGCCGCTGCGTCCGCGACTACGAACGCTTACCCGAACACCACGAAGCCATGGCCAAGTGGTCCATGATCATGTTGATGTCGCGAAGGCTGGCCCGCTCCACCACCAAGCACCCCTAACGATCAGTTTGTTCACGGGCACTGAGCTTGATCTTTATGTCCGGTCTCGAACGGTGTCTCGAACTGGGGCGCTCACCTGAGGGTTCGCCGGACATGGAGGCGGCCGTCGTCTGACCATGTGCTCCGACCAGGGTGCACATGACCGAGACGAAGGCCGTGAGAGTGAGTCTGCTGGCTGATGTCGTGCGGAGAGAGGCGTTTGCGGAAGCGTCAGGCTTCCGTGGTGAGTTCTACGCGTGCTTGTCCGGCCGACGGGATGAGCTGTTCGAGCTCACCGATGCGCTGCTGTGCGTGGACGGTCCGGTGGTCTCGCCGGTGGACCTGACGCTGGTGCCCGAACACCGCCGCGGGCACGGAGCGTTATACGGAGCCCTCAACCGTGGTGGAATCGACGTCGAGCGACTGCGGACCCTGCTGGCCGGGCTACCGCTGCCCCGGTTCGCGGGGCGGCGCCTGGTGCTGGCGGTCGACGTGTCGCCATGGCTGCGGTCGGACGCGCCGTGCTCGGCGGACAGGCTGTTCTGCCATGTCTACGGGCGGGCAAAGTCCGCCTCCCAGTTCATCCCGGGCTGGCCGTACTCTTTCGTCGCCGTCCTGGAGCCCGGGGCCACATCGTGGACCGGCCTCTTGGACGCGGTCCGGCTCGGACCCGCGGAAGACGCGACCGCGGTCACCGCCGACCAGGTGAGGGCCGTGGTCGAGCGGCTCACCGCGGCCGGCCAATGGCAGTCCGCAGATCCGGACATTACGATCGTCATGGACGCCGGCTATGACGTCACCCGCCTGGCCTGGCTACTGCGGGATCTTCCCGTCGAGCTGGTCGGACGGATCCGCTCCGACCGAGTGATGCGCCTGCCGAAGCCACCCCGCGTCTACGACCTCAAGGGCGGACGCCCGCCCAAACACGGGCCCGAGTTCCGCTTCGCCAAGCCGGAGACATGGCCCGAGGCTGCCATCGTCACAGCCACCGACACCGTGAACTACGGCAAGGCCGAAGCCCAGGCATGGGACCGAGTTCACTCGAGACTGACCCACCGCTCAGCCTGGCTGGAGCACGATGGTGAACTCCCCCTCGTCGAGGGCACCCTGGTCCGCCTCGAAGTCGAGCATCTCTCGAAAGACCGGGGAGCCCCGCCGGTTTGGCTGTGGTGCTCGAAGACCGGCGCCGCCCCGGCGGACGTCGACCTCTGGTGGCAGGTGTTCCTCAGGAGATTCGATCTGGAGCACACTTTCCGGTTCGGAAAGCAGACGCTGGGCTGGACCACTCCGAAAGTCCGTACTCCTGAGGCGGCGGACCGATGGACATGGCTCCTGGTCGTCGCCCACACCCAGCTCCGCCTCGCCCGCCCGCTGGCCACCGACCTCCGCCGGCCCTGGGAGAAGCCGAGCAAGCCCGAACACCTCACCCCGGCCCGAGTCCGCCGGGGGTTCAGGAACATCCGCGCTCACCTGCTCTGCCCGGCCCGTGTTCCTCAACCGACCGGAACCGGTCCTGGACGCCCCCTCGGCTCGAAGAACCGGCAGCCTGCCACCCGCTACAACGTCGGCAAAACCGTCAAACGCCCCGAGACCCTCAAGGCCATCGGCAGACCCGGTAGATCCTGGTAGATAAAAAACAAGAACCCGTTCGTAATCCCGGCCGTGCGGGTGTGCGCCTTCGGCGCGACACGGTTCACCGCTGAGCGTCTGCATGACGGCGGCGGCCCCAGACGCATCTGGCCCGGGGCCACCACCGTCACACGGGCAGTCTCTCCAGTACCTTCCGCCGGCACACCACACGGAGCAGGCCCGGACCGACCGCAGTCCGGGCCTGCTCCGTGTGGTGT
>NZ_JBHVXJ010000049.1:0-1704 GCF_042881845.1 Streptomyces sp. NPDC058257
GGCTCTGTCGCTGATTTGGGGGTGCGACTGGTGGATCACGGCGAGAGGAGGATGCGGCGTCGTAGGAGATCGAAGTTGGCCCGGCCGTACATCTGTCTCTTCAGCAGCTTGATTCTGGTGACGTTGCCCTCGACCGCTCCGGAGGTGAGGGTGGTGGTCAGGGCCGCGAGGACGGCTGCCCGGTCGCGCCGTATCCCAGCGGCCAGGGTGCGGAGTTCTCGCTGTCCGTCGAGGCGGACGTCGGCAAGCCAGACGTCGAGGGCCAGGTGCTCGTTGCGGTGTTCGCGCACCATCGTGGCCAGGCGGCGCGCGTACTGGGCGGTCGTGCCCAGAGCGGGGCTGCGTTCACACAGTTCGTCGAGACACTTGCGCTCGGCGTCGGTGAGATGCTCGGGCCGTCGCATGATCCAGTTGGTGACGCGTCGGACGGTCAGATGTGGCAGCGGGGCGTCTGTGGGAATCGCCCCGGTCCGGTAGGGCCGCAGGTGGCGGCGGACAGAGTTGACGTTGCCGCGGTAGCCCAGCTGCTGGATCTCCCGTGTCAGTGCGGCGGCGTTGGTGCAGCCTTCCATCCAGCGGTGGTGCAGGTAAATACGGTAGTCGTCGATTGTGCTGGGTCGCTGGGTGGCTGCGGCGAGGAGTTCTTCCACCTCGGTGGCGCGGGCGAAGCGGAGCACGGTGCCGCGGCTGAGGTGGAGTTCACGGGCGATGGCCCGCAGGCTGTCGCCGCGCTGGATGCGCTCGTGGATCTGCTGGTGGCGTTCGCGGGTGCGGGTGACCAAGGGGCGGATGCGTCCGTGGATGTCCAGTTCGCGCGAGGCGGCGACCGGGGGCACGAACGTGTCGCCCTGACTGGATCGGGCTGTCAAGGGTTCGCGCAGTTCGACGCGGTGTCGGCCGACGATGCGTTCGACGGCCTCGGCCAGGTTGTGCAGCAAGTGCCAGGCGTCGGCCACTTGCCGGGCTTGTGGGGCGCCCGCGCAGGTGCCGTCCCGAAAGGTGCCGGCGCGGTCGCGGCAGACGGTCCGCACCTCGGGGTGGCCGCGCAGCCAGGCAGCGAGAGTGTTCGCGGCGCGGTCTACGAGGACATCAACGGGGCGGTGTGTATGCATGTCGATCAGGATCGTCGCGTAGGTGTGACCGCGGCGTATGGCGAACTCGTCAACGCCCAGGCACGGAACGGTCCGATGCAGAGGTTCGGGAAGTGCACGAATGAGACGGAGGAGTGAATCTTTGCTGGTGGTGATGGCCATTCGTCGGGACAGACGTGTTCCTGGACGTCCGCCCAGAAACAGGGCGATGTCGGTGAGCTGAGCAGTGAGGGCGTTCGTGCGACGTGCATATCGACGGGTCAGGGCCGGGACCTGCTCGGCAAACGTTCTGCGGCCGCAACGGTCGTTGTGGCACACGAGACGACGTGCCCGCAGATCGACCAGCACTCTGTGGCCGGCGACAGGGCGGTCTGCGAGAGCCCGCTGGTAGTAGCAGTGCACCCGTGAAGATCTCCGCCCACACCCCGGGCAGGCCGTCGAGCACGCCGGAGACCGTACGACAAGCCGGACCTCGGATTCCCCGAGGACCACCTTCTCGAACTTCACCCCGATGCCCGGCAGAAGTACATCAGCGACGCTTACCGCATCCATCACACACAGGTGATGCCCATCCGTCCGCAGCCCGGAGAACCCCCAAATCAGCGACAGAGCC
>NZ_JBHVXJ010000050.1:0-1667 GCF_042881845.1 Streptomyces sp. NPDC058257
AGGTAGGGCAGTTCGCCGATGGCCGGGAACCGTACTCCGCCGATCAGTTCGACCGGGTGGCGGCCGTTGAAGGTCTGGAGGTCGAGTTCGGTGGGCTGGGCGAAGCGGGAGAAGTTGTGGACGCAGAGGACGAGGTCGTCCTTGTACTCGCGCAGGAAGGCGATGACGGCGGGGTTGGAGGAGGGGAGTTCGGTGTAGGAGCCGAGGCCGAAGGCGGGGTTCTGTTTGCGGATTTCGATCATCCTGCGGGTCCAGTGCAGGAGGGAGGAGGGGGATGACATGGAGGCTTCGACGTTGGTGACCTGGTAGCCGTAGACGGGGTCCATGATCGTGGGGAGGTAGAGGCGTCCGGGGTCGCAGGAGGAGAAGCCGGCGTTGCGGTCGGGGGTCCATTGCATGGGGGTGCGGACGGCGTCGCGGTCGCCGAGCCAGATGTTGTCGCCCATGCCGATTTCGTCGCCGTAGTAGAGGATCGGTGAGCCGGGGAGGGAGAGCAGGAGTGCGGTGAAGAGTTCGATCTGGTTGCGGTCGTTGTCCAGGAGGGGGGCGAGGCGGCGGCGGATGCCGATGTTGGCGCGCATGCGGGGGTCTTTGGCGTATTCCGCGTACATGTAGTCGCGTTCTTCGTCGGTGACCATTTCGAGGGTGAGTTCGTCGTGGTTGCGCAGGAAGATGCCCCATTGGCAGCCGGCGGGGATGGCGGGGGTTTTGGCGAGGATTTCGGAGACGGGGTAGCGGGATTCGCGGCGTACGGCCATGAAGATGCGGGGCATGACGGGGAAGTGGAAGGCCATGTGGCATTCGTCGCCGCCGTCGGTGAAGTCGCCGAAGTAGTCGACGACGTCTTCGGGCCATTGGTTGGCTTCGGCGAGCAGGACGGTGTCGGGGTAGTGGGTGTCGATTTCGGTGCGGACGCGTTTGAGGAGGTTGTGGGAGCGGGGGAGGTTTTCGCAGTTGGTGCCTTCTTCGGCGAAGAGGTAGGGGACGGCGTCGAGGCGGAAGCCGTCGATGCCGAGGTCGAGCCAGAAGCGCAGGGCGGAGATGATTTCTTCCTGGACGGCGGGGTTTTCGTAGTTGAGGTCGGGTTGGTGGGAGAAGAAGCGGTGGAAGAAGTATTGCTGGCGGATGGGGTCGTAGGTCCAGTTGGAGGCTTCGGTGTCGATGAAGATGATGCGGGCGTCTTGGTATTGCTTGTCGTCGTCGGCCCAGACGTAGTAGTCGCCGTAGGGTCCGGCGGGGTCGGTGCGTGATTCGTGGAACCAGGGGTGTTGGTCGCTGGTGTGGTTCATGACGAAGTCGATGATGACGCGCATGCCGCGTTGGTGGGCGGAGTCGACGAATTCGACGAAGTCGGCGAGGTCTCCGAATTCGGGGAGTACGGCGGTGTAGTCGGCGACGTCGTAGCCGCCGTCGCGGAGGGGGGATTTGAAGAAGGGGGGCAGCCAGAGGCAGTCGACGCCGAGCCATTGGAGGTAGTCGAGTTTGGCGGTGATGCCTTTGAGGTCGCCGATGCCGTCGCCGTTGCTGTCCTGGAAGGAGCGGACCAGGACTTCGTAGAAGACGGCGCGTTTGAACCATTCGGGGTCGCGGTCCTTGGCGGGGGTGTCCTCGAAGGTGTCCTGGACGGGCTCATTGATGATCATGATGTGGGTGACCCTCCGATCAAC
>NZ_JBHVXJ010000052.1:0-1391 GCF_042881845.1 Streptomyces sp. NPDC058257
GAGGTGGTGGGTGAGGTGGGTGCGGAGTTGGGTGGGGGTGGGGGGTGTGGGGGTGTTGGTGGTGTAGTAGGTGGCGAGGTGGGTGTGTCCGTCGGTGGTGGTGTGGGTGGTGGTGATGGTGTGGGTGATGTGGGGGTGGGTTTGGAGGGCGGTGTCGATTTCTGCGGGTTCGATGCGTTGGCCGCGGATTTTGATCTGGTGGTCGGTGCGGCCGAGGTAGGTGATGGTGCCGTCGGGGTTGTAGTGGGCGAGGTCGCCGGTGTTGTAGAGGCGTTGTCCGGGTTGGGTGGGGTGGGGGGTGAAGCGTTCTGCGGTGAGGGCGGGTTGGTGGTGGTAGCCGCGGGCGAGGGGGGTGCCGGCGATGTGGAGGGTGCCGGTGACGTTGATGGGGGTGGGTTGGTGGTGGGGGTCGAGGATGTGGATGTGGGTGGCGTTGATGGGGGTGCCGATGGGGATGCGGGTGGTGGTCGGGGTGGGGGGTTGGGTGGTGTGGGCGGTGACGTCGATGGCGGCTTCGGTGGGGCCGTAGAGGTTGTGGAGTTGGGTGGTGGGGAGGGTTTGGTGGTGGGTGTGGGTGAGGTGGGGGGTGAGTTCTTCGCCGGAGACGATGAGGTGGCGCAGGGTGGTGCAGTTTTGGGTGGTGGGGTTGTCGAGGAAGTAGCGGAGCATGGAGGGGACGAAGTGGGCGGTGGTGATGTGGTGGGTCTGGATGAGGTGGGCGAGTTGGTGGGGGTCGCGGTGTGTGCCGGGTGGGGTGAGGTGGATGCGGGCGCCGGTGGTCAGGGGCCAGGTCCATTCCCATCCGTTGACGTCGAAGCCGATGGGGGTTTTGAACAGGACGCGGTCGGTGGGGGTGAGGGGGTAGGTGTTTTGCATCCAGGCGATGCGGTTGGTGAAGGCGGCGTGGGTGTTGACGGCGCCCTTGGGCAGGCCGGTGGAGCCTGAGGTGTAGAGGATGTAGGCGGCGTTGTCGGGATGCATGTCCAGGGCTGGTGCGGTGGTGGGGCGGGTGGTGATCGCCGGCCGTTCGGTGTCCAGGTCCAGCAGGCGGGTGCTCGCTGGCAGGTCGAGGTCTGCGGCTGTCTCGCGGGTGGCTGTGTGGGTGAGGATCACGGCGGTGTGTGAGGTGGTGGCCATGCGGGTCAGGCGGGCGGGGGGGTAGTCGGGGTCCAGGGGCAGGTAGGCGGCGCCTGCTTTCAGTGTCCCGACCAGGCAGATGATCAGGTCCAGGCTGCGGTGCAGGCAGAGGCCGACGACGTCCTCGACGCCGATGCCGTGGTTGCGCAGGTGGTGGGCGAGCTGGTTGGCGGCTTCGTCCAGTTCCCGGTAGGTCAGCTGGCCCTCTTCGCCGGTGACGGCGATCGCGTCGGGGGTGCGGGCGGCCTGCGCGG
>NZ_JBHVXJ010000053.1:0-1047 GCF_042881845.1 Streptomyces sp. NPDC058257
GAGCACTTCTTACCGGCTTCGGCTGGTCAGAGGCCACTACGTCGGCAAATGTTCGACGGTGGTTGCTCATGGGTGGAACGTTGACTATTCGGCACGATCAGTTGGACCTGTAAGTACTGCTTCGGCGTGGAAAACAGAGTCTTGATTGGTCGGGCCGGGCACGCTGTTGGGTATCTGAGGGTATGGCCGTCAGGCTGCCTTCACTGCCGACCCCGGTAAAGCATCCAGTTGGGTGTGTGACGGGTGGTTGGTCGTTGTTTGAGAACTGCACAGTGGACGCGAGCATCTGTGGCCAAGTTTTTAAGGGCGCACGGTGGATGCCTTGGCACCAGGAACCGATGAAGGACGTGGGAGGCCACGATAGTCCCCGGGGAGTCGTCAACCAGGCTTTGATCCGGGGGTTTCCGAATGGGGAAACCCGGCAGTCGTCATGGGCTGTCACCCGCTGCTGAACACATAGGCAGTGTGGAGGGAACGCGGGGAAGTGAAACATCTCAGTACCCGCAGGAAGAGAAAACAACCGTGATTCCGGGAGTAGTGGCGAGCGAAACCGGATGAGGCCAAACCGTATACGTGTGAGACCCGGCAGGGGTTGCGTGTGCGGGGTTGTGGGATCTCTCTTTCACAGTCTGCCGGCTGTGAGGCGAGTCAGAAACCGTTGATGTAGGCGAAGGACATGCGAAAGGTCCGGCGTAGAGGGTAAGACCCCCGTAGTCGAAACATCAACGGCTCGTTTGAGAGACACCCAAGTAGCACGGGGCCCGAGAAATCCCGTGTGAATCTGGCGGGACCACCCGTTAAGCCTAAATATTCCCTGGTGACCGATAGCGGATAGTACCGTGAGGGAATGGTGAAAAGTACCGCGGGAGCGGAGTGAAATAGTACCTGAAACCGTGTGCCTACAAGCCGTGGGAGCGTCGCTGTATGTGCTTGCACATACAGTCGTGACTGCGTGCCTTTTGAAGAATGAGCCTGCGAGTTTGCGGTGCGTTGCGAGGTTAACCCGTGTGGGGAAGCCGTAGCGAAAGCGAGTCCGAATAGGGCGAT